>JAZKIW010000070.1:13054-41550 GCA_040384625.1 Pseudomonadota bacterium | reverse complement strand
TGACGCCGCGCGAGGCCAAGGTGCTGCGCATGCGCTTCGGCATCGAGATGAGCACCGATCACACGCTTGAAGAAGTCGGCAAGCAGTTCGACGTGACGCGCGAGCGCATCCGCCAGATCGAAGCCAAGGCGATCCGCAAGTTGAAACATCCGAGCCGATCGGACAAGCTGCGCACCTACTTGGACAATCTTTGATGGATCAGCGGGCCCTGCGTTGGCGGGCCCTTGCCGGAGCCTGATGGCATGACCCGCATCGCTGAACGCACCGTGTTGTTTGCCGACCTGCGCGGCAGCACGTCGTTGTTCGAGCGCCTGGGCAATGCCGAGGCCACTTCGGTGATCACCCACACGGTGGGCGAATTGGCCAGGAGCGTGGCCGAGCGCGGCGGTCAGGTCGTCAAGACACTGGGCGACGGCTTGATGGCGGTGTTCGAGGCTTCAGCCCCGGCCGCCCAGGCCGCGGGCCTGATGCAAGACACGCTGGAGCGCCTGGTCACCCGCGGCAACGCGCACGGCGCTTCGGCCGGTCTGCGGGCGCTGCGTCTGCAGGTGGCCCTGGCGCGCGGCGAAATCGTCGAGATGGGTGGAGACTGCTTCGGCGACGCCGTCAATGTTGCCGCACGTCTGCTCGACCATGCCGGCGACAACGAGACCCTGGTCACCGACGAGGTGTTCGCGGGCCTGCCGCTCGAGCAGCAGGTTCGCTATCGCAGCCTCGACTGGATGCACCTGCGCGGCAGGGCCGAGGCCGTGCACGTGCACTTGCTGGGCGGCAAGCGGGCCAGCACCGATGTAGTCGCGACCGCTTTCGGTGCGGTGGCGCCGTCGGCTGAACCAGATGGCATTCGCCTGCTCTGGCAGCGCACGAACCGCCTGTTTTCCAGCCTGCAGTTGCCAGTGGTTCTCGGCCGCAGTCCGCAGTCCACCTTCTGCGTCGACGACTCGCGCGTCTCGCGCCAGCATGCGCGGCTCGACTGGCACGGCGGCGTGTTCTCCCTCGCCGACCTCAGCTACAACGGCACCTATGTGCGATTCGCCAGTGAGGAAGAGGTCGTCAGCCTGCGCCGTGGCACCTGCACCTTGCACGGCAGTGGTGTCATCGGCCTGGGGGGCTCACCGGCCGATCCGACCTCAGCCACCGTGCGCTTCGAAGTCGTACACCTCGCCGATACCCAGCCCTACGATCCGACCGACCCGGCTTGAGCGGCGCTCCATCGCCGACAATCCGCGGCCATGACGTTTCAGTCGGAACCTTCCCTGCCCCACGGCACACCTTCGCGCACTGCCGTTCTATTGGTCAATCTGGGCACCCCCGACGAACCGACGGCTGCGGCCTTGCGTCGCTACCTGCGCCAGTTTCTGAGCGATCCGCGCGTGGTCGAGATCCCGCGTGCCCTGTGGTGGCTCATCCTGCACGGCGTGGTGCTGCGCGTGCGGCCGGCAAAGTCGGCTGCCAAGTACGCCAGCGTCTGGACCGCCGAAGGGTCTCCGCTGGCGGTCTGGACGGCACGGCAGGCCGTGTTGCTGCAGGGCTATCTGGGTCAGCGCGGCCAACGCCCGCCGGGCCTGCTGGTCCGCCATGCCATGCGTTACGGCAACCCGTCTATCGCCAGCATGCTCGATGAATTGAAGGCCGCCAACGCGACGCGAATCCTGATCCTGCCGCTGTACCCGCAATACGCTGCGGCCACAACGGCCAGCGCCGTCGACGCGGTGATGGACTGGATGCGGCGGCAGCGACGCCAGCCCGAGCTGCGCTTCGTGAACCACTACCACGACGATGCCGGCTACATCGATGCGCTGGTGCAGCGCGTGCGCAGCCACTGGCAGATGCACGGCCGCGGCCAGCGTCTGGTGCTGAGTTTCCACGGCGTGCCGGAGCGCTCGCTGCACGCGGGAGATCCTTACCACTGCGAGTGCCAGGTCACGGCCCGCCTGCTCGGGGAGCGCCTCGGAGTGGCCGAGGGCGAGCTGCTCGTCACCTTTCAGAGCCGCTTCGGCAAGGCCAAGTGGCTCACACCCTACACCGAGCCGACCCTGACTGCGCTGGCCCGGCAGGGCATTAAGCGCGTGGACGTCATGTGCCCCGGCTTCAGCGCCGACTGTCTCGAAACGCTCGAGGAAGTCGACCAGGAAATTCGTGCGTCCTACCTGGCGGCCGGTGGTGAAGACTTCCACTACATCCCCTGCCTGAACGACCAGCACGAGTGGATCGCCGCGCTGGCCGAGCTGGCCCTGCGACACCTTCAAGGTTGGTCGGCGCACGCGGGGATTGCCCCCGACCCGGTTGCGCTTGCCGGGCAACGCACCCGTGCGCTGGCGCTGGGGGCGCGGGACTGAACTAGGCTTTGCGGCGGAACAGCCGGCTCGCACGCGGCAGCAGCAACACGCCGATCACGATCACGAGCAGGGCGAGCGACATCGGCCGTTCGACGAACACCGTCCACTTGCCCTCCCCGATCGACATGGCATTGCGCAGCTGCGCTTCGGCCAAGGGCCCGAGGATCATGCCGACGACGACTGGCGCGGTCGGGAAGTCGAAGCGCCGCATCACCACGCCGAGCAGTCCGATCGCGTACAGCAGCACGAGGTCGAACGCCGACTGGCGCATGCCGTAGACGCCGACCGTTGCGAAGATGAGGATGCCGGCGTACAGCGGCGCCTTGGGCAATTTCAGCAGCTTGACCCACAGACCCACGAGCGGCAGGTTCAGGATCAGCAGCATCACGTTGCCGATGTACAGCGAAGCGATCAACGCCCAGACCAAAGCGCCGTTCTTGTCGAACAACTGCGGCCCGGGCTGGATGCCGTAGTTCTGGAACGCGCCAAGCAGGATCGCGGTGGTGTTCGAGGTCGGGATGCCGAGCGTCAGCAGGGGGATCAGTGTGGCCGTGATCGCCGCGTTGTTCGCCGCTTCGGGACCGGCAACGCCCTCGATGGCGCCCGTGGTGCCGAACTCCTCCTTGTGCTTGGAGAGCTTCTTCTCGGTGGCGTAACTCAGAAACGTCGGGATCTCGCTGCCGCCCGCCGGGATGCAGCCGAAGGGAAAACCGATCGCCGTCGAGCGCAGCCAGGCCGGCCAGGAGCGCCGCCACTCGGCGCGCGTCATGTGCACCTTGGACAGCCGGTTCTGCGTCTCCACCACGCGGCCCTGGTACAGCACCGCATACAGGGCCTCGGCCACAGCGAACAGGCCCACCGCGATCAGCACCACCTCGAGCCCGTCCATCAGTTCGGGCACCCCACCGGTATAGCGCGCCTGCCCGGAGATCTGGTCCAAGCCCACCAGGCCCAGCGCCAGGCCGACGAAGAGCGAGGTCAGCCCACGCAGGGTGCTCTTGCCGAGCACCGCACTGATGGTGCAGAAGGCCAGCAGCATCAGCAGGAAGTACTCGGGCGGGCCGAGACGGACAGCGTACATGGCCACCAGCGGCGCGAAGAGCGTGACCAGCACGGTGGCGATCGTGCCGGCGACGAACGAGCCGATGGCCGCCGTCGCCAGCGCGGCCCCGGCGCGCCCGTTCTTGGCCATCTTGTTGCCTTCGAGCGCGGTCACCATCGAGCCCGCCTCGCCGGGCGTGTTGAGCAGGATCGAGGTCGTCGAGCCGCCGTACATCGCACCGTAGTAGATGCCGGCGAAGAAGATCATCGACGCCGTCGGGTCGACCTTCAACGTGATCGGCAGCAGCATCGCCACCGCGGTGGCCGGACCGATGCCCGGCAAGACGCCGACCGCCGTGCCGAGGGTGCATCCGAGCAGAGCCCACAGTAGGTTGACGGGCGTGCCGGCTGTCTGAAAGCCCTGCCAGAGGAGGCCCAGGATGTCCATCACAACCACCCAGTCGAAGTCAGCCCAGGCAGGTTGATCGCCAGCAGCTTGCTGAACATCCAGTACACCGGCGCGGAGATCGCCACGCCCGTCGCTGCGGCGACCAGCCAGCCACGCACGCCGCCACTCGACTGACCCTGTGACGATCGAAAGCCGCGCACCGCCAGCGCGAAGCACAGGCCACAGCTGAGCACGAAGCCGATCGTGGTGATCAATGCCGCGTTGGCCAGCAACCCAGCCGAGACCCAGGCGAAGCCTTGCCAATGGCCCTCGGCCGCACCCTCGGGTTCGTCCATCGCGCGGAAGCCGCCGCTGGCAGCTTCCCAAACCAGAAAGGCACCGCAGGCGAGCAGAAAGCCGGCCACCAGCCAGGGCAAGAAATTCGGGCCGACGCCACCGTAGCCGGCCTCGCCCGAAATGCCGACGGCACCGGCCGCTAGCAGTCCACCGCTAGCCAGGACACCGGCGCCGACTGCCGTCTCCAGTGCGCGGAGCGCCATCAGATCATTCCTGACTTGGCCATCACGGCGCGCAGGCTGGCGAAGTCATCGTCGACGAACTTGTCGAACTCGGTGCCGGTCAGCAGCGCCGGCGTCCAGTTGTTCTTCTCCATCGACTCGGCCCAGGCCTTGCTCTTGGTCGCCTTGACGATCAGTTCGGTCAGCGCCTTGCGCTGATCGGCGCTGATCCCGGGTGCGCCATAGACGCCACGCCAGTTGCCGATCACCACGTCGATGCCCTGCTCTTTCAGCGTGGGCACGTCGACGCCCTTCAGGCGCTTGTCCGAGGTGACGGCCAGAGCGCGCATCTTGCCGCTGGCGATGTACTCGGCGAACTCGCTGTAGCCGCTGCCACCGACCGTGACATTGCCGCCGAGGATCGCCGCGATCGCCTCGCCGCCGCCGCGGAACGCGACGTAATTGATCTTGGCCGGATCGACGCCGACGGCGCGGGCGATCATCGCCGCCGCGATGTGCTCGGTGGAGCCGCGCGAGCCGCCGCCCCACTTGACGCTGCCCGGGTCCTTCTTCATCTGCTCGACCACGTCTTTCATGGTCTTCAGCGGCGAAGCCGCAGGCAGCACAAAGACGTTGTATTCACTGGTCAGGCGCGCGATCGGCGTGGCCTGCGAGAGGCTTACCGGGGGTTTGCCGGTGATCAGGCCACCAAGCATCACCGCCCCCATCACCATCACCGCGTTCGGGTCACCCTTGCTGCCGTTGACGAACTGGGCCAGACCGAGCGCACCGGCCGCACCGCCCTTGTTGTCGTAGCTCACCGACGCGGCCGCGCCGGCATCCTGCATCGCCTTGCCCAGCGCCCGACCGGTTGTGTCCCAGCCGCCACCCGGGTTGGCGGGGATCATCATCTTGACGTCGGCGGCCGCGCGTGCCGTGAACGGCAATGCGCTTGCGGCAGTCAGGGCGGCCAGGGTTCTGAGAAAGGTATCTCGGCGCATGAGTCTCTCCGTAGGACAGTTGCAGGTTGGGTCGATCATGCCGCGCTCGGCCCCCCGCGGCCCATTGCAGGTACCTAGGGCAAGTGCGGATGCCGGCCTGCCGATAATCCGACCCATGGCAGTTTCCATCGATCGCGTGCGCCTGGACAAGTGGCTCTGGGCAGCGCGGCTGTTCAAGACCCGCGCCCTGGCTGCCGAGGCCGCAGATCGAGGCCGGGTCGACGTCAACGGCCAAGCCGCGAAGCCTGCGCGCGAGTTGCGTCCCGGCGACACCCTCGAGCTTCGCCTGGACGCCGGCCAGCGGCGCACCTTGGTCATCCGCGCCTTGTCGTCCCAGCGAGGGCCAGCCCCCGTGGCGCAGGCGCTCTACGAGGAAACGGCCGACAGTCTGGCCGAGCGCCAGCGCATCGCTGACGCGCGGCGCCTGGCCCCCGATCCGGCGCAGAGCATCACGCAAGGGCGGCCCAGCAAGCGTGACCGACGCGACCTGGACCGCAGCCAGGTGCAGTGGCAGCGCTGGAGCGCGTCGATCGACGAGGACGGTCGCTGACGAGCAATGCCCCTCTTGAACCCGCGGGATTGGTCCCCATTTGGCTGGCAACCGCCCCTTCCCTTGCCCAGCGACCATGAAGATCCCGGAGAACGACCCCCAGACAACGGTACCGCCGCAACCTGAGAGCGGGTCCGATGTGCAGCCCGAGACCAGCGCCGAAACCCAGTTGAGCGAGCTGCAGGCGCGTTTCACCGAAGTCAACGACGCCTTTCTGCGCGCCCGGGCCGAGGCCGACAACACGCGTCGCCGAGCGGAAGAAGAAATGTCGAAGGCGCGCAAATACGCCATCGAGTCCTTCGCCGAGAGCCTGCTGCCGGTGATGGACAGCCTGCAGGCGGCGATCGCCCAGCCCGACGCGGCGACGCCCCAGGTGCTCGAAGGCGTGCACGCCACCCTGCGCCAGCTGTCAGCTGCGCTGGAGCGCAACAAGGTGGTCGAGATCGCCCCCCCTGCGGGGACGAAATTCGACCCGCGCCAGCACCAGGCCATCAGCGTGGTACCGGCCGAACAGGAAGCCAACACGGTGGTCACCGTGCTGCAGAAGGGCTATCTGATCAGCGACCGGGTGCTGCGCCCCGCTCTGGTCACTGTGGCCGCTGCGAAGCCCTGAATCCACACACCGGCGGCCTTGAAAGCCGGCCAGTTATCCACAACTCCAGAACAACCGAATTTCTCTTCAGGAGCACAGACCATGGGCAAGATCATCGGTATCGACCTCGGCACGACCAATTCATGCGTCGCGATCATGGAAGGCAACAGCACCAAGGTGATCGAGAACAGCGAAGGTGCGCGCACCACGCCGTCGATCATCGCGTACCAGGATGACGGCGAAATCCTCGTCGGCGCCTCGGCCAAGCGCCAGGCCGTCACCAACCCGAAGAACACCATCTACGCCGCCAAACGACTGATCGGGCGCAAGTTCACCGAGAAGGAAGTGCAGAAGGACATCGACCTGATGCCCTACAAGATCTCGGCCGCCGACAACGGCGACGCCTGGATCGAGGTGCGCGGCAAGAAGCTCGCGCCGCCGCAGATCAGCGCCGAAGTGCTGCGCAAGATGAAGAAGACTGCCGAAGACTATCTCGGTGAAGAGGTCACCGAGGCTGTGATCACAGTGCCGGCCTACTTCAACGACTCACAGCGTCAGGCGACGAAAGACGCCGGCCGCATCGCCGGCCTGGACGTCAAGCGCATCATCAACGAGCCGACGGCTGCGGCACTGGCCTTCGGCCTGGACAAGCATGGCAAGGGCGACCGCAAGATCGCGGTCTTCGACCTCGGCGGCGGCACCTTCGACATCTCGATCATCGAGATTGCAGATGTCGATGGCGAGATGCAGTTCGAAGTGCTGTCGACCAACGGGGACACCTTCCTCGGTGGCGAGGACTTCGACCAGCGAATCATCGACTACATCGTCACCGAATTCAGGAAGGACCAGGGGGTCGACCTGACCAAGGACGTGCTCGCGCTGCAGCGCCTGAAGGAAGCCGCCGAGAAGGCCAAGATTGAGCTGTCCAACAGCACCCAGACCGACGTCAACCTGCCCTACATCACGGCCGACGCGTCGGGTCCGAGGCACCTGAACATCAAGCTGACTCGGGCCAAGCTCGAGTCGCTGGTCGACGAGTTGATCGAGCGCACGATGGAGCCGTGCCGCACCGCGGTCAAGGATGCCGGCGTGAAGCTCACCGACATCGACGACGTGATCCTGGTCGGCGGCATGACGCGCATGCCCAAGGTGCAGGACAAGGTCAAGGAGTTCTTCGGTAAGGAGCCACGCAAGGACGTCAACCCCGACGAGGCGGTAGCCGTGGGCGCTGCGATCCAGGGCCAGGTGCTGGGCGGCGATCGCAAGGATGTGCTCCTGCTCGACGTGACCCCGCTGTCGCTGGGCATCGAGACGCTCGGCGGCGTGATGACCAAGATGATCAAGAAGAACACAACGATTCCGACCAAGTTCTCGCAGGTGTTCTCGACGGCCGACGACAACCAGCCGGCAGTGACGATCAAGGTCTACCAGGGCGAACGCGAGCTGGCTGCGGGCAACAAGTCGCTCGGCGAGTTCAACCTCGAAGGCATCCCGCCGGCCGCGCGCGGCCTGCCGCAGATCGAGGTGGCCTTCGACATCGATGCCAACGGCATCCTGCACGTGCACGCAAAGGACAAGGGCACTGGCAAGGAAAACAAGATCACGATCAAGGCCAACTCGGGTCTGTCGGAAGACGAGATCCAGAAGATGGTCAAGGACGCCGAGCTGAATGCGGCCGAGGACCATAAGAAGCTCGAGCTGGTACAGGCCCGCAACCACGCCGACGCGATGATGCACAGCGTGAAGAAGAGCCTGGCCGAGCACGGCAAGGATCTGGCCGAAGACGAGAAGGCCAAGATCGAGGCAGCGATCAAGGACGTCGAGGAGGCGCTGAAGGGCGACGAGAAGTCCGACATCGAGGCCAAGACCGAAGCCATGATGACGGCCAGCCACAAGCTCTCGGAGAAGATGTACGCCGAGGCGCAGAAGACCGCCGAGGCAGCCGGTGGCTCTGAGGCACCGCAGGCTGCACAGGCTGCATCAGGCAAGGCCGAAGCCGCAGCCGACGACAACGTGGTGGACGCCGACTTCAAGGAAGTCAAGAAGTGACGCCGGCGACGGCCCTCTGGGCCGCGCCGACCTCTCGCCGCGCCCGAGCTGACACGCCTTGCGTGCCGCTCAGCGCGGCGGTTCTGCTTGTGATGGACTGAGACTCTGCATGGCCAAGCGCGACTTTTACGAAATCCTCGGCGTGCCGAAGAACGCCTCCGAGGACGACATCAAGAAGGCCTACCGCAAGCTGGCCATGAAGCACCACCCTGACCGCAACCAGGGCGATGGGGCAAAGGCGTCCGAAGAGAAGTTCAAGGAGGCCAAGGAAGCCTACGAGATGCTGTCCGATGCGCAGAAGCGCGCCGCGTACGATCAGCACGGGCACGCCGGGGTCGACCCGAACATGGGTGGCTTTCGCGGCGGGCCCGGGCAGGAAGGTTTCGGCGGCTTCGCCGAGGCCTTCGGCGACATCTTCGGCGACATCTTCGGCGGTACCGCGGGTGGTGCCGCCGGCGGCGCACGGCGCGGCGGTGGGCAACAGGTCTATCGCGGCTCGGATCTGTCGTACGCGATGGAAATCACGCTCGAGGAAGCCGCTCACGGCAAGGACACGCAGATCCGCATCCCCAGTTGGGACAATTGTGAGACTTGCCACGGCACGGGCGCCAAGCCCGGCACCAGCGCCAAGACCTGTCCGCAGTGCAATGGCAACGGCACCGTCCATCTGCGTCAGGGCTTCTTCAGCATCCAGCAGACCTGCCCGCAGTGTCGCGGCAGCGGCAAGATCATTCCCGATCCCTGCATCACCTGCCACGGCGCGGGCAAGCTGAAGAAGCAGAAGACGCTGGAGGTGAAGATTCCCGCCGGCATCAACGAAGGCATGCGCATTCGCTCGGCCGGCAATGGCGAACCGGGCAGCAATGGCGGGCCGTCGGGGGACCTTTACATCGAGATCCGCGTGGCCCAACACGACATCTTCGAGCGCGACGGAGACGACCTGCATTGCACCGTGCCGGTCGGACTGACCTCGGTTGCACTGGGCGGCACCATCGAGGTACCCACGCTGGGCGGCAAGGTCGAGATCGAACTGCCCGAGAGCACCCAGCACGGGAAGACTTTCCGGCTGCGCGGCAAGGGCATCAAGGGCCTGCGTTCGAGCTACCCCGGTGACCTGTACTGCCACGTGTCGGTCGAGACGCCAGTCAAGCTCACCGAACACCAGAAGAAGCTGCTGCGTGAGCTCGACGAATCGCTGAAGAAGGGCGGCGACCGCCACTCGCCCGACGCAAAGAGCTGGACTGACCGCGTCAAGGACCTCTTCAAGTAGGTCGGCCTGGTCAGAAGAGCGACGGCTGAACGAGGGTCGAAGCACCGTCCGAATAGCGGCGAAAACTCGACAGGTCGAGCGCGATCCGTTGACTGTTCAGGCCCAGGCGCCGGGTCGCGTTCTGGAAGCGTTGCGCCAGCAACTGCGCCCAGACGCCCTGCCCGCTCATGCGCTGGCCGAAACGGCTGTCGTTGTCGCGCCCCCCGCGCAAGTCACGCACGCGCGCCATGACGCGCGCGGCGCGGTCTGGAAAGTGCGTCTGCAGCCATTGCTGGAACAACGGGTTCACTTCCCAGGGCAAACGCAGCACGGTCGAGAACGCGGTCGTGGCACCGGCGTCACGGGCGCGCTCGAGCACCTGCTCCAGCTCGGGCTCGTTCAGGAAGGGAATGATCGGCGACACGCTGACGCCGACCGGAATGCCGGCGCGCGCGAGGCGTTCGATGGTGCGCAGGCGTCTCTCCGGCGCGGTGGCGCGTGGCTCCATCACACGCGCCAGGGCCCGGTCCAGTGTGGGGATCGAAAGATAGACCGCCGCCAAGCGCTCCTGGGCCAGTGGGCCCAGGAGATCGATGTCGCGCTCGATGCCCGACGACTTGGTGATGATCGAGAAGGGATGACGGTACTCGGCCAACACCTCGATCAGCGAGCGGGTGATGCGAAGCCTGCGTTCGGCCGGCTGGTAGGCATCGGTCGCCGAGCCGATGTTCAAGGGCAAAGGCTCGTAGCTGCGTGCGGAAAAGGCCTCGCGCAGGCGCTGGGCCGCATTCACCTTGGCGATGATCTTGGTCTCGAAGTCGAGACCGGGCGAGAGGTTCAGGTAGCTGTGGGTCGGCCGTGCGAAGCAGTAGACGCAGCCGTGCTCGCAGCCGCGGTAGGGGTTGATCGACAGGTCGAAGGGGATGTCGGGCGACTCATTGCCTGCCAGGATGGACTTGACCCGTTGTTCGATGATCTGCGTCTCGGGCGCCACGGACTCCTCGCGCGCCGCTTGCTCGAGCGTGCCCCAGCCATCATCGACCGACAGATGCTGCTCGCTGGTGAAGCGGTGTTCTATGGCCCATGCAGTACCGCGCCCCTTGAGGCTGTTGCGCGGCATGAAGACCAAGGTGGCGGCGGGTGCGTCCGAACTTGCAATAGGGTCGACTTGCATACTGTTAATATATACAGTACACCGACAAATGCAAGTGGTGACCAGCCTCGATCAGTACGCGTCGCCTGCGCTGCTCCCGGGCGCGAGATTGTCGAACCGCGTCAAAGGCTTCAGGAAGGTCAGCCTCACCGTTCCAACGGGTCCGTTGCGCTGTTTGCCGATGACGATCTCGGCGATGCCCGGCTCCTTCGACTCCTTGTTGTAGTAGTCGTCGCGGTAGATGAACATGATCACGTCGGCGTCCTGCTCGATCGCACCCGACTCGCGCAGGTCACTCATCATCGGCCGCTTGTCATTGCGGGATTCGACACTGCGATTGAGCTGGGACAGCGCGATCACTGGACACTGCAGTTCCTTGGCCAGGGCCTTCAGCCCACGCGAGATCTCTCCGATCTCGGTGGCGCGGTTCTCCTCGCTCGAGCTGCTGCCGCTCATCAGTTGCAGGTAGTCGATGACGATCAGGCCGAGCTTGCCGCACTGCCGGGCCTGGCGCCGCGCGCGTGCGCGCAGTTCGGCTGAATTGAGCGCCGGCGTTTCGTCGATGAAGACATTGGCGTTCTTCAGCCGATCGACCGCTTCGCTCAGGCGGCCCCATTCATCGTCGTTCAGCTTACCGGTGCGCAGACCGGACTGATTGATGCGGCCGAGCGAGCCGACCATGCGCAGGGCCAGCTGCGACGCGCCCATTTCCATCGAGAAAACCGCGACCGGAAGGCCCTCCTGAACGGCGACGTTCTCGGCGATGTTGAGCGCAAAGGCGGTCTTGCCCATCGACGGCCGCGCGGCCAGCACGATCAGGTCGCCGGCTTGAAGCCCGGCGGTCATGCGGTCGAGCTCGTAGAAACCGGTACGGATGCCGGTCACCTCGTCGGCGCCGTTCTCGTGCAGCTCGGTCACGCGATCGATCAGCTGGACCACCAGTTGGTCCATGCTCTGGAAGCCCTGCCGCGTGCGCGAACCTTCTTCGCCGATCTTGAAGATGCGGCCTTCGGCCTCGTCGAGGATCTGGCTCACCGCCCTCCCTTGCGGGTTGAAGGCCGTGGTGGCGATTTCGTCGCTGGCCTCGATGAGCTTCCTGAGCACCGCCCGTTCGCGCACGATCTCGGCGTAGCGGCGCAAATTGGCCGCGCTCGGCACGCTTTGCGCCAAGGCGTTCAGGTAGGCGATGCCGCCACACTCCTCCGCCTTGCCGTGGCTCTGCAACTGCTCGTAAACAGTGATCACGTCGGCAGGCTTGCTGGCGCTGACCAGCGCACCGACAGCAGCGTAGATCGCCTTGTGCTCGTAACGATAAAAGTCGCTGTCCGTCAGGAGGTCGCCAGCACGATCCCAGGCACTGTTGTCGAGCAGCAGCCCGCCCAGCACGCTCTGCTCGGCCTCGATCGAGTGCGGAGGTACGCGCAGGCGCGCAACCTCATCGTCGCGCGGTGCGTTGCTGTCGCGGGAGGTGGAGAAGACGGCCGACATCGTGAGCACTCAATGATAAGACCGGCACCGACGGCCCCTTGTGGACAAGTCTGTGGGCTGGCGTTGGGCAATTCGGTATAAAGCGTTGGCCCATGAAAAAGGCCGGCAGAGCCGGCCCTTCCGGACAACGCGGCGCGAAGCTCAGTCGACTTCGCCGACCACGGCCACGTTCACGTCGGCCTGCACATCGGTGTGCAACGACACAGTGACAGTCTGCTCGCCGACGGCCTTGATCGGGCCGTGCGGCATGCGGATGCCTGCCTTGGGCACATCGAAGCCGAGCTTCTTCAGGCCTTCGGAGATGTCAGCATTGGTGACCGACCCGAAGAGGCGGCCGTCGACACCGGCCTTCTGCGAAATCGATACGGTCTTGCCACTCAACTTCTCGGCCAAGGCCTGGGCGGCGCCGAGCTTGTCTGCGGCGACCTTTTCGAGCTCCGCACGCTTGACCTCGAACTCCTTGATCGCCGACTCGGTGGCGCGGCGCGCCTGGCGCGTCGGAATCAGGAAGTTGCGGGCGAAACCGTCCTTGACCTTGACGACATCGCCGAGGTTGCCGAGGTTGGCGACTTTTTCCAGCAGGATGACTTGCATGTGATGGCCCCTCAACCCTTGTGCTGGTCGCTGTACGGCAGCAGCGCGAGGAAGCGTGCACGCTTGATCGCGGTTGTCAGCTGGCGTTGGAAGAAGGCGCGCGTGCCGGTCAGGCGGGCCGGCGTGATCTTGCCGTTCTCGCCAACGAAATCGCGCAGGGTGTCTACGTCCTTGTAGTCGATCTGCTCGACACCGGCGACGGTGAAGCGGCAGAAGCGCTTGCGCCGGAACAGCAGCGATTGCTGGTTGCGCTTGGGTTTGCGGTCCTTCGAGAACCGGCCTTTACCACGTGGCGGGGGCATATTGTGATCTCCTGAGAATCTTGAAAAACGAACAGGGTTCTGGCTAGACGGGGTCGATCGCCGTGATGTGGAACACGAGGCCGCGGCCATTGCGGGTGGCTCCGAGGAAGCCGGCGAAACTCGCCGCTGCCCCCAGGACCATCGCGCCTGCAGGCCGTGTGATCGCCCCGATCGCCACCGCCCTGATTTCCAAAGAAACCTTGCGCGGCAGGCCGTCTTCGCTGACCTCGGACTCGTGCTTCAGCACCAGGTCCAGGGCCGGCAAGCCGGCGGGGGTGTATCGCACGGCACCGCGTTCGACCAGCGTTGCAGCCAGAACCAGCCGGTTCATGCTGCGGCGCAGGCCAGCGCGGCCGCGTCGCCAATCAGGCGGTCGCCTCCTGCTGCTGCGGCGCCTTGCGGGCTTCCTCGCGCTCGACGTGCTTCATCATCGCCGAGGGCGTGAGTTCAGCCTTCTCCATCGCCACAGTCAGGTGGCGCAGCACGGCATCGTTGAAGCGGAAACCCGTCTCCAGCTCGACCAAGGTCTCATTGCTGCATTCGATGTTCAGGCACAGGTAGTGCGCCTTGCCGAGCTTCTGGATCTGGTAGGCCAGCTGACGCCGCCCCCAGTCCTCGACCCGGTGTACTTTGCCACCGGCGGCCGTGAGCAGGCCCTTGTAACGTTCCAGCATGGCCGGAACCTGTTCGCTTTGATCCGGATGGATCAGCAGAATGATTTCATAGTGACGCATTTGGACTCCTTATGGTTTCCGAAGGTGGAAGCCGCCCTGCGGCGTCATACGGCAGGTGCAGCAAGGGGAAAGCCCGCGATTGTAGCAGGGCCGGTGAGCGCCTCGCAGCCAGGCGCAGCCAAGTCTCTACGACGCTGTCCGGATTGAGCGAGATGGACACGATTCCCTCCTGGGCCAGCCAATCGGCGAAATCAGGGTAGTCGCTCGGTCCCTGACCGCAGATGCCGACGTACTTGCCGGTGGCACGGCAGGCCGTTATGGCGCGCGAGATCATGGCCTTGACGGCAGGATCGCGTTCGTCGAAGTCGCCTGCCAGCTGCTCCAGCCCGGAATCGCGATCGAGTCCCAGCGTGAGTTGCGTCAAGTCGTTGGAGCCGATCGACATGCCGTCGAAGTGCTCGAGGAACTGGTCGGCAAGGATGGCATTGCTCGGTACCTCGCACATCATGATCAAGCGCAAGCCATTGACGCCGCGCTCCAGGCCACGCTCGGCCAGCATCGCGACGACGCGCTCGGCCTGGCGCACCGTTCGCACGAACGGGACCATGATCTCGACATTGGTCAGGCCCATGTCGCTGCGCACGCGCTTCAGGGCCTCGCACTCCATGCCGAATGCGTCGCTGAACTCGCCACTGATGTAGCGCGAGGCGCCGCGGAAGCCGAGCATGGGGTTCTCTTCGTCGGGCTCGTATCGCGCCCCGCCGATCAGCTTGCGGTACTCGTTGCTCTTGAAGTCGGACAGGCGGACGATCACCGGCTTGGGCCAGAATGCCGCCGCGATCGTGGCCACGCCTTCGGCAATCTTGTCGACATAGAAGGCGCGCGGGCTGGCGTGGCCTCGCGCGACCGACTCGACGGCCTTCTTCAGCTCAGGATCGACGTTGGGGTAGTCGAGGATCGCCTTGGGGTGCACCCCGATGTTGTTGTTGATGATGAACTCGAGGCGCGCCAGGCCCACCCCCGCGTTCGGGATCTGCGCAAACTCGAAAGCCAATGATGGATTGCCGACGTTCATCGTAATCTTGATCGGGCAGTAGGGCATGTCGCCGCGCCGTACTTCGCTGACCTCGGTCTCCAGCAGGCCGTCGTAGATGTATCCAGTGTCCCCCTCGGAGCAGACCACCGTGACCAAGGCCGCCTCGTGCAGCTTGTCGGTCGCGTCACCGCAACCGACCACGGCCGGAATGCCCAGCTCGCGCGCAATGATCGCCGCATGGCAGGTACGGCCACCTCGGTTGGTGACGATCGCGCCGGCACGTTTCATCACCGGCTCCCAGTTCGGGTCGGTCATGTCGGTGACAAGGATATCGCCCGGCTGAACCCGCTCCATCTCGGCGATCGACGTGACGACCCGTACCGGGCCGGTCCCGATCTTCTGCCCGATGGCGCGTCCTTCGGCCAGCACAGCGCTGTGGCCCTTCAGCTTGTATCGATGTTCGACCTGGCCCGTGCTTTGGCTCTTCACGGTCTCGGGGCGCGCCTGGAGGATGTAGAGCTTGCCGTCGTCGCCGTCGCGGCCCCATTCGATGTCCATCGGACGGCCGTAGTGCTTCTCGATGATCAGCGCATAGCGCGCCAGCTCGGTCACGTCGGCATCGCCCAAAGAGTAGCGGTTGCGCATCTCAGGTGGGTTGTCGACCGTCTTGACCAGCCTGCCATCGAGCGCCTTCTCGGTTGAGGTACTGAACTCCATGCGAATCAGCTTGGAGCCCAGGTTGCGCCGGATCAGCGCCATGCGGCCCGCCGTCAATGCCGGCTTGTGGACATAGAACTCGTCTGGGTTCACGGCCCCCTGCACGACCGTTTCGCCCAGGCCGTAGCTCGAGGTGATGAAGACCACATCCTTGAAGCCGCTCTCGGTATCGATGGTGAACATGACGCCGGCCGATCCGAGGTCCGATCGCACCATGCGTTGCACCCCGACCGACAAGGCCACGTCGGCATGGGCGAAGCCCTTGTGCACGCGGTAGCTGATGGCGCGGTCGTTGTACAGCGAGGCGAAGACCTCTCTCATCCGATGCAGGACTTCATCGATGCCGTGCACATTGAGGAAGGTCTCCTGTTGGCCGGCGAACGAAGCGTCGGGCAGGTCTTCGGCCGTGGCCGACGAGCGCACCGCAAACGTCGCGCGGTCGTCGCCCGCCACCAGGGCGACATAGGCTGTGCGCACGGCGTCCTCGATATCGGCCGGCAAAGGCGTCTCGACGATCCATTGACGAATCTGCGCGCCCGCTTCGGCCAGTGCGCGCACATCGTCGGTATTGAGCGTCGCCAGCCGCGCCTCGATGCGGGCCGCCAATCCCTCCTGCGCCAGAAACCGCCGGAACGCGTTCGCGGTGGTGGCAAATCCGCCGGGAACGCGCACGCCCGAAGCGGTCAGCTGGCTGATCATTTCGCCGAGGCTGGCGTTCTTGCCGCCGACCGCCTCGACGTCGGTCATCCTCAGATGTTCAAACGGAACGACCAGGGCGGTCGCCAGAGTGGCATGGGACATGGGAAAGCTCCGTGATGATGGGAAATCGGTGCTTTCGCAGGCGGGGCGAGCGCTCGGACCTCCGCCCACGCGGAGCGTGTGTCTTGGCAGCGGAGGGAGGGCATGTCGGCCGGGCCGTCGAAGGATTGGCTGCGGATTCTACGGGGCCGCCAGCCCCTATGATGACGGCCTCCTCCGGCGAGCGCCTCATGCCCAATCGCAGCGTGTTCTTCGTCTCCGACGGCACCGGCATCACGGCCGAAACCTTCGGCAACTCGATCCTGGCCCAGTTCAGCGCGAAGCCGCGCCACGTGCGCCGTCCCTTCATCGACAGCGTGGAGAAGGCACTGCCAGTGGTGGCGGAGATCAACCACACGGCAGAACAGGAAGGCAAGCGCCCGATCGTCTTCATCACCTTGGTCAACGATGAGGTGCGCGCCGTCGTCACCAGCCCCGCCTGCAAGGGCCTGGTGCTCGACATGTTCCGCACCTTCGTCGAACCCCTGGAGGCCGAGTTCGGCATCAAGAGCAGCCACCGCATCGGGCGTTTCTCCGATGCCGCCAAGAGCGACGAGTACAACGACCGCATCGAAGCCATCAACTTCTCGCTGGCGCATGATGACGGCCAGAGCGCGAAAAACCTGGCCCATGCCGATGTGATCCTGGTCGGCGTGAGCCGCAGCGGCAAGACGCCGACCTCGCTCTATCTGGCCATGCAGCACGGCATCAAGGCCGCCAACTACCCGCTCATCCCGGAAGACTTCGAGCGCGGCCACCTGCCATCGTCCCTGGCCCCGTACAAGAAGAAGTGCTTCGGCCTGACGATCGACCCGGAGCGCCTGGCCCAGATCAGACACGAGCGAAGGCCAGGCAGCAAATATGCCGCACTGGAGAACTGCCGCTACGAGGTCAACGAAGCCGAACGCATGATGAAGCGCGACGGCATCGCCTGGCTGAGTTCGACGCACAAGTCGATCGAGGAAATCGCGACGACGATCTTGCGCGACATCCGGCCCGATCGCCTGATCTACTGACGGCTAGCGCCGCAATGCAGGCCCGGCGACATAGAAGCCGCCCGTCTCGCGGTTGTAGGCGATGCGGTGCCCCTTATCGCACGCCAGGCACCACCACACCGTCAGGCTGCCGTCGGGCGCGAGGCCCAGGGCGGCAAATGCCGTGCCCGGATCGGGCACCTCGACCAGGAAACGCATGCGTTGGCGTTCACCGCGGCGGTCGGTGATGGCGACGAAGAGGCCTTGCTCACCGTCGCAACGGCGGTAGGTACCGACGAAGGCAGTCTGTAGCTTGCCGCTGCCGTCGAAGGACGATTCGAGCGTGAAGGTCAGGCCGTCGAGGGCACTTGCGGCGCTGGGGCCCAGCAACACGTCACCGAACAACTCACGCGTGAACACTTCGGCCGCACACCAGCCCGGCTCGAAGCGCTTGATCGACATGCCGTGCACGACGGTGGCACGCGGCGTGTGCGTTGCACGCTGCCACCATGGATCACGCGAAGGCTCCGGGCGCACCGTCAGCAGCGGTGACTGGGCCGACGCCTCGATTGACAGTGCAGTCATGCTCCCGACAAGGGCACGAACGAAGCGGTTCACGCCCGGCCCCCGGCACGGCGTGTTGCGTACAGGCAGATCGCCGCCGCGGCCGCAACGTTGAGCGACTCCTCGCCGCCGGGTTGCGGAATGCGCAAGGTCTGGCTGCAGCGCAACAGCAGGGGCGCTGCAACGCCCTGCCCCTCGTGGCCGAAGACCCAGGCGCAGGGCCAGGGCAACACGGCCGCGTCGATGGACTGTTCGGCGTGCGAACTGGCGGCCAGCAGGGGCAGCGCCAACGCGTCGAGTTCGTCCGGCTTCAGGCCCTCGACCAGATCGAGCGCGAAATGCGCCCCCATGCCGGCGCGCAGCACTTTGGGTGACCACAGCGACGCGCTGCCCTCGAGTGCCAACACCTGCGAAAACCCAAGTGCGGCGGCGCTGCGCAGGATGCTGCCGACGTTGCCGGCATCCTGTACCCGATCGAGAACGATGCTGGCCAGGCCGGGCTTGAGCGTCTGCTGCTCAGGTGCATCGATGGCAAAGCCGATGCCCGACGGCGAGTCGAGCCCGCTGACGGAAGCGAACAAGGCGTCAGGCACGACCGCCGTGCGTGCAGCGTGCTGCGCCAGCTCGCGCATCGACGTCTGCTGCCAGGCTGACTCGCTGACCAGTGACTGGGTTGCCGGCCAGCCCCTTGCGCGCAGCGCCTGGCACAGGTGCTCGCCTTCGAGCCACACGGCGCCGAGCTTGCGATAGGCGCCGGGCGTGCGGGTCAGCTTGCGCAGCCGCACAAGGAGTGGGTTGTCGCGCGAATGGATGTCGACCGGCTCGCTCATCGCAAGGTCTCCAGCATGACGCGCACCGGGCCGAAGCTGCGCCGGTGCGCTTCGCAGGCGCCGTGCTCGCGCAGGGCCGCCAGGTGCTGGGGCGTCGGGTAGCCCTTGTGTTCTGCGAACCCATAGACCGGATGGAGACTGTGCAGCGACGCCAGCAAGGCATCCCGATGCACCTTGGCCACGATCGATGCGGCCGAGATGGCAGCGACCTTGGCATCGCCCTTGATGATCGCTTCCGCCGGCATCCTCAGGAACGGCAGGCGGTTGCCGTCGACCAGCACGTGCGCAGGTAGCAGGCGCAGACCCTCGACCGCGCGCCGCATCGCCAGGAGCGTGGCCTGCAGGATGTTCAGGCGATCGATCTCTGCGACGCTGGCCTCGGCCACGCTGCAGCACAGGGCTCGGCCCCGCACCTCCGCCGCCAGGCGCTCGCGCATGGCCCGTCCGAGCGTCTTCGAGTCGCGCAGGCCCTTGATCGGCTGCAGATCGTCCAGGATCACGGCCGCCGCGACGACCGGTCCGGCCAATGGGCCCCGGCCAGCCTCGTCCACGCCTGCGATGAGGCCGGGCACGCTCCAGACCAGGCCGAGTTGCTCAGGCCTGGCCAGTGATCTGTGCGATGGCATCGGTGGCCGTGCGTGCGGTATCACGCCGCAGCAGGAGGTGCAGGTCGGTGAAGCGCTGGTGCAGGGTCTCCGCGCGGGTCGGTGAGTCGAGCCAGGCGAGGACGTCTCTGGCCAGTGTTGCCGGGTCGGCGTCACCTTGCAGGCGCTCCGGCACGACGAAGTCGCGGCACAGGATGTTGGGTAGGCCGACCCAGGCCTGGTATTGCATGCGCCGCATCATCTGCCAACTCAGCGCGTTCATGCGGTAGGCAATCACCATCGGGCGCTTGAACAACGCCGCTTCGAGCGTCGCGGTGCCACTAGCGATCAGGGTCACGTCGCAGGCCGCGAGGGCCTCGTGCGACCGCCCATCGAGCAGGGTGATGGGCGTTGACCCGGCGTGCAGCCCCAGCATGGGCTCCAGCAGCCCTCGCAACCCGGGCACCACAGGCATCACGAATCGCAGCCCCGACCGCAGCCGGTGCATGTGCGCGGCCGCCTGCAGGAACAGGGGCGCGATGTATTGGATTTCCGAACGTCGGCTGCCGGGGAGCAGGGCCACGACCTGATCGGCCGCGCCCAGGCCCAGCGCTTGCCGCGCCGCACCGCGCGGGGGGTCGATCGGAATCGCATCGGCCAGCGGATGGCCGACATAGGTGGCGGCAATGCCCTGTTTGGCCAGCAGCGCCGGCTCGAACGGGAACAGGCACAGCACGTGGTCGACGCTGAGCGCAATCTTGTTCACCCGCTCGCCGCGCCAGGCCCAGATCGAGGGGCACACGAAGTGAATCGTCTTGGTACCGGCCCGCTTCAGCCGCCCCTCGAGATCGAGATTGAAGTCGGGGGCGTCGACGCCGATGAACGCATCCGGCGGATCGGCGAGGAGCCGGGCCGTCAAGCGGCGCCGGATGCCGACGATCTCGCGATAGTTGCGCAACACCTCGACATAGCCGCGCACCGCCAGCTTGTCGCTCGGCCACCAGGCATCGAAACCTTGGGCCGCCATCTGCGGCCCACCGATACCGGCCGCGGCCAGCCCTGGCCAGCGTGCCCGGAGTCCTTTCAGCAGGAGGCCGGCGAGCAGGTCACCCGACGCTTCGCCGGCCACCATTGCCAGGCGCATGGTCAGCGCGCGATGCCGCGCGTCGATGCAGCGAGGAAATCGAGCATCGCCTGCACGTCGACGTTGCCTTCGGGCAAAGCCCCGCCCAGCGTCCCGATGGCCTGCGTGGCTTGCTCCAAAGTGAGACCATCGCGATAGAGCAGTCGGTGCATCTGCTTGATCTGGGCAATGCGTTCGGCCGAGAAGCCGCGCCGGCGCAGGCCTTCGATGTTGAAGCCGCGGACCGCCAACGGATGCCCGACGGCCATCATGAACGGCGGCACGTCCTGCGCCACATGGCTCTGAAAACCCGTCATTGCGTGCGCGCCGATGCGGCAGAACTGGTGCACGCCAGTCAAGCCGCCAACGATGACCCAGTCGCCGATGTGCACATGCCCTGCAAGGGTCGCGTTGTTGGCCAGGATCGTGCGGTCGCCCAGCTGAACGTCGTGCGCGATGTGCACGTAGGCCATGATCCAGTTGTCGTCACCGATGCGCGTGACGCCTGCATCCTGCGTCGTGCCGCGGTTGAAGGTGCAGAACTCGCGGATGGTGTTGCGGTCACCGATGTGCAGCTCGGTCGGCTCGCCCCGGTACTTCATGTCCTGCGGCGCACCACCGAGACTGCTGTGGGCGAAGATGCGGTTATCGCGTCCGATCGTGGTCGGCCCCTCGATCACCGCTTGGGCACCGATGCTCGTGCCCTCTCCAACCTTCACACCCGGGCCGATCACGGCATAAGGACCGACAGCCACCGACGGCGCCAACTCGGCGCCGGGATCGACGATGGCGGTCGGGTGGATCAGGCCCATGGTGTCAGCTGATCTTGCGCATCGTGCACATCAGATCGGCCTCGACCGCCGTTTCGCCGTCGACGCTGGCCCGCGTCTTGTACTTGTAGATGCCGGCCTTGGCACGCTCGATCGAGGCTTCAAGGATCAACTGGTCGCCCGGCTCGACCGGCCGCTTGAAACGAGCACCGTCGATGCCGACGAAATAGACCACGGTGTCGTCGCCTGGCTCGGTGCCCAGGCTCTCGAATGACAGGAGCGCGGCTGTCTGCGCCAGGGCCTCCAGCATCAGCACGCCGGGCATCACGGGCCGCGACGGAAAGTGACCGGCAAAGAAGGGCTCGTTGATGGTGACGTTCTTGAGAGCCTTGATGCGAACCCCCTTCTCGATCTCCAGTACACGATCGACCAGGAGGATCGGGTAGCGGTGCGGCAGCTTCTTGAGGATCTTGTGGATGTCGAGAGGGACCAGGCTCATGTTTTTTTCTCCAGCGCACGCAGGCGCTCGCGCAGCGCGTGCAACTGGCGCAAGGTGGCGGCATTCTTTTCCCAGGCCGCATTGTCGTCGAAGGGAAAGACACCGCTGTACTGGCCTGGTTCACGGATCGAGCGTGTGATCGTGGTCGCCGCGGACACATGCACATGGTCGGCCAGTTCGAGGTGGCCGAGCACGATCGCACCGCCCCCCAGCGTGCAGTGAGCACCGATGCGTGCGCTGCCGGCAACCCCGACGCAACCGGCCATGGCGGTGTGCGCACCGACGCGGACGTTGTGGCCGATCTGAACCAGGTTGTCGAGCTTGACTCCATCCTCGATGACCGTGTCGTCGAGCGCCCCGCGGTCGATGCAGGTGTTGGCACCGATCTCGACGTCATTGCCGATGCGAACGCCACCCAGCTGCTCGATCTTTTCCCATCGGCCCCCATCGGGGGCGAAGCCGAAACCGTCGGCCCCGATGACGGCCCCTGGATGCACGATGCAGCGCTCGCCGATATGGCAGCCATCGGCGATCACCACCCGGGCCCCGATCCGGCTGTGCGCGCCAATGCTGGCGCCGGGGCCGACAATCGCGCCCGGCCCGATGCTGGCAGTGGCATCGACCACCGCGCTGACATCAACCACGGCACTCGGATGCACACCGCCCTGCCCCGCCGGGCGCACCCGCTGAACCCACCACTGCGACAGGCGCGCGTAGTACAGGTACGGATCTGGGGTGACGATGGCCGTCCCGCGGGCGCTGGCTTCATCGCTCAAAACGGGCGCGACGATCACGCAGCCGGCTTGCGTGCCGGCAAGCTGGGACCGATAGCGCGGATTGGCCAGGAAGGCGATCGAGTTCGGCGTTGCGGCCTCGAGCGTGGCGATGCGGTCGATGGCCCGGTCAGCGCTGCCGATGCACTCGCCGCCGAGCCGGGCCACGATGTCGGCGATGGTCAGGCGCATCGCCGAGCTCTTACGCGTCCGGGTGCCTGAGGCAGGTCACTTGCCGGCGTTCAGTGCGTCGATCACTCGCTTGGTGATGTCGACGCGCGCACTCCAGTGCACGGCGTCCTGCAGGATCAGGTCGTACTTTTCCTGATCGAAGATCTGTTTGATGACCTTGTTGGCACGTTCGACGACGGCCGAGAGCTCTTCGTTCTTGCGCTGGTTGAGATCTTCCTGGAACTCGCGGCGCTTCCTCTGGAACTCTCGATCCTGTTCGACCAGGTCGCGTTGGCGGCGTGCCTTCTCGGTGTCCGGCAGGGTCGGACTGTCCTTGTCCAGCTTGTCTGCCGCGGCCTTCAATCGGTTGGCCACGTCGGCGAGGTCCTTCTCTCGTTTTCCGAACTCGGTCTCCAGCTTGGCCTGGGCAGCTTTGGCCGGATTGGCTTCGCGAAGGACACGCTCGCTGTTGACGTAGCCGATCTTCAGTTCCTGGGCCTGCGCGATGGTTGTTGCGGCGACCAGCATCGCAGCGACAACAAGGGGCTTCATCATGTTCATCAGAAAGCAGTCCCGATCTGGAATTGAAACTTCTGGATTCTATCGTTGGGCTTGCTGCGCAAGGGCACACCCCAACTCAGCTTCAGGGGGCCCACAGGCGAGATCCAGGAAAGGCCGATACCGCCCGATGCGCGCAGTCCGTCGACGTCGATCTTCTCGTTTTCTCCCCACACGTTGCCCGCGTCCAGGAAGCCGAACAGGCGCAGCGACTTGTCATTGCCCCCGCCAGGAACGGGCACGTAGAGCTCGGCGTTGACATTCAGCTTGCGGTTGCCGCCGATGTAGTTGTTGGTGACGTCGACGACACCCAGCGAACCCTGCTCGAACACGCGCACAGAACCGAGGCCGCCGCCGAAGAAGTTCTTGAAGATCGGATAGGGCTTATCGCCCAATCCCTTGCCCCAGCCGAGCTCGCCGTTGAGGCCGAGGGTGAAACGACTGGTGATTGGGAAGAAGTGCTGGTACTGGAGGTTGGCGCGCAGGTAGCGCACATCGCCGGCGATCGACCATTCGAGATTGACCCGCTGGAACTTGCCCGTGGTTGGCGAGATTGCGCTGTCGCGGTCGTCCCGCGCCCAGCCCAAGGTCAGCGGGACCGCAGCACTGGTCGAGCCATAGAGCTCCCGATAATCGCGGTAACTTTTGTTGGTCACATTGCCGGCAATGCGCGTGGACTCGAAGCCCAGACCGACAAAGACAGTGTCGAACTCAGAGAACGGCACTCCGAAGCGCACCGTGGCACCCGGCGTGACGAGCTCGTACTCTTCGCCCTGGCTGTTGATGGGCTTGACAGTGCGGTAGAACACATCGATGGCACGAGAAATCCCATCGACGGTGAAATAGGGATCGACCGTCGACAGAACAATGGTGCGGTTGGACTTACTGGTGTTGAGCTCGATGCCAAGGTAGTTGCCCGTTCCGAACACATTCTCCTGCTTGATCGATGCCGTAAACGAAACCTTGTCGCTGCTCGAGTATCCGGCGCCGACCAGCAGGTTCCCGGTGGGCTTCTCGGTCACTTTGATCGTCACGTCAACTTGGTCGGTCGTGCCCGGCACCTCATCGGTCTCGATCTCGACGTCCTTGAAATAGCCGAGCCGGTCGACGCGATCCCGCGAGAGCTTGATCTTGCCGCCGTCGTACCAAGCCGACTCGAACTGGCGGAACTCGCGTCGCACGACTTCGTCGCGGGTGCGGCTGTTTCCTACCACGTTGACTCGCCGCACATACACTCGGCGTTGGGGTTCAGCTGCAAGCACCACTACCACTTGGGCATTGGCGCGGTCGATCTCGGGGCGCGCCTGGGTACGCGCGAAAGCGTAGCCGTAAAGGCCATAGAGCTCGCCGAACAGCTTGATGGTGGCGGCCACGGTTTCGCTGCGATAGGGCTCACCCGGCTTAATACGCACCAGGCGACGGAACTCTTCGTCCTTGCCCAGGAAGTCACCTTCGAGCTTGACAGCGGTCACCGTGTAGAGCTGGCCCTCGCGCACCGTGATGGTGATGCTGATGTCCTGCTTGTCGGGCGAGATCGTGACCTGGGTGGATTCGATGTCGAACTCGAGGTAACCCCGGTTCGTGTAGTAGGCGCGGATCGTTTCAAGATCGGCGTTCAATTTGCTCCGCGAGTAGCGGTCGGTCTTGGTGTACCAGGTCAGCCAGCCGCCGGTGGTCTGCTCCAGTAGGCCGAGCAGGGCACTCTCCGAGAACACCTTGCTGCCGACTATGCGGATTTCCTTGATCTTGGCCGCATCGCCTTCGGTCATCGCGAAGCTGACGTTGACGCGGTTTCGCTCCAGCGGCGTGATCGTGGTCACCACTTCGGCGCCGTACAAGCTGCGCGTCAGGTACTGGCGCTTGATTTCCTGTTCCGCGCGATCGATCAGCGCGCGGTCGAAGGGCAAGCCCTCGCCGATGCCGGAATCCTTCAGCGCCTTGGCCAGTGTGTCGTTGTCGAATTCCTTCAGGCCGACAAAGGTCACGGCGGCAATGATCGCTCGCTCTTCGACCACGACCACCAGCACTTTGCCGTCGATCTCGATGCGCACGTCCTTGAATAGGCCGGTGGCAAACAGGGCGCGCAAGGCCGCGGCGCCTTTTTCGTCGCTGTAGGTGTCACCGACGCGGAACGGCAGCGAGGCGAAGACCGTACCGGGGTCCGTGCGCTGCAGCCCGTCGATGCGGATGTCAGCAATCTCGAACGGATCGGCCGCTCTGGCTGAAGGCGCCGCAACGGCGCCGATGGCCAGCACAAGTGCGGCGATCGGGCGCAGTGGGTTGGAAGCAGATGAAAAGTGCATCGAAGATGGGCGCAGGAAGTGGCGCGTCAGTGCAGACCCAGCAGGCGGGCCACGTCATTGGAAAGGGCGAGGGACATCAGCAGCAGCATGATCAGCGCGCCGCCGCGCTGGAGCCACTTGAGCCACAGGTCGGAGACCGGGCGGCCGGTGACGGCCTCGAAAAGATAATACATGAGGTGCCCACCGTCGAGCATCGGCAGCGGCAGCAGGTTCAGAACACCCAGACTGACGCTGACCAGGGCCAGAAATCCGAGGTAGTAGGCCAGGCCGAGTTGCACCGATTGTCCGGCGTAGTCGGCGATCGTCAGGGGGCCGGACAGGTTCTTCAGAGAGGCCTGGCCGATCAGCATGCGCCCGAGCATCTTGACCGTCAGGACCGACACTTCCCAGGTACGCACCGCGCCTTGGGTCAGGCCATCGATCGGTCCCTTCTGAACGGTGACCATTTCGGGAAGCCCGCCCACGAAGGCGTCGATGCGGCCGAAGCGCTGGTTGCCCTCGCTCATGATCCGCGGGCTGACGTCGAGCTCCTGCGTGACGCCAGCGCGTTCGACCTGCCACAGCATCACGGGTGCCGTGCCATCTGCGGCCAGCCGTCGGATGCGCTCGCGCAATTGCTGTGCATCGACGACGAGCACACCATCGACGCGCTTGACGCGATCACCGCTCTTGAGCCCTGCCTTCTCCGCCGGTCCACCCGTCTTGACATCACCCAGCACCGCCTCGCTGAAAGGTGCTCCGAGGCCGATGCGCCGCATCAAACCGGAGTCGACCTCGCGGCTGTCGATGCGGTCCAGCTCGAGGGCAACCTGACGCCTGGCACGACCGGCGGCGTCGCTGACCATCAGCGACAGCGGCTCTCCCTGGAGCACCGCCTGGGTGACCTGCCAGCGCAGATCGGTGAGCGACTGCACATCCTGCCATTGCGCGCTGTCACGCGACCAGGCAAGCACCCAATCGCCCGATCGCATGCCGGCGCGCTCGGCCAGGCTGCCGGCGACCGGCGCACTCAGGACGGCTTTCGGCTCGTCCACCCCGATCCAGTGCGCTGCGGCGTAGAGCAGCACGGCAAGCAGCAGGTTGGCGGCTGGGCCGGCCGAGACGATGGCCGCCCGCTGCAGCAGCGGCTTGCGATTGAAGGCCTGCTCACGCTGATGCGCCGGCACGTGCTCCTCTCGCTCGTCCAGCATCTTCACGTAACCACCGAGCGGCAGCGCTGAAAGCACGAACTCGGTGCTGTCAGGCGTGGCCTGGCGGCGCCAAACAACGCGCCCGAAGCCGACGGAGAAGCGCAACACCTTGACCCCGCACCAGCGCGCCACCTGATAGTGTCCCCATTCGTGGATCACGATCAGTACGCCGAGCGTGACCAGGAAGGCCAGAACGGTGGTGATCATCGGGCGCACGCCTTGATGATGCCGAGCGCATGGGCGCGGGACCGGGCGTCGAGCGCCAGCAGGTCGTTCAAATCGGGGGTGTCGGGCAGGTCGGGCAGCACACGATCGATCGTTTCGGCATTCACCCTGTGAATGTCCGTGAAGCGGATGGTTCCGGCCAGGAACGCTGCAACGGCCTCTTCGTTGGCTGCATTCAACACCGCGGTGCTGCCCTCAGCGGCACGCAAGGCGTCCCAGGCCAGGTACAGACCTGGAAAGCGGGTTCGGTCCGCGGGTTCGAAGCTGAGGTCCTTCAAGGTCTCGAAGTCCAGAGTAGCCGCTCCCGACGCAATGCGCGCCGGGAACGACAGCCCGTAAGCGATCGGCACACGCATGTCGGGGGTGCCCAGTTGCGCCAGCACCGAGTGGTCGCGGCAGACCACCATCGAATGGATGATGCTCTGCGGGTGGATCACCACCCGGATCTGCTCGGGCGAAAGCTCGAACAGCCAGCGCGCCTCGATCACCTCGAGCGCTTTGTTCATCATGGTCGCCGAGTCGACCGAGATCTTTCGCCCCATGACCCAATTGGGATGAGCAACAGCCTGCTCGGGCGTGATGTCATGCAGCGCGGACGGATCGCAACCGCGAAAAGGCCCACCCGATGCCGTCAGCACGATGTGGTCGATGCGCTCCGACCAGGTGCTTCGATCCTCGGGCAGGCACTGAAAAATCGCCGAGTGTTCACTGTCGATCGGCAGCAGGGTCGCGCTACCCTGGCGCACGGCCTTCATGAACAGGGCGCCGCCGACGACCAGCGCTTCCTTGTTGGCCAGCAGCAGGCGCTTGCCAGCCCGTGCAGCCGCCAGGCACGGCGCCAGCCCTGCGGCGCCGACGATCGCCGCCATCACGGTGGTGACGTCCGGATGAGCAGCCAGCTCACACAGGGCGGCCTCGCCTGCCAGCACCTCGGTGGCCAGACCCTGCTTACGCAGCCGCTCCTGCAGGGCGTTCGCAGCCGTCGCATCGCCAAGCACGGCGTAGCGGGGACGCCAGCGCAGGCATTGGGCTTCGAGTTCGGTGCCGCGCCCGTGCGCTGTCAGCGCGAAGACCTCGAAGCGCTCCGGGTGCCGGGCCACCACGTCAAGCGTGCTGACGCCCACCGAGCCGGTGGCCCCCAGAATGACCAAGCGTTGCTTCACGGATTCACAGCGTGGTCAGAGCCATGGCGATCGGCAACACCGGCAGGAGAGCGTCGATGCGATCGAGCACGCCGCCGTGCCCAGGCAGAAGGCGACTTGAATCCTTGACCCCCGCTGCGCGCTTGACCAAAGATTCGAACAGATCGCCGACCACACTGAACGCGGACAGTACAAGGGCCAGCGGCACCAGCCCAGACCAACCAAACCGCTCGACGAGCCGGGTGTAAAGGCTGGCCGAGTCGATCGTCCAGCGATCGATGACAAACACCCACAGCGTGGC
>JAZKIW010000070.1:0-13044 GCA_040384625.1 Pseudomonadota bacterium | reverse complement strand
AGCACCAGCACGCTGACCACGCCGCCAGCCACACCTTCCCAGCTCTTGCCCGGGCTGATGCTCGGCGCCAGCTTGCGGCGGCCGAATGCGCGGCCGGCGGCATACGCGCCGATGTCGGCCGCCCAGACCAGACACAAGGTCGACAACAGGAAATTGACCCCGATGGCACGGCCCTGGGCCAGCGCCAGCCAGGCCACCCACAATGCCAGCAGGCCCAAAGCCAGTCGCACGACCGCCGGCCAGCGTGGCCAGGCCGACGGTCCGCCGCGCAACGCCAGCGAACCGATGACGAGCCAGGCTGCGCCAGCGACCCACCACATGGCGGCGGGCGCCCTGGCGACACTGCCGGTGTACACAGCCCACAGGCCTGCCAGGCCCAGCAGCACCCCCGGGCCAAGCGCCGCAACCGGGGTCACACCGTTCAAGCGAGACCATTCCCAAGCCGCGGCCGC
Organism: Pseudomonadota bacterium; assembly: GCA_040384625.1. Classification (GTDB taxonomy): domain Bacteria; phylum Pseudomonadota; class Gammaproteobacteria; order Burkholderiales; family Burkholderiaceae_C; genus CADEEN01. Next base: position 12,592 of record JAZKIW010000070.1, on the reverse strand, counting down.
AATCAGCAACAGGGTGAGCAGCGCAAACGGCCAGGGTGTGGCGACCCACAAGGACGGCAGCAGCAGGGCCAGCAGCAGCACCGCGGTGATCACTCGCTGCAGCAGCATCGAGGCGGATCAGGCGTTCGCGACCTGCAGCGCAGGATCGGCAGGCACGGCGCCGAAGCGGCGGTCGCGGGCACGAAACGCGGTCAGGGCCGCGTCGAGTTCGGCCTCACCGAAGTCGGGCCACAGGCATTCGGTGAAGTAGAGCTCCGAGTAGGCCACCTGCCACAGCAGGAAGTTGCTGACCCGCACTTCGCCACCGGTGCGGATGAAGAGGTCGGGGTCCGGGGCGTAGCTCATGGCCATGTGGCTCCCGAGCATCGCCTCGTCGAGGTCTTCGGCCTTGACGCCGGCCGCCAGCGCGGCCCGTGCAGCTTGCACCACGTCCCAGCGACCGCCATAGTTGAAGGCCACCGACAAGGTGATGCGCTGGTTGCGCTCGGTGGCGCGCTCCGCCTGGTCCCAGGCGTCTCGCACCTTGTCGGACACCGCGCTGCGATCGCCGACGATGCGGATGCGCACGCCCTCCTTGGCCAGCTTGGTCAGATACTTCGATACCGCAACCAAGACGAGTCCCATCAGGCCCGAGACCTCGTCGCTCGGCCGCTTCCAGTTTTCAGACGAAAACGCGAACACCGTGAGGTACTCGATGCCTCGATCGGCACAGGCCTGAACCGTGCGCACCAAGGCATCGACACCCTGCTTGTGACCGAAGAAGCGCGGCATGAAGCGCTTCTTGGCCCAGCGGCCATTGCCGTCCATCACGATGGCCACGTGGCGTGGCGGGGCGAGGTCTCGCTGCACGTCGAGAGACATCAGACCGCCAGGATCTCGGCTTCCTTGGCGTGGATCAGGCGGTCGATCTCGGCGATCACGCGGTCGGTCAGCTTCTGCACCTCGTCCTGCGCGCGGCGCTCTTCGTCTTCGGTGGCGAGCTTGTCCTTGAGCAGCTTCTTCAGGTGCTCGTTGGCATCGCGGCGCAGGTTTCGCACCGCGATCTTGGTGTCTTCGCCGGAGTGACGCACGACCTTGGTCAGATCCTTGCGACGTTCTTCGGTCAGGGCCGGCATCGGCACACGCAGAAGATCTCCTTGGGCCGCCGGATTGAGTCCCAGATCGCTCTCGCGAATGGCCTTCTCGATCTTGGCGCCCAGGCCTTTTTCCCAGGGCTGGACGCTGATCGTGCGCGCATCGAGCAGGGTCACGTTGGCGACCTGGCTGATCGGCACCATCGAACCGTAGTAGTCGACGTGGACCTGGTCCAGCAGGCCGGGGTGGGCCCGCCCGGTGCGCACCTTCTGCAGTTCGCTCTTGAAGGCCTCGATGGATTTCCCCATCTTAGCCTCGGCGGTCTTCCTGATCTCTGCAATGCTCATGTTGTCCTCACGTCGTCAAACGTGTACCAGCGTGCCTTCGTCGCCACCCATCACGACGCGCTTCAGCGCGCCGGGCTTGTTGATCGAAAACACCTTGATCGGCAGTTTCTGGTCGCGGCAGAGCGCGAACGCCGTCGCGTCCATCACCTGCAGGTTCTTGGCAATAGCTTCATCAAAGCCGATCGTCGTGTAGCGCGTTGCATGCGGATCCTTGTTCGGATCGGCCGAATACACGCCATCGACCTTGGTCGCCTTCAACACGATCTCGGCTCCGATCTCGGCACCGCGCAAGGCGGCTGCAGTGTCGGTGGTGAAGAACGGATTGCCGGTGCCGGCAGCGAACACCACGACCTTGCCCTCTTCGAGGTACTGCAGGGCCTTGGGACGCACATAGGGTTCGACCACCTGCTCGATGGCGATGGCGCTCATCACACGCGCCGTCATGCCCTCCTGGCGCATGGTGTCGGCCAGAGCGAGCGCGTTCATCACGGTGGCCAGCATGCCCATGTAGTCGGCGGTGGCCCGATCCATGCCAACCGAGCCGCCCGCGACACCGCGGAAGATGTTGCCGCCGCCGATGACCACGGCCACCTCGACGCCCAGCTCGGTGATCTCCTGCACCTCGCGCACCATGCGCACGATGGTGGCGCGGTTGATGCCGTAGGCGTCGTCGCCCATCAGGGCCTCGCCCGACAGCTTGAGCAGGATGCGTTTATAGGCCGGCATGCGGCGAGTCTCCTCAGGCAATCAACGGGCTGCAGTTTAAGGTGCCACGCCGGACACGCCGGTGTCCGGATGCAGCCGTCACTGGCCCTTGGCCGCAGCGACCTGGGCCGCGACCTCGGCTGCAAAATCGTCGACCTTCTTCTCGATGCCCTCGCCGACCACGTACAAGGTGAATCGCTTCACCGTCGTGGCCTTGTCCTTCAGCATCTGCTCGACGGTTTGCTTGTCGTTCTTGACGAAGGTCTGGTTCAGCAAGGAGACCTCCTTCAGGAACTTCTGCACCGAGCCCTCGACCATCTTGGCGACGATCTCAGCCGGCTTGCCGGATTCGGCGGCCTTCTCGGCGGCGATCTTGCGCTCCTTGTCGACCAGCGCCGCCGGCACATCGGCCTGCGACAGCGCCGCCGGCTTCATCGCCGCCACGTGCATGGCCACGTCCTTGGCGGCGACGTCGTCGCCCTCGAACTCGACCATGACACCGATCCGCGTGCCGTGCAGGTAGCTCGCCAGCTTGCCGCCGTCGGCATAGCGCTGGAAGCGACGGATGGCCATGTTCTCCCCGATCTTGCCGATCAGGCCTTTGCGCACGTCCTCGAGCGTCGGGCCGAAGCCGTCTTGCGCGTAGGTGAGGGCCGAAAGGGCGGCCACGTCATTCGGATTCTTGTCGGCGACGAGTTGGGCACAGGCCTTGGTGAAGGCCAGGAAGGACTCGTTCTTGGACACGAAGTCGGTTTCGCAGTTAACCTCGACCAGGGCCCCGGTGCTGCCGCTGATGGCTGCACTGACCACGCCCTCGGCCGTGATGCGCGAGGCGGCCTTGCCGGCCTTGTTGCCGAGCTTGACGCGCAGTATCTCCTCGGCGCGCTCGGCGTCGCCTTCGGCTTCCGTCAGGGCCTTCTTGCACTCCATCATCGGCGCGTCGGTCTTGGCGCGCAGTTCGGCGACCATGCTTGCGGTGATTGCGGGCATTTCAAATCTCTTTCGTAGTCTGGAAAAAAGGGGCCTGTCGAGCCCCTTCGGATCAGGCGTTCAGGCGCTCGATCAGGCGTCTTCGCTGACCTCGACGAATTCGTCGCCGCCGGCCGACACCGCCTGCACCACCTCGTTGCTGGCGTTCGCCTTGCCTTCGAGCACGGCATCGGCGATGGCACGGGCGTACAGCGCCACCGCTTTGGCCGAGTCGTCGTTGCCGGGGATCACGTAGTCGATGCCCAGCGGGGAATGGTTCGAGTCGACGATGCCGATTACCGGGATACCCAGCTTGATGGCTTCAGCCACGGCGATCTTGTGGTAGCCGACGTCGATCACGAACATCGCATCCGGCAGAGCGTTCATGTCCTGGATGCCGCCGATGTCCTTCTCGAGCTTGGCGATCTCGCGCTGGAACATCAGCGCTTCCTTCTTGATCGCGGGCTGGGTACCGGCCTCGACCTGCACCTGCATTTCCTTCAGCTTCTTCAGCGAGCCCTTGACCGTCTTGAAGTTGGTCATCATGCCGCCCAGCCAGCGCTGGTCGACGAAAGGCATGCCGGCGCGGCGCGCTTCGGCGGCGATCACCTCGCGCGCCTGGCGCTTGGTGCCGATCATCAGGACCGTGCCGCGCTTGGCTGCGATCTGACGAATGAACTTCATCGCGTCGTTGAAGAGCGGCTGCGTCTTCTCGAGGTTGATGATGTGGATCTTGTTGCGATGGCCGTAGATGTACGGGGCCATCTTGGGGTTCCAGAAGCGGGTCTGGTGTCCGAAATGGACCCCGGCTTCCAGCATTTCGCGCATGGTGACAGACATGAAAACTCCAAAAAGGTTGGGTCTAGAATCCGGCGCGAATCACAGCGCTGAGAACCCCTCAGGGTCAGCACTGCGACACCTTTCGATGGCCGGCTTCGCGAGTCGTTATCTCGGCGTTGAATCGTTGCTCTCATCGATGCTCGAATCCACGCCGGGAAAAACCCGCAGAGTATAGCAGCCGCGCCGCCCATGCCGACCGACTTGACCCAGGCCGCAGCGGACATCCGCTCCGGTCGCCGACGTGCCGACGCCGCCATGGACGACAGCCTCGCCCTGGCCGGGTCGCTCGCCAATCGGCACACCTTCATTCGCCGCTTCGACGCCTGCGCCCGGGTCGCGGCCCAGGCCGTCGACCTGGCGCGCCAGGCCGGCGGACCTCTGCCGCCGCTGGCTGGCCTTGCGGTTTCGGTGAAGGACCTGTTCGACGTCGCCGGGTTCCCGACCACCGCAGCGTCTCGCTCCCTGCACGACGCAGCGCCGGCAGCCGCAGACTGTCCGCCCGTGGCGCGCCTGCGCGGTGCCGGCGCCGCCCTGATCGGCCACACCAACCTGACCGAGTTCGCCTTTTCGGGCGTCGGCATCAACCCGCACCACGGCACGCCCGCCAACGCCGCCACGATGGCGCTGGATGCCGAGCCGCGCATTCCCGGTGGCTCGACCTCCGGGGGTGCGATATCGGTGGCGACCGGAGCGGCGTGGGCAGCATTGGGTTCGGACACCGGCGGCTCGATCCGGATTCCAGCCGCCTTGCAGGGGCTGGTGGGCTTCAAGTCGACGGCCAGGCTGGTGCCCACGGCGGGAGCCATCCCCTTGTCGACCACACTGGATACCGCCTGCGCCATCACCCGCTCGGTGCGCGACGCCGTATTGCTGCACGAAGTGCTAGCCGCGCGGCCGCTGGTCCTGGATCCCCGACCCTTGTCCGGCTGGCGCCTGGCCCTGCCCCGCAGCGTGATGCTGGACCAGCTGGAACCGGCGGTTGCCAAGGCCTTCGAACGCGCCGTGGCGGAACTGCGCGCGGCAGGTGCACGCATTGACAACATCGACTTGCCTGTGCTTGCCGAGGCCGCCGCGCTGAACCGCGGCGGCGGCCTGTCCGCGGCCGAGAGCTGGGCCTGGCACCGGCATCGCCTCGGGGCGCGCGAGTCACTGTACGACCCGCGGGTGGCGCAGCGCATTCGACGCGGCGAAACCATCGCCGCCGCCGACTACATCGACCTGCTGACCGAACGCCGCCAATGGATCGGGCGCTGCGAAGCCGACCTCGCCGGTTACGACGCCCTGCTCTCGCCGACCGTGCCGATCGTCGCGCCGCGAATCCAGCCCTTGATCGACAGCGACGAGGCCTTCTTCGCCGCCAATGCCTTGCTGCTGCGCAATCCCTCGCTGGTCAATCTGCTCGACGGCTGCGCGCTGTCACTGCCCTGCCATCGCGAGGGCGACTGGCCGGTCGGTCTCATGCTCTGGGGGCCGGCCCTGACCGATGCGCGGGTGCTTGCGGTCTCGCTCGCCGTTGAGCGCGCATTGAGGAGTGCCGCGTAGTGCAGGTGGCGGTAATTGGCGCCGGCATCGTCGGCATCACGAGTGCTCACGAACTGTCCTGCGATGGTCACCAGGTGACGGTGTTCGAGCGACGCGGCAGCGTCGCGGTCGAAGCCAGCTTCGCCAATGCCGGCGTGCTGGCCCCGGGCTATGTGACGCCGTGGGCCGCGCCGGGCATGCTGCGAAAGGTCCTTGGGCAATGGGGCCAGCGCGACGCGGCGGTGCGGATGGCGTCGTTGCCCGGGCCCGCGCTCGCGGCATGGCTGTGGCAATGGTGGCGCGCCTGCGCCCTGCCGACCCATCTGAGCAACCGCGCTGCCATGCTGGCGCTGGCCACGGCCAGCCTCGCCCGAACGCGCGAGCTGGCGACCGAACTCTCGATCGCCCATGAGCGCACCCAGGGGCTCCTGGTCCTGCTGCGCAGCGAACAGGAACTGGTGCAGGCCCGGCCCGGCCTCAAATTGTTGACCGATCTGGGGGTCGGCTTTCACGTCGTCGATGCGTCGGTCTGTCGCTTGATCGAGCCGGCCTTGAGCGAAGCCACGGCGATCCGCGCCGGGATCCACCTGCCCGGGGCCGATGTCGGCAACTGCCGCCAGTTCGCGCTCGGGCTGAAGGCCGAGCTGCAGCGCCGCGGGGTCGAGTTCCGCTTCGGCCACGCGGTGCAAAGCCTGACGCCGGGCGCCAGGGTCGGCGTCGACAGTCTGGCCCTGGCCACCGACGTCGAGTCCACGTTCATCGGCTCTGGCAGCAAGGGCCAGCGTCATACCGAGCAGTTCGACGCGGTCGTGGTGTGCGCGGCCCTCGACAGCCGCGAATTGCTGCGGCCGCTGGGGCTGAAGTTGCCGCTGCAGCCTGTGCATGGCTACTCAATCACGCTGCCGGTGCGTCACTTCGAAGCCCATCCCGACGTGGGCCCACGCGCGGCCCTTATGGACGAGCGCTTCAAGGTGGCGATCACCCGGCTCGGCGACCGGGTGCGCGTCGCGGGCGGCGCTGAACTCGGAGGCGCCGCAGATCGGTTGGCGCCGGCACCGATTGCGACCTTGCACCGGGTGCTGCAGGACTGGTTCCCGAGCGCTGCGCGCCACGCCAAGGCACAGACCTGGAAGGGGGCGCGGCCGATGCTGCCCGACGGGCCGCCGGTGATCGGCGCCGCGGGTGTGCCGGGCGTATGGGTCAACACCGGCCACGGATCGAGCGGATGGGCGTTGGCTTGCGGCAGCGCGAAGCTGTTGGCGGACACGATGGCAGGTCGCGCACCAGCACTCGATGCCTCGCGCTTTTCGCCTCTGCGCTGGCGCTGAGGCGGGTATCGTGCGGGCCATGACGGGTCCGCAACGCATCGCCTTCGACACAGTCTCCAGGCCGCTGTACGACCGTGCCGCTTCGCGACGGCTCGAGACCCACGCCGCGGCCCAAGCTGCACCACACGCGCTGATGCAGGCTGCGGGCTTGGCCCTTGCCAAATTGGCGATCGCCATCGCACCGCAGGCCCAACGCATCTGGATCGCCGCCGGGCCTGGCAACAACGGCGGGGACGGCTTGGAAGCAGCGCTGCACCTGCACCGGATCGGCAAGCAGGTTCAAGTGACCGCTCTGGGCGACCCCTCGCGCCGGCCCGCCGACGCGGCCGCATCGCTGCTTCGCGCCCAAGCCGCCGGCGTCGTCATCGAAGCGGCCCTGCACCCGGACGTGAGCTGCGACTTTGCCATCGATGCCTTGCTCGGCCTGGGCAGCACCCGGGCGCCGGAAGGCGCGCTGGCGGAAGCCGTGCGCTGTTTCAATCGACAAGGGCCGCTGCGACTGGCAGTTGACGTTCCGAGCGGCCTGGATGCCGACCTTGGGCAGCCCTTCGGCGATGGCGTCGCCCAAGCCAGCCACACCCTCTGCCTGTTAACGCTCAAGCCGGGCCTGTTTACCGGAAGGGGCCGTGACCTGGCCGGGGAAGTCTGGCTCGACGACCTGGGTCTGGTCAGGATTGGGTCGCCTGTGGCACCACGCGCCTGGCTGGGGGGCAGCGATGCCGTGCCGCCCGTCCGGCCGCCACGCACACACAGTCAGCACAAGGGCAGCTTCGGCGACCTGCTGGTTGTCGGCGGTGCACCCGGCATGGGCGGCGCGGCCCTGCTGGCCGCTCGGGCCGCGCTGGCCGCCGGCGCAGGGCGGGTCTACCTCAGTGCGCTCGACCCGGCCAGCCCCACGCTCGACCCGGCCTGGCCCGAGTTAATGTTGCGACCATCGCTTTGGCGTGACGCCAAGCTCTTGTCCCACGCCACCGTCGTCTGCGGCTGCGGTGGCGGCGACGCCGTGGCTGAGGCCCTGCCGACGGTGTTGGCGCGCGCCGCCCGCCTGGTGCTGGATGCCGATGCCTTGAATGCCGTGGCACGCGACGCTGCCCTTCAAACCCTGCTCCTGGCGCGCGCGACTCGCGGCCTCGCGACCGTGCTGACGCCGCATCCGCTCGAAGCAGCCCGTCTGGCCGGCGCCGCGAACACCGCCGACATCCAGGCCGACCGGCTCGGCCATGCCGAACGACTGGCCGCCCGCTTTGCCTGCACCGTTCTGCTCAAAGGTTCGGGCAGCGTGGTCGCCACGCCGCAGCAGCCGAGCCACATCAATGCCAGCGGCAATGCACGTCTGGCCAGCGCAGGCACCGGCGATGTGCTGGCGGGATGGCTGGGTGGTCTGTGGGCGGGCGCCGCGGCGAACATGCCGGCGCACCGCGTCGCGCAAGCCGCGCTGTGGCTTCACGGCTCGGCGGCCGAGGGTGACGGCCTGCACGCGCCGTTGCCCGCGTCGGCATTGCTGCAGCGCCTAGGCGCTGCCTGAGCGCGATCAGCGCCCCTTGCTCCCGCGAGCGCTTGACTTCTTCTCGCCGCGCGCCGTGCGCGCGCCGGTGCTGCGCTTGCCCGCAACGCTGCCGGCCTGGCGCTTGCGCGTGGCCTTCTTCACCGCGATGTCGGTTTCGCGCACGCCGGCCAGTTCATCGACGGCGCCGCCGGATGCGCGGCGCGGTGCCTTGTCGCGCTGCCCCTTGGCCAACAGGCGCTCGTCCTGGCCCTCCCGGACCAGGCGGAAGTCGATCTTGCGGCCATCGAGATCGACGCGGCTGACCTGCACGCGCAAGCGGGCGCCGGCACCGTAGCGCACCCCGGTTCGCTCCCCACGCAACTCCTGGCGTGCCTCGTCGAAACGGTAGTACTCGCCGCCGAGCTCGGTGATGTGCAACAGACCTTCGACGTAGAGCGCGTCGAGCTGCACGAAGAGACCGAAACTGGTGGCGGCGGTGACGGTACCGCTGAACTCCTCGCCGAGGCGATCTCGCATGAAGCGGCACTTCAACCACGCCTCGACGTCGCGCGAGGCCTCGTCTGCGCGCCGTTCGTTGGCGCTGCAATGGGCGCCGGCAACCTCCCAATGCTCGCCTTCCTGCGCGTGCGCCTTCGGCGCCTTCCCGCCCTTGCGCACTGGCGGGCTGCTTTCGATGGCGCCGCTGTCGATGTGATAGCGCTTGCCATGCAGGATGGCCTTGATCACGCGGTGCACCAGCAGATCCGGGTAGCGGCGGATCGGGCTGGTGAAGTGCGTGTAGGCGTCGTAGGCCAGGCCGAAGTGCCCGCTGTTGGTGGCGGTGTAGATCGCCTGCTGCATCGAGCGAAGCAGCATGGTGTGGATCTGCAGCGCATCGGGGCGGTCCTTGGTGGCCTCGGCGATGGCCTGGAACTCGCGCGGCTTGGGATCGTCGCTGACCGCCAAGCCGAGGCCCAGGGCCTTGAGGTAGTTCTGCAGCGTGACCTTCTTTTCCGGCGTCGGCCCTTCGTGCACGCGGTACAGCGCCGGGTGCTTGGCCTGGGCGATGAAGTCTGCAGAGCAGACATTGGCAGCCAGCATCGCTTCCTCGATCAGCCGGTGCGCTTCGTTGCGCGTGCGCGGGATGATCTTCTCGATGCGCCCGTTGTCATCGCAGACGATCTGCGTCTCGGTGGTCTCGAAGTCGATCGCGCCGCGCTGGCTGCGTTGCTTCAGGAGGGCACGATAGACCTCATGCAGATGCACCAGGTGAGGCACCAAATCCGTCCGACGCGCCGCTTCCGGCCCGCGCGTGTTGGCCAGGATCGCCGCCACCTCGGTGTAGGTGAATCGCGCGTGCGAGTGGATCACGGCCGGGTAGAACTGGTAGGCCTCGATCTCGCCCAGCGAGCCGATCACCATGTCGCAGACCATCGACAGCCGGTCTTCGCCGGGATTGAGAGAGCACAGGCCGTTGGACAACTTCTCGGGCAGCATCGGGATGACCCGACGCGGGAAGTAGACCGAGGTCGCACGCTCGTAGGCATCCTCGTCGAGCGGCTCTCCGGTCTTCACGTAGTGGCTGACATCGGCGATCGCAACGATCAGGCGCCAGCCGCTCTTGCGGGCCTTGCCGCGGCCCGACTCGAGTGGCTCGCAGTACACGGCATCGTCGAAGTCGCGCGCGTCCTCGCCATCGATGGTGACCAGGGCCACGTCGCTGAGGTCGATGCGGTGCTTTCGGTCGGCCGGGCGCAGACGCTCAGGCAGCGCGGCGGCCTGGGCTAGGGTCTCGGCCGAAAAGCGGTGCGGCACCTCGTACTTGCGCACCGCGATCTCGATCTCCATGCCGGGGTCGTCGATCTCGCCGAGAACCTCGGTCACACGACCGACCGGTTGCGAGTACATCGAAGCCGGCTCAGTGAGTTCGATCGCAACCACCTGTCCGGCCTGTGCGTTGGCCGTCGCATTCTTGGGGATCAGGATGTCCTGCGCATAGCGCTTGTCTTCGGGTGCGACCAGCCAGATTCCACTTTCGTGGAGAAGGCGGCCGATGATCGGCGCCTTGCGCCGCTCGAGGATTTCGAGCACATGGCCTTCGGGACGGCCGCGGCGGTCGTAACGCACGATGCGCACGCGAACTTGGTCGCGGTGCAACACCGAGCGCATTTCCTGCGGCGAGAGGTAGATGTCGGGGGCGCTGCGGTCCTCGCGGGTCACGAATCCGTGGCCGTCTCGATGGCCTTGCACAAGACCTTCGACCTCGCTCATCAGAGCAGCGCCGAGCACGGCGGGGGTCGGGGTGACGATATTTTTGATGATAAAATCTTTCTTCCTGAGATGCCCAGATGGCGGAATTGGTAGACGCACTAGTTTCAGGTACTAGCGGGTAACTCCGTGGAGGTTCGAGTCCTCTTCTGGGCACCATTCATGGGACGGATAGCGGGCCTGCACTTTGTGCAGGCCCTTCTTTTTTGTGGGTTCTTTCAGATCGAGAACTTCTTCGCCAGGGCGTCGGGGCGGAGGTTGTCGTACTCCTCGAACGGCTGGTGGATCCACGGGCTGGTGGGCAGCAGTTCGACGAAGTAGTCCGGCGTGTAGCTCGACACACCCTTGGTCCACAGCACGGCCGAGCGAAGTTCGCTGATCGACGGCATGCCGCGCAGCCGGTCCACGACGGCTCGGAGTGTCACGCCCGAGTCGGCCAGGTCATCGACCAGCAGCACCCGCCCCGCCAGCTCGCCTTTGGGCAAGGTGATGTACTTTGCCAGGTCGAGACGACCTTGAATCGTGCCGGCTTCGGCGCGATACGAGCTTGTGCTCATGATCGCCAGCGGCTTGTCGAACACCCGCGACAGCACGTCGCCTGGCCGCATCCCGCCGCGAGCCAAGCACAGGATCTGGTCGAAGGCCCAGCCCGAGTGGGCCACTTTGAGCGCCAGTCGCTCGATCAGCAGGTGGTACTCGTCCCATGAGACGTAGAGGTGTTTGCCGTCGTCGGTGAGCATCGCTGGGGTCTCCTCAAGTCTTGTAGGGATGGCGCAGCAGAATGGTCTGTTCGCGATCCGGCCCGGTGGAGACCATGTCGATCGGTGCGTCCATGCACTGCTGTATTCGCTCCAGATAGCGCCGCGCGTTTGGCGGCAGCTGACTCCACTGGGTCAGGCCCACCGTCGGCTCGCTCCATCCGGCAAAGCTCTCGTAGATCGGCTGGCAGGCCAGGATGTCGTCGGCATCCAGCGGCAGGATGTCGATGCGCTGGCCGCGCAACTGATATCCGACGCAGATCTTGATCTCCGGCAGGCCGTCGAGCACATCGAGCTTGGTGATGCACACCCCCGAGATGCCATTGATGATCATCGAGCGCTTGAGCGCCGCGGCATCGAGCCATCCGCAACGGCGCGGCCGACCGGTGACGGTGCCGCGCTCCTGGCCGACGGTCGACAGGTGATGGCCGACCGTGCCCTGCACATCCATCGGCAACTCGGTCGGGAACGGCCCCGAGCCGACGCGCGTGGTGTAGGCCTTGGTGATGCCCAGCACATAGTGCAACTGATCCGGGCCGACGCCCGCGCCGGCCGCCGCGTTGCCAGCGACGCAGTTGCTCGACGTGACATACGGATAGGTCCCGTGGTCGATGTCGAGCAGGGTTCCCTGCGCGCCTTCGAACAACAGGTTCGCACCGCTGCGATGGGCCATGTGGATGCGATAGCCCACGTCGGCCAGCATCGGCTTTAAGGGTTCGGCCACCGCCATCGCATGGTCGAAAATCGGTTGGTAGTCGAGTGGTTTGGACTTCAAATAACCGCCGAGCGCGACGTTGTGCAACTCGAGGAGCTCGCGCAGCTTCTTCGCGAACCGCTCCGGGTGCTTGAGATCCTGCACCCGCAGCGCGCGGCGCGCGACCTTGTCTTCGTACGCCGGCCCGATCCCCTTGCCGGTCGTGCCGATCTTGCCCACCCCGCTGCTTTCGCGCAGCGCTTCGCGGGCACGGTCGACCTCGACGTGGAATGGCAGGATCAGCGGGCAGGACTCGCTGATGAACAGGCGCGACCGCACTTCGACACCGATGGCCTCCAGGCGCTCGATCTCGCCTAGCAGATGCGAAGGGTCGACCACCACGCCGTTGCCGATGTAGCAGGCCACCCCATCTCGCATGATGCCGCTCGGAATGAGCTGCAGCGCCGTCTTGACACCTTTGATGACCAGGGTGTGTCCGGCGTTGTGTCCGCCCTGGAAGCGCACCACGCCCTGGGCATGGTCGGTCAGCCAGTCGACGACCTTGCCCTTGCCTTCGTCACCCCATTGGGTGCCGACGACGA
>JAZKIW010000069.1:0-10781 GCA_040384625.1 Pseudomonadota bacterium | reverse complement strand
TGAAAACTGCCGACGGGCAACCGTCCGTGAGTTCGAATCTCACAGTCTCCGCCAGTGACTCTGCAAACAAGCGCCTCTTGAGGCGCCTTTTTGTTTTTGCACCTTCGCGCGGTCGGTCGGTCGCTTGCGGACCTGCAGCTCAGTCCAAGGTGATACGCGCCTGTGCGACGGTTTGGCGATTGCGCTCCAATTCGGCCGCAATCGTGCGGCGCATGTCCTCTGGATCCATCGCGGCAATCTCGAAGCCGCTGGCTTCAAGCGCACGCCTCAATGCGGGCTGCGAAGCCGCCGTGCGCAGTGACTGAGAAAGCCTCTGTGCGATGGCAGGCGGGACTCCACCCGGAACGGCAAAGCCGACCCAGGACTGGTAGAAGAGGTCCTGGATCTGTGGAACGCCGGCTTCGGCAGCCGGCGGCACCTCCGGCAGCGCGTTCCAGCGGCCGGCGGTGGTCGAAAGTGCCATCAGGCGCCTGGACGCCACGAAGGGAACCACGGGTGCCGTGGCATACATCATCAAGTCCACTTCGCCAGCCACCAGCGCGTTGAGCGCGGACGATTCCCCCTTGTACGGAATGTGGCGCAGCCGGATACCCAGCCGCTGCGAGAGTTCCTCGCTGAAGAGATGCAGGCTGGTACCGCTCCCAAAGGACGAGTAGGTCAGCAGCCCAGGATGGGCGCGCGCGTAGGCAACCATCTCCGCCATGCTGCGAAACGGGGCGTCGGCGCGGGCGGCGATCACACCATGGCTGCGCACCGCGATACCCAGAGGCTGCAGGTCCCGCAGGGCGTCATATCCGACCGTCTTGTCGAGCACAGGGTTCACAGAGGTGATGGACGGAGACAGCGCCACCAGCGTGTAGCCGTCTCGCGGCGAGCGCAGCGCCGCCTGCATGCCCAGCTTGCCGGATGCCCCCACCCTGTTGTCCACCACCACGCCTTGCCCCAGGTCTCCCTGGACAGCGTTGGCAAAGGCCCGGGCAACCCGGTCAATGGGGCCACCGGGTGGGGTGGGTACGATGATGTGCACCACGCGGCTGGGGAAGACCTCCGCGGCGCAGAGAAGATCTCCCACCAACGCGCCCAAAGCACCCAGCAGCACCATGCGCCGGGGCACTGCGATCACGGAGCGGGAGTCGCCGAGCGGGTTTGCGTTGATCATCATCACCTCTCCCCCTTGGGTTCGTGGTTCCCGGACTCGCCATCCCTGGGCGCACCGTCAGAGCCGTAGCCGGCAAACCTCGAGTCTCAGAAAAGCAGGCGGCTGCGAGTCATTCCAGATGCGCTGTTCAGCGCTTCCAGAAACAAGCCAGACATTCATCGTCGAGTTCGGCGTCGATCAATGGAACGTCGATGCGTGGTGCATCTTGCGTTCAGCATCCCATCCGACAGTCGCTCTGCGGGCCCGCATTTCACATCGATCCTAGCGATGGGCCGTGTCCCGGGGAAATACTTTCTATGGGTGTCTATCGATATGTTCTGCGTATCGAAATACCCCGAGAGCGTTGTTCTGAGTTGACATCTCAATGCGCGATTGCACGTTCGAGAAATGGAAATCCTTCACCCAGTTGGTCTTTCAACCTCGCGTTGCGCGGCTGCCACCCCCTGCGCATGGGCGTCGCTTCCTGGAAAAAACATTCCATATGCGCGGGGTATCGAACAGGCGACCGAATTTGTATTGGATATGTATCACTGGTTCATCAAAAATCCGCCTCGCTGAGCCCCGCATCGCAAGCGGAGCGAGCCTTGGTCCGCTGCTGGTGGATTCAAGACGTGAGTTGAAGTTCAAGACATATCGAACAAGTCCATAAATACTCAGGAGACAATTGAGATGAAACGATTCCCCATTCCATTTGCTGTCGCCTTGGCCCTGCTGAGCTGCGCAGGAAGCGTGCAAGCCCAGACCAGCTCGGTGAGCTTGTACGGCTTCATCGATGCAGGCGTTGGTCGCTACAAGGGCGGCGCCACAGGCGTCACTGCCGCGGACACAGCGCGTTGGCAACAGGAGGCCGGCATCCTGAGCACGAGCTTCTGGGGCTTGCGCGGCACGGAGGATCTGGGTGGGGGACTGTCCGCCATGTTCTCCCTGGAAAGCTTCATCCGCAACGACACGGGCCAATTTGGCCGCAGCGACGCGGTGACCACACCGGCCATCAGCGTTGCTGCAGACCCCTACTGGGCCAAGGCAGCCTGGGTGGGCCTGGACAGCAAGGAGCTTGGCCGCCTCAGGCTGGGCCAGATGACAACCGCCCTGTGGATCAGCTCGGTGCGCACCAACGCCTTTGGTGACTCGACGGCTTTCTCTCCCATCAACCTGCTGATGTTCATCAATGCTCCGAGCATCTTCGCAGGCGGCACGGGCTGGAGCAACAGCGTGAGCTACGACTCACCCAACTGGGGAGGCTTCAACCTCAACCTGCAGGGATCGCTGGGCGAGAAGTCGGGCGGCAACAACCTGGGCGGCCGCGTCTCGTATGCCTCCGGCCCTCTTGAACTGTCATTCGCCCACACCAATGTGAAGACAGACCCCCTCACCTTCTCGCAGGGAACGACCAAGAGCGACACCAAGAACACGCTCTTTGGCGCCGCCTACGACTTCAGTGCAGTGAAGCTGTTCGCCCACCTTGGCCAGGTCAAGACGGACGGGAGCAACACGGGCGCCAGGCCGGACGACAACGTCACGCACAAGATCTGGGAAGTCAGCGCATTGGTGCCCGTGGGCGCCGGCCGCATCATGGTGGGCTATGGTGAGCGCAAGGGCAACGAAACGCTGAGCCCCCATACCTACCGCAAGCTGGGCTCGCTGGGATATGCCTACAGCCTGTCCAAGAGAACCGACCTGTATGCATTGCTGCGTGCCGACCGGACCAGGACGCAGAACCCGCCAACGCTGGCCACCACCACCAATGCAAGCGGCACCAGCTACGCCGTCGGCGTGCGGCACGTTTTCTGACCACCCTCTGAACCGTGGTACCCCAGCCGGAGGTCCGCGCGGCTCGCCATGGCTCCATGGTGAGCAACCGTCTGGCGCACCGTGCCGGACAGCCGGCCTGGCACGCGCGCACAACCTCCCACAACGGCAGGCACTCGCCAGGCATCTCGGCGGGATGTGCTGAGTGAACATCCGCATCGCTTGAAGGACCGTGGGACCGCTGGAGCGGGAAAAGGTCTCAGTTGCGTGGCCGCTGGCTTGGTGGGGGCCAGCGCGATGACTGCGCACTTCAGGCATTTGGCTTCCGGTGCTTTGGCAGAGAGTGCCGGAAGCTCTTTTTTTGAACGGCCAACAAGACTCTTCTGGCATCGTTTCCGCGTCTTGCCGTACTGCCTGCGACGCAGCGCCTGGCCAGACCCGTTTGACTCGCAAAGCCATTCACCAGGCAGCCGTCCGGGCCACGGCAGCGGCGTGCAGGGCCTTGGTACGGACCGGCCAGGAGACCGCCATCGGCCATGCCATGGGACGGTCCGCAGGTCGATAAATCAGGGGTTGAAACCAGGGTTTGGCGGCAACCGAAGCACCGGCCGCCCAAGCCATCGCCATCGCCATCGCCATCGCAGATGACATGGCGAAATCAGGCGACGGAGATCGGCTTGCTAATTTACGGTTCCGCCAGGCACCGCATTCATTCAGGCGGCCGCAGACGGAGCAGCCGACATGGTGTGATCCGCAGGAAGAACCATGGCCATCTGCCGGGCGATCACGCGCGTGCCAAAGCGCCATGCGCCCTGCTCGTCTCGCTCGAAGCGGTCCGATACGTCATTCACCCGCAACTTGACAGGCTGCCCCTCGCCTGTGGACTCGAAGGTGAGCTGAATGGCGGCGCCCGCATATCCGCCCCCATCGGCGGCGTGCAGCCGGAGATTGGCCCAGACATGGCGCGTCTTTCTGCCAGGCGTCTCGAAGCGCCTTTGGCAGTCCGCAGCGATTGCCTGCCTCCCATGCAAGGTCTGGGCATTGACCGTGAGCGTTCCGTGGGGGAGAAAAAGACCCGCCATCTCCACACCCAGGCCTCGGTCCGCCGTCCAGGCAAACTCGCTGAGCAGCCGCTCGATGGCAGACTTGTCGTCTTCGCCCATCACGCGGTCGCCGGAACGCTGAGTTCCAGTTGCATCACGGGGCTCATGGTGCGCTTGACGAAGCGGCAGCTGCCGGTTTCATCGAACACCACAATGTCGTCGTGATCTCCCATGTTCATCACGCCCTTGGGCGCTCCGCTCCTGTCGAGCGCGATGACCACGACCAGCGATCGCACCCGGTATTCATTGCCTGAAAGACGGGTGATCGTCACGTTGCCTCCGAAGTGTCGCGCCTCTCTGTTGGTCTCGGCCCTCAGCTTGGCAAGCGACAAAAGCAGGTCCGCGACGTTCTGCCGCCCCTCCGCGAATCGCTGGTGTGTCTTGAAGACGGCGTCGTCTACCAGCAGGTCGGCGACCGACTCCCCGCGGTCTACGCGGCCAAAGAAGTCGTCGATCAGTTCGGTCGCACGCAGGCGGACTTCGGGGGATATGGTGGATGCGCTCATGTCAAGGTTCTCCGGTCAATGGCTTTGGTGTATGAAAGGGAATGCGTCTATCGCGATGCTTCGCCCAGGTCCTGCGGTTGGACCTTGAGTTCGTCGCGGATGAACTTCGTGACGGCCTGCACTTCGGCATCGATGTCTGCGCGGAACCGCTCCGCGGAGGTGGCAGGGGCCACCGTCATGTCCATCGATGCGAGCCACTTGGCGAATTCCGCCTCCTGGATGACGGCGCGCACATGGCTGCGCAGCTTCTCCACCAAGGCCACGGGCATGTTGGCCGGACCGAACAGCCCCAGCCAGCTGTCCCGGCGCGTAAAGAAATTGTCGAAACCCGATTCGGCGAAGGTTGCGACCTGCGGCAGTGCCGGCGAACGCTCGGGCCCCATGATGGCGAGGGCCCTGGCCTTGCCCTGTGCGGCGTAGGCTGCGGCCTGGCTGGGCGAAGTGAAAGCCAGGGTGATTTGATTGGCGAGCATGTCGTTCATGGCGGGCGGCGTCCCGCGGTAGGGAACGTTGGTCAGCTTGAAGCCCGCCTTTCTTGCCACGCTTTCGAGGACCAGTTGGGGAAAGGACCCGGTGCCGAATGAGCCGTAGGTGAGGGGATTGGTGGCCGCCTTGGCTTCTTCCACGAACTCCTTCAATGTCGTGCTCTTGTAGCTGCTGTGGATCATCAGCACCGGATAGCTGCGCACGAGCTTGGTGATGGGCGTGAAATCGTTGCGCGGGTCGTAACTCACCTTCATCGTGGCGGGCGTGGTGACGAGCGGATCGGCGACCGTGAGCAGCAGGTTGTATCCGTTCGGGGCCGAGCGGATCACCTCCATGGCGCCGACGGCTCCGCCGGCGCCCGTCTTGTTCTCCACCACGACGCTGCCTGCAAGGTGCGCGGACAGGGCATCCGCGAGCCGGCGGCCCACGGCATCGAAGACAGAGCCTGCCGGGTACGGTGCCACGAGGCGAATGGGCCTGCTGGGGTAGGCGCTTGCCGCCTCCTGGGCCATGCCCAGCGAGGGCCACGCCAGAAGGCCAGCGCCCAGATGAACGAGCATTCTGCGGTTTCCATCCATTTTTTTGTCTCCTTGTTTTATGTGCATTTGCTGTCGGAACTAGTTGCCATGCTCTCCGGCGGCTCCGAATCCCCGGCGCCAGCCGATGCGCTCCAGATCCGGCATTTCTGATCCGGTTTCACGGATGACCCGAACGATCTCGCGGGGATCGGGGAGTGTCTCGACGGCATCGAGCTCTGGCAGCGAGAGCTTTTCTGCCGGCCGGCCGAGGAACTTGAAGAGGTCGGTGTTGCGGTTGAGTGCAGGAAACTCCTTCCTGGCGGTGACCGTGAGCGAAAACATCCGCGTAACGGGTGCCGAGGAAACGAACCAATGCATGCGGCCGCAAGGCATGAAGATCATCGAGTCCTTGGGCACGTCGTAAGGGACGCCCTCGACCCAGGCGGTCAGGCGGCCTTCGATGACGAAGAAGATCTCGTGCTCGTAAAGATGCAGGTGCGGCGGCGGGCCGACGTTCTCGGGAATGTTGCCTTCCCAGATGCAGCAGGTGTTGCCGACTTCCGCACCCTGTGCATACAGCACCAGCAACTGCCCCTCATACCAGAGCGCCCTGTCCAGGGTGCGGTGGGAGACGAACGGCTGCAGCGGCTCCAAATTCTCCAACCCGGCGTGTTCGGATCTGAGTTTTTCTGATTCGACTTTCCAGTCCATCGCTTGCTTTCAAAAAGTTAAATGCGTTGCGCAACGAGCAGCGCTCTGTGGGCACTCCAGCTTCAGTGCTGTGCAACACCCGGGTCGGCCACCAGCGCTGCGCTTTCGATGCCATGGACGGCGCAGGCCTCGTCCTTGTCCGGGATGTCGCCCGAAACTCCCACAGCCCCCAGGATCTCGCCTTGCGCATTTCGGATCAGCACCCCGCCCGGCACCGGAACCACGCGCCCCTGTGACACGCTTGCCAGGGCGGTGAAGAATGCAGGGGCCTTTTCGGCGCGCTGGGCCAGCGCACGGCCGCCGTGGCCCATTCCCAGGGAACCCCATGCCTTTGCGTAGGCGATATCGGGGCGAAGCAATCCGCACCGGTCTTCGCGCTTGAGCGCCACCAGATGGCCGCCCGCATCGAGAACGGCCACGGTCAAGGGCTGCGTGTTCAATTCCCGCGCGCGCAGCAGGCTGCTGTCGAGAATGCGGGTGGCTTGGTCAAGTGTGAGAGTGGTCATAGGCGAAACCTCGGGACAGGGTTGTGGGAGGGGGACAGTCGGCGCATCCAGCCACCGCCTTGGCGGGTGCAGACCAGAAGGAGAAGTCATCGACGATCGGGCACACGGCATCCAGCCTCGCGTTCGACACGCGAAAGACGATGGCCTGCTGACCCGTGGAGGACGGACCTGCGGGGCCCAGCAGCCCAAAGGCATCCGTGAAGCCGACGCGATACCGAAGAACAACGCTGCTCTCGTCGCCGATGATTTCGTCAACGCTGGCCCGCCAGCCCGGGAAAAGCGCATGCAGGCGCGCCATGCGCGAAGCACTGAGTGCGCCAAGGAGTGGCCCGCTGACCAGGCCTTCCATGCCGGCTGCATCGTTGGCATTGATCCGGTCGAGCAGCCGGTGCACCAGCAGCCTGGAATCCTGGGCGGGCGCCAGCGGTGCCCGCGGATCGGCCGCCGGCTCCAGTGCGCTTTGGCACCGGATGCAGGTCACCTCCTTGAGCGCCTGCGCAAAAAGCCCTTGAGGGGTCTGCTCCGCGGCAAGGGCCAGTCCACACAGCGTCTGGTTGATCTGATCGACCGTGCGCGCGAGGACGTGGGTGCTCTCATTGAGCGACAGGCAGGTCATCATGGTCCGACCCGGCCTCAGCCGTCCACCGTCACAAGGATGCTCGACACCAGTGCCTGTGCTTGCGAGCGCGCCTTGGCATGGGCGTCTTCGCGACGCTCGGCGCTCATATTGACGCCCTCGACGCGCACGATGTCCACCTGCGTCATGCCCAGGTTCTTGAGGGCGGCGAGCAGATAGCGCTCCTGGAAATCCCTGGCGCGCCCTTCCTCGGTCAATGAGTAGAGCCCTCCCCGGCTGGAGGCGATCACCACACGGACGTTGGAAACAAGCCCTTCGATGCCACGCTCGGCATACCGGAAAGTGCGCCTTGGCTGGGATATCCGGTCAATCCATGCCTTCAGTTGCGTCGGCAGGGAAAGGTTGTACAGCGGCGCGCCTATCACCAGGAGATCGCTGTCGAGCAACTGGTCGATATGGGTGTCCGTATAGGCTCTCTCGCTCTGCTGCGCCGCAGTCAGTTCCTCGGCTGGCCGCCGGTAGGAGAGGTAGGCGTCCTCCGTGAGATGGGGGATGGGATCTCTTGCGAGGTCCTTGTAGGTGACGATGGCATGGGGGTGCTGCTCCAGCAGCAACTCCACGACCATCGCGGAGAGCTTTCTGGAGTTGGAGGTCCCGAACATGGGACTGGAGTCAATGTGGAGGATGTTCATGGTCTTTCGAAGAAATGCGAATGGGCACGGCAGATGCTAGGAACGGATGCCATAGCGGGCCAATATCGAATGGAGGTCTATGGCGATACGCCCTGCGTATGGATCGCGGCGGGCACCGCTGCCAACTGCCGCAGAAAATCCTCGATCACCGTGACCAGGTAGGCGGGAGACTCCACCATGGGGTAGTGGCCGACGTTGGGCAGGACCTGCAACTGGACATTGCGGTACAGCCGGGGGAACGTCGCGCGCACGAACTCCTCGCTCACGCCCTGGTCGTGCTGCCCGGCGAGCACCAGCACCGGGCCTGCGTAGTCAGCGCATTCCCCGGAAAAGTCGGTCTCGGTGAAAGCCTTCAGGTACGCCGAGAAGACGCCCGGCGCAACGCTCGCCCGCTTCTGGGCCAGGATGAGATTCGTCAGCGCCGGGGTCAGGCGCCGTCCCAGTGATCCTTCGACGACGGCGGCGGCTGCCGCATCGTCGTGCGAGGCGGACTCGAACAGGCGCAATGCCTCGGCTGGAAGCGAAACGCCGCAGGCGGGGACAGGGGTGACGCCCACCACGCCACTGACGGCATCAGGCGCGTCAATCGCCACGCGCTGCGCCGCCATGCCGCCCATCGAATGCCCAACCACCGCGTACCGTTGCCACCCGAGTTCTGCAGCGAGTTCCCTCACGTCCGCCGATATCTGCCCCATCGTGTACGGCCCCGCGAGCGCACGGGATGCGCCGTATCCCCGGCAGGCGACGAACACATAGGTGAAATGCTCCTGGTCCAGCAGGGCAAACGCGGGTTCCCAGACCGACCAATCGCCAAACCACCCATGCAGCACGAAAACACAGGTTTCGCCCTTGCCCATCCGCTTATATGCAAGCATGCCCAAACTCCTTCTTCTGTTGGAAACTGCGCAGGCCTGCACCTATAATTTTTCGGAAAACACGGGAAGATCGACTCCCCGACTGCCATTGAATGGAGGTGACAACATGGAAGCGAGAGCGCCCGCTGCCGTTCTGCTGGGCCCTTTTGGCCGGGCTGCCTTGAGCATGGCGAGCCGGGCCGTCGTGGCGCATGCCCACGCGGAGCTCAACGTGCTGCTGCATGTGGGTGGGGGGGATACCGCCTTTCGGTCGGGAACCGAGTCTCTGCCCTTGGACCCGGAGCATTTGATCGTCCTGAATCCCTGGACTACCCATGCGAAGGCCGAGAACGCCGGAGAGCCGACACTCTTGCTTTCGTTGCTGATCGATACGGCCTGGTTGAAGTCCCATGGCGCCAATCAAGAAGCCGGGCAAGACATCTTTCCGCACCGGTCCGTGAAGGTCACTCCGTCCATACGGGCCCTCGCACACAAGCTGGTGCGGACCATCCAGGGCGTGGACGCCTTGAGCGACCACGCAGCCCATGTCGGCATGGTCCATGAACTCGTCGCCGCGGTGAGCGACTCCTATGCCCAGAAAGAGAGCATCTCGCGTGTCACAAGGGTGGATTCGCGCGTACGCAAGGCCATTGCCTACATACAGCAGCACGCAGCCGGCAATCCGGATCTCGTCGCGGTGGCCGCGCACGCTGGTCTGTCCCGCTCTCAGTTCTTCGCGCAGTTCAAGCACAGTGTGGGCGTGACCCCGCAGCACTACCTCGACTGGGTGCGGCTGGGCATTGCGGTCGAGTTGCTTGCCGACCCGAAGCTTGCGCTGGCGGAGGTGGCAGCCCAGTTGGGCTTTTATGCGCCCAGCCATTTCACGCGCTTCTTCACGCAGCATGTCGCCATACCGCCCAGCGAATTCAGGCGCGGACTGATCGCCTAGATTCTGGAAAGACAGGCCTGCAGACCGCACGGATATTCGTTTTTTGCTCACGGCTGCAATTTAGAGCCGCAACCCCGCCCTGCACGAACCGAAAGCTCCGGGGACTTACCGGATCATCCGAATATTTGCCCGACGCCATCGCCCTGGAACAGGCTCTCAGCGCCCGCCGCGCCGCAAGCGACGCTCCACCTCTGCGGTGGCCTCCTTGAGGCGCAGGGCGATCTTCTGGGTTCGCCGCGGCGTCATCCGCTGGCTCAGGGCCGCAACGCTGAGCGCACCAATGGCATGGCCCGTGGGATCGCGAAATGGCACACCGATGCCGGTGACGCCCAACGTGACGAGGTCACGTACAACGGCTGCTCCGCTTTCATGTGCCACGATGGCGGCTTCTTCGAGGGCGCGTGGGGTGAGCTTGCCGAAGGCCTTGAGCGCGGGGGCAACGCGGGTGATGATCTGCTCGCGCTCGGGCAGATCGATCGACGCAAGAATGGCGAGGCCACCGGCACCCACGCCGAGCGGCCGCCGGCTTCCCACCTGCAGCACCAGCGTGCGAATGGGGAACGCTCCTTCGAGGCGGTGCATGCACACGGCCTCGAAGCCGCTGCGCGTGACCAGGTAGACCGTGTCCTCGGTTTCCAATGAAAGCGCGGCCATCTGCTCCTGGCAAAGCTCGCGCATGTCATGCAGCCCGGAGCCGGCGAGCCCGAGCTCGAACACGAGCGATCCGAGCCGGTAGCGGCGCGTCTCCTCCACGTACTCGGCAAGCCCTTCTCCGATGAGCTGCCCCAGCACCCGGTGCGTGGACGCATGGGGAGTTCCGGCACGCAGAGAAACATCCGTGAGCGCGAGGCCCCGGGCGCCAGCGGTTGCCAGCACCTTGAGCAGGAGCACTCCACGCTTCAAGGAACCTGTGTCGGGTCGATTTGCCATGATTTCCAGTTGATGTCCATTAAACGGAAATTTAACTGACG
>JAZKIW010000068.1:0-4125 GCA_040384625.1 Pseudomonadota bacterium | reverse complement strand
AGCAATTGCAAGTGGGTCTGTCCGATGTGCAACCCTTGCGCCGGCGCATCGCCTTGGGCAACGTCACGCTGGACGGGGCCAAAGTCGATGTGCGACGCGCGGCTGACGGCCGCCTGAACGTGGTGGCCTTGGGCGCGGGCGCCACCAAGGCGAGCGCGGTCGCGGCGGCACCAGCAGCGAGCAAGCCGCCTGCGGCGACACAGCGCGACGAGGCCTGGCAAGTCAGTGTCGAGCAGTTCGCCTTGAGCAGTGCGCGGATGGACTGGCGCGATGCGACCACGCAGCCGGCGGCCGCACTGCGTGTCGAGGCGCTCGATCTGTCACTGCAGAAGATCCGCTGGCCCTTCGACGCACCGGCCGTGCTGAAGGTCTCCGGGCGCGTGGGGGTGCCCGACGCCAAGGAACCGGCGACCTTTTCCGCGCAAGGCGAAGTCAGCGACCTCACCGCCAAGGCCATGCTCGAGATACAGGCGCTCGACCTGCGCTGGCTCGCGCCCTATGTCACGCGGGTGCTCACGCCGCGGCTGGACGGCCGCGTCACGCTGGCCAGCGGGCTCGACTGGGCTGGCGGCGATCAGCCTCGCCTGGCGCTGTCGCAGCTCTCGGTCAAGGTGAGCGATCTGCGCCTGACCGAATCCACCGCCGCGCCAGCCGTGTCGGTGCCATCGCTGAGCCTGGGCGACAGCAGCATCGACTTGCACAAGCGCCGTGTCGTGATCGGCAACCTGAGCGTCGACCGGCCGGTCCTGCGCCTGAACCACAACCGCGCGGGGCAATGGAATCTGTTGGCCTGGGTCCCCCCCGCGAAGCCGGCGAGCACTGGCGACCCAGCGGCAAACCAGGCAAACCAGCCGTGGCAAGTGCAAGTCGGCGAGGCACTAGTCAAGGGTGCCGCACTGCACCTGAACGACGAGCGCCCGAACGACACGCCGAGCCAGGGCGTCGAGGCCGTACGGGTGGTCGCCGACCAGCTCAGTGCCAGCGTGCACGGCCTCGCTTGGCCGGGAGCAGGCTTGGCGCGCGCGCAGCTGCAACTGAGACTGGCCGCCGCAAGCGGTGCCGAATCCCAGCAGAGCCGGCCGGCGCCCACGGCGGGCGCGAGCGGCATCGGTCGCATCGAGTGGAGTGGGCAGGTCGCCACGGCGCCCTTTCAGGCGCGTGGCCTGTTGCGCGTGGAGCGCGCACCAGTGCACCTGTTCGAGCCCTATTTCGGCACCGCTCTGAACCTCGACTTGCTGCGCGCTGAAGCCACCTGGCGCGGCGATGTGGCCTTGGCCCAGCGCAGTGGCGGCCTCGAAGCCAGCGTGCGCGGGGACGCCTTGCTCGGTGACGTGCGTGTGCATGAACGCATCGCGCCCGACGCACTCAGGCCGGGGTCTCAGGGCGACGAACTGCTGAGCTGGCAATCCTTCGCCTTGCGCGGCCTGCAGTTCGCGATGAGGCCGGGCGTCAAGCCCACGCTCGACATCAAGGAGGCCGTGCTGACGGACTTCTATTCGCGCCTGGTGATCACCGAGCAGGGCCGCTTCAACCTGCGCGACGTGGCATCAGCGCCCGAGGCGGCCGCCTCCGCGCCCGGCGCCACAGCGGCGGCGGCGCCGCCTGCGTCCGCCGCTGCCAGCGCGCCCGCGAGCGCTGCCCTGCCGATCGAAATCAGCATCGGCGGCACGCAACTGGTCAACGGCAAGGTCGATTTCACCGACCGTTTCGTGCGCCCGAGCTACAGCGCCGCGCTCACGGCGCTCAACGGCCGCCTCGGGGCCTTCAACTCCGGCAACCGCGAAATGGCCACGCTTGACCTGCGCGGCATTGCCGCAGGCACCGCCCAACTCGAAATCTCAGGCGCTCTGAACCCGACCGCCAAGCCGCTGGCGCTGGACATCCGCGCCAAGGCCACTGACCTCGAGCTGGCCCCGTTCTCGCCCTATGCCGGGCGCTACGCCGGGTACGGCATCGAGCGCGGCAAGCTCAGCATGGACGTGGCCTACAAGATCGACGCCGACGGCAAGCTCGACGCGAAGAACCAGGTGATCCTCAACCAACTCACTTTCGGCGACAAGGTCGACTCGCCCGAAGCGACCAAGCTGCCGGTGCTGTTGGTGGTGGCCCTGCTCAAGGACCGCAATGGCGTGATCGACATCAACCTGCCGGTCAGCGGCTCGATCAACGACCCGCAGTTCAGCATTTTCGGCATCGTGCTCAAGATCATCGGCAATCTGCTCGTCAAGGCCTTGACTGCACCGTTTGCGCTGTTGGCCGGTGGTGGCAGCGACGACCTGAGCTTCGTCGCCTTCGAGCCCGGGACAGCCACGGTCACCGACGGCGGGCGGGCGACCATCGACAAGGTCGCCAAGGCACTGCAGGACCGGCCGGCGCTGAAGATGACCGTCACCGGCGCCAGCGACCCGGTCAGCGAACGCGAGGCTTCGCAGAAAGCCACCCTCGCCGCCCGCATCGTCGCCGAACAACGGCGCGAGGCCTTGCGCGGGGGCGCCGCCTCCGATGCGCCATTGCCAGCGCTGACACCCGCATCGCGCGAGGGCATCGTCAGGCGCATCTACGGCGACGCGAAACTGCCCAACAAGCCGCGCAACGTGATCGGCATGGCGAAGGACATCCCGTCAGCGGAGATGGAAGGCCTGCTGCTCGGCGCCACGCTGGTCACCACCGACAGCGCGCGCGAACTGGCCCTCCAGCGCGGCCTGGCGGTGCGCGACGCGTTGATCGCCAAGGGCTTGCCGAGTGAGCGCCTGTTCCTCGCCGCACCGAAACTGCGCGCATCGGGCGAAGACGACGCGGCCTGGTCGCCGCGGGTCCAGTTGGCGCTCGGTACCAACTAGAAACGATTGCGCACGGCAATCACCTCGGCCAGGATCGACACGGCAATCTCCGCGGGCGTGCGGCTGCCGATGTCCAGGCCGATCGGGCCATGCAAGCGGGCGATCTCCTCTGACGTGAGGTCGAACAAGGCGAGTCGCTCCTTGCGCTGCGCGGTGTTGGCGCGCGAACCGAGCGCACCGACGTAGAACGCCGGCGACTTCAGCGCTTCCAGCAGGGCCAGGTCATCGAGCTTGGGATCGTGCGTCACGGCCACCACCGCGCTGTGCGGATCGAGCTGAATCTCCTGGGCCAGGTCGTCGGGCATGGCCTTGCTGAACGTGGTGCCAGCGACATCCCAGGCGAGGTGGTACTCCTCGCGCGGATCGCAACAGATGACCTCGAAATCGAGCGCAAGCGCCATCTCGGCCAGTACGCGCGACAGTTGACCAGCGCCGATGATCAGCATGCGCCAGCGCGGGCCGAACAGCGCCAGCAGCGTGTGCCCATCAAAAGCGAATGCCTGGCCGCGCGATGCGGGCTCGACACTGACCCGGCCGGTGGCCAGATCGAGCCGGCGTGCCACGAGTTCATGCCGCGCCGTGCACGCCAGCACTTCGTCGATCCAGGCCGTGTCGGCCAGCGGCTCCTGCACCAGGCGCAGGTTGCCACCGCAGGGCAGACCGAAGCGCGCTGCCTCTTCCCTGCTGACGCCATAGCTGACCAGTGACGGCGAGGCGACGCGCTCGCCGTGGCGCACGCGCTCGATCAGATCGTCTTCGACACATCCGCCCGAGACCGAACCGACCACCAGGCCGTCGCCGCGCATCGCCAGCAAGGCGCCGGGTGGCCGCGGCGCCGAACCCCAAGTCGCGATCACGGTGACCAGCCACACGGCATGGCCGTCACGGCGCCAGTCACGGGCCTGCGCCAGCACTTGAAGGTCGAGACTGTCCATCGATGGTTAACCGCCGCCGCGCTGCGTGTAGAGGTCGAAGTGGCGCATGAATGCTTGCCACGAGGGGCCATCGACGCTGCGGGCCTCGAAGTGCACCTCCAGGCGCGGCAGCGTGATCTGCGCGATGCGGCGCGGTTCCCGCGTCTGCCACCCCATCGACACGCGGCCGCCGTTCAGCGCAATGTCTGCCCCCTGCTCGCGCCACGCGATGGGGCGCCCGCCGCAGGCGCCCGGGAGCCAGGCACGCAGCTCGGCCTCGGTGCAACCCATCTCGCGCACGAAGGCGAGCGCATAAACGGCCTGCACCTGTCTAGCCGCCGGCGATGGGCGGCCAGATCGCCAGCACGTCG
>JAZKIW010000067.1:76750-89683 GCA_040384625.1 Pseudomonadota bacterium | reverse complement strand
CAAGAAGGGCCAGCCGCGCTTCAAGCCGCCGTTCCCGGCCAGCTTCGGCCTGTATGGCAAGCCGACGACGATCAACAACACCGAGACATTCGCCGCGGTGCCCTGGATCATCAACAACGGCGGCGTCAAGTACCTCGAGATCGGCAAGCCCAACAACGGTGGCACCAAGATCTTCTCGATCGTCGGCGACGTCGAACGCCCGGGCAATTACGAGATCCCGCTCGGAACGTCCTTCGCGAAGCTGCTCGAACTGGCCGGTGGCGTGTCGGGCGGGCGCAGGCTGAAAGCCGTGATCCCAGGCGGTTCGTCGGCGCCAGTGCTGCCTGCCGCGACGATGATGGACATCACGATGGACTACGACGCCATCGCCAAGGCCGGCTCGATGCTCGGCTCGGGCGCGGTGATCGTGATGGACGAGCGCCGTTGCATGGTCAAGAGCCTGCTGCGCCTGTCCTACTTCTATCAGCACGAGAGCTGCGGCCAGTGCACGCCCTGCCGCGAAGGGACCGGCTGGCTCTGGCGCGTGGTCGACCGCATCGAGCACGGCAAGGGCCGAATGGAAGACATCGACCTGTTGAACTCGGTTTCGGAAAACATCATGGGCCGCACGATCTGTGCGCTCGGCGACGCCGCTGCGCTGCCGGTGCGGGGGATGATCAAGCACTTCCGCGACGAGTTCGTGCACCACATCGAGCACAAGACCTGCCTGGTTCCCCTGGCGGTGCAAGCGTCATGATCGAAATCGAACTCGACGGCAAGAAGGTCAGCGTCGCCGAGGGCGGCATGATCATGCACGCGGCCGACGCTGCGGGCACTTACATCCCGCACTTCTGCTATCACAAGAAGCTCACGATTGCGGCCAACTGCCGCATGTGCCTGGTCGAGGTCGAGAAGGCGCCCAAGCCGATGCCGGCGTGCGCCACACCCGCCACCAACGGCATGATTGTTCGCACCAAGAGCGAGAAGGCGCTGAAGGCGCAGCAGTCGGTGATGGAGTTTCTGCTCATCAATCACCCGCTGGACTGCCCTATCTGCGACCAGGGCGGCGAGTGCCAGCTGCAGGATCTGGCGGTCGGTTATGGCGGTTCGTCCTCTCGTTATGCCGAAGAAAAGCGCGTCGTGTTCCACAAGGACGTCGGCCCGCTGATCTCGATGGAGGAGATGACACGCTGCATCCACTGCACCCGCTGCGTGCGCTTCGGCCAGGAGGTGGCTGGCGTGATGGAGCTGGGCATGATCCACCGCGGCGAGCACAGCGAAATCACGACGATGCTCGGCGACACGATCGACTCCGAGCTGTCCGGCAACATGATCGACATCTGCCCGGTCGGGGCACTGACAAGCAAGCCCTTTCGCTACAGCGCGCGCACCTGGGAGCTGTCGCGGCGCAAGAGCGTGAGCCCGCATGACAGCACCGGCGCGAACTTGATCGTCCAGGTCAAGGCGAACCAGGTGATGCGCGTGGTGCCGCTCGAGAACGAAGGCGTCAACGAATGCTGGATCGCCGACCGCGATCGCTTCTCGTACGAGGCCCTGAACGGCGATCAGCGCCTGACGCAGCCGATGATCAAGCAGGGCGGGGAGTGGCAGGCGGTCGACTGGAACACCGCGCTGGCCTATGTCGCCGACGGCTTGAAGCGCATCAAAGGTGAATTCGGTGCGGCTTCGATCGGCGCCCTGGGTTCAGCGAATGCCACCGTCGAAGAACTGCACCTGCTGGCCAAGCTGGTGCGCGGCCTGGGCAGCGAGAACATCGATCACCGCACGCGCCATTCCGATTTCGCCAACCGTGGCGCAGCGGCCAGCGCGCGCTGGCTCGGCACGGACATCGCTTCTCTGGCGACGCTGCAGCGCGCCCTCGTGATCGGCTCTTTCCTGCGCAAGGACCATCCGCTCCTCGCGCAGCGCCTGCGCCAGGCAGCGCGCCGCGGCGCGCAGATCCACAGCCTGCATGCCGTCCACGACGACTGGGCGATGCCGCTGGCGACGCAGTTCAGTGCCGCCCCGAGCGGCTGGGTCGACGCGCTGGCGCAGGTTGCCGCGGCGGTGGCCAAGGCCAAGGGCTTGCCCGCCCCGGCACCGGCCGATCCGGGCGCAGCAGCGCAGGCGATCGCCGCGTCGCTCTTGAGTGGCGAGCGCAAGGCTGTGCTGCTGGGCAATGCCGCAGCACAGCATCCGCAGGCCTCGCAGTTGCTCGCACTGTCGCAATGGATCGGCACCGAGACCGGTGCGATGGTCGGCTACTTCGGCGAGGCTGCCAACAGCGTCGGCGCGCAGTGGGTCGGTGCGCTGCCGGGAGAAGGCGGTCTGAACGCCGGGCAGATGCTGACGCAGCCGATGAAGGCCCTGCTGCTGCTCGGTGTCGAGCCGGCCTTCGACGCCGCCGACCCCGCCGCGGCGCGCGCAGCACTGCAAGGTGCCGGCCTGGTGGTGTCGATGAGCCCGTTCAAGGACGCGAATGCCGAGTTCGCCGACGTGCTGCTGCCGGTGGCGCCCTTCAGTGAGACCGCAGGTGCGTTCGTCAATGCCGAGGGCCGCGTGCAGAGTTTCCATGGCGTCGTTCGCCCGCTCGGCGAAACGCGCCCGGCCTGGAAGGTGCTTCGCGTGCTCGGCAACCTGCTCGCCCTCGAGGGCTTCGAGCAGGCTTCGGCCGAGGAAGTGCGGGCCGAGGCCTTGGGCGATGGCGCGACGCTGGCCGCGCGGTTGGACAACAGTGCTGCTACGGTGTCACCTGCCGTGGTTGCGTCGGCGGGGCTTGAGCGCATTGCCGACGTGCCGATCTACAGCGCCGATGCCCTCGTGCGTCGTGCACCGTCGCTGCAGGCCAGCGCCGACGCCCAAGCACCCGTCGTGGGCGTGCCCAGCGCGCTGTGGCAGCAGCTTGGGCTGATGGCGGGCGCGGAGGTGCGAATCACGCAGGGCAACGCAAGTGTCACGCTGCCGGCGCGCGAGGATCCCACGCTTGCCGTGAATGCCGTCCGCGTCGCCGCCGGTCATGTGCGTACCGCGGCGCTCGGCTCCATGTTCGGCACGCTGACCGTCGAGAGGGCCGGCGCATGATCGACACGATGACGCAAACCGGCACCCAGTTGCTCGGCCCGACCTTGTGGCTCGTGGTCTGGAGTTTGATCAAGATCGTCGTCGTGCTGCTGCCCCTGCTCGGCTGCGTTGCCTACCTGACGCTGTGGGAGCGCAAGGCGATCGGCTGGACCCAGATCCGCCCGGGCCCGAACCGTGTCGGGCCCTGGGGCCTGTTGACGCCGATCGCCGATGCGGTAAAGCTGATTTTCAAGGAGATCATCCGCCCGACCGCGGCCAACAAGGCCCTCTTCTTCCTCGGCCCGGTGATGACCATCATGCCGGCGCTGGCAGCCTGGGCCGTGATCCCCTTCGGCCCCGATGTGGCGCTGGCCAATGTCAATGCCGGTCTCTTGTTCCTGATGGCCATCACCTCGATGGAAGTCTATGGCGTGATCATCGCCGGCTGGGCCTCGAACTCGAAGTACGCCTTCCTCGGCGCGCTGCGCGCCTCGGCGCAAATGGTCAGCTACGAGATCGCGATGGGCTTTGCCCTGGTCGTGGTGCTGATGGTCGCCGGTAGCATGAACATGACTGACATCGTGATGAGCCAGTCGCGCGGCAACGCGGCCGCCGTGGGCTTGAATTTCCTGTCGTGGAACTGGCTGCCGCTGCTGCCGATCTTCGTCGTCTACTTCATCGCCGGCCTCGCGGAAACGAATCGCCATCCGTTCGACGTCGTCGAGGGCGAATCCGAGATCGTCGCCGGGCACATGATCGAGTACTCGGGCATGTCGTTTGCGATGTTTTTCCTGGCCGAGTACGCCAACATGATCCTCGTCAGCATGCTGTGCGTGCTGCTGTTCTTGGGCGGCTGGCTGTCCCCCATCGATTCGGCCCTGTTCAACTGGATTCCGGGCTGGATCTGGCTCGGCCTCAAGGTCTTCGTCGTCGTCACGATGTTCCTCTGGGTGCGGGCCACCTTCCCGCGCTACCGCTACGACCAGATCATGCGCCTGGGCTGGAAGATCTTCATTCCGGTGACCCTGGTCTGGCTGGTGGTGGTTGGGCTGTGGATCCAGTCGCCCTGGAACATCTGGAAATAGGAGGCGCACGGATGTCCGCACTCGCTACCGTCAAGGATTTCGCCAGCAGCTTCCTGCTGACGGAGTTGTTCAAGGGCATGGCCATCACTGGCCGGCACTTCTTCTCGCGCAAGATCACGGTCCAGTTCCCAGAGGAAAAGACGCCGCTGAGTCCGCGCTTCCGCGGCCTGCATGCGCTGCGCCGCTACGAGAACGGCGAAGAGCGCTGCATCGCCTGCAAGCTGTGCGAGGCGGTGTGCCCGGCGCTGGCGATCACGATCGAATCCGAAGTGCGTGACGACGGCTCGCGCCGCACCACGCGCTACGACATCGACCTGACCAAGTGCATCTTCTGCGGCTTCTGCGAGGAGAGCTGCCCGGTCGACTCGATCGTCGAGACCCACATCCTCGAGTACCACGGCGAGAAGCGCGGCGATCTGTACTTCACCAAGGACATGCTGCTGGCGGTCGGCGACCGCTACGAAACAGAGATCGCGGCTGCGAAGGCGGCCGACGCTCCCTATCGCTGACCGCCCTGATCCATGAATACGACCACGGCCCTGTTCTACGTCTTCTCCGCGGTACTGCTGGGTGCTTCGTTCGGTGTCATCACCGCGCGCAGCACCGTGCATGCCGCGTTGTATCTGGTGCTGGCCTTCTTCAGCGCCGCCTGCGTCTGGATGCTGCTGAAGGCCGAGTTCCTGGCCATTGCGCTGGTGCTGGTCTATGTCGGCGCGGTGATGGTGCTGTTCCTGTTCGTCGTGATGATGCTCGACATCAACACCGACAGCTTGCGCCACAACTTCTGGCGTCACTTCCCGCTCGCTGGCCTGGTGGGTGCGTTGATTGCGCTCGAGATGACCCTGGTGCTGCGCGGTGGTTTCGACCTGGCGCTCGCCAAGCCGCTGACGGCCGCCGAACTGAAGCTCGGCAACACCAAGCTGCTCGGGATCGAGGTCTACACCCAGTACCTGTACCCGCTGCAGTTGGCGGCCGTGCTCCTGCTGGTGGCGATCATCGCGGCGATTGCGCTGACCCTGCGCGAACGCAAGGACTCGCGCCACATGGACGCTTCGCAGCAGGTGCGTGCGAAGAAGGCCGATCGCCTGCGTGTGGTGAAGATGGCGGCCGAAGTCGCATCGCCGCCATCTCCGCCGCCACCCCCCGCCGCCGCGGAGAAGACCTGATGACCGGCACGCTGACCCTGTCGCACTTCCTGTCGCTCGGTGCGATCCTGTTCGCGTTGTCCGTGATCGGCATCTTCCTGAATCGGCGCAACCTGATCGTGCTTCTGATGGCCATCGAGCTGATGCTGCTGGCGGTGAACCTGAACTTCATCGCCTTCTCGCATTACCTGGGCGACATGGACGGCCAGGTCTTCGTCTTCTTCATCCTCACTGTGGCCGCCGCCGAGTCGGCCATCGGCCTGGCGATCCTGGTCGTGCTGTTCCGCAATCGCGAGTCGATCAACGTGCAGGAACTGGATTCGCTCAAGGGCTGAACATCGTCATGGCGATTTCGCAAAACCTGTTGCTCACCGTCGCCCTGGCGCCGCTGGTCGGCGCCGTCGTTGCCGGTTTCTTCGGCAAGACCATCGGCCGGGGTGGCGCCCACACGGTCACGATCCTCGGGGTGCTGCTGTCCTTCATCGGCTCGGCGATGGTGCTCAAGCAGGTTGCGCTCGACGGTGCGCGCTTCAACGCCACCGTCTACGAGTGGATGGTCCTCGGCGGCCTGAAGATGGAGATCGGATTTCTCGTCGACGGCCTCACCGCGATGATGATGACGGTGGTGACCTTCGTCTCGCTGATGGTTCACATCTACACCATCGGCTACATGGAGGAAGACGACGGCTACCAGCGCTTCTTCGCCTACATCTCGTTGTTCACCTTCTCCATGCTGATGCTGGTGATGAGCAACAACTTCCTGCAGCTGTTCTTCGGCTGGGAAGCGGTGGGCCTGGTGTCGTACCTGCTGATCGGCTTCTGGTTCAAGCGGCCGACGGCGATCTTCGCCAACATGAAGGCCTTCATCGTCAACCGCGTCGGCGACTTCGGCTTCATTCTGGGCATCGGCCTGATCGTCACCTACGCGGGCACGCTGAACTATGCCGAGGCTTTCGCCAAGGGCAGTGAACTGGCGAAGATGAGCTTCCCGGGCACCGACTGGATGCTGATCACCGTGGCCTGCATCTGTCTGTTTATCGGCGCGATGGGCAAGAGCGCACAGTTCCCGTTGCACGTCTGGCTGCCAGATTCGATGGAAGGCCCGACGCCGATCTCGGCCCTGATCCACGCCGCGACGATGGTCACCGCCGGCATCTTCATGGTCGCGCGGATGTCGCCGCTGTTCGAGCTGTCGGACGTGGCCTTGTCCTTCGTGCTCGTGATCGGCGCGATCACGGCCCTGTTCATGGGCTTCCTGGGCATCATCCAGAACGACATCAAGCGCGTGGTGGCGTACTCGACGCTTTCCCAGCTGGGCTACATGACGGTGGCGCTCGGTGCCTCGGCCTATTCGGTGGCGGTCTTCCACCTGATGACCCACGCCTTCTTCAAGGCCCTGCTGTTCCTGGCCGCCGGCTCGGTGATCATCGGCATGCACCATGACCAGGACATCCGCAACATGGGCGGCCTGCGCAAGCACATGCGCATCACCTGGATCACGTCTCTGCTCGGCTCGCTGGCCCTGATCGGCACACCGCTGTTCGCCGGCTTCTACAGCAAGGACAGCATCATCGAAGCGGTGCACGCGAGCCATCTGCCGGGGGCGGGGTTCGCATACTTCGCAGTTGTCGCCGGTGTCTTCGTGACGGCCTTCTATTCTTTCCGGATGTACTTCCTGGTCTTCCACGGCAAGGAGCGCTTCCACCACAAGCCCTTCCCGGGCGAGCACGACCACCACGACGACGGCCACCATCACGATGCCACGCCGCACGAGTCGCCCTGGGTTGTCACCGCGCCGCTGATCCTGCTGGCCATCCCGTCGGTGGTCATCGGCTACATGACGATCGGGCCGATGCTGCATGGCGACTTCTTCAAGGATTCGATCCTTGTCGATGCTGCCCGCCACCCGGCGATGGCCGAGTTGACTGCCGAATTCCACGGTGCATGGGCCATGGCTGTGCACAGCTTGACGACCCTGCCGCTCTGGCTGGCGGTCGGCGGCGTAGTCACCGCCTGGTGGTTCTACCTGAAGCAGCCGTCGATCCCGGCCGCCATCAGGGCGCGCTTCGCCTGGATCTACCGAGTGCTCGACAACAAGTACTACTTCGACTGGTTCAACGAGCATGTGCTGGCCGCCGGCACGCGCCTGGCCGGGATGGGCCTGTGGAAGGGCGGGGATGTCGGGCTGATCGACGGCGCCCTGGTCAACGGTTCGGCGCGCGCCGTCGGCGCCGTGGCGCAGGTAACGCGCCTGCTGCAGACTGGCTACCTGTACTTCTATGCACTGGTGATGCTGCTCGGCCTGTTCGGGCTGATGACCTGGCAGTTGTGGCCGCAGGTGCGCCGGCTGTTCGGTTTCTGAAAAAGAAGAAGAGGAAACGATGGGCTTGTTGAGCGTCGCGATCTGGCTGCCGATCCTGGTCGGTGGCGTGCTGCTCGCGCTCGGCCGCGACGAACATGCCGGCACAGTGCGCTGGCTGGCGCTGGCCGGCGCCGTCGCCAGCTTCCTGGTCACGATCCCCTTGATCACGCGCTTCGACCTGACGAGCGCCGCGATGCAGTTCCAGGAGAAGCTGCCCTGGATCGAGCGCTTCAAGGTCTTCTACCACCTCGGCGTCGACGGCATCTCGGTCTGGTTCGTGCCGCTCACGGCCTTCATCACCGTCATCGTCGTGATCTCCGCCTGGCAGGTCATCACCGAACGCGTCAACCAGTACATGGGCGCCTTCCTGATCCTGTCAGGGATCATGGTCGGCGTTTTCAGCGCCCTCGACGGCCTGCTGTTCTACGTCTTCTTCGAGGCCACCCTGATCCCGATGTACATCATCATCGGCATGTGGGGCGGGCCGCGCCGCGTCTATGCGGCCTTCAAGTTCTTCCTGTACACCCTGCTCGGCTCGCTGCTGATGCTCGTGGCGCTGCTGTACCTCTACTTCAAGTCGGGCGGCAGCTTCGCGATCCTCGACTGGCACAAGTTGCCGCTCCCCCTGACGGCACAGAGCCTCCTGTTCTTCGCTTTCTTCGCTGCGTTCTCGGTCAAGGTGCCGATGTGGCCAGTGCACACCTGGCTGCCCGACGCTCACGTCGAGGCGCCGACCGGCGGCTCGGTCGTGCTGGCGGCCATCATGCTGAAGCTCGGCGCCTACGGCTTCCTGCGCTTCTCGCTGCCGATCGCGCCCGACGCCAGCCGCGAATGGGCCTGGTTCATCATCGCGCTGAGCCTGATCGCCGTCGTCTACATCGGCCTCGTGGCACTGGTGCAGCAGGACATGAAGAAGCTGGTCGCCTATTCGTCGATCGCGCACATGGGCTTCGTCACGCTGGGCTTTTTCATCTTCAGCGAACTCGGCGTGTCGGGTGGCATCGTGCAGATGGTCAGCCACGGCTTCATCTCGGGTGCGATGTTCCTGTGCATCGGCGTGCTGTACGACCGCATGCACTCGCGCGAGATCGCCGACTACGGCGGGGTCGTCAACACGATGCCGAAGTTCGCGGCCTTCGCGGTTTTCTTCGCGATGGCCAATTGCGGCCTGCCCGGCACCAGCGGTTTCGTCGGCGAGTGGATGGTGATCCTGGGTACCGTCAAGGCCAGCTTCTGGCTCGCTGCGCTGGCGGCCACGGCGCTGATCTTCGGCGCCGCCTACAACCTCTGGATGGTCAAGCGCGTGTACTTCGGCGAGGCGGCCAACGAGCACGTCAAGGCGCTCACCGACATCGACAGCCGCGAGTTCCTGATGCTCGCGCTGCTGGCCGTCGCGGTGCTCTGGATGGGCGTGTACCCGAAACCTTTCACCGACGTCATGCACGTGTCGGTCACCCAGCTGCTGCAGCACGTGGCGCAGAGCAAGCTCAACTGAAGCCCTCATGAACTGGTCGGTCATCCAACCCGAAATCGTCCTGTTGACGATGGCCTGTGCCATCGCCATCGTCGATCTGTTCGTCACCGATCCGGCGCGCCGCCTGACCTTCTGGCTGACCCAGGCGACGCTGCTGGCGGTGGCCGCGCTGCACCTCGACGCTCTGGTCGCTGGCCAGTCGCTGTTCGGCATGCAGGGCATGGTGGTGTCCGATCCGCTCGGCCACCTGCTGGCCTTTTTTGCCGCCCTGTCGGTGATGGTCACCCTGGCCTATGCCCAGCCCTACATCGCCCCACGCGACATGCTGAAGGGCGAGTTCTTCACACTCTCGCTGTTCGTGTTGCTCGGCGTGTGCGTGATGGTTTCGGCCAACAACTTCCTCGTCGTCTACCTGGGCCTGGAGTTGATGAGCCTGTCGCTGTACGCGCTGACGGCGCTGCGCCGCGACCACGCCCAGGCAACCGAGGCGGCGATGAAGTACTTCGTTCTCGGCGCCCTGGCCTCGGGCTTCCTGCTCTACGGCCTGTCGATGATGTACGGCGCCACCGGCAGCCTGGACATCCAGCGCGTGTTCGAGGTCATCGGCAAGGGCCAGGCGAATCAGCAGGTCCTGGTCTTCGGCCTGGTCTTCATCGTCGCCGGGCTGGGCTTCAAGTTCGGCGCCGCGCCCTTCCACATGTGGGTGCCCGACGTCTACCACGGTGCGCCGACGGCGGTGACCCTCCTGATTGCCGGGGCGCCGAAGTTGGCGGCTTTCGGCATCGCGATGCGCCTGCTGGTCGAAGGACTGCTCGGCCTGGCGACGGACTGGCAGCAGATGCTGGTCGTGCTGGCCCTGACCTCGCTGTTCATCGGCAACCTGGGCGCCATCGCGCAGACCAACCTCAAGCGCCTGCTGGCCTATTCGGCGATCGCGCAGATCGGCTTCGTGCTGCTGGCTCTGGCTTCGGGCGTGGTCAGCGGCAACACCCTGTCTGGCGGCAACGCCTACAGCTCGGCGCTGTTCTACATGGTCACCTATGTGCTGACCACCCTGGGATCGTTCGGCGTGGTGATGCTGTTGTCGCGCCAGGGCTTCGAGAGCGAGGAGATCAGCGATCTGGCCGGCCTGAACCAGCGCAGCCCCTGGATGGCGGCGGTGATGGCCCTGTTCATGTTTTCGCTGGCCGGCATCCCGCCGCTGGTCGGCTTCTACGCCAAGCTGTCGGTGCTCCAAGCCCTGGTCACGACCAATCTCACTGGCTACCTGTGGCTGGCCGTGATCGCAGTCTTGCTGTCGCTGGTCGGCGCCTTCTACTACCTGCGCGTGGTCAAGGTGATGTACTTCGACGAGCCCGCCGCAGACGCGCGGCGCCTTCACGGCGAGCGCGGCGTGCAGGCCCTGCTCGCCGTCAACGGTGCGGCGGTCCTGGTCTTCGGTCTGTTGCCGGGTGGCTTGATGGCGATGTGCAGCAGCGCCATCGTGCGCGCGCTCGCGACTTGAACCCCAGCGCTGAAATCTGGCTGGTGCTGCTGGTGGCGCTGGTCGCTGCCAACCTGCCGTTCGTCAACGAGCGCTTGTTCGTGCTCGGCCCCCGGCGTTCGCCGAAGGCGCTGGTCTGGCGGCTACTCGAGTTGCTGCTGCTCGGCCTGGCCGTGCTGGGCCTGGGCATGTTGCTCGAAGCGCGCATCGGTCAACGCCATCCGCAGGGCTGGCAGTTCTACGCCGCCGCCGCCTGTCTGTTCATCACCTTCGGCTTCCCCGGCTTCGTCTGGCGCTACCTGAGGCGTCGGCGTGGCTGACGACAAGCACCTGCACGAGGCCCTGCTGCGCTCCGAGAGCGTCTGGCGCGGCCGTTTCCTCGACGTGAGGCGTGACACAGTGAGCTTGCCCGACGGCGCGCGGGCGACGCGCGAGTACATCGTGCACCCGGGCGCGGTGATGGTCGTGCCCCTCCTGCCCGACGGGCGCCTCTTGATGGAGCGCCAGCATCGCCATCCGATGGGTCGCGTGATGCTGGAGTTTCCGGCTGGCAAGATCGACCCTGGCGAGGCGCCGTTCGACTGTGCCTTGCGTGAACTGGCCGAAGAAACCGG
Organism: Pseudomonadota bacterium; assembly: GCA_040384625.1. Lineage (GTDB taxonomy): Bacteria > Pseudomonadota > Gammaproteobacteria > Burkholderiales > Burkholderiaceae_C > CADEEN01. Next base: position 78,481 of record JAZKIW010000067.1, on the reverse strand, counting down.
CTATCGCGCGACCGAGTGGGCACGCGCCGGCATCCTGCACAACGCGATCGCCTATTCGACCGAAGGGATCGAGATCTGGTTCGCGCGCGGCTTGACTGCAGGTGCGCCCAAGCTCGACGTCGGCGAGTTCCTCGAAACCGTGATCCACACCACGGACGAACTCGACGCCCTGGCCGCCAGCGGTGACGTCACGGACGCCAAGACCCTGATAGGCCTGCTTTGGGTGCAAAAGTGGCAGGCGGGCGCGTGGCCATTGACCTGGCGCCCGGCGCCCTGAGCGCCCGGTCCGTATGATCCGGCGGATGATGCCCCCAAGCTCACTGCGCTGGCGGCCCCTCAAGGGGGAGTCAATCCGCTTGGGTCGGCCCGGCGCGGATTAGCCATGAAGGTCATCGACCTGCGCTGCCACAACGGCCACGGCTTCGAGGGCTGGTTCGCCAGCGATGAGGACTTCCTGGAGCAGAACGGCCGCCGCCTGATCGCCTGCCCCTTGTGCGACGACAGCGTGATCGTGCGTCTGCCCAGCGCGCCGCGATTGAACCTGTCGGGCGCGCGCGCGCCGGCGACGCCCGTGCCGCCGCCGCAAACCGATCCGCAGGCGATGTGGCTGAAGGCGGTGCGTCACGTGCTGGCCAATACCGAAGACGTCGGCGAACGCTTTGCCGACGAAGCCCGCCGCATCCACTACGGAGAAGCCGCCGAGCGCGGCATCCGTGGCCAGGCTAGCGCGGACGAGCGCGAGGCCCTGCGCGACGAAGGTATCGAGGTGATGCCCTTGCCCTTGCCTGCGGCGCTTAAAGAGCCGCTTCAGTGATCCGGCGAGGCTAGAGCAGGCGCCCTGGGTTGAGCAGACCGTGGGGGTCGAGCGCAGCCTTGATGGCACGCATCATCGCCAACGCCGTGGGATCCTTGCGCAACGCGAGCTCGTCGCGCTTCAAGGCCCCGATGCCGTGCTCGGCAGAGATCGAGCCGCCATGGGCCACCACGGCGTCGAAGACGAGCGCGTTCACGGCGTGCTCCTCCTGGCGCAGGAAACTCGCCGCATCGACACCCTCGGGCGCCTGCACGTTGTAGTGCAGGTTGCCGTCACCGAGGTGGCCGAAGTTCACCAGGCGCATGCCCGGCCAGCGTGCGGCCAGCGCAGCATCGGTGGCGGCGCAGAAGGCCGGGATGCGCGATACCGGCAGGGCGATGTCGTGCTTGATGTTCAGGCCCTCTTCGCTTTGCGCCAGCGGGATCGATTCGCGCAGATGCCACATCGCGCGTGACTGCGCCACGCTTTCGGCCACGGCTGCATCGTCGATCGTTCCGGCTTCGAGCGCGTCGGCGAGCAGGCCCTCGAATTGCGCGCGTGCGTGCGCCTCGCTCTCGTTGTCCGACAGCTCCACCAGCACCGTCCATGCTCCGCTCGGCAAAGGCTGGCGCAGCTGCGGCATGTGCCGCGCCACCAAGGCCAGCGAAAAGCCGTTCATGACCTCGAAGCCCGTCAGGCCCGAGCCGAGCCGGCGCTGGGCGGCGGCCAGCAGCGCCACGCAGGCATCGAGCGAGACGCAGGCCGCCAGGGCGGTCATCGTGGCCGCCGGCCGCGGGTGCAGGGCGAGGGTCGCGGCGGTGATGATCGCCAAGGTGCCTTCGCTGCCGATCAGCAGGTCGCGCAGGTCGTAGCCGGTGTTGTCCTTGCGCAGGCCGCTCAAGCCGTCCCAGACCTCGCCGTGCGGCGTCACCACCTCC
>JAZKIW010000067.1:74594-76740 GCA_040384625.1 Pseudomonadota bacterium | reverse complement strand
GGCGGCGGTCACCGCTTCCAGGCCCAGGCAGAGTGCGCGCGCGTTGCCGTAGCGCAGCACTTGCGTGCCGCCGGCATTCGTGGCCAGGTTGCCACCGATGGTGCAGCTGCCCTCGGCCGCCAGGCTGAGCGGGAACAGCAGGCCGGCGTCGGCGGCAGCCTGCTGCACTGCCTGCAGCACACAGCCGGCCTCGGCCGTGAGCGTCAGATTGGCGCGATCGATCGAGCGGATGCGGTTCAAACGGGCCAGGCTGAGCAGCAGCTGCGCACCGCTTGGATCGGGCACGCCCGCGCCGACCAGGCCGGTGTTGCCGCCTTGGGCCACGATCGGCGTGCCGCTGGCGGCACAGGCGCGCACGACGGCGGCGACTTCGTCGGTGCTGCCCGGCCGCACGACGGCCAGCGCGCGGCCGCGCCAGCGCTTGCGCCAATCGAGTTCGAAGGCCGACAGGTCGCCGCCGACGAGCACGTTGGCTGCGCCGACGCACTCGCGCAGCGCGGCGATCACTTCGGCGCTCGGCGCGCTCACGGCTGCACCGCCGCGTGCCGCAGGCGCCGCCGCACATGCACAACGCAGGCGGCAAAGAGCAGCAGGCACAACAGGGTTTCGGCCAAGGCCAGCGCGACGGTGATGCCGCGCTCGGAGGTGGCGCGCACCACCCCTTCGGCGAAGTAGACCCAGAGCAGCAGGCTGAGCCAGCGGTAGGTGAACATGCGGAACTTCAGGATGCCGACGACACCCAGCGCGAGCGGCAGCACCTTCAACGCCAGGGTGCGATTGCCGGTCGGTGCCAGCCACAGCTCCCAAGCCAAGCCGAGCACGATCAGGGCCAGCAGGCAGGCGATGGCCAGCGCACGCATGCGCTCGAGCATCGGGTCGGCAACGGTGACGGCTGGCATGTTTGGCATCATAGGGCGATGACCCTGTCCTTTGCCCCGGCCGATTGGCGCGCCCGCTTCGGCGAACTCGGCGACACCCTGCAGACCTGGCCCTGGCTCGAAACCGCACGCACCTTGCGCGAGCGCTTTCGCGAAGACAAGCTCGGCCTGACGGCCAGCAGCCTGACCTTCACCACCCTGATCGCCCTGGTGCCTTTGGTGACGGTGATGCTGGCGGTGTTCAGCGCCTTCCCGATGTTCTCCAGCTTCCAGGGCGCCTTGGAAAAGTACTTCCTGCAGAGCCTGGTCCCCGACGGCATCGCCAAGCCGGTGCTGGCCGCGCTGACGCAGTTCGCGTCCAAGGCCACGCGCCTGGGCACCCTGGGCCTGGTGGTCCTGGTGTTCACCGCCCTGGCCCTGATGCTGACCATCGACCGTGCGCTGAACGCCATCTGGCGCGTGCGCCGGCCGCGCTCGATCGCCCAGCGCGTGCTGGTCTACTGGGCCGCGCTGACGCTCGGCCCCCTGCTGCTAGGCATCAGCCTGTCGCTGACGGCGACGGCCATCACGGCCTCCAAGGGCGTGATCGGCGCGCTGCCGGGCGGTGTCGGGTTGCTGCTCAACGTCATCGAGTTCCTGCTGCTCGCCGCTGGCATGGCCGGGCTGTACCACTATGTGCCCAATACCCAGGTGCGCTGGCGCCATGCCATGGCCGGCGGCGTCTTCGTCGCTGCCGGCATCGAGCTGGCCAAGGGCGGGTTGGCCTGGTACGTGCGCGCGATGCCCACCTACTCAACCGTCTACGGTGCCTTCGCCACGGTGCCGATCCTGCTGCTCTGGGTCTACGTCGGCTGGGTCATCGTCTTGTGGGGCGCGGTGATCGCCGCCTATGCGCCGAGCCTGTCGATGCGCATCACGCGCCTGCCAGCCACCCCGGGGCACCGCTTCAGCCTGGCGCTGGCATTGATCGCCGAACTGGCGCGAGCCAAGCAGCGGCCGCCGCACGGGTCGACCCTGCCAGAACTCGCCGCTGCACTGTCCACCGACCCGCTGCAGGTCGAGACCGGTATCGAGGCACTGCAGGCGATCGGCTGGGTGGCGCGCCTCGACGAGGAGGGCGGCCAGCGCCTGGTCCTGCTCGTCGATCCGCAGTCGACGCCGGCGCGTCCGTTGATCGATGAAATGCTGCTCCAGCCGAGCGCAGCCTCGCGCCTGTTCCGCGAGCGCACGGGGATCGAGCGCGTGACGCTCGGCGAGCTGATCTAGCT
>JAZKIW010000067.1:0-74494 GCA_040384625.1 Pseudomonadota bacterium | reverse complement strand
TGTTCCGCGAGCGCACGGGGATCGAGCGCGTGACGCTCGGCGAGCTGATCTAGCTCACACCAGCCCGGCGCAGTGCATCACGCGGTTCTTGCCGCCGCGCTTGGCGGCGTACATCGCGTGGTCGGCCAGTTGCAGCAGGCGCAGCGCCTGGCTGGCGTCGAAGGGAGCCAGTGCGTAGCCGATGCTGGCGGAGACCGGCTGCGCACCGGCACAACGCAGGGCACAGGCCTGCACCGCCTGCAGCAAGTGCGCCGCCAGCGCGTGCGCGCCCGCGGCATCACGCACCGTGGCCAGGACCAGGAACTCGTCGCCGCCGAAACGGCCGACCGCGTCTTCGGCGCGCACGGCCGCCTGCAGTGCTTTCGCCAGTTCGATCAGCATGGCATCACCGGCGGCGTGTCCCTGGGCGTCGTTGAGAGCCTTGAAGCCGTCGAGGTCGACGAAGAACAGGGCCACCGGTTGCGTGGCGCTACCCATGGTGGCGGCGTCCAGGCGCTCCATCATCGTGCGCCGGGTCAGCGCATCGGTCAGGCCGTCACGCTCGACGCTGCGTTGCAGGCGTTGCTGTGCCTCGGTGAGGTCGTGAACGTCGATGGTCACGGTGTAGACGCCCAGCACTTGGCCGTCGTCGCCGAAGTCGGGCACGTAGCTGGTGCGCAACCAGCGCGCGCCCTGCGGCAAGTTCTCGACCAGGCGCGTGTACTGCACCGCCTCGCCGGCCACCGCACGGTCGAAGTAGGGGCGGTGCTGCGCCCAACGTGTCGCGCCGCGCGCCTGCCCGATGTGGTGGCCGACCAGGTCGGCGGCGGCCATGCCCACGGCCTGCACATAGGCGCGATTGACGAAGCGCAGCACGCAGTCGCGGTCGACATAGGTCAGGGGGTAGGGGATGTTCTCGGTGAAGCGGTCGAAGCGCTTGCGCGCTTCGTGCAGGGCTTCTCGCTCGACCACGTCGTCGTGGATGTCGAAGGCAATGGTGTAGACCGCGTCGACCTCGCCCGCCGCATTGCGGTCGGGAAAGACCATCGCGCGGGTCCAGCGAGCGCTGGCGCCCTGGTGCGTCAGGCGGCGCTCGTAGCGCACGGTGCGACCCTCGAAGGCGGCCGCGAAGCTGTCGCGGGCGATCGCCCAGGCCTCGTCGCCGTACAGGTCGGCCAGGGTGCGGCCGACCAACTCGGCGCTCGAACGTCCGGCCCACGCCGCGTAGGGTGCGTTGCAGAACAACAGTCGCGCTTCGCGGTCCCAGCGACCGATCGGCAACGCGATGGCATCGACCAGGCGTTCGGCCGGGTTTTCGCTCAGGCTCTCGGCAGGCGTGTCGTCCAGTTTCACGGCCGGCATCCTCGCATTGCCTGCCGGCACTGTCATTCACCTGAAAGAGGGAAGGGTGAGCAGCTGTGACTTAGGCCACGCCGGCTCGCTGAACCTCAGGCCGGGTGCAACACCACCAGCCAGGCCTGGGCCACCGTGCGGCCGGGGTTGTGGATGCTGTGCGGCACGTCGACCGCGTAGCGCGCCGTCTCGCCGTGGCGCAGGCGCGCCGACTCGGCGCCGGCCTGCACCTCCAGTGCACCGACTTGGACCGACAGGTGTTCGCGCGAGCCCGGCTCGTGCGCCTGGGAAGCGAGGGTGCCGCCCGGCTGCACGGTCAGGGTGTACCACTCGAACTGGCCGGCCAGCTCGATGGGGCCCAGGATGCGCAGCTCGCACTTGCCGTCCGGGCTGGCGAGGGTCGGGGTGGCGTGGGCGGGCACGGTGGACAACAGTGGCGCCGCCGGGCGCTGGTCCCCGAGCAGATCTCCGACAGCGACGCCCAAGGCCGTGGCCAGGCGCCAGACCACGGCCACGGTCGGGTTCGCCTGATGGCGCTCGATCTGCGACAGCATCGATTTGGACACGCCGGCTTGGCGCGACAGCTCGTCGAGCGACAGGCCGCGTCCCTGGCGCAGCGCGGCCAGCGCTGCGCCGACCCGGGGTGGCTGCGAGGCGGCTGGCTTGACGGTGCTGCTTCTCGGCACGATACTGGACATCCGTTCGATATACTGCACAAGCGTTGTAGCGGTGCACACTTCGATTGTGCCCCAGCCAAGGCCAGAACACCATGAGCACTGCCTTCCAAGACCACCTGAACGCCGAATTGAAGGGCCTGCGCGACGCCGGCCTGTTCAAGGCGGAGCGCATCCTGAGCACGCCGCAAGGCGCGCTGGTGCGCATCGCCGACGGGCGCGAGGTCATCAACCTCTGTGCCAACAACTACCTCGGCCTGTCGTCGCACCCCAAGGTCATCGAAGCCGCTCACGAGGCGCTGCGCACGCACGGCTACGGCATGAGCAGCGTGCGTTTCATCTGCGGCACTCAGGACCTGCACAAGCAGCTCGAAGCGCGCATCGCCCGCTTCGTCGGCTGCGAGGACGCGATTCTGTATGCCGCGGCCTTCGACGCGAACGGTGGCCTGTTCGAGCCCTTGCTCGGCGAAGACGACGCAATCATCAGCGATGAGCTGAACCATGCCTCGATCATCGACGGCATCCGCCTCTGCAAGGCCAGGCGCTGGCGCTACAAGCACAACGACATGGTCGACCTTGAACGCTGCCTGTCGGAAGCCAGTGCGGGCGGTGCACGCTTCAAACTGGTGTTCAGCGATGGGGTGTTCTCGATGGACGGCACCATCGCGCGCCTGGACGAGGTGCGCGCGCTTTGCGACCGCTTCGAGGCCCTGCTCGGCGTCGACGAGTGCCATGCCTCGGGTTTCATGGGCCCGCGTGGCCGCGGCACGCATGAGCATCGCGGCGTGTTCGGCAAGGTCGACATCGTCACCGGCACCTTCGGCAAGGCCCTGGGCGGCGCGTCGGGTGGCTTCACCGCGGCGCGCAGGGAAGTGATCGAGTTACTGCGCCAGCGCTCGCGGCCCTACCTGTTTTCGAACACCCTGATGCCGGCGATCGCTGGCGCCTCGATCGCGGTGCTCGACCTGCTCGAGGCCAGCACTGCCTTGCGCGACAAGCTCGAGGACAACACGCGCTGGTTTCGCCAGGCGATCACGGCCGCCGGCTTCGACATCAAGCCCGGCGAGCATCCGATCGTGCCAATCATGGTCTACGACGCGGCCAAGGCGCAGCAACTCGCTGCGCGCCTGCTCGAACTCGGCATCTATGTCGTCGGCTTCTTCTTTCCGGTGGTGCCCAAGGGCCAGGCGCGCATCCGGGTGCAGATGAGCGCGGTGCATGAGCGTGCCCATCTCGAGCAGGCGGTGGCGGCTTTCACGCAGGCCGGACGTGAGCTGGGACTGGTGAAGTGAGACATCCTGGGTGGCAGTCACCGCAGGGGCACGGAAGTCGGTCGATACCTTCGGTCGTTCTCCTTGCGCGAGTCAAGACCGCGCTTGTCCAGCCGAGCCACGTCGAACACGGGTTGCCCACCGCGGCGCTCGGTCGGTTCGTCGCAAGCGCCGACCAACCGCCGCCGTGGACAACCCTGCACCGAGGTCCTCGGGTCGCCGTCAACAGCCGCAAGGTTGCCTTATGAGCGCGCCGAGGATCCTGATCATCGGCGCCAATGGCCAGATTGGGACCGAACTTGCGGCCGAACTGGCGCAGCGGTATGGCGGTAGCGCGGTCGTGACCAGCGACCTCGCGCCACAAGGCCGGGTGCCTGGCCTAGCGCATGAGGCGCTCGACTGCACCGAGATCGGTGCCTTGACCAGCATCGTCGAGCGCCACGCCATCACCCAGGTCTACCACCTCGCCGCGGCGCTGTCGGCGCGCGGGGAGAAGCACCCGATGTGGGCCTGGGACCTGAACATGAAGGGCCTGCTGAACGTGCTGGAGGTGGCGCGTTCACACAAACTCGAGCGCATCTTCTGGCCCAGCTCGATCGCTGCGTTCGGCCCGAGTACGCCGCAGGAGCACACGCCGCAGCAGACCGTGATGGACCCGAGCACGGTCTACGGCATCAGCAAGCTCGCGGGTGAGGGCTGGTGCGCCTGGTACCACCGGCACCACGGCGTCGACGTGCGCAGCCTGCGCTACCCCGGCCTGATCAGCTGGAAGACGCCGCCCGGCGGCGGCACCACCGACTACGCGGTCGAGATCTTCCACGCCGCCTTGAAAGACGGGCGCTACACCTGCTTCCTGCAGCAGGACCAGGCGCTGCCGATGATGTACATGGACGACGCGATCCGCGCCACGCTCGAGCTGATGGACGCACCCGCCGAGCACGTCGTCGACCGCCACGCATACAACCTGGCCGGCATCAGTTTCACGCCGCTCGAGATCGCGGCAGCGATCCGCGAGCGCATGCCCTCGTTCACGATGGACTGCGTGCCCGATTTCCGCCAGGCGATCGCTGCCAGCTGGCCGCGCTCGATCGACGACAGCGCCGCGCAGCGCGATTGGGGCTGGCGGCCACGCTACGACCTGGGCGCGATGGTCGATGCGATGCTCGCCAACCTGCGCCCGCAGCTGGCACGCACCGGCTGAGACGATGAACCTGCGTCAGCTCGAAAGCTTCGTGCGCGTGGCCGAGCTGGGCAGCTTCAGCAAGGCTGCGCGCGTGCTCGACATCGCACAGCCCGCGCTGTCGCGCCAGGTTCGTCAGCTCGAGACCGACCTACGCGAGACCCTGCTGTTGCGCAACGGCCGTGGCGTCAGCCTCACGCCGGCCGGGCGGCGCCTGTTCGAGCATGGGGTGCAGATCCTGCAGCGGGTGGCGCTGGCGCGCGAGGACCTGGGCGCAGAGCGCGATGCCGCGGTCGGACAGGTCACGCTGGCGCTCCCGCCGTCGATGATGCGGCGCCTGGCGCGGCCCTTGATCGAGGGCTTTCGCGCGCAGCTGCCGCGCGCCCGTGTCGCGATCGTCGAAGGCCTGTCGACGCAGATCGACGAGTGGATCGTCAGCGGCCGCGCCGACATCGGCCTGATCTACAGCCCCGATGCGTCGCCGGTGCTCGAGATCACGCCGCTCTTGCGCGAAGCGCTTTGTCTGGTGGTGCCGGCCGTGAGGGCGGGCACCGGTGGACGACGTGCGACGGTTGCCACCTTGCCACTGTCCGACATCGGCCACTATCCGCTGATCCTGCCCGAGCGACACCAGTCGATCCGGCGCCTGCTCGAAACCCAGGCCACGCTCGCAGGAGTCGGGCTGCAGATCGCCTGCGAGGTGTCAAGCGTGCCCGCGATCATCGACCTGGTATGCGCAGGCATGGGCCACGCGGTGCTCAACGCCAGCGCGGTCGAGGCTTCGGGCCGGGCAGCCGAGCTCGTGGTGCGCAGGATTGTGCGGCCAGAGATCATCAGCGTGCTGTGCCTCGCACAGTCAGCGTCCAAACCGCCCACCGCGCTGACGCGTCAGGCGCGCGCGCTGCTCGAGGCCCTCGTGGCCGCGCTGCCGGAGTCGCGACAAGCGAGCGCGCGTCGGCACCGCTCGCGGTAAGCTGTCATGCGAAATCGGCATAGCTGCTAGTCTTCAGCCATGCTGGATCGGCAAGGCCGACATGCGCACAATCGCGCCCCATGGGTTCTCCGATCAGGGTCATCTCGTCGATGGCCACCAAGGCGTTGCTCGCCGAACTGGCGCGTGCCTACGCGCATCGCTCCGGCGGCGAAGTCATCGTCGCCTCGGTGGGCGGCGTGGACGCTGCCCGGCGCGTGCAGGCCGGCGAGGCCTTCGATCTGGTTGTGCTTGCCGCCGAGGCCATCGACAAGCTGTTTGCAGGCGGGCACCTCGTTCCCGGCAGCAAGCGGGACCTGGTGCACTCGGGCGTCGCGATCGCGCTGCGCGCCGGCGCCCCGCGGCCGGACGTGAGCAGCGAGGCAGCGCTCCAGCGAGCGGTGCTCGCTGCGCGCAGCGTCGGTTGTTCCAGCGGCCCGAGCGGCGGGCAGCTCGCCAAGTTGTTCGAGCGCTGGGGCATCGCCGCGCAGATTCAGGACCGCACGGTCATCGCGCCTCCAGGGGTGCCTGTCGGCGCGCTCGTGGCGCGCGGCGAGGTCGAGCTCGGCTTCCAGCAGCTGTCCGAACTGATGCACCTCGAAGGCGTGCAGGTGCTGGGTCCGCTGCCGGATCCGGTCCAGATCGTGACCACCTTCTCCGCCGGCATCGGGGCCGCTTCGACGCAAGCTGATGCCGCAGCTGCGCTGCTCCACTTCATGGCTTCGCCCGAGGCTGCCGACGCGAAGCAGCGGCAGGGCATGCAACCGGCCTGACCAGAGCAAGCGATGATCATCGACATCCACGGCCACTACACCACGGCGCCCAAGGCGCTCGAGGCCTGGCGCAACGCGCAGATTGCCGGCATCGCCGATCCCGCGGCGAGACCCCGGGTCGAGAGCCTGGTGATCAGCGACGACGAGATACGCGAGACGATCGAAGCCAACCAGTTGAAGCTCATGCGCCAGCGCGGCAGCGACCTGACGATCTTCAGTCCGCGCGCCAGCTTTATGGCCCACCACATCGGTGACCTCCAGGTCAGCAGCACCTGGGCTGCGATCTGCAACGAGCTCTGCTACCGCGTCAGCTGCCTGTTCCCCGACGCCTTCATCCCTGCGGCGATGCTGCCGCAGTCGCCGGGCGCGGCGCCCGAGACTTGCATCCCCGAGCTGGTGAAGTGCGTCGAGCAGTACGGCAATGTGGCGATCAATCTGAATCCCGATCCCTCGGGTGGACACTGGACTTCGCCGCCGCTGACCGACCGCCACTGGTACCCCATCTACGAGAAGATGGTCGAGTACGACATCCCGGCGATGATCCACGTCAGCACCAGTTGCAACGCCTGCTTCCACACCACCGGAGCGCACTACATCAATGCCGACACGACGGCGTTCATGCAGCTGATCCAGGGCGATCTGTTCAAGGACTTTCCGACGCTGCGTTTCGTGATCCCGCACGGCGGCGGCGCCGCGCCCTACCACTGGGGGCGCTATCGGGGCCTGGCGCAGGAGATGAAGAAGCCGCTGCTGAAAGATCATCTCCTGAACAACGTGTTTTTCGATACCTGCGTCTACCACCAGCCAGGCATCGACCTGCTCACCGAGGTCATCCCGGTCGAGAACATCCTGTTCGCCAGCGAGATGATCGGCGCGGTGCGTGGCATCGATCCTGAGACCGGCAGCTACTACGACGACACCAAGCGCTACATCGACGCGTCGATGCAGCTGACGTCGGCGCAGAAGGCCATGGTCTACGAAGGCAACGCGCGGCGCGTCTACCCGCGCCTGGATGCGGCTCTCCGCAAGAAGGGACTCTGACCGTGTACGAATTGGGTGTCGTTTATCGCAATGTCCCGCGCGCCGATGCGCAGGTCGCGGACAAGCTGGCCGCCTTCGGCAGCGCCACGGTGCACGAGGCCCTGGGCCGCGTCGGCCTGATGAACACCCGCATGCGCCCGATCTACGCCGGTGCGCAGGTCTCCGGCACCGCGGTCACGGTGCTCCTGCAGCCGGGCGACAACTGGATGCTGCACGTGGCGGCAGAGCAGATCCAGCCGGGGGACATCGTCGTCGCTGCGGTCACCGCCGACAACACCGACGGCTTCTTCGGCGACCTGCTGGCGACGTCCTTCAAGGCGCGCGGCGCGCGCGCCTTGGTCATCGACGGCGGCTGCCGCGACGTCAAGACGCTGACCGAGATGCGCTTCCCGGTCTGGAGCCGTGCGATCAGCGCCAAGGGCACCGTCAAGGCCACCCTCGGTTCGGTCAACATCCCGGTGGTCTGCGCCGGTGCGCTGGTGCACCCGGGCGACGTCATCGTTGCCGACGACGACGGCGTCGTCTGCGTGCCGCGCGCGATGGCCGCCAGGACGCTCGAAGCGGCCATCGCGCGCGAGGCCAACGAGGGCGCCAAGCGCGCCCAGCTCGCCGCCGGCGTGCTCGGCCTGGACATGTACAAGATGCGCGAACCGCTGGCCAAGGCGGGGCTGCGCTACATCGACTGATCAAGCTCTCTCATGCAAAGGAACATTTTCGTGCTGCGTCGCATCCTCCTCTCCGTTGTCGTGCCGGTCGCACTGACACTCTCCCTCACGCCCGCTGTGGCGCAGGACTTCCCGAGCAAGCCGGTGCGCCTGCTGACCCCGTTCCCCGCCGGCGCGGGACCCGAGGGCGTGCTGCGCGTGCTGGCCGAGAAGCTGCAGAAGAAGTGGGGCCAGCCGGTGATCGTCGAGAACAAGCCGGGCGCCAACGGCTTCATCGCCATCGATACCTGGAAGCGCGGCGCCACCGACGGCCACGACATCCTGCAACTCGACAACGTCCATCTGGCCGCGTACCCGCACCTGTTCAAGAAGCTGCCCTACGACGCGGCGAAGGACTTCGAGTTGGTCGCCCCTCTGTTCCGCACCTACTTCTTCGTCGCCGTGCCGGCGAACAGCCCGTACAAGACGGTGGCCGACATCATCAAGGACGCCAAGGCCAACCCGGGCAAGCTCAACTACGGCTCGTGGTCGGTGGGCAACCCGGTGCACCTGGGTTCGGCCCTGCTCGAAGCGCAAACCGGTACCCAGATGGAGCACGTGATCTACAAGGAGACGTCGATGCTCTACACCGGCGTGGCCAACGGCGAACTCAACTTCGCCCTCGGCACGCTGGCCACCGCGGGGCCGCTGCAGCGCGCTGGCAAGCTCAAGTTCATCGCCGTCACCGGGCCCCGGCGCCACCCGGCCTTCCCGGATGTGCCGACGGTGGCCGAGTCGGGCGGCCCGTCGGGTTATGAGCTCACCGGCTGGACCACGCTGGCGGTGCCCAAGGGCCTGACCAAGGCGGTACTCGACAAGATCCAGCAGGATGTGCAGGCCGCGCTGGCCGAGCCCGACATGAAGGAGCGCTTCACCACCTTCGGCTACGACGCCTTCCCCGCGACGCGCGACCAGTTCGCCAGCTTCATCGTTGCCGAATCGGCTAAGTATGGCGACGTCGTCAAACGCACCAAGGCCACGCTGGACTGAGCTGCGGAAGAGAGAACCCCCATGGCCACGATCATCGGCGGCATCGCTGCCTCGCACACACCGACGATTGGCTTTGCCTTCGACCGCAACAAGCGAGACGATCCGGTCTGGGCGCCGATCTTCGAGGCCTTCGATCCGGTGCAGCAGTGGATTGCCGACAAGCGCCCCGACGTGCTGCTGTTCATCTACAACGATCACGTCACCTCGTTCTTCTTCGACCACTACTCAGCCTTTGCCCTGGGCGTGGGCGAGCAGTGGGCGGTGGCCGACGAGGGCGGCGGGGCGCGCGACCTGCCGCCGATCTCCGGCCATCCCGGGCTGGCGCGCCACATCGCCCAGTCGCTGGTCGCGGACGAGTTCGACATGTCCTTCTTCCAGCACAAGGCGCTCGACCACGGCTGCTTCTCGCCACTGTCAGTGATGTGCCCGCACCGGCCGCAATGGCCGGTCAAGCTGGTGCCGCTGCAGATCGGCGTGCTGCAGTTTCCGGTGCCCAGCGCCGCGCGTTGCTTCAAGCTCGGGCAGGCGCTGCGTCGCGCCATCGAGAGCTTCCCGGAGGACCTGAAGGTCGCCATCGTCGCGACCGGCGGCTTGTCGCACCAGGTGCATGGCGAGCGCGCCGGCTTCAACAACACGCCCTGGGACCACGAGTTCATGCAGCGCTTCGAGAACGACCCGGTGCGCCTGACGGAGATGACGCAAGCCGAACTCGCCGAGCTGGGCGGGTTCGAGGGGGCCGAGGTCATCATGTGGCTGGTAATGCGCGGGGCGCTATCGGCCCAGGTGCGCAAGGTGCACCAGCACTACTACCTGCCGTCGATGGCAGGCATCGCCGTGGCGGTGTACGAGAACCTGGCCGCGGCCCCGGTGGCAGGCGAGCGGCGCCGCCATGCCGAGCACATGGCCGCGCAGCTGCGCGGGATCGAGGATCTGGCGGGCACCTATCCGTTCGACCTCGAGCGCAGCGTGAGGGCCTACCGGCTTAACCACTTCCTGCATGCGCTGATCGCGCCTGCCCAGCGCGAGGCCTTCCAGCTCGACGCGGAGCGCGCCTTCGAAAGCGCAGGTCTCAGCGACGAAGAGCGCGACCTCGTGCGCCGTCGAGATTGGCGCGGCCTGATCCACTACGGCGTCATCTTCTTCATGCTCGAGAAACTCGGCGCCGTGCTGGGGGTGTCCAACCTGCACATCTATGCCGCGATGCGGGGCGAGTCTCTGGAGGATTTCCAGAAGACACGCAACGCCCCGAATGCGCTCTACTCGGTGGCCGGACAGACGCCCGGCGGGCTGGCCTGGGACACGGCACGCCCGCCGACCGGCAGCCCGACCTGAGCCCCAAGGAATTCACTCCATGCCCATCACTGGCACCACCCGCGTCTACTTCATCCTCGGCGATCCGGTGGCGCAGGTGCGCGCGCCCGAGGTCTACAACCACCTGTTCCAGCGTCACGGCGTCGATGCGGTCCTGGTGCCGCTGAAGCTGCCCGCCGCGGCGCTGCCCGGCTTTCTCGAGCACGGCATGAAGGCCGAGAACGTCGGCGGCCTCTGGGCCACCATCCCGCACAAGAGCCAGCTCGCGGCGCTGCTCGACCCGAGCGACCCGGTGGCGCAGATTGCCGGGGCCGTGAATGCCGTGCGGCGCCTGCCCGACGGCCGCCTGGAGGCGGCGCTGTTCGATGGCATCGGCTTCGTCAAGGGCCTCGATCACTTCGGCATCGACGTCAAGGGCAAACGCGTGCTGATCGTCGGCGCCGGCGGGGGCGGCCACGCGGTGGCCGCGGCGATCGCGCAGCGCGGGCCGGCGACCCTGGCGGTGGCCAACCGCGGCGCAGCGCGCTCGGCGGCCCTGGTTCAGCGCCTGCAGCCCCTGGTTGGCACTGCTGCCCGCGTGGCAGCAAGCACCGACCCGGCCGGATTCGACCTGATCGTCAACTGCACCTCGCAGGGTCTCAAACCCGACGATCCGATGCCCTTCGACCCACAGCGCGTGGACGCCGGTGCGGCGGTGGTGGACATCATCATGAGCAAGCAGCCCACGCCATTGCTGCGCGAATGTCGCACCCGCGGTCTGAAGGCCGAAGCCGGCTTCGAGATGTTGGTGCAGCAGATTCCAGAGTACCTGCGCTTCTTCGGCTTCGAGGCCATTGCGCAGACCTTGCAAGCCGACCTGAGCGAGGTGCGCTCGCTCCTGGTCCCGAAGTGACCCGCGCACGCCATCACCCCCACCCTCCAGGAGACAAGCCCGTCATGAAGCCAACCGTTCGCCCCCTGCTTGCCGCGGCAGCCCTTTCCTTGGCGCTGCTGCCCGCCGCCTGGGCTCAGTCGATCAAGATCGCCAACATCGTCGAGCTCTCGGGTGCCGGCGCCACCTCGGGCACCAACTTCAAGAACGGGGTCGAGCTGGCCGTCAAGGAGATCAATGCTGCCGGCGGCATCCTGGGCCGCAAGATCGAGACCACCACGGCCGACACGCAGAGCAACCCCGGGGTTGCCAAGGGCCTGGCCACCAAGGCGGTGGACGATGACGTGTTCGCGGTCTTCGGACCGGTGTTCTCGGGTTCGATCCTGGTCAGCATGGCCGAGACGCGCAAGGCCGAGATCCCCAACTTCACCGGCGGCGAGGCGGCGGCGATCACCAAGCAGGGCAACCCGTACATCTTCCGCACCAGCTTCACCCAGGATACGGCGATGCCCAAGGTGGCGCGCTACATCGCCAACAACCTGAAGGCGAAGACGGTCGCGTTGATCTACGTCAATAACGACTTCGGCAAGGGTGGCAAGGACGCGATCATCAAGGCGCTAGAGCCGCTGGGCGTGAAGATCAGCACCGACATCTCGACGGACCAGAACCAGGTCGACTTCTCGGCCGCGGTGTTGAAGGCCAAGCAGGCCAATGCCGACGTGATCTTCTGCTACACCAACGAGGAGGAGTCGGCGCGCCTGCTGCGCGAATTGCGCAAGCAGGGCGTGACCAAGCCCGTCGTCGGCGAAACGGTGCTCACCAGTCAGAAAGTGATCGAGCTGGCCGGCGAGTCGGCCAACGGCGCTGTGGCGCACGTGGGCCTGACGGTCGATGCACCGATCGCCGGGCTGCGCGACTTCCGCGGCAAATTCGAGCGCGAATGGAAATTCACGCCCGACCACAACGGCATCAAGGGCTACACCGGCGTCTACATCCTCAAGGCGGCGATCGAGAAGACGGGCAAGTTCGACCGCAAGCTCGTCGCCCAGACCTTGCACGGCTTGAGCCTGAAGGCGGCGCAGAACCCCGGCATCCTGATGGACGTCAGCATCGACGCCAACGGCGACCTCGACCGCGAAAGCTTTATGGTCGAGGCGCGTGATGGCAAGCAGGTGGTCAAGGAGACCCTGCCGGCGCTCGGCGCAAAGTGATCCGACAAGGCAGCGCGTGAGCGTTTTCGACGAAGCGAAGATCGACGCGCACTGCCATGTGCTCGACCCGGAGCGCTTCCCGTATGCGCCGGACGTGGCCTACCGCCCCGCCGGACAGGAACAAGGAGGGATCGACGCTTACCTGCAGTTGATGGATGCCTACGGCATCCGTCACGCGCTGCTCGTCGGTCCGAATTCCGGCTACGGCACCGACAACCGCTGCCTGCTGGATGCGCTGGCGCGCGCGCCCAACCGCTTGAAGGGCATCGCCTTCGTTGGTCTCGACACGCCCGCCGAAGTCCTCGGGCAGATGAAGTCGCAAGGCGTGGTCGGCCTGGCGCTGAACGCCAGCATGCTCGGCGTCGAGCACCTGCTGCGCGCGGGGCCGTTGCTGCGTCGTGCCGCCGCGCTCGAGCTGATGCTGTCGCTGCAGGTCGAGCACGATCAACTGGTCGCGTTGCGTGCGCTGGTCGAAGACAGTGGCGTGCGCACCATGATCGACCACGGCGGTCGCCCCGATCCGGCGCGTGGCGTGGAGCAGCCGGGCTTCCGCACGCTGCTGGCGATGGCCGCCAACGGTCGCACGGCGGTTAAGCTGTCGGGCTGGCAGAAGTTCTCGCGCCAGCCCGCGCCGTGGCCCGACACGCGGCCCTTCTTCGACGCACTGCTCGAGGCGTTCACCCTCGATGCCTGCCTGTGGGCGTCTGACTGGCCCTTCCTGCGCGCGCCCGAGCGTTTGGATGTCGGGCCGCTGCTGCGCCATGTCGAGCGCCTGCTGCCCGACGCAGCCGATCGACGCAAGCTGTTCTGGGATACACCGCAGCGCTGGCTGGCCTTCTGAGTTCAGCCTCGCGCCGCATCGGCGGACCACTGGTACTTCACGTCGGCCAGCTGCCACATCGGCTCGAAGCCGCGAGCGATGACGTGAAAGCCGTTGTGCTCGTAGAACGCGCAGGCCCCGTGGTTGCGCTGGAAGGTGAACAGCCACAGGCTGCCCGCCGACTGGGCCTTGGCCCAGGCCAGCATCGCCGTCCCGATGCCACGTCGCTGAAAGCCGACACGGACATGGAGCTGGGCGACCGACTCGCGCGACGCGGCGACGAAGCCCATCAGCTCGTCACCGAGCAGCGCGAGGCGAACCTCGTTCTTCGGCAGCACGACATCGAGGAAGTACTGCAACTGCTCGGCGATCGGATGTGGGTCCGTCACGCCGACACCGCCTTCGAAGGCGGCGCCGCCACATCGGCACCAGCTCGTCCGGCCGTTCGGCCCGGTACGCGGCCAGGCGGGCGGGGCGATCCGTGCTCACGCGCCCAGGTTTCAGACCGCCAGCAACTCGACCTCGAAGACCAGGGTCGCGTTGGGCGGAATGACGCCGCCCGCGCCGCGCGCGCCGTAGCCGAGTTCGGGCGGTATGCGCAGCACGCGCGTCCCGCCGACTTGCATGCCTTGCACGCCTTCGTCCCAGCCGCGGATCACCATGCCGGCGCCCAGGCCGAAGCGGAAGGGGTCGCCGCGATCCTTGCTCGAGTCGAACTTGCGGCCGCGCCCGCTGTCCGTCGATGGGTCGTAGAGCCAGCCGGTGTAATGGACGCTGACCTGGTTGCCGGTCTGCGCGGTGGCGCCACTGCCAAGCGTGGTGTCTTCGTACTGCAGGCCGCTGGGGGTGGTTTTCATGGGCGATCGCCTCGGGTTGGGAAGGGGAAGTTCGCGATGCTACACAGCACCGTCGCGCGCCGTGGCCCAGCGCCTGCGCCATGCACCCGCCGCGCTGTGCAGCCACTCCCCGACACCGCTGCTGTCGGGCACGGTCAGGTTGAGCACGACCGCCGCGGCACGCAGCGTGGCCAGCGGGTCACGCATGTCGAGCGGCGCCGCGCCGTTGCTCTTGGACAGCTTTTCCCCCAGGGCGTCGCGCACCAGGGGCGTGTGCAGGTAACGCGGCGTCGGCAGTTCGAGCAGGTGCTGCAGGTGGATCTGGCGTGCGGTGTTGTCGGCCAGGTCTTCGCCCCGCACCACGTCGGTCACGCCTTGCTCGGCATCGTCGACGACCACGGCGAGCTGGTAGGCCCATGGACCGTCGGCCCGTTGCAGCACGAAGTCGCCCACCGCATGGGTCACGTCCTGGTGCTGGGCACCGAGACGCCGGTCATGCCAGTCGATGAAGACCGGCGCGTCGCCGCTGCCGCACACCAGGCGCCAGGCACGTTCGGCCTTGCCGCGCAGGCCACCGCGGCAGGTGCCGGGATAGACGCGCTCGGCGCCGCGCGCGGCCGGCATGCCGAGCGCGGCCAGCTCGTCGTCGATGTCGCGTCGCGTGCAACCGCAGGGGTAGGCCAGTGCGGCCCCGCGCAGGCGTTCGAGCGCCTGGGCGTAGAAGGGTCCGCGCTGCGATTGCCACAGCGGCGGCGCGTCGGGCTTGAGACCGACCGCAGCCAGTTGCTGGACGATCAGGTGCTCGATGCCGGGTACCGAACGCGGGGCGTCAATGTCGTCGAAGCGCAGCAGCCAGCGCCCCTGGTGGGCGCGCGCATCGAGCCAGCTGGCCAGGGCGGCCACCAACGAGCCGGCGTGCAGGGGGCCGCTCGGCGACGGCGCGAAGCGGCCCACATAGGCGCTCGGCGCAGCCGCCATCAGTCCACCGCCTGCGGCAGGCCGGTGTGGCGTTCGAGCAGGGCGCGGCGCGTCGCGGCGCTGGCCAGCTGTTCCAGCCACCAGGCCAGGGCCAGGCCCTGCGGCGCCTTCTTCGGTTGCGGGGTGGCACTGTCGCGCCAGGCGTAGCCCAGGCGTGCGCGCTGGGTCTCGCGCTGCACCGCCTTGACCACCAGGCGCCCGGCGCGGATGTGCTCGCGCGCCAACGGCTCGGCCAGGAAGCCGCAGCCCAGACAGCGCAATTGAGCTTCCACCTTGGCCTGCACCGAAGCCACGGTGAAGACCTCCTGTCCGGGCAGCAGGTTGACGTTCAGCGCCTCCTGGCGCCGCGCCGAATCGGCCACTGCCACGGCGCGGTGGCGCAGCAGTTCGTGGTCGGGGATCGGACCGGCGTGCGCTGCCAAGGGATGGTGCGGCGCCACGGCGAAGACGAAGTCCATCTCGCCGAGCGCGCGCAACTCGATGCCCGGCGGTGCGGCGCCGCCCATCATGCCGACGCCGATCGCCAGGTCGGCCTCACCCGACAGCAAAGCCTCCCAGGTACCGGCCAGCACCTCGGTGCGCAGGCGCAGGCGCGTGCCCGGGCCACCCTCCAGCCCGTTGTCGCCAGCCTTGCCCGCGCGTTTGCCGGCCTTGTCCGTCGCCGGCCGCAGGGCATAGAAGGCTTCGCACAGCTCGAACAGGGTCAGACGCGAAATCACCCCGTCGGCGGCCACGGTGAGCTGGGTTTCCCAGCCGCACGAGACGCGGCGCACGCGGTTGGCCACCGCGTCCATCTCGGCCAGCAGGCGCCGCCCTTCGCTGAGCAGCTCCTCGCCCGCGGCGGTGAGCTTGGCCTGGCCGGAGCGGCGGTCGAACAGCAGCACGTCCAGGGCGCCTTCGAGCTGGCGCACGCTGTAGGTCAGCGCGGACGGAACTTTGCCAAGCTCGCGCGCGGCCGCGGCGAAGCTGCCGCTGCGCGCGATGCTGTCCATCATCGCCAGCGCGTCGGGCGTGAGGGCGTTCCTTCGTTCAGTCATGTGATTCGAGCTTGACGATCGTCGTTCTGCCTGTTCATCTTATTTGAACGCAGGCTTCAAGGCCGGGTGGCTCCGCCGGCGCGACGGCACATCCACACTGAGGGCATCGAAAGGAGCTCCAACATGCTCACGCTGCGCAAGGCCCAGGACCGCGGATTCGCCGATCACGGCTGGCTCAAGAGTCATCACAGCTTTTCCTTCGCCGACTACTTCGACCCGAAGCACATGGGCGTGGGCAACCTGCGCGTCATCAACGAAGACCGCATCGCCCCCGGTACCGGCTTCGGCACGCACAGCCACCGCGACATGGAAATCGTCAGCTACGTGCTCGACGGCGCCATCGGGCACAAGGACAGCATCGGCAACGGCGCATCTATCGTGCCCGGCGAGGTGCAGCGCATGAGCGCCGGCACCGGCATCGCACACAGCGAGTACAACCACGCCGCAGACAAGACCACGCACTTCCTGCAGATCTGGCTGCTGCCGAACAGGTTGGGCCTGCCGCCGAGCTATGAGCAGAAGGCCTTTACGGACGCCGAGAAGCGCGGCCGCCTGCGCCTGGTCGCCTCGACCGATGGCCGCGACGGCTCGGTGACGATCCATGCCGATGCGTCGATGTACGCCGGCTTGCTCGGTGGTGACGAGCGCGCCGAACTGGTGCTTGATCCGCAACGCCTGGCCTATGTGCATCTGGTGCGCGGCGAACTGCATGTCAACGGCCAGGCCCTCGTGGCCGGCGACGCGCTGCGCCTGGACGGCGAGTCACGCCTCGTGCTCGACCACGGCCGCGATGCCGAGGTCATCGTTTTCGACCTGGCTCGCTGAGTCATCACCGATTCCATCCCAACCCTGTCACTGAACTCGAAGGAGAAATTCTCATGAACACCCAAGGCATTCCCGTCCTGATCGCTCGCCTGCTGCTGGCCGCGATGTTCCTGCTCGGCGGGTTCGGTAAATTCACCGGCCTCGACGGCACGGCCGGCTACATCGCCAGCGTTGGCCTGCCCGCGCCGCAGCTGCTTGCCGTGGGCGCGGGTCTGGTCGAGGTGATCGGTGCGCTGCTGCTGATCGTCGGCTGGCAGACCCGCTGGGCGGCGCTGGCACTGGCCGGTTTCACCCTCCTGGCCACCTTCCTGTTCCACAACTACTGGACCCTGCCGGCCGACAAGCAAATGGTGCAGCAGCTGTTCTTCATGAAGAACCTGGCCATCACCGGTGGACTACTGGCCCTGTTCGCCTTCGGCGCCGGCACGCTGAGCCTGGACCAGCGACGCGCCGCGAACTGACGCGATGAGCATGCAGCCGATCCGCCTGCTCCTGCTCGCCGGCAGTTCGCGCGCCGGGGCCTGGAGCGGCCACCTGCGCGACGCCGCCCAGCGCCTGGCCGAGGCCGCCGGTGCGAGCACGAGCGTGATCGACCTGCGGTCGCTGGACCTGCCCGTCTACGACGCCGACCTCGAGGCGGTGCAAGGCCTGCCCGCAGGCGCGCGGGCCTTGCGCGAGGCGATCGCCGGCGCTGACGCGCTGCTGCTGGTCACGCCCGAGTACAACGGTTTTCCCACGCCGCTCGTCATCAACGCCTTCGCGTGGTTGTCTCGCCTGCCGGCGGAGGGCTCAGCGCCTTCGGGCCTAGCTACCACGGCTGGCAAGCCGGTCGGGCTGCTGTCCAGTTCGCCCGGGCCGCTCGGTGGCCTGCGCGCCATGAACTTCCAGCGCCAGTTCCTGCAGATGGCCTTCGCCATGCTGGTGCAGCCGCAGCAGTTTGCGCTGGTGCGCGCGAGCGAAGCCTTCGACGAGGCGGGCGCCCTGAAGGACGCCAGGGCCGCCCACGCCGTGACCACGGTGCTGCAGGCGCTGCTGAAGCTGGCGGGGGCCTTGCGAGCGCCTTGATCGCGGGAGCGCCGCGCTACAGTGCGGCGCGTCAGTGCGCTGACCGTGCGCGTGGCCCCGCCGCGGGAATGATCCTTGCAACGTCATCGGGCAATAATCGCCATTTGCCGCGCACTCAAATCCACCTCCGAGGAGCATCCATGATCGACCCGAAGAAGCGCACCGTCCTGGGCCTTGGCGCCCTGGCCGCGACCGCCGCCGCCCTGATGGGCTGCGGCAAGAAGGAAGAGCCGGCCGCGGCGGCGCCGGCGGCTGTGCCGGCTGCGGCGTCGGCCCCCGCTCCCAAGGCCGAACCGCTGAAGATCGCCTTCGCCTACGTCGGCCCGGTGGGCGACGCCGGCTGGACCTTCGCTCACGATCTCGGCCGCAAGGCTGTCGAAGCCGAGTTCGGCGACAAGGTCAAGACCAGCTACGTCGAGAACGTGCCCGAGGCGGCCGACGCCGAGCGCGTGATCCGGCAGATGGTCAGCGAGGGCAACAAGCTGATCTTCGGCACCACCTTCGGCTACATGGACCCGATGCTGAAGGTCGCGACCGACGAGAAGAGCGTCAAGTTCGAACACGGCACCGGCTTCAAGACCGCCGACAACCTGCGCACCTACGACAGCCGCACCTATGAAGGGGCCTACCTCGCCGGCATCATCGCCGGTGCGATGACCAAGTCGAACACGCTGGGCGTGGTCGGCTCGATCCCGATCCCCGAGGTGATCCGCAACATCAACAGCTTCACCCTCGGTGCGCAGTCGGTGAACCCGAAGGTCAAGACCAAGGTGGTGTGGATCGGCAAGTGGTTCGATCCGCCGAAGGAAGGCGAAGCGGCGCAGAGCCTGATCAACGGCGGCGCCGACGTGCTGTTCCAGAACACCGATTCGAGCGCGGTATTGCAGACTGCCGAGAAGAACAAGAAGCTGGCCTTCGGCTGGGACAGCGACATGAGCGCCTACGCCAAGGAAGCCCACCTCGGCTCGGCGATCATCAACTGGGGCCCGTACTACAAGCAAGCCGTCAAGGAAGCGCTCGACGGCACCTGGAAGACGCACCAGGTCTGGTGGGGCGTCAAGGAAGGCGCGATCGACATGGTCGCCGTCAGCGACAAGGTGCCAGCCGACGTGAAGGCCAAGGTCGACGCCGCCAAGGCCGGCATGAAGGACGGCAGCTTCCATCCCTGGAAGGGCCCGGTCGCCGACCAGGCTGGCAAGACCGTGGTCGAGAAGGACCAGACGCCCGACGACAAGTTCATGCTCGGCATCAACTTCTACGTCAAGGGCGTCGACGGCAAGGTGCCCTCGGGCGACAAGAAGTAGGTCGCCGAGCGATCGATGACCCAGGCCGCCGCGGTTCGCCCCGGCGGCCTTTTGACTTGAACCGATCCGATGATTGACTTCGACAGCATTCCCCGCGCCAGCCTGCCGGCCCTGCTGCGCACGATGCCCAAGGCCGAGCTGCACATCCACATCGAAGGCTCGCTCGAACCCGAGCTGATCTTCAGGCTGGCAGCGCGCAACGGCGTGGCCCTGGCCTATCCGGACGTCGAAGCGCTGCGCGCGGCGTACGCGTTCAGCGACCTGCAGAGCTTTCTGGACATCTACTACGCCGGCGCCGGTGTGTTGCGCAGCGAGGCCGACTTCTTCGACCTGGCCTGGGCCTACCTCGAACGCGCGGCAGCCGACAACGTGCTGCGCGCGGAAATCTTCTTTGATCCGCAGACGCACACCGAACGCGGAGTGCCGATCGAGGCCGTGATCCTCGGTCTGTCCCACGCCTGCCGCCGCGCGCATGCCGAGTGGGGCCTGAGCGCGGACCTGATCCTGTGCTTCTTGCGCCACCTGAGCGAAGACGCGGCACTGGCCACGCTGAAGGACGCTTTGCCCTGGCGTGAACACTTCGTCGGCGTGGGCCTCGATTCGAGCGAACGTGGCCATCCGCCGGAGAAGTTCGCCCAGGTGTTCGCCCGAGCCCGCGCGCTTGGCCTGCATGCCGTGGCACATGCCGGTGAAGAAGGCCCGCCTGGCTACATCGAGAGCGCGCTGGATGTGCTGAAGATCGAGCGCATCGACCATGGCGTGCGCTGCCTCGAGAGTCCGGCCCTGGTGCAGCGACTGGCGCGCGAGCGCCTGCCGCTCACCGTGTGTCCCCTGTCCAACGTCAAGCTGTGCGTGTTCCCGGACATGGCCGTGCACAGCTTGCCGGCCTTGCTGGCCAACGGCCTGTGCGCCACCGTCAACAGCGACGACCCGGCCTACTTCGGCGGCTACATCAACGACAACTTCGTGCAGGCTTTCGGCGCGCTGCCGACGCTCGGCGCGCGTGAGGCCTTCATCCTGGCCCGCAACAGCTTCGAAGCGAGCTTTGCCGGCGCACAGGACAAGGCGCGCTGGATCGCCGCGCTCGACGCGCACTTCATGGCCGCCGCTGGGGGAGGGTGATGCCCGCCGCTGCCGGCTACTCCGGCAAACCGCTGGCCGCTAAGCTGGGCATCGCCGAGGGGGTCGCTGTGCTGGCGATCAACGCGCCCCCCGAGTACGCCGCCTGGCTGGCGCCCTTGCCGCACGGCGCGCGCATTGTCACGCGCCCCGTCAAGGATCAGGACTTCGTGCACCTGTTCGCCACCGAGCGCAGCGCGCTGGCGCGGGCGTTGTGCGCACAGCGAGACGGCTTGCCCGCTGATGCGGTGCTGTGGGTGTCATGGCCGAAGAAGGCGTCGAAGCAGCCGACCGACATCACTGAAGACACGGTCCGCGAACTGGCCTTGCCGCTCGGCTGGGTCGACGTCAAGGTGTGCGCCGTGAGCGAGGTCTGGTCGGGCCTGAAGCTGGTGGTCCGCAAGGCCCTGCGCTGAGGGCACCCGCCTACAATCCGCCGCCTGCGCACCGCGTGTCACCCGCGGCGCCAGCGTTCTGATCCCGGTGGCCATGTCGAGGACAACCATGTCAAAAAACCTCATCCGCGGGCGCCTGCTCGCGTCGATGCTTTTTCTGTCTGCACTGGCCACGGGTGCCGCTGCTGCGGAGCCGCTCAAGGTGGGATTCGTCTACGTCAGCCCGGTCGGCCAGGCCGGCTGGACCTTTCAGCACGACCAGGCACGCCAGGCGATGCAGCGCGTGCTGGGAGCGCGCGTCACGACGCGCTTCGTCGAAGCGGTGCCTGAAGGTGCCGACGCCGAACGCGTGATGCGCGATCTGGCGGCCGAAGGCCACCGGCTCATCTTCGCCACCAGCTTCGGCTATCTCGAGCCCGCGCTGCGTGTCGCCGCGGACCAGCCGGGTGTGAAGTTCGAGCACGCCGGCGGCTACAAGACAGCGGCCAACCTGAATACCTACAACGCGCGCTTCTATGAAGGCCGCTGGCTGGCCGGCTGGCTGGCCGGCAAATCGAGTCGGTCCGGCGTTGCCGGTTATGTGGCCGGGTTCCCGGTGCCCGAGGTGGTGCAGGGCATCAATGCCTTCACCCTCGGCATGCAGGCCGCCAACCCGAAGGCCACGGTGCGTGTGCTGTGGCTCAACACCTGGTTCGATCCGCCGAAGGAGCGTGAGGCCGCGCTCGCCCTCATCCATGCCGGCGCCGATGTGCTGACCAACCACAGTGGTTCGCCGGCGGTGCCGCAGGCCGCCGAAGAAATGGGCGTGAAGCTGATCGCCTATCAGAGCGACATGCGCGCGCATGCGCCCAAGGCCCAACTCGCCGCGGTGAGCGCCGACTGGAGCGGCTACTACATCCGGGTGGCGCAGAGCGTCATGGCCGGCACCTGGCAGGCCCGGCCGGTGTGGGGCGGGATGAAGGACGGGATGGTCAAGCTGGTGGCGCTCTCGCCCGCGGTGCCGCTGGCCGTGCGCAAGGAACTGGCGGTGCGCGAGAAGCTGCTGCTGGCGGGGCGGGCGGGCCCCTTCACCGGTCGCCTGGTCGACCAGGCCGGCCAGGTGCGCAACGAGCGCGGGGCCCTCGGCGACGAGGCGATCGCGCGAATGGACTGGTTTGTGCAGGGCGTGTCCGGTACCCTGCCCAAACCCTGAAGGAGCAAGGCCGTGAATCGACGACTCCTCGCTGCGCTGTGCTGTGCCGCCGCCTGTTCCCTGACCCCAGCAGGGGCCTTCGCGCAGGGCAAGACCCTGCGCCTGGCCAGTGCCTTCGACCCGCAGACCATGGACCCGCACGCGCTGGCCCTGCTCTACCAGTCGCGTGTGGCGACCCAGATCTACGAGGGCCTGGTCAACCGCAGCAAAACCTTCGCGCAACTCGAACCTTCGCTGGCCACATCGTGGGAGATGGTCAACCCCACCACCTGGCGCTTCAAGCTGCGCCAGGGTGTGAAGTTCCACGACGGCGCGCCTTTCAGCGCCGACGACGCGGTGTTCTCGATCGAGCGCGCGCTGGACAAGGCCTCGCAGCGCAAGAACCAGATGCTCGGGATCACCGGGGCCAGGAAGGTCGATGCGGCGACCATCGAGGTCTCCAGCGCCACCCCCGACGCGGTGCTGCCGGAAAAGCTGTGGCTCGTCGGCATGCTGAACAAGGCCTGGGCCGAGAAGAACAACGTCGTCAAGCCACAGGACTACAACGCCAAGCAGGAAACCTATGCCGTGCGCAATGCCAACGGCACCGGCCCGTTCAAGCTGGCCCGCTACGAGGCCGACGTGCGCACGCGCCTGGTGGCCAACCCCGACTGGTGGGGCAAGGGGGCCGGCGCTGGCGGCGGCAACGTCGACGAAGTGCTGTACCAGGTGATCCAGTCCGACGCCACGCGCATGGCCGCGCTGGCCTCGAACCAGGTCGACTTCGTGATCGATCCACCGTTCCAGGACCTGCAGCGCCTGAAGGCCGACAAGACGTTGAAGTTCAGCGAGGTCGACGCGATCAGCACCCAGTACTTTGCGCTCAACCAGCACAGTGCCGAGCTGCCGGGCAGCGATGTCAAGGGCCGCAATCCGTTCAAGGACGTGCGCGTGCGCCGCGCGGTCCAGCTGGCCATCGACGCCGAGCTCATCGTGCGCCAGGTGCTGCGCGGCGAAGGCCGGGCCACCGGGTCCTTCGTCTCGCCCTTGGTCGATGGCTACCTGCCCGAGCTGGAGGCAAGACCCAAAGCCGACCCGGTCGCGGCGCGCGCCCTGCTCAAGGAAGCTGGCTACGAGAACGGGTTCTCGTTGCAGATGGACTGTGTCAACGTCGCCTGGCGCGCATCGGTGTGCCAGGCGGTGGTGGCGATGCTCGAGAAGGTCGGCATCCGTGCCAGCCTGGTCACGTCGCCGAGCTCGGTCTTCTTTCCCAAGCTGAGCCAGGGCACCGGCAGCCTGGTCGAGTTCGGCTGGAGCCCGGGCACCGACCCCTGGGGCATGCTGCAGTCGACCGTGCGCAGCAACGACGGCCTCGCGGCAGGGGCCTTCAATGCCGGCCGCTACTCGAACCCCAAGCTCGACGCCCTGATCGACGGCCTGCGCGTCGAACCCGATCTGGGCAAGCGGCGGCGCATGGCCAGTGATGCATTGCGCCTGCTCAGCGCCGAACTGCCGATGGTCCCGCTGCTGCGTCAGCAGCAGAACTGGGTCATGCGACCGAACATCGACGTGATCCACTGGCCCAACGACATCCTCGAACTGCGCTGGGTCAGCATCAGGTAGTCAGACCGACGGCGCGGCGTCTGCCGGCCAGCTCGGGTGGCGCCTGGCCGTCATAACGTGGTCGCGCCAGGCACCGTCGATGAACAGGTACTCGCGCGCCAGGCCCTCTCGCTCGAAGGCCAGCCGTGCCAGCAGCGCCAGGCTGCGCGTGTTCTCCGGGCGCACGTTGGCCTGCACGCGGTGCAGCTGCACACGCGGGCCGAAGGCGTCGGACAGCGCCGCCTCGAGCGCTTCGCGCATCAGGCCGCGGCCTTCGTGCCCGGCGTCGATCGCATAACCCAGCATGGCGTTGCAGAACGCGCGGCGCACCAGCTGCGAGAAGTGGATCTGACCCAGCGCGACGTCCGGCGCGTCGGGCGCGAACAGCCACCAGCCGATGCCTGTGCCCGCCGCGGCGGCTGCCGCCGACTCGGCCAGGCGTGCGGCCTGGCCGTCGACGCTGAACATCGATTCGTCGAGCGGCGGGTTCCAGCGTGCATGGGGCGTGCGGTTGCGGCGGTAGAACGCAGCCACCGCGGCGGCCATGTCCGGATCGCTGGCGCGCAGCAGCAGGCGTGGGGTGGTGATCGAGGCGAGTGGCGTCAAGCGGCCATTGTGGCGCCGTCGAGAGCCGCCACGAGCTTGGGTGCCGACGCGCCGAAGGCATAGGCATCCATGCCCAGCGCACCGTAGGTCACGCTGTCGTGCAGCCTCAGCGGCGCGTGCTCGCGGCCGCCGGTGCCGGCCGCGATGTACCAGGGCAGCAGATGTTCGTCGCTCGGGTGCATATCGGCCGCGTGCGGGGCTTGCGCGCGGTAGGCGAACAGGGCCTCCCAGTCGCGCGCGCTGCTGCGCGACAGCATCCAGTCGCGGAAGGCCGCGCTCTCGGCGATCTCGGTCTGCTCGGCCTCGACCTTCAAGCCGCCGGCGAAGACGCGACGCAGGTTGTGCGTGATGCTGCCGCTGCCGACGACCAGCACGCCTTCGTGCGCCAGCGGCGCCAGGGCGCGGCCGAGCGCGAATTGCTCAGCCGGCCTTTGCGTCGGCACCCAGGCCAGCGGCAGCACCGGGACGTCGGCGCCGGGCCAGGCATAGCGCAGCGGCGTCCAGATGCCGTGGTCGAGGCCGCCCTGCGGCAGGCTCTGCGCGGCGATGCCGGCGTCGGCGAGCAGGGCCTGCACGCGCGCGGCCAGGGCCGGCGCGCCGGGCGCGTCGTAGCGCAGCGTGAACAGCTTCGGGTCGAAGCCGCCGAAGTCGTACACCGCTTCGTGGCGCTCGGCGGCCAGCAGGACCGGCGCTCGCGCCAGCGTGTGCGCCGACAGCATCAGGATTGCCTTCGGGCGGTCGAAGCTGGCCTCGATGGCCGGGCCCAGGCGCTGCAGGAAGGCGCCGGCCGCGCGCGGTTCGAGGGCGATCATCGGCGAGCCGTGGGAGACGAAGATCGAGGGCAGAGGGGTTGAGTGCATGACCTGATTGGAGCGCAATGCCCCGTCCTTGCCGTTGCAGTCGACTGCACGCGGCATGCGCAAGCCTTGTACGCTGGCGCGCATCGGTTACCTTTGCACCATGCCTGAGCCCATCGCCCCCCGCCGCCCTTCGATCTGGTCCCTCGCCTGGCGCCAGACCCAGCGTGACTTCCGCGCCGGCGAACTGCGCCTGCTCCTGGTGGCTGTCACGCTGGCGGTGGCGGCACTGACGGCGGTCGGCTTCTTCGCCGACCGGCTGGAGCGCGGCCTGGCGCGCGACGCGCGGCAGATGCTCGGCGGCGACGCCATCGTCGCCAGCGACCAACCCTCGCCCCAGGCCTTCATCGACGAGGCCCGCACGCGCGCCCTGTCGGTGGCCACCATGGTCAGCTTTCCGAGCATGGGCCGGGCGCCCGAAGCGCAGGGTGGGGCCTCGCGCCTAGTGGCGGTCAAGGCGGTCAGCGAGGCCTACCCGCTGCGCGGCCGCCTGAAGCTGAAGAATGATCCCGAGGCCCAGACGCTCGACGCCGCCGGCGCGCCAGAGCGCGGCTCGGTGTGGGTCGATGCAGGCCTGCTCGATGCGTTGCAGCTGAAGATGGGCGACACCCTCCTGCTCGGCGATGCAGCGTTGAAGATCGCACGCCTGATCGTCATCGAGCCTGACCGCGGGGCCGGCTTCATGAGCTTTGCGCCGCGGGTGATGGTGAACCACGTCGATCTCGCTGCCACCGGCCTGGTGCAGCCGGCAAGCCGCGTCAACTACCGCCTCGCCGTGGCCTCGCCCGTCGGGCAGGACGCCGATGTCGCGGCCTTCGTGCAGTGGGCCGAGACCCAGATTGACCAGAAGAAGCTGCGCGGGCTGCGCGTCGAGTCGATGGACTCGGGCCGGCCCGAGATGAAGCAGACCCTGGCCCGGGCCGAGAAATTCCTCAACTTGGTGGCCCTGCTGGCGGCCCTGCTCGCCGCCGTGGCGGTGGCGATTGCCTCGCGCGACTTCGCCAACGGCCACCTCGACGACTGCGCCATGCTGCGCGTGCTCGGCCAGCCGCAGCGCTCGATCGCACTGGCCTACGGCCTGGAGTTCGGCCTGGTCGGTGCCCTGGCCAGCGCGGCCGGCGTGGCGCTCGGGCTGGCGGTGCATTACGTCTTTGTCTGGCTGCTTGCGGGCCTGGTGAACGTCGAACTGCCAGCGCCAGGCGTCTGGCCGGCCCTGTTCGGGGCCGGGGTTGGCTTCACCCTGCTGGTCGGCTTCGGCCTGCCGCCGGTGCTGCAGCTGGCACGCGTGCCGCCCTTGCGCGTGATCCGGCGCGATGTCGGCGCGCTGAAGGCGACCTCGCTGGCCGTGCTGCTTGCCGGTGCGCTGGGCTTCGCCGCCTTGCTGCTGGCGGTGTCGGCGGACTGGAAGCTGGGCGTGATCGCAGTCGGCGGCTTTGCCGCGGCGGCCGCCTTGTTCGCCTTGCTGTCCTGGGCCGCCGTGCTGGTCTTGAAGCGCGCCGTGCCCGAAGCGGGGGCCCCGCGCTGGCTGGTCTTGGCCACGCGCCAGATTGCCGCTCGGCCGGCCTTCGCGGTGCTCCAGGTCTCGGCCTTGTCGATCGGCCTGCTCGCCCTGGTGCTGCTGGTGCTGCTGCGTACCGACCTCGTCGCCAGCTGGCGTGCCGCTACCCCGACCGATGCGCCGAACCGCTTCGTCATCAACATCCAGCCCGAGCAGGGTGCCACTTTCAAGCAGACCCTGGCCGCAGCGGGCGTGGCGCAGTACGACTGGTATCCGATGATCCGTGGCCGCCTCGTGGCGATCAACAACCGCCCGGTCACGCCGGGTGACTTTGCCGAAGACCGCGCCAAGCGTCTGGTCGAGCGCGAGTTCAACCTCAGCCATGACGCGCGCCTGCCCGGCCACAACAGCGTTGTCGGCGGGCGCTGGACCGCCGAAGAGGCCGACGCGCTCAGCGTCGAGGAAGGCCTGGCGACGACGCTCGGCGTCAAGCTCGGCGACCGCCTGCGCTTTGACATCGCCGGCCAGGCCCGCGAGGGCCGCATCACCAGCCTGCGCAAGGTCGACTGGGGTTCGATGAGGGTCAACTTCTTCGTGCTCTTCCCCAACGCCGCGATGCCCGACTTGCCGGTGACCACCATCGCCGCCTTCCGTGCGCCCGAACAACCCGGTTTCGACAATGCCCTGGCGCGCGACTTCCCCAACATCACCACGGTCGACGTGTCGGCCCAGATCGGCCAGGTCCAGCGCGTGCTCGACCAGGTGGTGCGGGCGGTCGAGTTCCTGTTCGCCTTCACCCTCGCCGCCGGCCTGGTTGTGCTGTTCGCGGCCGTCAGCGCGACGCGCGAAGCGCGCGCGCGCGAGTTCGCGGTGATGCGCGCCCTGGGTGCCGGCCGGACCCTGCTGGCCCAGGTGCAGCGCGCCGAGCTGCTCGGCGTCGGCGCCCTGGCCGGCGTGCTGGCCTCGATCGCGGCGATGGTCGTCGGCTGGGCACTGGCACGCTACGCCTTCGAGTTCCAGTGGACCGCGTCCTGGTGGGTGCCCCTGGCGGGCGGTGCCGCTGGCGCCCTGCTGGCCCTGGCGGCGGGCTGGTGGGGCCTGCGCGAAGTGCTGCGCCGGCCGGTGGTGGAGACGCTGCGCAAGGCGGCGATGGAGTAGGGCGGACGTTCATCCGCTGCGGCGGCATCTCATCGCGTCCGTCCCGCCGTGCGTCGCAAGCGGCTGTGAGCGAGTGGCGCGGGTGCCTACAGTTCACTCCATCGCAAGACACCCACCCCTGGAGCCCAACATGAACACCACCCGCCAAGACCTGATCCAACGCAGCAGCGCCTTCGTGCTGGCCGCCATCGTCACCCTGGCCATGCTGGGCAGCATCGATGCCATGGCGACACAGGATGTGCGTGTCGACGCCAGGTTGGCGCAGCAAGCCGCTGCGGTGGCTGTGCAAAGCTGATCTTCGGCAAAGCCAGCGAGCCGATCCACCAGGCGCCCGGCGATCTTCGGATCGGCCGGGCGTTCTTGTTTCTGCGCTGCGCTGCGCTGCGCTGCGCTGCGCTGCACCGCGCGTCGCGGCAGGCGGTGCCCGGCGGGGGCTACCACTGGGGCGGTGGGCCCTTCAGGCCCACTTCGCTGTGGTGCTCAGGAGTCAGTTGACGAAGCGCGCTGCGCGCGCCGACCCCAAGCCTTGCGCTCCTCGCCGCCCCACAGGTCACCCCCACCCGGCAGCGCCTGCCGCGAGGCAGCGCTGAGTCTTCTCGCGAAACGCCCAAGCCCCGGCCGCGCCTTTGCAGGCGTCGTCCCATCCTTGCGAGCAGATCAGGCCGTCAGCTTGAACGTCGCAACGACGCCCGATAGCTTGCCGGCCTGTTCGCGCAGGCTTTCTGCAGCGGCGGCGCTCTGCTCTACCAGGGCGGCGTTCTGTTGCGTCATCTGGTCGAGCTGGTTGACGGAGCCGTTGACCTGGCCGATGCCCTGGCTCTGTTCGTTCGCTGCCGCGGTGATCTCGGCAATGATGTCGGTCACGCGCTGCACGCTGGCGACGATCTCGTGCATCGTCTTGCCCGCATCGGCCACCAGGCGCCCACCGGATTCGACGCGCTCGACCGAGCTGCCGATCAAGGCCTTGATTTCCTTGGCCGCGGCGGCCGAGCGTTGGGCCAGGTTGCGCACCTCGCTGGCGACGACGGCGAAGCCGCGTCCTTGCTCGCCGGCACGTGCCGCTTCGACGGCGGCATTCAGGGCCAGGATATTGGTTTGGAAGGCGATGCCGTCGATGGTGCCGATGATGTCGGCGATCTTCTTCGACGAGGCATTGATGTCGTTCATCGTGCTGACCACCTGCGACACCACGACACCACCGCGTTGTGCGACGTCGGAGGCCGAGCTGGCGAGCTGATTGGCCTGTTGTGCCGCGTCGCTGCTGTGACGCAGCGTGACGGTGAGCTGCTCCATCGAGGCCGCTGTCTGCTGCAGGTTCGAGGCCGCGCTCTCGGTGCGTTGCGACAGGTCGTTGTTGCCCTGGGCGACTTCGGCGCTGGCCAAGGCGATGCTGTCGGCGGAGGCGCGCACCTCACCCACCACCTGGTGTAGCTGGGCCTGCATAGCGCCCAGCGCGCGCATCAGGTCGCCGACCTCGTCGCGCCGCTCCGTCTCCAGGCTGGCGTGCAAGTCGCCATTGGCGACCTGGCTCGCGAAGCGCCCGGCCTCACGGATGTCAGCGACGAAGCGCCGCTGCATCGCGCTGGCTGCAGCCAACGCCACGCCGGCCAGGGCCAGGCCCAGTCCGGCGAGCAGCCAATTCATGCGCTGGGAGCGCGCCGCGCCCGCTTCGGCGGCCGCCGTGCCCGCGCTCTCGATGTGCACGATCACCTGGTCCACGCTCTTGGCCAGGCCAGCAAACGCGGTGTCGGCGCCCTGCATCGCTGCGATGCCGGTGTTGGCATCGACGGTGGACATGTCGATGGCGGCGTCGGCGTTTTTCAGGTAGCTGTCGATCTGGCGTGTGGCGTCGCCGATGATGCGCGCCAGCTCGTTGTCGGCCTGTTCGCGCGGGCCGGCCAGCGCTTGCAGGCCGGCCTTGACCTTGCCGGTGCGCTGCGCCAGCGCGGCGCGGGCCGCCTTGACCTTGGCTTCGTCGAGCGAGGCGATCAGGGCCACGGTGCGGTACGCGTCGGCGTGGGCCATCGCCAATTGCTCCTGGCTCTCGGCCAGGGCCTTGTACAGGCCCATCTGGGTGCCGAACTCGGTGCGCACGTCCTGGGCCTGGCGCGAATTCAGCCAGACGTTGACCTGGCTCGTGCCCAGCAAGACGATGGCGGTGAACAGCGGCGCCAGGAGCAGTTTGTGGGCGAGTTTCATGGCCGGGCTTCGAGCGCGTGCTGGTTCGAATTACTTGTAGATGCCGCCGCAGACGACCGTCTTCTCGAGCCGTTCGCAGTACATCGACTTGGGCTCGATCTTCTTCGTCTCCGGGTTGGTGAACTTGTAGTCCTGCCAGAACGAGACCTTGGCCATGCCCAGCTCGACGCGCTCCTTGACGAAGGCCTTGCCGTCGACGTCCTTCAGCTCGATCAGGTTGCGGCCGACCATCTTCTCGTTCGCGCCGTGCGCATGCACCACACCGTCCAGGCCGTAGACCACCAGGTACAGGTCGTCCTGCTTGAAGGGGCTGGTCTTGCTGGTGATCTCGGCATAGCCCTTTTCGGTGCCGTTGGCCTTGATGAAGGCGACACCCTTCTTGACCATCGCGGTGGCTTGCTCGGGCGTGGCGCCGCCGTCTGCGGCGTGCGACAAGAAGGCGGCGGTCAACAGTGAGGCTGCGAGGGCGAGATGCGTGACTTTCATGATCGGTTCCTTGTGAATGGGGATAGGGATGTATCGACGTTCCTGCGCGAGCCTTGAGCCCGTCGGCATGCTCAGAAGCTGGTCCACTCGTCGTCGGTGCCGGTTTTCGGCACGGAGGCCACACGCGTCAGGGTTGGCGGTTCGGCGCGCGGCTTCGCCACAGCCTGGGGTTTGACGGGGGCCTTGGCGCCGAACGACGGCCGCGTGACATTCGTTGCGCGCTGCGGGCCGCGCCTTTCGGCACCGCGCCACGTGGCGTCGAGGGGCTTCGGAGCTGCGGCGTCATGTTCGAGTTTGAACACCGCCATCGCGACGACGAGCTGCTGGGCCTGCGATTTCAAGCTCTCGGCGGCGGCCGCGCTCTGCTCGACCAGGGCAGCGTTCTGCTGCGTCGTCTGGTCCATCTGCGTGATCGCCTCGCCGATCTGGGCCACGCCCGCGCTCTGCTCGGTCGACGCAGCGCTGATCTCGCCCATGATGTCGGTCACGCGTTTGATCGAGCCGACGATCTCTTCCATCGTCGTGCCGGCCTGGTCGACCAGCTGCGTGCCCTGCGCGACTCGCTCGACGCTGGCGTTGATCAGGGTCTTGATCTCCTTGGCCGCTTCGGCGCTGCGCTGAGCCAGGTTGCGCACCTCGCCGGCCACCACCGCGAAGCCGCGCCCCTGCTCACCGGCGCGCGCCGCTTCCACGGCGGCGTTCAGGGCCAGGATGTTGGTCTGGAAGGCGATGCCGTCGATGGTGCTGATGATGTCGGCAATCTTCCTTGACGAGTCGTTGATGCCCTTCATCGTCTCGACCACCTGGCCGACGACCGCGCCACCCTGGGTGGCAACCGTGGAGGCGCTCAGCGCCAGCTGGTTGGCCTGCCGCGCATTGTCGGCGTTTTGCCTGACGGTCGAGCCCAGCTCTTCCATGGAGGCAGCGGTCTCTTCGATCGCCGCGGCCTGCTGTTCGGTGCGCTGGCTCAGGTCGAGGTTGCCCTGGGCGATCTCGGCACTGGCTGTGGCAACGCCGTCGGCACCACCCCGGACCTCGCTCACGGTGCGACGCAAGGCGGCCTGCATGCGCTCCAGCGCCTGCTTCAGGGCCGTGGTCTCGTCCTGGCCGACGATCTCGATGCGCCGCGCCAGGTCGCCGGCGCCGATCGCGTCGGCATCCTCGACGGCTTCGCGCAGGGGCTGCACCACCGAACGCGTGATCCACCAGGCGCCGAGCGCACCGATCGCGATCGACACCAGTACCAGGGTCAGTATCGCGACCTGGGTGGTCTGGACGGCGGCTTCGATGCGCGCCGTGCTCTCGGCGACGCGGTCCTTCTGGTACTTGGCCAGCGTCTCGATCGAGGCCACGTAGGCATCCGACGCGGGCAGCATCTTGCCTTCGAGCAACTGCTTGCCGCCTTCGGCGTCGCCGGCCTTGATCTTGGCGAAGACCTCGTCGCGGATCTGGACGTAGGTCTGGCGCTGTTCACCGATGCGCGCCAACAGGGCTTTGCCCATGTCGCTGTCGATGAGCTTGCTCAATTCGGCTTGCGCCGCGGAGATCAGTTTCGAAGTCTCGACCACCCGCGGTGCGAAGTAGTCGGCGACCTGGCTGCTGCCGGCGGCCTTGGCGACGGCGATCGCGCGCGACGCGTTCAGCAACGTCATCGCACGCCAGTCGTCGGCGAGCCCGGCGCGACGCTCGTACTCGTGCAGATGTTCGACTTCGCCCGCGATGTGGGCCAGGCGCTGGTAGGCCAGGCCGCCAGCGAGCATGAGCAGGGCCAGCACCAGCCCGAAGGCGAGCGCGAGGCGGGGGCCGATCTTGATGCGATTCAGTGACACGGTGCTTTGTCTCGTTGCGTTCTTGTGTGGGAAGCGGCAGCGCGTCAGACCGCGGCTTCGACCAGGCCCATGTCGGCGCTGGTCATCAGGGCTTCGATGTCGATCAGGATCAGCATCCGGTCCTTGCCTTCGGCGCTGACATTACCGATGCCGGTGATGTAGCTGGTGTCGACATTGCCCGACGACAGCTCGGGCGCCGGCTTGACGCTGTCGGCGGCCAGTTGCAGCACGTCGGAGACTGAGTCGACGACGGCGCCGACGACGCGGCCGCGCACGTTCAGGACGATGACCACGGTGAAGCTGTCGTACTCGATGCGCTCGCAGCCGAGCTTCACGCGCAGGTCGACGATCGGCACGATCGTGCCGCGCAGGTTGACGACGCCCTTGATGAAGGCCGGCGCGTTGGCGATGCGGGTGGGTTGCTCGTAGCTGCGGATCTCCTGCACGCGCAGGATGTCGATGCCGTACTCCTCGGCGCCGAGCCGGAAGGTCAGGAATTCGCCGCCGCTGTTCTGCTGGCGTGCGGACTGCACGGCACGGTTGGCTTCGTGGCGGACGACCTGGGCGGCGTCGTTGATCATGTCCATGGGATCCTCGTGGGCGTTTCGATCGTGATTGGTCGGGATATCGGCGGATTCGGCTTCGAACTGGAGTCCGCGGTTCAGGCGGCCACGCCTTCGGCATCCAACTTGAAGGTTGCAACCACGCCTGCCAGCTTGCCGGCCTGCTCGCTCAGGCTCTGCGCCGCTGCCGCGCTCTGTTCGACCAGGGCGGCGTTTTGCTGCGTCATCTGGTCGAGCTGGGTGACTGCGCTGTTGACTTGGCTCAGGCCGGTGCTCTGCTCGGTGGCTGCGGCGGTGATGTCGCCGATCATGTCGGACACGCGCTGCACCGAGGCGACTATTTCGGTCATCGTGGTGCCGGCGTCGGCCACCAGCTTCGAGCCGCTCTCGACCTTGTCCACCGAGTCGCCGATCAGGCCCTTGATCTCCTTGGCCGCCGTGGCCGAGCGCTGGGCCAGGCTGCGCACTTCGCTGGCGACGACGGCGAAGCCGCGGCCTTGTTCACCGGCGCGCGCCGCCTCGACGGCCGCGTTCAGCGCCAGGATGTTGGTCTGGAAGGCGATGCCGTCGATGGTGCTGATGATGTCGGCGATCTTGCGCGACGAGGCATTGATCTCGTCCATCGTCGTCACCACCTGGGACACCACCGCGCCGCCGCGGCGGGCCACTTCGGAGGCCGAGCTGGCCAGCTGGTTCGCGGTCTGGGCCGAGTCTGCGCTCTGGCGCACCGTGCCACTCAGCTGCTCCATCGAGCTCGCCGTCTGCTGCAGGTTGCTGGCCGCCTGTTCGGTGCGTTGGCTCAAGTCGGCATTGCCGGTCGCCACTTCGGCGCTGGCCACGTGGATGCTGTCCGCGCTCTGACGCACCTGGCCGACCAGGTGCTGCAGCGCGGCCTGCATGTCGGCCAGGGCCCGCTGCAGGGCGGCGGTTTCGTCGCGGCCGCTGATCTCGGTGTGCGATGTCAGGTCGCCGCCGGCGATGGCCTCGGCCAACCGCTTGGCGGCATCGAGCGGGCGGCAGATCGAGGCCATGTTGGCCAGGGTCAGCGGCACGACCACGATCACGGCCAGCGCCACGGCCAGACCGAACAACAGCACGGTGTGCCGGGCGGAAGCTTCGATCTCGGTCTTGGTGTTGTGGCCTTCGGTACGCAGTGCCTCGCCAAGTTTGACCAGGTGCAACTCGGCAGCGTGGATCGACTCCTTGGCCTTGCCCATCATCTTGTTGGCAACCGCGGCGTTGTCGTAGCCGCTGGCCTCGAGTTGCTTGATCACCGGTTCGGCAGCGGCGATGTAGGCCTCGAGCTGGGGCTGCAGCTGGCGCAGGATCGGGTTGTCGACGTCCTCTTCGCCCTTCAGCATCGCAGCGATCAGGGTCAGCGCCTGGGCGTGCGTCTTGCGCCATTTGTCGCGGTACTCGACGACCTTGTCGGTCTTCTCGTAGCTCAGGATCATGTCCTTCTCGTAGCGCCGCAGGTCGCCCATCGCCGAACGCAGCTCACCGAGCTGGCTGGCTTCGGCGACCGTGTTCTCGGCGAACGCGGTGTTCAGGTGCTGAATCTGGAACATGCCGTACAGGCCGGCACCGCCGACCAGGGCCAGCAGGCCCAGAACCATGGCGATGGCGCCGACCATGCGGGTGCGGATGGTGTAGCGGCGCATCAGGGAGGGCAGGGCGTTCATCGGACAATCGAGAAGGTTGGGATGGATCAATGCGACGAGCGGCGCACGAGGCTGCCGACGTCCAGGATGAGGGCGACGCGGCCGTCGCCCAGGATGGTTGCGCCCGACACGTCGGGCACGCGGCGGTAGTTGGCTTCGAGGTTCTTCACCACCACCTGCTGCTGGCCGAGCAACTGGTCGACCTTCAGCGCGACGCGGCCGCCTTCGGCCTCGACCACGACGAGGATCTCGTTGCCGTCCTCCGCGGGGCGTCGCGGCACATCGAAGACCTGCTCGAGGTCGAGCACCGGCATGTACTCCTCGCGCACCTGGACCACGCGGCCGCTGCCCCCGATGGTCTTGACGGTGTCGGGCTGGATCTGGAACGACTCGACCACCGAGCCGAGCGGGAGGATGTAGCACTCGTCGCCGACACCAACGCTCATGCCGTCCATGATGGCCAGCGTCAGCGGCAGGCGCACCTTGACGCTCATGCCGTAGCCTTCGGCAGAGTCGATCTCGACCGTGCCGCCCAGGGCGGTGATGTTCTTCTTCACGACGTCCATGCCGACACCGCGGCCAGAGACGTCGGTGACGACTTCGGCGGTCGAGAAGCCCGGGGCGAAGATCAGGCTCCAGACCTCACTGTCGCTCATCGTGTCGGGCGCGTCGATGCCCTTCTCGCGCGCCTTGGCGATCAATTTGCCGCGGTTCAGGCCTTTGCCGTCGTCGCGCACCTCGATCACGATGCTGCCGCCCTGGTGGCTTGCCGCCAAAGTGATCGTGCCGTGCTCGGGCTTGCCCTTGGCCGTGCGCTCGGCGGGCAGTTCAATGCCGTGGTCGCAGCTGTTGCGCACCAGGTGGGTCAGCGGGTCGGTGATCTTCTCGACCAGGCCCTTGTCGAGCTCGGTGGCTTCGCCGACCTGCACCAGCTCGACCTTCTTGCCGAGCTTGGCCGCGAGGTCGCGCAGCATGCGCGGGAAGCGGCTGAAGACCAGGGACATCGGAATCATGCGGATCGACATCACCGCTTCCTGCAGGTCGCGGGTGTTGCGCTCCAGGTCGATCAGGCCGGCGGCCAGCTGCTGGTGCAGCGCGTTCTCCTGATCCTTGCCGGTCTGCGCCAGCATGGCCTGGGTGATCACCAGTTCGCCGACGAGGTTGATCAACTGATCGACCTTGTCGATCGAGACGCGCAGTGTGGTGTCGGTCGTGGTGGCCTTGACCGCCTCGGCCTTGGCCGCATTGCGGGGTGCCTCGACGCCGGGGGCGGCGCGCGGCGCCGGCGCGGCATGTTCGGCGCTGTCGCTGGCGTTCGCGGTCGTGACCGTGCCCGGTGCGTCCTCGAAAAAGCCGTAGCCCGGATCGACGTCGGTCGGGGCGTCCGGCGCGCCAGGTGCACCGTCGTGAAAGCCGAAGCCGGCGCTCATCGGCAGCAGCTTGACCTGCTCGCGCGCGACGTGGAAGGTGAACAGGTCCAGCAGGTCGTTGTCGCTGCTGGCGGTTGTGACGACGAAGCGGCGCATGCCGTCGGCCGCCTGGCCGGCATCGAGCGGCTCGATCGTGCCCAGATCGGGGATCTCGGCGAACAGCTCGACCAGGTTGTCGGCCAGCTCCGGTTTGTCGAGCGGGCCGACGCAGAGTTCGAGCTGGCGCACGTTCGAAGTCAGCACCGCCGCGGCGGCGGCCGCGGGAGCGGCAGGAACCGGGCTCGCTGACACAGCGGCCGCAGCAACCGGCTGGCCGCCGTCGGCGAAGGCCTTGATGTTCTGCAGCAGCTCGGTGGTGTCGACGCTGTCGCCGGCGCCGCCGTTCTGGTGCCGTGCAAGTTGCGCCTTCAGCGCGTCGCCCGAAGCCAGCAGCACGTCGACCATGCCGGCGCTGGGCGCCAACTCGTGCCGGCGCAGCTTGTCCAGCAGGGTCTCCATCTGGTGCGTGAGCTTGGCCACGTCGTTGAAGCCGAAGGTCGCCGCGCCGCCCTTGACCGAGTGTGCGCAGCGGAAGATCGCGTTCAGCTCCTCGTCGTCGGCGGCGGCGAGGTCGATGCTGAGCAGCATCTGCTCCATGTTGTCGAGGTTCTCGCCCGCCTCCTCGAAGAAGACCTGGTAGAACTGGCTCAGGTCGATGCCGGCGTCGGCATTCGTTCCTTCGGGTGTCATCGCGCCCATCGCATGTGCTCCGTTCGGCGCCGCGTCAGCGGATGACCTTGCCGATGACTTCGATCAGCTTGGCCGGATCGAAGGGCTTGACCAGCCAGCCGGTGGCGCCTGCAGCGCGTCCGGCCTGCTTCATCTGGTCGCTCGACTCGGTGGTCAGGATCAGGATCGGCGTGGTCTTGAATTTCGGGTTCTCGCGCAGCTTTCGGGTGAGTGAGATGCCGTCCATGCGCGGCATGTTCTGGTCGGTGAGCACCAGGTTGAAGTCGCGGCTGTTGGCCTTTTCGAACGCATCCTGGCCATCGACGGCCTCGACCACGTTAAAGCCGGCGTTCTTCAGCGTGAAGGACACCATCTGGCGCATCGAGGCCGAGTCGTCAACGGCGAGGATCGAGTGCATTTGTTTCTTCTCCGGGATCAAGCAGTGGTTTCGGTGTCTGGCGCGGGATCTTTAGAACAGCTCGACCGAGCCGGCGTCCATTTCGTCCTGTGTGACCGGATTCGGTCGCAGCGGCATGTCTTCGATCAGGGCGTCGCCCTCGCCGTCCTCGTCGAAGGCGCTGGCGGCCAGGCGGTCGGCGCAGTTGCGCAGGCGTTTGCGGGTGTGGGCGATCAGCTGGGAAGCGATGTCCTGGAACTGCAGCGCGGTGACCGCCTCGCTCAGGTGGCGGCTGAGCGCGGGCAGGGCGGCGGTATCGGACTCCTGGCCCAGGCGCTCGACCAGCGCGTTGGCTCCGAAGAAGCTCGCGGTCAGGGCCTCGCAGGTGCCGGCCAGCAGCGACTGCAGCCGGTCCAGGTCGTGGCTGGCGGTCAGCAGGTGGTCCTGCAGGTCGGCGGCGAGCACCAGGTCGATCGCCTCGCCGGTCTGTGTCGCAGCATCTTGTGTCGCAAGCATGGGAGGGGTCGCGAAGGTCTGAACAGGGCGCGCCGCAAGGCACGTCGGGGCTCCGGAGCCTCTATCGGCACCAGGTTGTGCAGCGATTCTCGGCAGCCCGGTGCACAGGCATTGAGCCGATCACCGGGATAAAGTCGGCCCAATTCCTTCAGCGTCAGCCCTGTCCATGGCTCCACCGTCCCGCCAACGCAGCCTGCGTGTCCTGCACCTCGAAGACTCCGAGGTCGACCACGAGCTGGCGTTGGCCCACCTGACGGTGGGCGGGCGCGAGGTCCAGACCCTGCGCGTCGAGACCGAGGACGGCTTTCGCGCCGCGCTCGAGGAGGACTGGGACGCCATCCTGTCGGACTACAACCTGCCTGGCTTCTCGGGCCTGGCGGCGCTCGAGATCCTGAAGGCCAGCGGACGCCTGCTGCCTTTCATCATCGTTTCGGGCGAGATCGGTGAAGACACTGCCGTGCAGGCGATGCGCAACGGTGCCAGCGACTACCTGCTCAAGAGCAATCTGGCGCGCCTGGCGCCGGCGCTCGATCACGCCATCGAGGCCAACGAGACGCGCCGTGCCCGCCTCGCCGCCGACCGCGAGCTAGCAGCTTCGCGGCGCCAGCTGTCCGAGCTGGCCCAGCACCTGCAGACCAGTGTCGAGCGCGAGCGTGCGGCCATCGCACGCGAGATCCACGACGACGTCGGTGGCGCGCTGACCGCGCTGAACTTCGAACTGGCCTGGATCGCTCGCCATGCCCAGGCGCCAGCGATGCAGCAGAAGGTGCAGTCGGCGATCGAGATGACGGCGCATGCGATCGAGGCCAGCCAGCGCGTGATGCACAACCTGCGCCCGGCGATCCTCGAGCAGGGCCTGATTGCGGCCCTGCAATGGATGGCGCAGCGCTTCGAGAAGCGCACCGCGATCGAGTGCGCCTTCCGCACCACCGACGAGAACCTCGAGCTGCCGGGTGCGATCTCGCTGGTGGCCTACCGCGCGGTGCAGGAAGCGCTGACCAACGTCAGCAAGCATGCGCAGGCGAGCAAGGTGGCGATCGACCTGTCGCTGGCTCGCGGCGTGCTGTCGATCGAGGTTAGCGACAACGGTTGTGGCCTGACGGCCGAGGATCTGGCCAAGGCCAAGAGCTTCGGCATCCGCGGTCTGCGCGAGCGCGCCGACACCGTCGGTGGCTGGGTCGATCTGGCCAGCGATGCCAGCGGCACGACCCTGATCCTGTCGGTGCCCTTCGGCCCGCGCGGGCCGCACAGCGGCGACAGTGCCTTCGGCGATACTGGTTTCGAACGCGACAGTCACGACCCTTCCGGATGGGGGGACCTATGATCGAAGTGATCCTGTGCGACGACCACGCGCTGATCCGGCGCGGCATCCGCGACACCCTCGCCGAGGCGGTCGACATCCGTGTCGTCGGCGAGGCCGGCGACTACGGCGAGCTGCGCAGCCTGATGCGCAGCACGCGCTGCGACGTGCTGGTGCTGGACATCAATATGCCGGGACGCAGCGGTCTGGACGTCCTGCACGTCCTGAAGGACGAGGGCCATCCAGTCAAGGTGCTGGTGGTCAGCATGTATCCCGAAGACCAGTACGCCATCCGCGCCTTGCGCGGTGGGGCTTATGGCTACGTGAACAAGGCCGGCGACCCGCAGGTCATCGTGCAGGCGGTGCGCACGGTGGCTCAGGGGCGCAAGTACGTCACGCCCGAGATCGCGCAGATGCTGGTCGAGAGCCTGACTTCCCCGGCGGTCGAGCAGGCCCACGACACGTTGTCGGACCGCGAACTGCAGACCCTGACGATGATCGCCTCGGGCAAGCGCTTGTCCGACATCGCCGCAGAGTTGATGCTGTCGCCGAAAACGGTCTCGGTGTATCGCGCCCGCGTGTTGCAGAAGCTCGGGCTGGCGAACAACTCCGAGTTGACGGTCTACGCGATCCGCAAGGGCCTGGTGGGGGAGTGAGACCGCTGCGGCGGCGTGGGTTGGCGCATCGCCTCAGGCGGTGCCCGGCGTGGGCTCCCACTGGGGCGGTGGGCCCTTCAGGCCCACTTCGCTGTGGTGGCCAGGCTTGGGGTCGCGCCGAACAACTCGCTGCGTTCGCTGCGCTCACTTCGCTCAGACACGTTCGGCGAGTCAGCTGACGACGCGCGCTGCGCGTCGCCGGCCCCAAGCCTTGCGCGCGTCGCCGCCCCTCAGGCCGCCCCCACCAGGCACCGCCTGCCGCGAGGCAGCGGCGAGTCTTCTCGCCATAGATCCGAGCCGCGCCTTTGCAGCACGCACGGCGCCCGCCTTGCCAACTACCGCACGAACCGAACCATGCTGTAGGAATCTGCCCTACAAGCCGCGCAGGTGAAAGCGGACTCCAGGGATGGCGCACGGCCCCTGTTCGAGGCATCGACGGACTTCTACAGTTCGTTTCAACCCAAGCCGAACCTTCAACCCAGGAGACCCGAAGCCATGAACACCGAGCAAATCCTTGCCGAGATCCGCGAAGCCAACCTGTCGTACCTGATGCTGGCGCAAAGCCTCATCCGCAGCGACCGCGAACAGGCCTTGTACCGCCTGGGCATCTGCGAAGACACCGCCAACACCATCGGTGCCCTGACACCGGCACAGACCATGAAGGTCGCGCAGAGCAGCACCCTGTTGTGCCGCTTCCGCATGGACGACGAACTGGTCTGGAACCTGATCACCAGCCACGGCAAGAGCGCTGCCAACGAAAGTGTCGGCCGCCTGCATGCCGCCATCCTGCTG
The DNA here is from genome assembly GCA_040384625.1 of Pseudomonadota bacterium. Lineage (GTDB taxonomy): Bacteria > Pseudomonadota > Gammaproteobacteria > Burkholderiales > Burkholderiaceae_C > CADEEN01. The sequence goes on along the minus strand of JAZKIW010000067.1, from coordinate 34,358 downwards.
GCCGGCCGTCATCAAGAAGCCGCCTGAGCTCGGACGCAGACAACAACACATCGAGGAGACGAGCATGGCCCGCAACAAGAGCATCCTGACCGAAGCCCGCCAGATCGAACGCGCCGTGACGCTGATTCAGCTCGGCGCCCGGCTGCAGGTGTTGGAAAGCGAAACCGACCTGAGCTACGAGCGCCTGCTGCGCCTGTACAAGGAAGTTGCGGGCAAGAGCCCGAGCAAGGGCCAGTTGCCGTTCTCGACCGACTGGTTCATGACCTGGCAGCCCAACATCCACGCCAGCCTGTTCCTCAACATCCACGAATACCTGAACAAATCCAGCGCGCTGGACGAGATCGACGTCGTCATCAAGGCCTACCAGCTCTACCTCGAGCAGACCCAGGCCCAAGGCCTGGAGCCGATGCTCAGCGTGACGCGCGCCTGGCGCCTGGTCAAGTTCGTCGACAACGGCATGCTGACGATGACCAAGTGCTCGTGCTGCCACGGCCACTTCGTGACCCACCCGCACGAGATCGCGAAGCACTACGTGTGCGGCATGTGCAACCCGCCGGCGCGTGCCGGCAAGGGCAAGGCCGCTGGTGCCCTGCAGCTCGACACGGGCAGGGCCAAGCCTACCGCTGCGCTGCAGCAAGACCCGATCGAAGCCCTGGCCACCGCGCACTGACGCGTCGGCGTAACCGAATTCCCGCTTGTCTCCTCCAGGCGCATCGAAGCGCCTTTGCGCGACCTTCGGGTCGCGCTTCTCTTGGTGCGCTGCACGCCGTGCTGCGGACAAGGCGGTGGAAACGGTGCTGATCCAGCGACCGCGGCAGCGCGCCGATCCAGATACTGGCGGGCATGAGCGCCTTGACCGTGCCCGTTCGACGCCTTGCGCTGCCCTGGCCGCTGCCCGCCCTGTTGAGCTGGCTGCTGGGTTGGACGCTGTGGTCGGCGACACCTGCGCTCGGCCTCTCGACGCCCGCTGCATTCACCATTGCGAGCGCCGCCGGCTTCGCCTGCGCCCTGGCGGTGCGCGGTCGCTGGCGACGCTGCCTGGTCGGCGCGGGTTTTCCGTTGTCGGCTCTGGCTGCCGGCGCAGCGCTGCCGGTCTGGTGCTGGCCGCTCGCCTTGCTGCCGCTGTTGCTGGCGTATCCCCTGCGCGCCTGGTCGGATGCGCCCTGGTTCCCGACCCCGGTGCATGCGCTGGAGGGCCTGGACCGGATCATTGCGCTGGCGCCGTCGGCGCGCGTGCTCGATGTCGGCTGCGGGATCGGCCATGGTTTGTCGGCCTTGCGCTGCGTCTGGCCGCACATTCGCCTGGAAGGCGTGGAATGGAGCCGTCCGCTGGCCTGGCTGGCGGCGCGGCGCTGTTCCTGGGCCGAGGTCGTGCGCGCCGACATGTGGCGCCATTCCTGGGCCGGCGTCGACCTGGTCTATCTGTTCCAGCGCCCGGAAAGCATGGCACGGGCCTTCGCCAAGGCCGAAGCCGAGATGAGTCCCGGCGCCTGGCTGGTGAGCCTGGCATTCGCCGTACCCGGGCGCCAGCCCGTGGCCCGGATCGGCGGCCCCTCGCGGCGAGGCGTGTGGATCTACCGCGTCGGCATGCCGGCCTCAACCAATGCCCATTCCCGCCGATAACCCAGCACAGCCCGTGGCCGTCGCGGCCCCGGGGCACTAACACCAGCTGCCACCAACATGTTCGTCCTTATCGGTTGGGCCGTCGCCCTCGTGGCGGTCTTCGGCGTCTTCATCGCTCACGGCGGCAACATCGCCGTGGTGCTGCATGCGCTGCCGTTCGAGATGGCCGCCATCGGCGGCGCAGCCTTCGGCGCCTTCCTGGCCAACAACCAGACCAAGGTGCTGAAGGCGACCATGAAGGGCTTGGCGCTGTGCTTCAAAGGCAGCAAGTACACCAAGGCGCGCTACATGGAGCTGATGGCGCTGATGTACGACATCCTGCAGAAGGCGCGCAAGGAAGGCCTGATGTCGATCGAGAACGACGTCGAGACCCCGCACGAGTCCCCCCTGTTCAAGAAGTACGCGGCCGTCGGCAGCGACCACCACGTGGTCGAGTTCATCACCGACTACCTGCGCATGATGGTCTCGGGCAACCTGAACGCGCACGAGATCGAGTCGCTGATGGACAGCGAGATCGAGACCCACCACCACGAGGCGCACGCCGCCGTCGCCGCGCTGCAGCGCCTGGCCGGCGCGCTGCCCGCCTTCGGCATCGTCGCCGCCGTGCTCGGCGTCGTGAACACCATGGGCTCGGTCGGGCAGCCGCCGGCAGTACTGGGCGGCATGATCGGTTCGGCTCTGGTCGGCACCTTCCTCGGCATCCTGCTGGCCTATGCCTTCGCCGAGCCGCTGGCCGGCCTGCTGGAGCAGAAGGTCGACGAGCAGGGCAAGGAGCTGCAATGCATCAAGACCACCCTGCTGGCCTCGATGCAGGGTTATGCACCGCAGGTGGCGGTCGAGTTCGGGCGCAAGGTGCTGTATTCGACCGAGCGGCCGACCTTCGCCGAACTCGAAGGCCATGTCAAAGGCAAGAAGGCGTGATGGGCTGAGCGATGGCAGGCGACGCGAAAAAGCTTCAACCGATCATCGTCAAGAAGATCAAGAAGGGTGGCCATGGCCATCACGGCGGCGCCTGGAAGATCGCCTACGCCGACTTCGTGACGGCCATGATGGCCTTCTTCCTGCTGATGTGGCTGCTCGGCTCGACCACCGAGGGCGACAAGAAGGGCATCTCCGACTACTTCAACTCGCCTCTGAAGCTCTCCCTGCTGGCGTCGGGCTCGGGTGCAGGCGACGCCTCGCACGTAGTGCGCGGCGGCGGCCAAGACCTGACCCGCGCCACCGGCCAGGTCAAGCGCGGCGACATCGAAGCGCGGCGCGACACGGTCAATCTGCAGGCCCTGAAGGCCGAACAGGTGCGGGCCGAGATCGCGCGCCTGGAAGACCTGAAGAAGAAGGTCGAGGAAAAGATCGAGGCCAGCCCCAAGCTCGCGCCGATGGCCTCGCAGCTGAAGCTGGACATGACGCGCGACGGCCTGCGCATCCAGATCGCCGATGAACACAACCGGCCGATGTTCGCCAGCGGCTCGGCCATCGTGCAGCCCTACATGCGCGAGTTGCTGCGCGAGATCGGCATCGTGCTGGGCACGGTGCCGAACCACTTGACGCTCGAAGGCCACACCGACGCCCAGCCGTTCTCGGCCGGCGAGCGCGGCTACAGCAACTGGGAGCTTTCGGCCGACCGCGCGAACGCCTCGCGCCGTGAGCTTGTCGCCGGCGGCCTGCCCGACGACCGCGTGCTGCGCGTGCAGGGCCTGGCTTCGAGCACCCTGTTTGATGCGCAGGACCCGAAGGCGGCGAGCAACCGGCGCATCAGCATCATCGTGATGAACCGCGATGCCGAGGACCGCTTGTTCCGTACGGCGCCCGAGTTGGCCCAGACCCTGGTCGCCGATGCGCAGGCCTCGACGGCGTCGCCGGTTGCGCTTTCGGCTTCAAGTCCGACGCCGGTCGTCCGATAAAACCCTATCCGTTCGCCGAAGACCGCCCACCATGAGCAACACCACCGACCTCAAATTCCTCGTCGTCGACGATTTTTCGACCATGCGCCGCATCGTGCGCGGCCTGTTGAAGGAGATGGGCTGCAACAACGCCGAGGAGGCCGAGGACGGTGCCATCGCGCTGGGCATGCTCAAGGCGCAGAAGTTCGACTTCGTCGTCAGCGATATCAACATGCCGAACATGAACGGCTTCGACCTGCTCAAGGCCGTCAAGGCCGACGACAGCCTGAAGCACATCCCGGTGCTCATGGTGACCGCAGAGGCGCGCAAGGAAGACATCGTCCTGGCCGCGCAGAGCGGTGCTGCCGGCTACATCGTCAAGCCTTTCACCAAGGCCACGCTGGAGGAGAAGGTCCAGAAGATCATGCAGAAGCTGGCCCAGCCGGCCTGACCATCTGAACATCCCCGCTGTACGGAGAAGAACATGAAGATGGATGAGTTGGCGTCCCTGGCGCCCCAGATGGCTGCGCAGGCCTCGCCCGAGATCTTCCAGCAACTGGGCCACATCACGCGCCAGCTTCACGACACGCTGCAGCAGCTCGGCGTGATGCCCAAGCTGCAGCAGGCGGCCGACGGCCTGCCCGATGCGCGCAGCCGCCTTTCTTACATCGCCAAGAAGACCGGAGAGGCCGCCGACAAGGTGCTCAACTCGGTCGACCAGGCCAAGCTCGAGCACAGCCACATCACCGTCGAGACGCGGCGCATGGCCGCGGCCATCGTCGCCGATCCGGTGCGCGCGGTGGCCAGTGGCGCGGTGATCAATTTCGTCGGCGATGTCGAGGCCGCCACCGCGCGCATCGACGCCCACCTGACCGACATCATGATGGCGCAGGACTTCCATGACCTGACCGGCCAGGTCGTCGCCAAGGTTGTGTCCCTGGCGTCCGACCTCGAAGACTCGCTGCTCAAGCTGCTGATGCAGGCCGCGCCACCCGAGCAGGCGCAAAAGGTCGAGACCTCCTTGCTCAACGGCCCGGTGGTGAACGCCGTCGGGCGCACCGATGTAGTGCAGAACCAGGGCGAGGTCGACGACCTGCTGGCCAGTCTCGGCTTCTAGACGGGTTCGCGGAACACAGGCCGATAAGCCCCGCTTATCGGCCTTAAGTTTTCGACCGGGGCAAGCACCATGGCGAGACCATGGCCGACTCCGCCCAAGACCGTAACCTGCCCGCTTCTCAGCGCAAGCTGAAGAAGGCGCGCGAGGACGGCCAGGTCGCCCGCTCGCGTGACCTGGGCCACTTCGCGGCGATTGCCGCTGGCGGTGCCTTGCTTGCCGCGATGGCGCCCGAATTCGGCGGCTGGCTGAAGAACCTGCTGGCCGCCGGCCTGCAGTTCGATGCGCGCAGCCTGGCCGAGCCCGACGCGATGCTGGTCCGGCTGGGCCAGCTTGGACTGAAACTGATGTGGGTCGTGCTGCCGTTGGGCGGCGTCATGCTGACGGTGGCCCTGGCCGCGGGCGTCGCGTCGGGCGGCTGGAACTGGACCTTCAAGCCGCTGGCCCCCAAGTTCAGCAAGCTCAATCCGCTGGCCGGCCTCGGCCGCATGTTTTCCAAGCACCAGTTCGGCGACGCGCTGAAGGCCTGCCTGCTGGCCCTGGTGCTCGGCGCCGTCGGCGCGCTCTACCTGCGCGCTCAACTGCCTGCCTTCGTGGCCACGCTCGATCTGCCGCTGCCGGCGGCGCTGGGGCAGGCCCTGTCGACGCTGCAGGGCGGCTTCGTGCTCCTGTTGGTGGCCCTGGCCGTGTTCGCGCTCATCGACGTGCCGCTGCAGCGCAAGTGGTTGCAAGACCGCCTGAAGATGAGCCATCAGGAACTCAAGGAAGAGTACAAGCAGCTCGAGGGCAACGTCGAGGTCAAGGGCAAGATGAAGGCCCTGATGCGCGAGCGCGTCAAGCGCCGCATGTTGGCCGCCGTGCCCAAGGCCGACCTGGTGGTCATGAACCCGACCCACTATGCGGTGGCCCTGAAATACGACGACGCGACGATGTCCGCACCGCGCGTGGTTGCCAAGGGCGCCGACCTGCTGGCGCTGCGCATCCGCGACATCGCGCGTGAATCCAAGGTGCCGGTGCTTGAGGCCCCACCGCTGGCGCGCGCGCTGTACGCCCACGCCGAGATCGACCGCGAGGTGCCTGCCGCCCTGTTCGCCGCCGTGGCCCAGGTGCTGGCCTATGTCTACCAGCTGCGTGCGGCCCTGGCAGGCCGCGGTGCGATGCCGGGCGACTTGCCCGTGCTGCCGGTGCCCGATGAACTCGATCCGCATCAAGCGGCCCTGCCAACCGGAGTTGATGCGTGAACGATCTGATGAAGCGCCTGGATGCCCTGATCGGCCCGCACGCCGGCGTCGTCAAGAACCTGATGGCACCGCTGTTCATCGTCATGGTGCTGGCCATGATGGTGTTGCCGCTGCCGGCCTTCGCCCTCGACATCCTGTTCACCTTTAACATCGCGATGGCGCTGATGGTGATGATGGTGTCGGCCAACATGGTGCGGCCGCTCGACTTCGCGGCCTTTCCCGCAGTGCTGCTGGTGACCACCCTGCTGCGCCTGTCACTCAACGTGGCCTCGACCCGCGTCGTGCTGCTCGAGGGCCACACCGGCACCGGTGCCGCCGGCAAGGTGATCGAGTCCTTCGGCCACTTCCTGATCGGCGGCAACTTCGCCGTCGGCCTGATCGTCTTCGCGGTCCTGGTCGTCATCAACTTCATCGTCGTCACCAAGGGCGCCGAGCGCATTGCCGAGGTCGGCGCGCGTTTCACGCTGGATGCGATGCCGGGCAAGCAGATGGCGATCGACGCCGATCTGAATGCCGGCCTGATCAACGAAGAGCAGGCCCGGCAGCGCCGCACCGAGGTGGGAGAAGAGGCTGAGTTCTTCGGTTCGATGGACGGTGCCAGCAAGTACGTGCGGGGCGACGCCATCGCGGGCTTGCTGATCCTGTTCATCAACATCGTCGGCGGCTTCCTCTTCGGCGTGATCGCGCACGACATGTCGGCCGCCCAGGCTGCCAATAGCTACATCCTGCTCGCGGTCGGCGATGCGTTGGTGGCGCAGATCCCGGCCCTGTTGATCTCGGTGGCGGCGGCGATGGTCGTCTCACGCGTCGGCAAAGGCACCGACGTCGGCAGCCAGATTCGCGCGCAACTGTTCAACTCGCCGCGTTCGCTGGCCCTCACCGCCGGCATCATCGGTGCGCTCGGGCTGATTCCGGGCATGCCCAACCTCGTCTTCCTGCTCATCGCCGGCGGCATCGGCTGGGGCGCCTGGGCGATGCGCGAACGCGACCGCAAGGCCGCTGCAGCGAAACCGAAGACGCGCGAAGAGCAGCGCGAAGCGAACCCCGAAGCGAGCTGGGACGACCTGACCCCGGTCGACACCCTGGGCCTGGAAGTCGGCTACCGCCTGATCACCCTGGTCGACGCCCAGCGTGGCGGCGACCTGCTGGGCCGCATCAAGGGCGTGCGCAAGAAGTTCGCGCAGGACGTCGGCTTCCTGCCCCCGCCGGTGCACATCCGCGACAACCTGGACCTGAAGCCGAGCGCCTACCGCGTCTCGCTGCGCGGCGCGGTGATTGGCGAAGGCGAGGCCTTCCCCGGCATGCTGTTGGCGATCAACCCCGGCGGCGCGACGCAGCAGCTGATCGGCACCAAGACCACCGACCCGGCCTTCGGCCTGCCCGCGGTATGGATCGACGAACGCCAGCGCGAGATGGCCCAAATGAGCGGCTTTACGGTGGTTGATTGCTCGACTGTCGTGGCGACCCATCTTTCACACTTGATGCAAGTGAATGCAGCCCGCCTGCTCGGGCGCGTCGAGACCCAGTCCCTGGTCGAGCATGTGACGAAGTTGGCACCCAAACTGATCGAAGACGTGATTCCCAAGATGGTCGGCATCGCCACCCTGCAAAAGGTTCTTCAGCTGCTGCTGGAGGAGGGCGTGCATATCCGCGACATGCGCTCGATCGTCGACTGCCTGGCCGAGCATGCGGCCACCGTCACCGACGCCAACGAACTGGCGCAGCGCATCCGGGTGCACATGGCGCCTGCGATCGTGCAGCAGATCTACGGGCCAGCCAAGGAGCTCGACGTGATCGCGCTCGACCCGACGCTCGAACGCCTGGTGGCCCAGGCCCTCTCCAGCCCGCACGGCGCGGCACTCGACCCGGGTGTGGCCGACACGCTGACCCGAAGCGCCGCCGACACCGCGCGGGCCCAGGAAGACATCGGCCTGCCGGCCTGCCTGCTGGTGCCCGACCTGATCCGCACACCGATGGCGCGCCTGCTGAAGCGCGCCGCGCCGCGCCTCAAGGTACTCGGCCATTCTGAAATTCCCGACACCCACTCGATCCGCATTGCCTCAGTTATCGGAGCAGCAGCATGAACGTCAAACGCTTCACCGCCAAAACACCGCGCGAGGCCCTGGCCCTGGTGCGTCAGGCCTTCGGCGCCGATGCCGTGGTGCTGTCGACGCGCCCCTCGGCCGAAGGTGTCGAAGTGCTGGCGATGGCGCCGGAAAGCCTGGCCCAGATCGAGCAGGTGCGCGGCAGCGCGCCGCTGGTAGCGACGCCGGCTGCCGCACCGGCGCCGGTCAGCGACGTGCATCAGGACGTCGAAGAGCTCTCGATGAGCACGCTGTCGTTCCAGGACTATGTGCGCGAGCGCATGCTCAAGAGGCGCCAGGCCGACATCGCGCAACCGGCGCAGGCTGCAGCTCAGCCTGCACGGGCAGCAGACTCGAGCATGGCTGCCACCGCGGCGGTCGCGCCGCATGCGCCCGTGATGGCCAGCGGTGCCCACCGTGCGAGCCTGCCGCCCATGCTGCGCGACGAGATCCGCTATGCGCAGACGCCAGCCCTGGCGCCGAACGAGGCACCGTCGCGGGAAAGCGCCGACAGCGCACGCCGCGAGCAGCTGATGCTGAGCGAGCTGCGCCAAGTCAAGGGCCTGATCGAGGAACGCTTCGGCGCCTTGGCCTTCATGGAGAAGCTGCAGCGCAGCCCGCAACGTGCCAGCCTCACGCAGAAGCTGCTCGATGGCGGCTTTTCGCCGGCCCTGATCCGCAAACTCGTCGAAGGCCTGCCGGCCGATTGCGCCGACGAGATGGCCTGGGCCACCGGCGTGCTCGAACGCAACCTGATCGCTGCCGAGGGCGAGCGTGCCCTCGAAGACGTGGGCGGCATCTACGCCCTGATCGGCGCCACCGGCGTCGGCAAGACAACCAGCACGGCCAAGATAGCCGCCGCCTTTGCGACCCGGCACGGCTCGGGCAACCTGGGCCTGATCACGCTCGACGCCTACCGCGTCGGCGCGCAGGAACAGCTGCGGACCTATGGCCGCATCCTCGGCGTGCCGGTGCATACCGCGCACGACCGTGCCTCGCTCGAAGACCTGCTCGACCTGCTGTCGGCCAAGAGCATGGTCCTGATCGACACCGCGGGCATGGCCCAGCGAGACACCCGCACGCGCGAGCTGCTCGAGATGATCGGCCACCGCTCGATCCAGAAGCTGCTGGTGGTGAATGCCGCCGCGCAGGGCGAAACCATCGAGGACGTGATGATTTCGTACCACGCCGCCACCTGCCGCGGCATGGTCATCTCGAAGATCGACGAGGCTGTCAAGCTGGGCCCGGCCCTGGACGCCGCCATCCGCCACAAGCTCAAGGTGGTCGGTGTGGCCAATGGCCAGCGCGTGCCCGAGGACTGGCACCGCCTGTCGTCGCCGGCCCTGCTGCAGCGCGCCATGCGGGCCCAGGTCAATCCGAGCTGGAAGCTCGATGCCGACGAGGTCAGCCTGGTCTTCGCCGGCCTGCATGGCGCGCAGCCGCGCGCGGCTCGCGGCGCCATGACGGCGCACGCCTGAAGCCCGTGATGCACGGATTCGACTCTGCTCCCGAGGCGCGCCCGCGTTTCGAAGCCTATGGCGGGCCGCCGCGCGAGCTCGCCGACCAGGCCGACGGCCTGCGACGCCTGTTCGGTGCCCAGCGCCCTCGCTTCGTGGCTGTGGTGGCGAATGCCGAGATGGCCTTTTCGGGCCTGGTGCTCGAGCGCCTGGCCGGAGCCTGCAGTGCTGCGGGTCGCCGCACCCTCGTGGTGGACGCGGCTGCCAACTCGCCTGCGCCGCATGAACTGGTCGCGCTCGACCTGGCCGCCGGCATCGACGCCATAGCCCCCGGCCTCGACTATCTGGCCGCACGCGGCCTGCCGCTGCGCTACGTCAACAGCCGCGGCTCCTGCGCCGGCTTCCTGCAGGCGGTGGCCGATGCGGCGCCCGCCTGCGACGTGGTGATCGTGCATGCCGAGGCTTCCGACGTCGGCCGCCTGTTCACTGGGCGCGCCGTGCGCCCTTTGCTGCTGGCCGCTGACCACCCAGCCACCGTCACCCAGGCCTACGCCGGGCTGAAGCTGCTGGCGCAGCGCCACAGCCTGATGGCCTTCGGGCTGCTGCTGGCCGCCCTGCCACATGAACCGCGCGTGCCGCGCATTGCCGAACAACTGGCGCTGACCGCCGACCGCTTCGTCGGCGCCGCGCTGCACGACTGGGCCTGCATCGACCCGACCGATGCCCATGTGCCACGTGGCCTGGCGCGCCTGGTGCACGGTCTGCTGCACCTCGAATCCGCATACGAACATGAGTCCGCCGGGAGCTTCTGACATGTACACCGCACAAGGCCGTCACGACAACAACGCGACGCTCAAGCAATACAGCCCGCTGGTGCGCCGCCTGGCGCACCAGATGATCGCAAAGCTGCCGGCCAACGTCGAACTCGACGACATGATTCAGGCTGGGATGATTGGCCTGAACGACGCGTTGGGCCGCTTCGATGCAGCGCAGGGCGTGATGTTCGAGACCTTCGCCACACAGCGCATCCGCGGCGCGATGCTCGACGAGCTGCGCAGCGGTGACTGGATGAGTCGCGGCAACCGCAAGCAACAGCGCCAGATCGAGGCCGCCGTGCACAAGCTCGAGCAGCAGTTCGGCCGTGCCCCGGCCGAGAGCGAGATCGCCGCGACGATGGGCCTCTCGCTCGAGGACTACCAAGAGATGCTCGGCAAGGTGCGCGGCACGCAACTGCTGTACCTGGAGGACATGAGCGGCGGCGGCGAAGGTGATGACGACTACCTCGACCGCCATGTCGCCGACGAAGCCGCCAATCCGCTGGCCATGCTGCAGGACCGGCGCATGCGTGAAGCCCTGGTCGATGCCATCAAGCTTCTGCCCGAACGCGAGCAGTACGTGATGAGCATGTACTACGAGCACGACATGAACCTGAAGGAAATCGCCGCGGTGCTCAGCGTGACTGAGTCGCGCGTGTGCCAGCTGCACAGCCAAAGCATCGCGCGGCTGCGGGTCAAGCTGCGGGCGTTCTGAGCTCAGGCGTTCGTTGCTCTTCGGTGGCTTCGGCGAGCAATCGCTGGATCAGCGGCCCGAGCTCTTCGATCGTGTTTTCCTTTTGCACCAGGCCGCGCACGCCGGCGTCCAGCAACTCGTTGCGCTGCGGGTCGCTGAGGTGGCCTGAGCTGATCACCACCGGCAGGTCGGCGCGGATGCGCGTCACTTCGCGCGCCAGGTCCAGGCCCGACAACGTCGGCATGTTGAAGTCGCTCAGCACCAGGTCGATGTCCTGCGGCTGACCGCGCAATGCCTCAACGGCCTGTTGCGGATCGAGGTGGCTGCTGACCCGGTACCCCAGGCGTTGCAGGAGTTGGGCCGCGACCTGGGCCATCACCTCGTCGTCGTCGACCACCATCACGTGCTGGCCCCGGCCCTGGCCCGAGTCGATGCGCAATGCACCCCATTCCGAGCGTGGTGTTGATTCGTGCGAGGGCGCCAGCGGCAGGTAGAGGTGGAAGCGGCTGCCCTGGCCCAACTGGCTGTCGACGCTGATGGCGCCATGGTGGGCAGTGACGATGCCGTGCGCCACCGACAGCCCAAGCCCGGTGCCCTTGCCAACGGACTTGGTGGTGTAGAACGGTTCGAAGATGCGCGCGCGGGTGGCTTCATCCATGCCGCAGCCGCTGTCGCTGACCCAGACGTGGGCGTAGTCGCCCGGCGTCAGACCGGCCGGTGGTGGCAGCCCCTTGGCCGGCAAGCGCAGCGGTTCCAGACCGAGCTCGATCCGCCCCACCTCGCCCTGCAAGGCGTGCCAGGCATTGGTGCACAGGTTCATCAGCACCTGCTGGATCTGGGTCGCGTCGGCCAGCACGTGCAGGGGCTCGGCGCTGAGCGCCGCATCGAACTGAACGCCGGCCGGCAGAGTCGAGCGCAGAAGGGCCAGGGTCTCTTCGAGCACCGGGCGCAGCGGCTGGTTCTGCAGTTGCTGCGGCTCGCGGCGACTGAAGGCGAGGATCTGCTGCACCAGACGCCGCGCACGGCGCGCCGATTTGTCGATCTGTCCCAGCCCCGGCAGTGCCCGGTGGCTGGCACCGAGTTCGTCCCGCAGCAGGGCCAGCTGGCTCAGGATTGCCCCCAGGATGTTGTTGAAGTCGTGCGCGATGCCACCGGCCAGGGTGCCGATGGCCTCCATCTTCTGTGACTCGCGCAACTGCGCTTCGAGGCCGAGCCGGGCGGCTTCGTCCTGCTTGTGCTGGCTGATGTCGCGGTTGGTGCCGACCATTCGCAAGGCCCGGCCGGCGTCGTCGCGCTGCACCACGCGGCCCTCGCTCAGGATCCAGAGCGAGCCGCCGTCGAGGCGCGTCACGCGGTGTTCGACCCGGTACCCCGCCTGCGGGTCTTTCAAGGCCCGCGTCAGGGCTCGGTGCAAGGCAGGGCGCTCGTTCTCCGGGGCGAGGTCGAACAGGGCGGCGATTGTGGTTCGCGTCGCTTCGGGCGGCCCGCCGAGCAGCTGCACCCATTCCTTGGACAGGTAGATGTCACCGCTGGGCACGTCGCAGTCCCACAGGCACAGGCTCGACGATTCGAGGGCCCGTTGCAGGCGTTCTTCGCTGGTGCGCAACGCGCGTTCGCCGCGCGCCTGCTGCTGCAGCAGGCGCGAGCTGTACAGCACGGCAGCGCTGGCCAGGGTCAGCGCCAGGAGCAGGGTGGCCGCCAGCACGATCGTCTGCGTCTTGCGCGACGCCTCACCCATCGTGGCGGAGAAGCGCTGCTCCAGCACGGTGAGCCGCTCGTTGAGCACGGGCAGCTCGCGCAGCAGGGCGCGCACCTGCGGCGAGCTCGTGTCGCCCGCGACGATGCGTGCATGCACCTGGGCTGCCAGCGAGTTCAGGGCCGCGATTTCCCGGTCGGCCTCGGCCCAGATCGCGATCGCGTCGGCCATGAAGGGCACCCGCCTGAAGTGGCGGAACAGCCAGATCATGTCGTCGATGTCGTCCGGGTGGTTGCCGCCCTGCAGGAAGCCGCGCCGCACCAGGCCCAGATCGGGCTGCGGCCGTTCGAGTTCGATGCGTCCGATGCGGTCGCCCAGCGGCACTGCGATGGCGCTGGCGAACTTGCGGTGGTCGTCCGGGTCGTGCGACTCGACGTAGTTCAGCAGGTGGTAGACGGCGTCCTTCTGGCCCTTGGACCACAGGCTCTCGCCGCCCACGTAGGCGCGCACAGCCGACAGCATCACCGCACTCATCACCCCCAGTGCTGCCAGCAGCACGACGACGATCAGGAACGGGCCGATGACGGACCAGCGGAAGCGGGTGTCGGTCTGCGGGGCGTTGGGGAGCAGGCTGCTCATGGGGCACGCGGCGGGGGCACCGGGCCCGAAGCTGGCAAGCGGGCAGTGTGCCCGCTTTCATCGGCGTCGCAGACGGCAGGCCTGCTGCCGTGGCGCGCGCATGGGCCTCAGGCGTGCAGCGCGGCGCTCGTGAGCGGCCGTTCGGCCTGGCCGGGATGGCCGTAGACCGCGTGGGCCGTCTGCGGCAGCAGGACGTCGATCGCCCGGTCGAGTGCGGCGGTGGCGCGGGCCATGCTCTCGCGCTGGGCCGCAACCTGGCCGCCGGCCAGGGCCAGGCGTTGGCGCAGCGCCTGCGGCACGCCGCCGGTCTGGCGCGAGGCCTGGGTGAAGCGCTGCATCGCCGCGGCCAGGGCGCGGTGCAGTTCGGCCGCGTGGCACTCCACGCCCGCGGCATCGCGATTGCGCAGGGCCACGCCAAGCTCGGCCAGTTGCCGTTCGACGGCTTCGAGTGACAGCGCGAGCGGGTCGGCCGGCCGTGTGCCGGTGGAGATGTCGGGAGGCGTGGACTGCATGCGGCGGATCAGTGCTGCGGACCGGCGAGCAGCTCTTTGGTATTGGCGATCAGCCGGTCGGCAATCGCTTCGGCATTGACTTCGAACTTGCCGTCGCGGATGGCCTGGGCGATGCGGGCCACTTTGGCGGCGTCGAAATCGGCATTTGCCTCGTTGACGAGCACGGCGGCCGCTGGCGACAGCGCCACCTTGGCACTCGCTTCGGGCTGCGCGCCGCTGCCGGCCTTGGCCGATGCGGCAGCTTGCGCATTGCCATTGCCGCTCGGCGCGACGGGCTTGCTGTGGGGGTCGAATGAACCGATCTTCATGCTGGAGCTCCTGAAGCCGGCACATCGCATGGCCGCGATGGCGCCGGGTTTTCGCACATGCGATGGCTATCGGTGCGGTGTCGCCGGACTTTAGAACTTATTACATCTGCGGTGGGCAGCCCCTGCAGGCGCGGGGGCCGGATGTTGCTCGCCGGAGCGCTCGCCGTGAACAAGATCACAACGGCACCTCGACCAGGCGTTCGGCCACCGCCACACCAGTGATCACACGGCCGGACTCGGTGCGCACGCGCACGCTCTGACCTTCGACGCCCGGAGCCAGGGCCTGGCCTTCGCCGTGGATGCGCCAGCCGCTGCCGGAGGCGACCAGCCGAACACTGTCGCCGGCGGCAAACCACTGCCGGGCGCGCAGGTCGCTCGACTGCAGGGCCTGGCCGACGGACAGGGGCCGTACGAGAGCGCGGCCGACGGCCAGCTCGGCGTTGGCAAGGGGGGCACTGCGACTTGCTGCCAGATTGACTTCGCCGCGGCGCAGGTCGCCGTCGGTCAACACATGGCCGGCGGGCAAGGCCGCCTGGGCTACCAGGGCGGGACCGAAGATGTCGACGTCGATCGGCAGGTACACGTTCCAGCGCACGCCCGGGTCGCTGCAGCGCAGGCCGATGCGGCTGGCGCCCCACAGGCGCGTGCCGCTCGGCAGGTAGGGTTGCACGCTTGCGCAGGGCGCCAGACGCAGGCGCGCGTCGAGCTGGCCCACACGCACCTGCACGCGCAGGCCCGGCACGGCCGCGCTGCGCGAGGCTTCGAGGGCGAATTGCTGGATCTGGGACGTCAGCGCAGGCTCGATCGCTTGCGCCTGCGTGTTGGTTTGCGCGCGCGCGGGGACGGCCAGCAGCACGGCGCACAGGCCGGCCCAGCACAACAGAAGAGCGTGTTTCACGCCGCCCAATGTAGGCAGCTGCGGTGGTGGCAGTGCATCGAATTGACCGGCCTTGTGCCGCCTTATCGCGCTTATGTTTTGCAAAGCGCTGCCCACAATCTGTCGCAAGGCCCATCCAAGGGTCGCGATGGGGCAGCCCATGATCAACCGATTGACCGATACGCTGAACTTCCAGACCGAAGCCCTGGTGCTTCGCTCGGAGCGCCAGCGCCTGATCGCCAGCAACATTGCCAACGCCGACACGCCGGGGTATGTGGCGCGCGACATGGACTTCGCCTCGGCGCTGCGACAGGCCACGGGCCAGGTGGCGACAACGGGACAGTTGAACGCCACCGTGGCCGGCCACATCCAGCCCCTGGCCGGCGCACGAGCCGAGGCCAACCTGCGCTACGCCACGCCGAGCCAGACCAACCTGGACCGCAACACTGTCGACATGGACCGCGAGCGGGCCAGCTTCGCCGACAACAGCGTGAAGTACGAAGCCACGCTGCGCTTCATCAACGGCAGCGTGCGCACGATGCTCGATGCGATCAAGGGCCAGGCCCAGTAAAGGAATAGCCCATGTCGATGTTCCAGATCTTCAACGTCGCCGGCAGTGCCGTCTCGGCACAGAGCCAGCGCCTCAACGTTGTAGCCAGCAACTTGGCCAACGCCGACACCGTGGCCGGCCCCGACGGCAGCGCCTACAAGGCGCGCCAGGTGGTGTTCCAGACCGAACTGATGGGTGCCCAGGGCGCGGCAGGCGTTCGCGTGGCGACGATCAGCGAGGACCCCACGGCCGGCCGCCGCGTGCATGACCCCAAGCACCCCGGCGCCGACGCCGAGGGCTACGTGACCTACAGCAACGTCAACGCGGTCGAGGAGATGGTCAACATGATCTCGGCCTCGCGCTCGTACCAGAACAACGTCGAAGTCATGAACACCGCCAAGACCCTGCTGCAGAAAACCCTGCAGCTCGGCCAGGGCTGAGCTGAGCCATGAGCACCGTCAATCCGCTCTCGACCCTGGGCAGCAACGCTGCCGACAGCGTCAAGACGAAGAACGATGCCGGCAGCGAGGACCGTTTCCTCAAGCTGCTGGTGGCCCAGATGGCGAATCAGGATCCGTTGAACCCGATGGACAACGCCCAGGTGACGAGCCAGATGGCGCAGATCAGCACCGTCAACGGCATCGACAAGCTCAACACCACGGTGCAGGGCCTGAACCAGCAGTTCGTGCAGATGCAGGCGCTGCAGGGCGCCTCCCTGGTCGGCCGCGACGTCATCGTGCCGGGCGACCGGCTGGCACCGAACGACGCTGGCCTGGTGCAGGGCGGTTTTGAGCTCGCCTCGGCGGCCGACAGCGTGAAGATCGAGATCCTCAACGCCGGGGGCCGCGTGATCGACACGGTCGACCTCGGCGCCGAAGGCAGCGGCCGGCATGGCTTCGAGTGGACGCCGCCCGCCGGCGTCGACGCCAACCTAGGCCAGCGCTTTCGCATCGTCGCCAAGAGCGGCGCTGCCGCGGTGACCAGCACGCCGCTGATGCGCGACCGCGTCGATGCGGTGGTGACCGGCGGCGACACCCTCACGCTCGAGCTGCGCAGCAGCGGCAGCGTGCCCTATTCGCAGATCAAAGCATTCAACTGAGGACACCCCATGAGCTTCCAGCAAGGATTGTCAGGACTGAACGCGTCGAGCAAGAACCTCGAAGTCATCGGCAACAACATCGCCAACTCCAACACCTTCGGCTCCAAGGTTTCGCGCGGTGAATTCAGCGATGTGTACGCCAATGCGCTGAACGGCTCGGGCACCAACTCCGTGGGCATCGGCACCACCTTGTCGGCGGTGTCGCAGCAGTTCACGCAGGGCAACATCACCGCCACCGACAACCCGATGGACCTGGCCATCAACGGCGCCGGCTTCTTCCAGCTGACCGACGGGCAGAACCCGCCCGTGTACGGCCGCAACGGCCAGTTCAAGGTCGACCGCGAGGGCTTCATCGTCAACAACGACGCGCTGCGCCTGATGGGCTATCCGGCCGACGGCGCGGGCATCATCCAGCCCGGCAATGCCGTGGCCCTGCAACTGCCCAGCGCAGGCATCAACCCACAGGCGACGAGCGAGATCGAGATCGAGATGAACCTCGACTCGCGCGTGGCCACCACCGCACCGACGGTCGGCGCCGCGATCGATTTCGGCGACCCGACCACCTACAACAACGCCACCTCGCTGACCGTCTACGACGCCAAGGGCCAGGACGTGGCGCTGACCTACTACTTCCAGAAGTCGGCCACCGACACCTGGAACGTCTTCGTCACCGCCAACGGCGCACCGGTCAACGGCACCCTGGCCGCGCCGCTGCCGACGACGACCATCAGTTTCCCGTCCAACGGCGGCACGCCCACGGCACCGGTCGGTCCGGTGGCCTTCGATGTTCCGGCCTCCACCAACGCCGTCGGCGCCCAGACCCTGCCGATGACCGGCGTGCTGCTGGACGTCGGTGGTGCAACGCAGTACGGCGCCGGCTTCGGCGTCACCAACCTGTCGCAGAACGGCTATGCGCCCGGGCAGCTGACGGGGATCAGCATCGAGGCCAACGGCATCGTCATGGCACGCTACAGCAACGGCCAGACCAAGCCGGCGGGCCAGATCGAACTGGCCACCTTCCGCAACGCGCAGGGCCTGCAGCCGCAAGGCGGCAACGTCTGGGCCCGCAGCTACACCTCGGGCGACCCAATCACCGGCGTGGCCGGCGAGGGAAACCTGGGCGTGCTGCAGTCGGGCGCGCTGGAAGAGAGCAATGTCGACCTGACCGCCGAGCTGGTCAGCATGATCACCGCGCAACGGGTCTACCAGGCCAATGCGCAGACGATCAAGACGCAGGACCAGGTCCTGCAGACTCTGGTCAACCTTCGTTGATCGACTGACTCGAACGAGGGCTCGACATGGACCGCATGATCTATCTGTCGATGTCGGGCGCGAAGGCGGCCATGCAGCGCCAGGACGTGCTGGCCAACAACCTGGCCAATGTCTCGACGGTCGGCTTTCGCGCCGAGCTGGCAGCATTTCGCGCCGTGCCGGTGGAGGGCAGCGGCGCTTCGACGCGCGTCTATGCGCTGGAGTCGACGGTCGGTGCGAGCCACCAGCCCGGTGTCGTGCAGGCCACCGGCCGCAACCTCGATGTCGCGATGCGTGGCAACGCCTGGTTGTCGGTCCAGGGCCTGGACGGCACCGAGGCCTACACGCGCGCAGGCGCCCTCGATGTGAATGCCGAGGGCCTGCTCGTCACCAAGAGCGGCCTGACCGTGCTCGGCGACGGGGGGCCGATCAGCGTGCCCCTGAACAGCGAAGTCAGCATTGCCGGTGACGGCACCGTGAGTGCACGGGCCGCGACCGGCCTTTTCACCGCGGTGGGGCGCCTCAAGTTGGTCACGCCGGAGTCTCCGGCGGCCTTGTCGCGTGGCCCGGACGGTCTGTTCCGTGCCGAGAGCGACCTGACGGCCGACACCTCGGCGCGCTTGCAGGATGGGGCGCTCGAAGGCTCCAACGTCAGCGCCGTCGAGACCATGGTCGCGATGATCGCCGCCGGGCGCCAGTTCGAGCAGCAGATGAAGCTGCTGCAGACGGCCGAGCGGCAAGAGCAGGTCGCCGCCAAATTGCTGTCGCCTAACGGGATGTGATCGGTTCGGGCGAGCCCCAGGAGCGCCCGCCGGCACCGCCTGGCCCGAAGCGCTGATCCAGCGCCCAAGAAGAACGACAGATAACGGCCCCTTATCGAGCGGTCGAATCGCTCAAGTTCACCAGATGATCTGTGCATCACCCGCGAGGAGCGTGCACATGATCCGATCCCTCTGGATTGCAAAGACCGGCATGGAGGCCCAGCAGACACAGCTGGACACCATCTCGCACAACCTGGCCAACGTCGGCACCAATGGCTTCAAGCGAGGCCATGTGGTGTTCGAAGACCTGATCTACCAGAACCTGCGCCAGGCCGGCGCGGCCAGCAGCGACCAGACCACGCTGCCGACTGGCCTGCAGGTCGGCCTGGGCGTGCGCGCAGTTGCCACCTCGCGCAACTTCAGCCAGGGCAACCTGCAGCAGACCTCGAACAACCTCGACCTGGCGATCAAGGGCAACGGCTTCTTCCAGGTGCAGTTGCCCGATGGCACCACGGGCTACACCCGCGACGGCTCGCTCCAGGTCGACGGCACGGGCCAGCTGGTCACCAACAATGGCTACGCCGTGCAGCCCGGGATCACGATTCCCGCCAATGCGCAGAGCGTGACCATCGCGCCCGACGGCACGGTCAACGTCGCACTGCCGGGCCAGGCGACGCCGCAATCGATCGGCCAATTGAACCTGGCCAGCTTCGTCAACCCGGCCGGACTCGACCCCAAGGGCCAGAACCTGTGGGCCGAGACCGCCGCCTCGGGCACACCGAACGCGGGCGCGCCGGGCAGCAATGGCCTGGGCCTGCTGCAGCAGGGTTACGTCGAGACCAGCAATGTCAACGTGGTCGAGGAACTGGTGGCCATGATCGCCACGCAGCGCGCCTACGAACTGAATTCGAAGGCGATCCAGACCTCCGACCAGATGCTGCAGAAGCTCGGCCAGTTGTGATGAACATGCGTCTGCCATCCGTCCTTCTCGTTGCGTGTCTCGCAACGGGCTGCGCTGCAGTCAACGACTACCGCGTGCCGCCGGTCGCCGTCGGCGCCTTGCCGCCAGTGGTGGCGGTTGCCGCGCCGGCGCCCGCGGCCGCCAACGGCGCGATCTACCAGGCCAGCGCCTATCGGCCGCTGTTCGAAGACCATCGCGCGCGCCTGCCCGGCGACACGCTGACGGTGCAGATCGTCGAGAAGGTCAGCGCCAGCCAGAAGTCCACCTCGTCGGTCGACAAGAGCGGCGAGCTCAGCGGTGCGATCACGGCGCTGCCCGGCATCGCCGCCAACTCCTTCGGCCGAGCCACGGTTGGTGGCAGCGGCAGCAACACCTTCGGCGGCAAGGGCGCCACCGAAAGCAGCAACGACTTCAGCGGCACCATCACCGTCCTGGTCACCGGCGTGCTGCCCAACGGCCACCTGCTGATCCAGGGCGAAAAGCAGATTGGCGTCAACGCCAATGTCGACGTGCTGCGCTTCTCCGGCCAGGTCGATCCGCGCGCGATCCAGGCCGGCAATAGCGTGCCGAGCGCCCAGGTCGCCAATGTGCGTGTCGAACACCGCAGCCGTGGCCAGCAGGCAGACGCCCAGGTGATGGGCTTGCTCGCCCGCTTCTTCCTCAACGTGATGCCCATCTGAGGCCCCGACGATGCACGACATCCTCATCGAACGTGCGCTGCGCGCCGCAATCGCCCTTTGCTTCCTGGTCGCCAGCGCAGCGCTGTGGTGGCCCGCAGGCGTGAATGCCGCCACCCGCATCAAGGAAGTCGCCAGCGTGCAGGGCGTGCGCGCCAACCAGCTGGTCGGCTACGGCCTGGTCGTCGGCCTGGACGGCAGCGGCGACCAGTCGAGCGGCGCGCCGTTCACGGCGCAGAGCCTGAACGCGCTGCTGCAGCAGATGGGGGTGACGGTGCCGCCCGGTGTGCAGATGCAGCCTAAGAACGTGGCCGCGGTGATGGTCACCGCCAGCCTGCCGGCTTTCGCCCAGCCTGGCCAGTCGATCGACGTCAACGTCTCCTCGCTCGGCAATGCAAAGAGCCTGCGCGGTGGCACCCTGATCGTCACGCCGCTGAAGGGCGCCGATGGCGCCGTCTATGCGATGGCCCAGGGTAACCTGATCGTCGGCGGTGCCGGCGCCTCGGCGGCCGGCTCCAAGGTCCAGATCAACCACCTGTCGGCCGGTCGCGTGCCACAGGGTGCCACCGTCGAGCGCGCGGTGCCCACACCCCTGGCGCAGGGCGAGTTCCTGCAGCTCGACCTGGGCAGCAGCGACTTCGCCACCGCCCGCGACGTGGCGCGCGCGATCAACGCGTCCAAGGGCGAGGGCACGGCCTTCGCGCTCGACGGCCGGGTGGTGCGGGTGCGCGCTCCAGCGGCGATCGACGCGCGCGTCGCATTCCTCGCCGACATCGAGAACCTGCCACTCGAACTGGCCCGGCCAGCCGCTCGCATCGTGCTCAATGCGCGCACCGGGTCGGTGGTGATGAACGATGCCGTCACGCTGGCGGCCTGCGCCGTGGCCCACGGCAGCCTGTCGGTGACGATCAGCTCGACGCCGGTCATCAGCCAGCCCAACGCGCTGGCCCAGGGCCAGACCGTGCAGAGCGAGCGCGCTGACATCGCCATCACCCAGCAGGGCGGGGCCCTGGTGCAGATGCCGGCCGGCGCCAAGCTGGCCGACGTGGTCAAGGCCCTCAATGCCCTCGGTGCGACGCCACAGGACTTGCTGGCGATCCTGCAGGCGATGAAGAGCGCCGGCGCCTTGAACGCCGAGATCGAGGTGATCTGATGGCCATCTCCAGTCTCAACACCGATCCACTGGCGACGCTGCGCAGCGCGGCTGCGCGCGACCCGCGGGCGGCCATCAAGGAGGCCGCGAAGCAGTTCGAAGGCCTGTTCATGCAGGAGCTGATGAAGTCGATGCGCCAGGCCACGATGAGCTCGGGCATGCTCGACAACGAAGGCACCCAGCTCGGCACCGAAATGCTCGACACGCAGTTCGCGTCCAAGATGACCGGCCTGAAGGGCGGCTTGTCGGAAGCGATCGCGCGCCAGCTCGAACGCCAGATGGGACTGGCCGACGAGAGCAGGAAAGCCAGCCCGCAGCTCAACACCGTGGCCCAGCGCACACCGCTGCGCCCGCCGGCGAGCGCCCAGGAGTTCGTCGCCATGCACACCGAAGCGGCTAAGAAGGCCGAAGGCGCGAGCGGCATCCCGGCCTCGTTCATGGTCGCGCAGGCGGCGCACGAAACCGGCTGGGGCAAGAAGAACATCCGCATGGCAGATGGCTCGAACTCGTTCAACCTGTTCGGCATCAAGGCCGGCGCCGAGTGGAAGGGCGCCACGACGAAGATCGTGACCACCGAATACGTCGACGGGCAGCCGAAGAAGACGACGCAGGCCTTTCGTGCCTATTCGAGTTACGACGAGTCTTTCGCCGACTATGCGCGCCTGATGAAGACCAGCCCGCGCTACCGCGACGTGGTCGCGCAAGCGGGCGACGCCAAGCATTTCGCGATGGGCCTGCAGCGCGCCGGCTACGCCACCGATCCGGCCTACGCCGACAAGCTGGGCCGGGTCATCAACACCACGCTGCGTCTGCAGCGTTCGCTGGCTTGAAGGGCTGAAATCCGATGGGAACCTCCACCCTGATGTCGATCGGCATGCGGGCCATGGCTGCGAACTTCGCGGCCCTGCAGACCACCGGTCACAACATCGCCAACGCCAATGTCGAAGGCTACTCGCGCCAACAGGCCGAATTGCAGACCTCGACCGGCCAGTTCAGCGGCGCCGGCTTCTTCGGCAAGGGCGTCGACGTGGCCACGGTCACGCGCTCGCACAATGAATTCCTGACCCGCGAGGCCGCGGCGTCGAAGTCGCAGGCCGCCGGAGACCAGGCGCGCTTCGAACAGCTGGCCCGGCTCGAGCAGGTGTTCCTGCCAGGCGAGCAAGGCCTGGGCTATGCCGCGGGCCAGTTGCTGAATGCGATGGTCGACCTGGCCAGCCGGCCGCAGGACAGTTCGACGCGCGAAGTGGTGCTGGCGCGGGCCCAGGATGTCGCGTCGCGCTTCGCCGCCGCCGGGGCCCAGCTCGATAGCCTGCAGAACGGCGTCGCGCAGGACCTGCAGAACGGCATTGCGGCGGTCAACCAGTTGACGCAGCGCATCGCCGAGGTCAACCAACAGATCTCGCGCGCCAGCGGACTCGGCCAGACGCCCAACGACCTGCTCGACCTGCGCGAGCAACTCATCTCCCAACTGAGCGAACACGTCCAGGTGACGACGATCCCGGCCAGCGATGGCAGCCTGGGGGTCTTCATGGCCGGCGGTCAGCGGCTGGTGCTGGGCAAGGAAGCGACGCAACTGGTGTCGATGGCCGATCCCTACGATGTGTCGCGCCAGGCGGTGGGCATCGTCGACAACGGCGTAGCACGCGCGCTGCCGCCGGCCCTGGTCGGCGTCGGCAGCCTGGGAGGCTTGTTGCGTTTTCAGAACGAAGACCTGGTCAGTGCTCGCAGCCAGCTGGGCCAGATGGCAACCGCACTGGCAACGCGCCTGAACGAACAACAGGCCCTGGGCCTGGACCTGCGCAGCCCGGCCGGCAGCGGTGCGCCGCTGTTTGCCGTCGGTGCACCGGTGGCCTTGCCGTCGTCGAGCAATGGCCGCGACGTGGCCGGCAATTTCCTCGCCTCGGTGACGATGGCGGTGGCCGACGCCACCCAGCTGCAGCCGAGCGAATACGAGCTACGCGCCGATCCGGCGAATGCCGGCCAGTACCTGCTGACGCGCTACAGCGACGGCGTGCAGCGCAGCATCGCCAGCGGCGACACGGTCGATGGCCTGACGATCACGGTCGGTGTGCCGGCGCCCGGCGCGAACGACCGCTTCCTGCTGCAGCCATTGACGCGCGCGGCCAACGACATGCGCCGTGTGCTCGCCGACCCTCGCGGTCTGGCAGCAGCGTCGCCGCTCGAGGCGGTGCGTGGCGTGGCCAACGGCGGCACCGCCACGGTGGGCTCGCTGAGCGTGGTCGACGCCAGCGTCAACCCGCAGAACACGGCCAGCATCAACTTCACAAACGGCAGCGGCGCCTATGCCTGGGAGCTGCGCGATCGGACCAGCAATGCCCTGGTCGCCAGCGGCACCGGCAACTGGACCGCCGGCACGCCGATCGCATTGAACGGCTTCGAGCTGCGGCTCGAGGGTGTGCCCGCCGCCGGCGACACCTTCACAGTCGCGCAGACCGCGCATCCTGAGGCCAACAACGGCAATGCGCTGGCACTGGCGGCGTTGCGCGACGAGCGTCTGGTCGGCGGCCAGACCATCACCGATGCCTATGCCAGCGTGATGGCCGGCGTTGGTGTGCGGGTGCAGGGCGCGCGCAGCGCGGCCGAGATCTCGCAGGGCGTGGCCAGCAGCGCCGAGGCGCAGCGTGCGTCCGAGGTCGGCGTCAACCTCGACGAGGAGGCCGCGCGCCTGCTGCAATTCCAGCAGAGCTACCAGGCGGCGGCCAAAGTGCTGCAGGTGGCCCAGAGTCTGTTCGACACCCTGCTGCAGACGGCAGCCCGCTGATCTTCACCCGACCCTTCATCATCATCATGCTTCGCATCAGCACCGCCCAATCCTTCGACACCGGCGTCGAGCGCCTGCAGAAGCGCCAGGCCGAACTGGCCGATGCGCAGGAGCGCTTGACCAGCGGCAAGCGTGTCAGCAAGGCCAGCGACGACCCGACCGCGGCGGCACGCGCCGAGCGCGCCCTGGCCACCGAGGCGCGCAGCGAGGCCAGCCAGCGCGCACTCGAAGCGAGCCGCAACGCGATGACGCTGACCGAGAGCGCCCTGGCCGACGCCGGCGAACTGATGCAGCAGGCGCGCGAGGCCCTGGTCGCGGCCGGCAACGGCAGCTACAGCGACGCCGAGCGTGCCGCTGTCGCCGATCGCCTGACCGCCATCCGCCAGCAACTGTTGACGCTCGCTAATCGCGCCGATGGCGACGGCGGCTACCTCTTCGGCGGGCAGGGCGGGAGCCAGGCACCGTTCATCGACGGCAGCGGCGGGGTGAGCTTCCGTGGCACGGCCGGCGAAGTCCGGGTGGCCAGCGAAGAGCCGCTGCCGCGCAGCATCGACGGCCAGGCCGCCTGGCTCGCCTCGCCCTCGGGCAACGGCCTGTTCGAGACACGCAACGCCGCAGCGGTGCCGAATGCCAGCGGCAGCTGGATCGACGGCGGCCGTGTCAGCGACCCGCAGGCCTTCTTCGCTGCCACCTCGCCGCCTGCCGTGGCCGATCCGGCCGCCTTGCTCTACCGCGTCGACTTCACGACCACCGCCGCCGGCACTACCTTCACGGTGCTGAAGGATGGCGCCGCCACGGCGCTGACCGGCGTGCCCTATGTCAGCGGCCAGGCTATCGAGCTCGACGGCATGGCCTTCACCGTCAATGGCAGCCCGGTGGCGGGCGACGCCTTCGAAGTCCGCCTGGCGACGCCGTCGCTCGGCGTCTTCGACACCCTCGACCAGGCCATCGCCGAGCTGAAGACGCCGCTGCGCAGCACCGCCGCGGTGAGTCAGGGCGTGCAGCGGGCGCTGTCCGACCTGGACGGCTCGATGAATGCACTGCAATCGCTGCGCAGCCGCGTCGGCGAAGTGTTGAATCGTGCCGATATGGTCGAGGGCCGCATCGCCGGACAGTCCCTGGCAGCGCAAACTGAGCGCTCCAACGCCGAAGATCTCGACATGGTCAAGGCCATCTCCGAATTCCAGAGCCAGCAGACCGGCTACGAAGCCGCCTTGAAGGTCTATTCCAGCGTGCAGCGCATGTCCCTGTTCCAGTACCTGAATACCTGACCCAATGTCTCTCAACGAACACCCGATCCTGGCCCAGGTGGTGCTTGGCTACTCGCCGATGATCGACCGCGACCGCGCCGTCAGCGCCACCCGGCTGACCGTGTTCCCGGTACGGCCCGACGTGGCCCTGGACGCCGCGGCCCTGCTGGCCGCGGTGGCCGAGGTCTGGCCCGAGGCCGGCGGCAAGGTCTCGCTCAACGTCGTCAGCGAATCCCTGCTGCAGGACCTGTTGCGCGCCCAGCCGAGCGCCAACCTGATGATCGAGGTGCCGGCCTTCATGGCCTGCGATCCGGCGCTCAGCGCGTCGATCGTCGCCCTGCACGGTCACGGCAACACTCTGCTGCTGAAAGGCCGGCCCCGGACCGAGCTGCCGCGCGAAGTGCTGCCCTGTTTCAAGCACTCGATCATCGACATGACCGAGGAGCGTCGCAACGACGCACCGCCACCCCCCGGCGTGACGCGCCAGATCACCCCGATCCAGGCCGGTGTGCGCAGCCTGGCCGAGGTCGAGGCCAGCTTCAAGCGGGGTGCGGTGGCCGTGCTCGGCTGGCCGATCGACGATGCCGTCGAGTCCAGCGGCGGTCGCGCCTCGACCGACCTGACAACGATCGTCGAGCTGATGCGCCGTATCGACAAGGAAGAGTCGATCGAGCGCCTGGAAGACACCTTGAAGCTCGACCCGACATTGGCCTTCAAGCTGCTGCGCTACATCAACTCGCCAGCCTTCGGCCTGCGCGTCGAAGTCGGTTCGTTCCGCCATGCGCTGATGCTGCTGGGGTACACCCGGCTCAAGCGCTGGCTGGCCCTGCTGCTCGCCTCGGCCAGTAAGGACCGCGACATGAAGGCGGTGATGTTCGCCGCCCTGCGCCGCGGCCTGCTGATGGAGGAACTGGCGCGCGCCAGCGTCGGCGGCAACGACGAGCAGATGCGCAACGAAGCCTTCATCTGCGGCGTCTTCTCGCTGCTCGACCGGATGATGAAACAACCCTTCGCCGAGCTGTTGAAGTCGGTGCCGGTGCCCGACTCGGTGCGCCAGGTGCTGGTCGATGGCGAGGGCCCCTACCAGCCCTTCCTGGAGGTGGTGCGGGCGGTCGAAAACGAATCCCTCTTCGATGTGCGCGACAGCGCCGAACGCCTGCTGCTCGGCGTGGGCGAGATCAATCGCGCCGTGCTGAAGGCCCTGGCCCAGGCGGTGGAAATTCAATGACATGGTGCCGTCCGTGCCAAACGCCACGGCGGCAGCTCCGCCCACACCTGCCCTGATCCCTCGCAGAGTGGGTCGGCCGGTGCCTGGTCGGCGACAATGGCCCATCCGGGAATCCGTGCGGAGAGACCGATCTTGAGCTTGCCTTCGATGTCCGAACAAACGGGCGCCGTGCCGCTGCCGGCGCTGGGTTCGGCCGCGGCCGACGTGCTCGACACCAACGCCCTGGCGCGATTGCAGGAGCTCGACCCCAGTGGCAGCTCGGGCCTGGTGGCGCGCGTGCTGAACACCTATGTCCAGTCCCTGCAGCGTCAGCTCGTGATGCTGGACACCGCTCGGCGCGACGGCGACGCTCAAGGCCAGCGCCATGTGGCACATACCCTGAAATCGTCGTCGGCCAGCGTGGGCGCGCTGAAGTTGTCGGCCCTGTGTGCCGATATCGAGCACAAGCTGCGCGAAGGCCTGAGCGAAGGACTCGACGGACAGCTCGATGAGCTAACCGTGGAGGCCGCGCGAATCCTGGCCGCGCTGCGCCAACCCTGACCGCGAGCCGATGAACACGCCCTCGACCTTTGCCGACGACGACAGCCACGAGCGCCCGCGCGTGCTGCTGGTTGACGACGACGAGGTCAACCTGATGCTGACCGCGATCGCCTTGCGCGAGCGCGGGTTCGACATCGTCGAGGTCACCGGTGGCGAGAGCGCCCTGGCCGCGCTCGACGAAACCGCGCCGGACATGGTCGTGCTCGACGCCCTGATGCCCGACATGGACGGCTTCCAGACCTGCCAGGCGCTGCGCGCCTTGCCGGCCTACGCCCAAATTCCGGTGCTGATGCTGACGGGCCTCGACGACGACGCCTCGATCACCCGCGCCTACCGCGCCGGCGCCACCGACTTCTTCGTCAAGAGCACGCAATGGAGCCTGCTGGCCGGGCGCCTGCGCTACATGCTGCGCGCCTCGCGCACGCGGCTCGAACTGGAACGCAGCAAATTCAAGCTGGCGCGCGCCCAGGACCTGGCCCGCATGGGCAGTTTCGACTGGCGTCGCG
Organism: Pseudomonadota bacterium; assembly: GCA_040384625.1. GTDB lineage: Bacteria > Pseudomonadota > Gammaproteobacteria > Burkholderiales > Burkholderiaceae_C > CADEEN01. The sequence goes on along the minus strand of JAZKIW010000067.1, from coordinate 6,660 downwards.
GCGAGGGCCTGGGCCTGCTCTGGATGTCGCCCGAAGCCCTGCGCGTGTGCGGCAAGAGTCCGGGCGATCGCATGACGGTGCGCTCGCTGTTGCGCATGGTCGGCCCGGCGCAACGGCGCGGCCTGTTGCGCATGCTGGGCGAGGTGGTGGCCCACAACGCAGTGCTGGCCACCGATGTCTCGGTGACCCTGTTCGACGGTCGCTCGCGGGTGGTGCATGTCGAGGCCGAGGCCGAGTTCGAGCATGGCCACGGCATCGGCTACACCGGCGTGTTTCAGGACGTGACCGACCGCCGCGTCGCCGAAGACCGCATCCGCCATCTGGCCAACTTCGATGCCCTGACCGGTCTGCCGAACCGGCGCCAGCTCATCTGGCGCACCGAGCGTGCGCTCGAGCATGCGCGTCGCCTGGGCCACAACGCGGCCTTGCTGCTGATCGACCTCGACCGCTTCAAGAACGTCAACGACACCCTCGGCCACGCTGCCGGCGACGAGCTGCTGATGGAAGTGGCGCGCCGCCTGCGCGGCTGCGTGCGCCACAGCGACCAGGTCATGGAAGGTGCGCTCGAAGCCGCCGGCACGCGCTCGCACCGCACCCTCGAAGCGGTCGGTCGCCTGGGTGGCGACGAGTTCGTGGCCCTGCTGCCCGAAGTCACCGACGACGCCGACTCTGAGCGCGTGGCCATGCGCATCCTGGACGCGATGCGCGAGCCGATCTTCGTTGCCGGGCAGGAGTGCTTCGTCACTGCCAGTGTCGGCATCGCGATGTTCCCGCGCGATGGTCTGAACATCGCCGACCTGATGCGCAACTCCGACGTGGCGATGTATTCGGCCAAGACGGCCGGACGCAACTCGTCGGCGGTGTACAGCCCGCAACTGGCCGGCCGCGGGCGCGAGAAGATCGAACTCGAGGGCCACCTGCACAAGGCCATCGAACGCCAGGAATTGGTGCTGCACTACCAGCCCAAGGTCGATGTGCGCGCGGCCAAGATGGTCGGCGCCGAAGCGCTGATGCGCTGGCAGCGCGGTGCCACCCTGGTGCCGCCAGGCGACTTCATCCCGCTGGCCGAGGAAACCGGCCTGATTGTGCCGTTGTCGGAGTGGGCGGTGCGCGAGTCGGCACGCCAGGCCAAGATCTGGCAGCAGAGCTTCGGCTTCGCCGATTCGATCGCCGTCAACCTGCCCAGCCGCCTGTTCGAGCGCAGCGACCTGATCGAGAACATCCATCAGGCGGTGTCGGCCTACGGCGTGCCGCACAAGGCGATCCTGCTCGAGATCACCGAAAACAACCTGATGAAGGATCTGCACAACGTGTCGCTGTCCTTGCATCGGCTGAACGAGATCGGCGTCGAAATCTCGATCGACGACTTCGGTACCGGCTACTCGTCACTGGCCTACCTGACGACGCTGCCGATATCGGAGTTGAAGATCGACCGCAGTTTCGTGCGCGACCTGGGCATCACGCCGCAGAGTTCCGCCGTGGTCAGCGCGATCATCGCGCTGGCGCGTTCGCTGGGCCTGCGTGTCATCGCCGAGGGGGTCGAGAACCTGCGCCAGATGGACGTGCTGCACCGCCTGGGCTGCGGCGTGATGCAGGGCTTCCTGTTCTCGAAGGCGCTGCCGCCCGAGGACCTCGAGGCCTGGCTCAAGCAGACCGTGTTGCCGCGCAAGGCGCCGTGGATCGGCGCTGCCAGCGAAGGCGAAGCGGCGCCCCGCGTAATCGGCCGCGCCTGAGCACGGGCTGGCGATGAGCACTGCAGCTGAGCTTGCCAAGGCTACGCTGCGCCGTCTCGCGGTCGGCCAGTTCGAACCGACGCCGGCGAACTACGCGCGCGCTTGGGCCCAGGAGGCTGGCACCACCGCAGTGGCAGAAGGGTCGGCCGCTGTCAGCGCTGCGCAATGGGCATCGCTGATCGAGCGCGTGGTCCGCGGCGTCGAGCGCAGCGGCCGCCACTGGACGGCCGCGCGCAAGAAGGATGGCGTGCAGCGCGTGCTCGACAGCAGCCGCTCCGACCCGCAGCGCTTGCACGACCGGCTACGCCAGCTGACAGCCAGTTGGGACAGCGACAGCGCCGACACCAGTTTCGATACCCAACCGTCGACGCTGGACCCGGTGCCCCTCGCACCCGTCGCCGCGGCGGCAGCACCGGCCACCACCACTGCTGACAAACACTGGCGCGCCGCAGTCGCAGCGTTCGAAGGCTCGCTGCGGTCGGCCCTGCCCGCCGACGAGGCGCGCGCACGCGAACTGGCCGCACAACTGGCCATGCTGGCGCAGCGCATCGACAGCCAGGGCGCCGACAGCGGCGTCGTGACTGAAGTCGAAACCGTGTGCCGAGACGCACGCCGCCTGCTGGCGCAGCGCCACCAGCTGGTCGACCAGCTGACGGCGCTGGCACGCGAACTCAGTGCCGGTCTCACCGACCTGGCCGAAGACGAGAGCTGGGCTCGCGGCCAGGCTCAGATGCTGCAGGCCAGCCTGGCCCCTGAGGAAGGGGAAGGCCAAGGCGCGCTCAGCGTGCGCGGCGTGCGTGCTGCCAAGGACTTGCTCGCACAGACCCGGCGCCACCAGCAGCACCTGAAGGGCGAGCGCGACCGCGCCCGCGATGCACTCAAGGCCCTGGTGCAGAGCCTGGTCAGCGAACTCGGGGAGCTGGGCGGACAGACCGGGCGTTTTGGTGAACAGCTCGGCCGCTATGCCGAGAGCATCGAAGGCGCCGATTCTCAAGCCGGGCTGGCTGCGCTGGTGCATGAGATGGTCCAGCACAGCCGTGGCGTGCAGGCCGAAGTGGCCAGCGCCGGCGCGCGCCTGCAGGCCGGCCAGGCCGAGGCGGTGCAGCTGTCAGCACGCGTGCGCGAACTCGAAGCCGACTTGCACCGCCTGTCCGAAGAGGTGTCGGTCGATGCCCTGACCCAGGTGGCCAATCGACGTGGCCTGGCTCAAGCCTTCGAGACCGAGAGCGCGCGCCATGGCCGCGATGGCGCGCCACTGGCGGTGGCCCTGATCGACGTCGACAACTTCAAGAAGCTCAACGATTCGCTCGGCCATGCTGCTGGCGACGAGGCCCTGAAGTCACTGGCGGCGCGGGTGCGCGCCGCGCTGCGTCCGATCGACCACGTGGCGCGCTTCGGCGGCGAGGAGTTCGTGCTCCTGCTGCCTGCGACCGACATGCCAGCGGCTCAGCAGACCTTGAACCGCCTCCAGCGCGACCTGACCGCCGCGCTCTTCATGCACGAGGGCCGCGAAGTTTTCGTCACCTTCTCCGCCGGCGTCACCGGCTGGCGGCAGGGCGAGGCCCTGGACGCGGCGATCGAGCGCGCCGACGAGGCGCTGTACGAGGCCAAGCGCAGCGGCAAGAACCGCACCTGCATGGCCTGAGGCCCCGGGCCCTCGAGAAGGGTGTCGGAACCTCTTACAACCCAGTGGGTCAGATGCGCTAAGTTGTTGATTCTGCTGCGTGGCCCAAAGGTTGCGTAACAGATAGACACATATGCGCACGTTGAAGCTTCAGGCCCGAGAGATCGTCGCGGCGCTGCCGGGTCAGACTCATCTGGCCGGGCGCGCCGAGCCGACGCATGAGCGCTTTCCCTGGCTCGACTCATCGCTCGATCTGGAGCGGGGCCTGGACGTGCTCGAACTCTCGGTAGACGTGCTCTTGCCCGATCTTCAAGGACCACCCCATGCGGCGCGTTAACGCTCCGAGCCATGACGCGCGGGATGGTGATGTGCTCGACGACGCCCAGCACATCAAGGGCTTCTCGATCCAGCGCCGCATCACCGGCCGCGACGGCGCCCGCTGGCGTTCGATGTGCTACGTGGCCGGCAATCCGCTGCCGGCAATGAGCGCCGCGGTGGCACTGGCCAAGCTCAGCGACCCGCCGCTCGAGCTGCGTGTGATGGCCGAGGAGGAGGATGGGGTGGTCCGCCAGGTGCATGCTTGGACGTCAAAGGACGGGTGGATCTAGGCACGGTGGCGGCCTGCTTGGCGGAAGGCATCGCTGGCTCGGTAGTTCGCCCGCTTGTGTCTCCACTTGTTGTGCCTTGCCGCTCTTGGTCTGCCCCTTCTGTCGGAGGAGTGAGGCAACATACCGGCCAATCCTCTGCTCAGGTGGACGGCGCCCGGCGCGCTTCGCCCGTCGCCGCCCACCGCTTAGCACCAACACTGAGGTGCCATGCAAATCACTGCTGCTGCCCCTTCCGACCTTGAGCAAACGGTGGTCTGCCTGGCTGCGGCCTTTGCGGCAGATCCGATCACAGGCTTCCTGCTTCAAGCCGGTCCGAACTACCCAGAGCGTCTAACGCGGTTCCTCTCCTTGCTGGCGCGGGCGCGCGTCGCGCTCGGAATGCCGGTGCTCGTAGCGCGCGGTGCCACCAGCATTCACGGGGCAGCGATGGGCAACATCGCAGCACCGCCACCGTGGCCTGGCGACCTCGAGGAAGAGTGGGCGCGCCTTGAGATGGCCGTTCCCGGCTTCAACGATCGAGTGGCGATCTACGATGCGATCGCCCAGAGATGCAAGCCGCCCGTGCCGCACTTCTATCTCGGAGTGATCGGCACGGATCCGGCGATGCGCGGCCGAGGCATCGGAACGCAACTGCTCAGGTCGTTCTGCGATCTGTCGGCATCCGACCCACTGTCTAGCGGCGTCTATCTCGAAACGGCGAACCCGTCTAATGTCCAGTTCTACGAGCGCGCTGGTTTCTCGGTAGCGGGGCAAGGCAGCCTCGGTAGCGGAACCCTGTGGTGCATGTTTCTGCGTCACGAAGCGCGCCATGACGCCCCGTATCTTGCCCCTGCCGGACGAGCGTTAGACGGCATGGCGGACACCCCCGGGCTCCTGGTCGAACCGGTTGTTCGTCCCGCAACCGCAGGCGACTCAACTCATTCCACGGAGCCCTCCGGCGGCCGATGAATTCGGACGTTAGGCCTCATGGAATGCCAACCCCCATCATCGTGACGAATCGCCTTGTGCTGCGCAGCGCGTTGCCTCAAGACTTTGAGCCACTCTTCTCGAATGTTTTCTCGGATGAGCAGGTGATGCTGCATCTAGCTGGAAAACCATTCGGACGAAAGGACGCTCAAGCACTCTTCGACGAAGCGTTTGACCATCAGGGAACGGGACGAAAGATCGGCGTATTGGTGGAACGCAGCGGTGACGCCGTCGTTGGATACGCCGGCTTGAAGCCATTCCATGCACTTGGCGAAGAAGACTTGGAACTCGGGTTCGTGCTTAAAAGCGCAGCCTGGGGAAAAGGGTACGCAACAGAAATCGGTTACGGCCAACTTGAGTACGGCTTTCGAACCACGGACAAGCCGAGGTTGCTCGCACAGGTCAGACCTGCCAATTCGGGCTCGGCAAACGCACTGCGAAAAATCGGTATGACCTTCATCAAGGAGTACGAGAGGCCAGGCATGGGGGTCTGGCAAATCTATGCATACCAGCGCGACGCTAAACCTTTCATCGAGCTGACGTCTCCCGACAAGCCGGGCCAAGCAGGTCATGTGAAACGTTGAGACTGCATGCCCAGGATCCCCACACTCTTCGAGCCGATTGTTCGTCTTGCGACCAGAGGCGATGCAACTGGCGCTCTTGCCTGCGTGGTGGCAGCGTTCGAGCCGTACATCGAGCGAATTGGCAAGGCTCCCGCACCCATGCTCCTGAACTATCCGACTCTGATCGAAGAAGGTCGTGTATGGGTAGTCGAACAGCGCTCGCAAATTGAAGGCGTGCTCGTGCAGTACGAAACGGCAGATGGGTTCTACGTCGATACGGTGGCCACGAGTCCAAGGGCTCGAGGAACCGGTGTCGGTCGGGCGCTGCTTGAGTTCGCTGAGCGAGAGGCACTTCGACGGGGCTTTGCATCTGTCTACCTGTGCACGAACTCCAAGATGACTGAGAACCAAGTCTTCTACCCAAGAATCGGCTATGTCGAGTACGACCGCAAGAACGAGGCAGGCTATGACCGCGTCTTCTATCGGAAGACCCTGGCGTGACCCTCCGCCGGATGACGTCAAGCGCGCCAATTGGACTTCTGCCCTTGCGGCCAGAAGGCGAGCGGCTCGTCGCGTAGCTCGCGAACGGAGGACACCATGGGACTCTTGACTTTCAGTATCAACGTCACCCTGGACGGTTGCGTGGACCACCAGGAAGGAGTCGCCGATGACGAGACACACGCCTTCTTCACTCGCCTCATGGACGAGGGCGGGGCGATGCTGTGGGGCCGCGTTACCTACGAGATGATGGAGAGCCACTGGCCAGCGGTCGCCCGCGGCGACGTTGAGGCGCCGCCGGCGATGCGCGAGTGGGCGGTCAAGCTGGAGGCCAAGCCGAAGTACGTGGTGTCCTCGACGCGAAAAGACTTCCCCTGGGCCAACAGCCACCACATCGCCGGCAACCTGCGCACGGGCGTGCAGAAGCTCAAGGATGCGACCCCCAACGGCGTGCTCCTCGGTAGTGGCAAGCTCGCGACCGAGCTGGACCGGCTGGATCTGATCGACGAGTACAAGATGCTCGTCCATCCCAGGATCGCCGGCCACGGCCCGACCCTGTACGCGGGGGGGCTGCCCAGCACGCGACGACTCGAGTTGATCTCGGCGAAGCCGTTTCGCAGCGGCGCGGTCGCCATGCACTACCGGTGCGCGCGCTGACACGGTGATGG
>JAZKIW010000066.1:0-16948 GCA_040384625.1 Pseudomonadota bacterium | reverse complement strand
TCCGCGACCTTGACAAGTCGGTCGAAGTCGTGGTGCCCAGCCGTTGTTCGACCCAGGTTTGGACAGAGGCTCGTAAGGACCCGCAGGCATTGCGCGTAACCTGTGCACCGTGCCCGCCGCCTTCACCCGCCGCCGCGTCGCCCTCGGCCTTGCCGGCGGCATCGCCCTGCCCGCCTTCGGGGACGACGCGGCCTTGCTGCGCGAACTGCGCGCCGGCGCCGCCCTGTTGATGCGCCACGCCCAGACCACCGCGGGCGTCGGCGACCCGCCAGGCTGGCGCCTGGATCAGTGCGCAACCCAGCGCAACCTCGATGACCGCGGCATCACGCATGCGCAACGCATCGGGCGCTGGTTTGCGGCGCATCGGCTGGCCGCCAGCGTCGTGCGCAACTCGCCCTGGTGCCGCACGCGCGACACGGCGCGCGTCGCCTTCGGCCGCAGCGAAGACTGGACGGCCCTGGCCAACATCTTCGAGGACCGCAGCGGCGCCGAGCGCCAGGCCGACGAGGTGCGGCAGTTCGTTCGCACCATGCCGGCCGGCGAACTGGCCGTGCTGGTCTCGCATGGCGTGACCATTGGGCACATCCTCGGCAACGGCGTCGCGCTGGCCACCGGCGAGTCGGTCCTGGTGCGGGCCGCCGCCTCGGCAGGGGCCCCGCTCGTCGTGATCGGCCGCCTGAGCGTGCCATGAGCACGCGGCGCGCCTTCAGCATCTTCGCAGTCGCCTTCGTCACCATGTCCTCGGCCCGGTCCCAATCACCGTCTGGCGCTGCAGCAGCCGCGGCGCGCCTGGTCGAGGCGAGCGCGCCGACGCAACGCGCGCTGCTGCTGCGGCCGTTCAGCGACGCGGCGCGCAGCGACTGGCACTACACGCCGCGCAGCCGAGATGGCCTGCCCTGGAAGGCGATGTCGGCCGCCCAGCGTGACGCAAGCACTGCATTGCTGCGCTCGGCCCTCAACGAGCAGGGCCTGGAGAAGGTGCGGGCGCTGATGGCTCTGGAAATCGCGCTGCGCGAGCTCGAGTCCTTCGGCCCGACGCGCGACCCCGAGAACTATTCCGTGGCGATCTACGGCCAGCCCGGCGCGACCGGCTGGGGCTGGCGCATCGAGGGGCACCACCTGTCGCTGCACTTCAGCCTCGAAGGTGACCGCATCGTTGCGACGCTGCCGCAGTTCTTCGGCGCCAACCCGGCCGTGGTGCCGCGCGACGTAGGTGGCGGCGCTCCGCCCGCGGGATTTCGGCTGCTCGGTAGCGAGGAGGACCTGGCGCGCCAGTGGCTGGCCAGCCTGAGCCCAGCCCAGCGCCGCCATGCCGTCTTCGACACCCGCCCTTACGGCGACATCGTCAGCCGAAACGCGCCGCGGGCGCGGCCGCTCGACGCCGTGGGTCTGGCCTTCGGCGAGATGGACGCGGCGCAGCAGGCCCTGGCGCTAAAGCTGGTCGGCGCCTTCGCCGACCACCTGCAACCGGAATTGGCGCAGGCGCGCCTAGCACGCGTGCGCGCGGCGCGGCTCGAGTCGATTCGCATCGGCTGGGCTGGATCGCTGCAGCCTCGTGAACCGCACTACTTCCGCATCCAGGGAACAACCTTCCTGATCGAGTTTGACAACTCGGGCGGCAATCACGTCCACTCGGTGTGGCGCGACTTCGAAGGCGACTTCGGCCGCGACGTGCTGCGCGAGCACTATCGGCGCGCCGACCCCGGCGGCACGCACCGGCATGGCCAGCCCTGAGCCCTGCACCGAGCGCAGGCCCGCAGCAGGCCGCTTCATTCGAGCATGTCGAATCCCTGGGTTTCAACCTCGACGAAGGCGCGCGTCAGTTCGGCGACGTCGCGCCACAGCGCTGCACGCGGCTGTGCCATCACGGCGCCGAGCATCTGTTCGATCCAGGGCTGGACATGGGCACGAAAGAAGCGTCGCTGCTGTTCGAGATTGGCCACCGCAACGTCATCGCCAGCGATCAAGTAGCGCATGACTTCGAAGACGCTGGCGATGTGATCTTCGGTCTCGCCGCGTGTCTCGTCGCGCACCAGCCCGAGCAGGGCGAGGTCCTCGCGCAGCAGGGCGAGTGGCCTCTCGTGCAGGAACCCCGCCATGTAGTAGGAGCCGTAGAGAAAGACTTCAGGCTTGCCGACGCCGCCGAAGAGCGCGTCGTACTCGGCCGCAGCGGCTTCGGGCGTCGTCGCGCGCATCGCCGCCACCAGCGCCTGCCAAGGCGCTTCCAGGTGCCCGCCCGGCTGCGGCGCTTCGGTCACGGCGACCCGGAACTGCGTCAACAGCTCGGCGTCGGGCGGCGCCAACCACAGCCGCGCGAGCAGGCCGTACAGCTCGGCGCGCGCCAGCTCGTCGCTGTCATCGGCCGCGGCGAACACAAGCGGCTGGCTCATAGGTCGGTGATCTTCAGCTCGTTGGGATTGGTGTGGATATCGATCACGCGGCAGTCACCGCACATCTGCAGGCGTGCAGCACCGGCACCCTGGAAGGCCGGGTGGCTGCCGACCTTGGCGATCATGCTTTCGATGGCCTTCAGCGTGCCGAAGGGCTTGCCGCAGCGCACGCAACAGAAAGGCTCGACCTCGTGCAGCACGCGCGCCGCCTTGCGTGCCTTGCCCGCATCGGCCAGCCACAGGCGCGGGGCCAGCGCGATCGCGCCCTCGGGGCAGGTGCTCTCGCACAGCCCGCACTGCACGCAATTCTTCTCGATGAAGCGCAGCTGCGGTCGGTCGGGGTTGTCGGCCAATGCTGCTTCCGGACAGGCGCCGACGCAGGACAGGCACAGCGTGCACTTGTCGGTGTCGACGAGCAGGCTGCCGAAGGGCGAACCGGCCGCGGGCAGAACGATCTCGTCGACGACGCGCGGCGCTTGGGCCAGCAGATGGTCCAGCACGATGTCCAGGCTGGCGCGTTTGTCGGCCTGCAGGGCCAGCAGCGCCGGCGTCGCGACACCCTGCGCTGCAGGCGCTTGCAGCGCCCGATCGAGCGCGGCGAGGTCCTGCGCCGGGTTCGATGAAGGTCGGGCGTCGATCAGTCGCAGGTGCTCGCCGCGGTAGCCCAGACCGCTGAGGATCGCCTGCGCGACGGCCATCTGCTCGGCCAGCGCGCGGTGGTATTCCGGCGCCTCCTCAGTCGTCAGCAGCACCCAGACTTGGCTCGCACCGAGCGCGATCGCCGCCAGCCACACATCGATGCCGGTGCTGGCCGTGTGCCACAGGGCCTGCGGCAGCACCCGCGCCGGCAGCCCGCGAATGGCCTTATCGACGCGCGCGGCGCGGCCGAGTTCGCCGATCAGCTTCGCACCAACGCCTTCGCTGTGCAGCAGCAATGCGGCATCCCTGCCGCCGGCATGACGGTAGGCCGAGAGCAGGCTGCGCAGGCGCTTGCCGTGGTCGACGGTGTTCGGCGTCGCATAGGCCAAAGCCCCGCTCGGGCAGACCGTGGTACAGGCGCCGCAGCCGACGCAGAGGTATGGCTCGACGACGATGCCCCCACCCTGTCCGCCTGGCAGCGGCGCCGCCGGCGTGACCTTCGAAGCCCCGCGCACCCGCCCTCCGGGCTTGCCCTTGAGCGTGGCATCGCTGCGGATGGCCTGGGTCGAGCAGACGTCGATGCAGGCCGTGCAGCCGATCTGTTCGTTGCGGCTGTGCGCGCACAGCTTGGACTTGTAGTGGAAGAACTTGGGCTTGTCGAACTCGCCGATGCGCTCACGCAGCTGCAGCACCGCCTCGAACAGCTTGACCGGATCGGCGCCGACGTGGAAGTAGCCCTGCGGCGGCTGGTGCATCGCGAAGGCCGGGTCGGCGCGCAGGTCGAGCACCAGGTCGAAGCGCTCGGTCGTGGTGTGTGAGGGGCGCTCGAAGTCGATCGCCCCGGCCGCGTCGCAAGCGACGACGCAGGCGCGGTGGCTCTTGCAGCGCGTGAGGTCGATGCGGTAGCTGAAGTCGATCGCACCTTCGGGGCAGACGGCGATGCAGGCATTGCAGCGCGTGCACAAGTCGAGGTCGATCGGGTTGTCGCTGGCCCAGCTGGCCTCGAAGGCGCCTAGCCAGCCGCTGAGTTGCGTCAGCCGGCCGCTGTGCACTGCGCGCTCGTGGCTCTGCATCAATGCACCGCCATCGCCGATCAGCAGGCTGACGTCGAGTTCGTTGCCGAGCAGGGTCGCTGCGCGCTCTGCGGCGGCGGCCGCACCGATGACCAAGCAGCGCCCGCCGCTGCGGTAACTGACGGTGGGCACCGGCTCGGGCGGCGGCAGTTGCGCCGCGGCGATCAAGGCGGCGAGCTTGGCCGTGGCGCCCTTGGCATCCTTCGACCAGCCACCGGTCTCGCGCACATTCACGAAGCGGATCGGCCGCTCCTCCAGTCTGGCCGCGCCCTCGGTCTGTTCGTTCAGTTCGAGGAAGAGGCGCGACTCCTGGGTGCAGGCCACCAGCAGGTCGTCGCCCGACTTCGCAGCGCGCTGGAAAGCGCCGGCTTCGCGCCGGCACAGCAGGGTGTGCGGCGCCTCGATGCCGTCAGCGCTCGCGCCCGGCGTCTTCGCCAGCGCCGCCTGGATCGCCGGGCGGTCCAGCGGCATCGAGCGGTTGCAATCGCACAGCAGGGTCTTGATCATTGGCAATCGGAGGCATAGGTTCAGTCGGCGACTGTGCATCGGCCGAGGGCACTGCACCATCGGGGATCGCCCCGGCGGCCTTGGCCGGCCCAGTCTCATCTTCTTCATCCTCGAACAGACCGAGGGCTCGCGCCTGCACCATCTGGCGCAGCATGGACGCCGGGATCGGGTCGGGTTTGCCGTAGTCGTCGATGTAGGTGTCCAGCCCGTCCATGACGTTGAACTGCGGATCGGTGAAGAGCTTCTTCAGTGCGGCATTCCGGACCTCGGGCGTCACGTCCGGCGCGACGAAGCGGCCATAGTCGGAGGCGGGGCCGAGCTGGGCCACGTCGTCCAGCGTCGGCAGCGCTGGCCGCTCGTCGGGCGCGGCCGCAACCGCCTGCGGAGCCGGCGGCGCGGATTCGGGCGCAGTGCTCGGCACCGGCAGCGGCACCGGCACCAGCTCGACGGGCGCCCCACCCTGCTTGACCTGCACCTTGCGCCGCGACCAGCGGGCGAGGAAGCCGTCCGGCGCGTCGTTCGCATCCGTCACCGTCGATCCTCCGGCCGCTGGAACGATGCCGGCCGCTTGCGCTGCTTGGGTTCGGGCTTGTAGTGGTGCTGGGTGAACTCGTCGAGCCATTCGATCAGGGGCAGCGGCAGCGGCACGTTGTCGACCCGCTCTTGCGCATCGAGCAGGCGCGCCGCCTCGTTGTACGACAGAGTGACCAGTTCAGGCCAGGCCCGGGACGGGTCGTCCTCGGCAATGCGCCACATCACGAACCACACCGGGGCCGCGGTGCGCAGGTTGAGGTGGTAGCCCTCGGCTTCGTCGATGAACAGCGTGACCGGCAGGCCAGGGTGCAGGAACTGCGCGACCTTGCCGTCGTCGCGCAGCAAGCGCGGCGCGTCGCCGAAGCCGCCTTCGTCGGGCACCACATCGATGATCCGATGACGCCAGGCCTCCCACTGGTTGGGCGCCTGTTCGCGCTCAATTAGCACGGCCACCCGGATCGTTGGCCTGTCCATGGCGCTTCGACTACGTGGTCTTCGAGATCGAGATGGTCGGGAACTTCGAGCTGAAGTCCTTGGCCTTAGCCGCGATCTTCACCGCCACCTGGCGCGCCACGGTCTTGTAGATCGTGGCGATCTCGCCATCCGGGTCGCTGACCACGCTCGGCCGGCCGGCGTCGGCCTGCTCGCGGATCGACAGGTTCAGCGGCAGCGCACCGAGGTAGTCGACGCCGTATTGCTCAGCCATCTTCCGGCCACCGTCAGCACCGAAGATGTGCTCGACATGGCCGCACTGCGGGCACACGTGCACGGCCATGTTCTCGACGACGCCCAGGATCGGCACGCCGACCTTCTCGAACATCTTCAGGCCCTTCTTGGCGTCCAGCAGCGCGATGTCCTGCGGCGTGGTGACGATGATCGCGCCGGTCAGCGGCACCTTCTGCGACAGCGTGAGCTGGATGTCGCCGGTGCCCGGCGGCATGTCGACGATCAGGTAGTCCAGGTCGTCCCAGTTGGTCTGGCGCAGCAGCTGCTCCAGCGCCTGGGTGACCATCGGCCCGCGCCAGATCATCGGGTTGTCGGCATCGACCAGGAAGCCGATCGACATCACCTGCACGCCGTAGTTCTGCATCGGCTCCATGGTCTGACCGTCGGCGCTTTCGGGTCGGCCCTCGATGCCCATCATCATCGGCTGGCTGGGCCCATAGATGTCGGCGTCCAGGATGCCGACCGCGGCACCTTCGGCGGCCAGCGCCAGCGCCAGGTTGACCGCCGTCGTGCTCTTGCCCACGCCACCCTTGCCCGAGGCCACGGCGACGATGTTCTTCACCTTGGGCATCAGTTGCACGCCGCGCTGAACCGCGTGCGCCACGACCTTCCAGCTCAGGTTGACGCTGACGTTCTCGACGCCAGGCAGGGTGCGCACGGCGGCAATCAGCGCCTTCCTCAGCAGCGGCATCTGGCTCTTCGCCGGGTAGCCGAGCTCGATGTCGAAGGCGACGTCGCCGCCTTCGATCTTCAGGTTCTTCACCAGCTTGGTCGAGACGAAGTCGCGGCCGGTATTGGGGTCGAGGACCGCCTTAAGGGCGTCGGTGACCGTGGATTCGCTCAAAGCCATGTAGCGGACTGCATAAGTGGTCGCAAAGCGGCAAGTCTAGCCCCCGCTCGAGACGGCGGCTGCCGGGGAGTGCAGCGGCAACAGGATCCAGAACACCGCGCCGCGCCCCGGCTGCGGTGGCTCGAGCCCGATGCGGCCCTCCATGCGTTCGATCAGCGCACGGCTGATCGCCAGGCCCAGGCCGGTGCCACCCTGCTTGCGCGTGTCCAGGTTGGCGGCCTGGGCGAAGGGCTCGAAGAGGTGCTCAACGAAGGACGTCGGCACGCCCGGGCCCTGGTCGGTGACCGTGGCGCGCGCCAGGTCGTCGACGCGATCGACCGCCAGCAGCACCTCGCCGCCGAGCGGGGAGAACTTGATGGCATTGGAGAGCAGGTTGACCAGCACCTGGTTCAAGCGCAGCGGGTCGGTGAACAGGGTCAGGGGCGCATCGCCATGTTCCACCACGATGCGCACAGCGCGGCGCTGGGCCACGCCCTCGCAGGTGTTGGCCGCCACCAGGGCGGCCTCTCGCAGGTCGAGCGCGACCGCTTCGATGCGCATCTGACCGGCGCGCAGCTTCTCGAAGTCGAGGATGTCGTTGACCAGGGCCACCAGGCGCTCGCTGTTGTCGTGGGCCAGCTTGATCAGGCGCTGCAGGGTCGGCTCGAGTGCGCCGCCGCTCTCGGACAGCAGCGCCAGCGAGCCGTGGATGCTGGTCAGCGGCGTGCGCAACTCGTGGCTGACCATCGACACGAATTCGTGCTTCATGCGCTCGACGCGCTGCGCTTCGCTCAGGTCGCGCGCCACGCACACGCCGACGCGGTGGCCCTCGGCACGTGTCTGGACCAGTGAGACATCGACCGGAAATCGCTCGGCGGCGGCCCCTTCGCCGCGCAGGCGCAGGCCCTCGACCTGCATGTGGCGCGCGGTCCAGGGCAGCGGCATGTCGCTGTCACCGGCGTCGAGGTCGCCTTCCAGCGCCTGCGGTTCGGTGTTCGGCCATTGCAGCTCATCGTTCAGACCTGGCATCAGCAAGGCCATCGGGCGCCCGAGCAGGACACGGCGCGGCGCCCCGAACATGGTCTCGCCGATCGGGTTGATCCACTGCACTCGGCCCCGGGCATCGAAGGCGATCACGGCATCCGGGATGTGGTCCAGCAGCACGCGCATGCGCCGCTGCGAGAGGGTCAGGCGGTCCTGCACCAGGGCGCGGCGCTGGGCTTCGCCGAACAGCTTGCGATTGCCCTCGGCCACGCGCAGCGTGAAACTGCGCACCACCACCACCGCGATCGCGCCGAGCACCACCGCCGCCACCGACAGCAGGGCCAGCGAGCGCCGGCTGTCGTCGACGCGCTCGGTCAGACGGGTGTCGCGCTCGTGGCGCTGCGCCAGCGCCGCCTGCTGCATCTGGGCCAGGCCCTCGACGATGCGGGTGCGCACCGGCAGGGCAACCCTGGCCCGTGACTGGACTTCGGCCGCACCCAGGCGCAGGCCGTCGGCGCAGGCCTGCCGCAACGGCGCACCGTAAAGCTGCTCCCACTGCAGCATCTCCCTGCGCAGCAGCTGCGCGCGCAGGGCCTGGCCCGCCTCCTCCGCCAGCAGGGACTGCAGGCGCGACATCGTCGCCGGCCAGCGCGCCGCGGCGGTGTCCGACGCCGCCAGCGGCGGGCCGCCGGTGGCCGCGCACAGCGCGCGCTGCGCGTCGGGCTGGACTTCGGCCGCCAGCTGCTGCAGCGTGGCCACGACCTCGTCACTGCGGGTGCGGAACTGCTGCGCCTCGAGCAGGTCGGTGTACGACTGCCATGCCAGGACCACCAGGGAAAGCATGGCCAGGGCGAGCAGCCCGAAAGCGACCGTGAAGCGCGTCGCCAGCCAAGAACGGGGGGGCGCGGCCACCGCCTGCGCCTAGGGTGTGGGCGCTGTGCCGTCGCCGCCGCCGACCCCACGCCTCTGCATGTCGCCCCAGCGCTGCTGCTGCCCGGTCAGCCACTTGAACACGCCGACGGTGCGCCACCAGACCGTGAGCTGGCGGTATCCCAGGTTCTCGACCACCATCGCCATCAGCAGCACGCCCAGGTGGCGCGGCCGTGGGTAGGTGCGAAAAGCCACCTCTTCGAGCAGCAGGGCGCTGGCCGACAGCATCATGCCGGTGCCGAAGGCCAGCAGCAGGAAAGCCCCGAACGAGGCCCAGGACGTCAGGCCTAAGATCAGCATCGCCGCCATCACGACATAGCCCAGCAGTTCGATCACCGGCCCCAGGCCTTCTATCAGGAGCATTGAAGGGCAGGCCAGCCAACCGACCGCGCCCGCCTTGGGGTGGAAGAACAGCTGGCGATGCGTCCACAGGCTTTCCAGCAACCCGCGCTGCCAACGCATGCGCTGGCTGCGCAGGACCTTGAGCGACTCCGGCGCCTCGGTCCAGCACACCGCATCGGGAACGAAGGCGATGCGGTAGGCGCGCCCGGCGAGGCGGTGGAAGCGGTGCAGGCGCATCGTCATCTCCATGTCTTCGCCGATGGTGCTGGTGGAGAAGCCCCCGCTCTCGACCACGCTGGTGCGCCGGAAGACGCCGAACGCGCCCGAGATGATCAGCAACGCGTTCAGCGGCGCCCAGCCGATGCGCCCGTTGTGAAATCCGCGCAGGTATTCCAGCACCTGGATGCGTGCCAGCCAGCCTTGCGCGACGTCGATGCGCTGCATGTGGCCGCGGTAGAACTGGCAACCATTCGAAATGCGCACCGTGCCGCCGCTGGCGATGGTCAGCGGATCTTCGATGAAGGGTCGCACGACGCGCTTCAGGCTGTCGCGTTCGAGCATCGAGTCGGCATCGACGGCACACACCAGGCCATGGCGCGCGGCATTGATCGCCGCGTTGACGGCATCCGAGCGCCCGCCGTTCTCCTTGTCGACCACCAGCAGGTTGGGGTGGCGCGGGCTGCGGTAGAAGCCGCGGATGTTCTGTACTTTCAGCGTGCGGCGGTAGGCCAGCTGGAAGGGTTGCAGACCGAACTCGCGCTTCAACACCTCGACGGTGTCGTCCTTGGAGCCGTCGTTGACGACCACGATCTCGAAGTCGGGGTAGTCGATCTGCAGCAGCGAGCGTACCGACTCGGCGATCGTCGCCTGTTCGTTGTAGGCCGGCACGCAGATCGTGATGCCGGGCTCCAGGCCGGCGGTGTAGGCCGGCAGCGTCGACAGGGTGCGCACCGCGGTGTCGCGCGCCGCCGCATGCAGCGCCACCAGGCTGAGCATCAGGTAGACCAGGTTCAGGCCGACGAAGTAGGCCAGGAACAGCCAGGTCAGCCACTCGAGCCAGAACGGCGCGCTGATCACCCGCCCAGCCCCTGCGCGACCAGGCCGCGCTCGCTCAGCACCTGATCGAGCATGTCACGCGCGAACGGGTCGCTGATGATGCGGCGCAGCTGAACCATGTCGTCGGCCACCACGCCGGGCATGCCCACCAGCGACTGGGCGGCCCGGTAGCGCACCCACCAGTTCGCGTCGGCCATCAGGCCGAGCAGCAGGTTCTGGTCCTCGCCGGTGCCGATGCGCCCCAGAGCCTGCGCCGCCGCCGAACGTACCAGCGGATCGGCATGCCCGGCAAGCTTGCGCACATCGGCCAGGGCCGCCGGCCCGTGCAACTGGCGCAGCGCGATCGACAGGACCTGCGGTTCGTCGCTGGTGTGGACCAGGCGGTCGAGCACGCCGTCGATGTTGGGTACCTCGGCAAAGCGCAAGAGGGGGAGCAGGCGCAGGCGCTCGTACAGGCTGCCATCGACCAGGCGGCGGACGAAGCTGTCGCCGATGGCATCGTGCGGCGATTCGCGCAGCAGAGTGCCCACGCGCGGCGCGGGCCAGTCGCTGTGCGCCAGATAGCGCTCCAGCACCTGGGGCGCTGCGGCATGGGCATCGATGCGCAGCATCGCCCGCGCCGCGGACAGGCTGGCCGGCGTGTCCAGCTCGTTCATGCCCCCGTCCAGGCGCTGCCAGTCGCCAGCGTGTGCGAAATGACCGAGCGTGGCATGGCCGAGGACCCGCGATGCCAGCTTGCGACTACGCTCGAGCTGGCGCGCCAGCGTGTACAGGCCGATGCGGTCGCCGAGTTCGTTGAGCCGGTCGTGCGCCTCACCGCGCAGGCTCTCCTGCATCTGGTTCCACAGCAGCAGCAGAGGCATCAACTCGCCCCGCTGCAGGCGCGGCGCATCGTCTTCGGCACCCGCCGCCGCCCGCACCAGGACCGGCCGCCAGCGCGCCTTGACCTGCTGATGCCGTCGCACGCCGCGCAGCGCGCGCACACGCATCAGGACTACCAGCGCAGCCATCGCCAGGGTCAGTCCGACGGCCGTCAGGCCGACGCCCGCAGCCAGGCGCAAGGCCGGATCAGAAATCGTGCCGAACACCGAGGCGTACCCCGCTGCGCTGGTACGCGGCGCTGGCGAGCGCGCCGCTGCGGCGGCGCAGATCGTCGTAGCGCACGTGGCTGGCTTCCCAGCTGAGCGCCCAGGCCGGCGCCAACGGCCAAATGCCGACCAGGGCCAGGGTAGCGACGCGCTGGTCGATCACATCCGCGGCACTGGTGGGGGTGCCCGGCACACCCTCGAGTTCGCGGCCGTGCGCCAGAATCAGGCCGACGCGGCCTCGCTCGGCCGCAAAGGAGCGGTCGACCTGCAGGCGCGCACTGGCAGCCGTGCCGCCACCGCCATCCAGCCGCGTCTGGCCGAGCTGGGCCGCGAAGCGCCAGACATCGACATAGCGCTCGACACCGACGCCCACGGAGCTGTTGCCCCCGACCTCGTAGACACGGCGGCCAAAGATCCCGCTGGCGACCCAGCCGTCACCCAGGCGGCGCGCCAACTCGACACGGCCGCCGGCACGCGCCAGCACCCGATGGCTCGGGCTGAAGGCGGCGGCGAGCGAGGCACTCCAGTCAGTCCCCAGCGGCAGGCCGACCGCTGCCCCCAGTTCCTCGTCGGTGAGGCCGGAGCGACGGGTGCGGCGCAGGCTCAGTTCGACCTGGCTCTGCGGCCCCAGACGGTGGCGCAACGCGAGGTCGAACTGGTTCCAGTTGGGAGCGCCGCTGGACAGGTGGTCGATGCCCGCGCCGGCCTCGACCTGCCAGGCGGGCTGCGCGGCGGCCGGCACCGCCAGGGCGCCGAGTGCGAGCCAGACTCCAACAATGGCGCAGCGACCGTGGTGGCTCCCGGCGCGCCGGTTCACCGCGCTGCCCCTGCCGCGAGCAGACGGCGCACCCGCGCCATCAGCTCCTGGGGCTGGAACGGTTTGAGCACATAGTCGTTGGCGCCGCTCTCCAGTGCACGGACGATGTCGCGCTCGAGCGACTTGGCGGTCAGCATGATCACCGGCACTTCCTTCCAGGGTTCGAGGGCGCGCATGTCGGCCAACAAGGACAGGCCGTCGCGATAGGGCAGCATCGCATCGAGCAGGACCAGGGCCGGCGGCGCTGAAGTCAGGATGTGCTGGCGCGCGGCAGCACCGTCGATCAGCGATTCGACGGCATGGCCTTCGCGCTCGCACATGAAGCGCAGCAACTCGGCAATGCTCTCGTCGTCTTCGATGATCAGGATGGACGCCATGGGCAGCCTCGATGATAAGGGGACGTCACTCCTACAATCGATGCCCGCTCCCTTCCTCCGGGACAACCCCAGCCCCCATGCCGCGCAAGCTCTTCGTCACCACCGCCCTGCCCTACGCCAACGCGCCGTTCCACATCGGCCACATGATGGAGTACATCCAGGCCGACGTGTGGGTGCGCTTCCAGCGCATGCAGGGGCACGAGGTGCACTTCGTCTGTGCCGACGACGCGCATGGCGCGGCGATCATGATCGCGGCCGAGAAGGCCGGCCAGACGCCGCAGGCCTTCGTCGCGGAGATCGCCGCCGGGCGTCGGCAGTACCTCGATGGCTTCCACATCGGCTTCGACAACTGGCATTCGACCGACGGCCCGGAAAACCACGCGCTGGCGCAGGAAATCTACCGTGCATTGCGCAAGCAGGGGCTGATCGCCGAACGCACGATCGAGCAGTTCTTCGACCCGGTGAAGTCGATGTTCCTGGCCGACCGCTACATCAAGGGCGAATGCCCGAACTGCGGCGCGAAAGACCAGTACGGCGACAACTGCGACGTCTGTGGTGCGGTCTACGCACCGACCGACCTGAAGAATCCGTACTCGGCACTGTCGGGTGCGGCGCCGGTGCTGAAGTCGAGCGCGCACTACTTCTTCCAGCTCAGCTCGGCGCGCTGCATCGAGTTCCTGCAGCAGTGGACCTCGACACCCGGCCGCCTGCAGCCCGAAGTGCTGAACAAGATCCGCGAGTGGTTCGCCACCGACGACGCGGGGCACGTGAGTCTGGCCGACTGGGATATCAGCCGCGACGCGCCCTACTTCGGCATCCGCATTCCCGACACCGAGGACAAGTACTTCTACGTCTGGCTCGACGCGCCGGTGGGCTACCTGGCCTCGCTGAAGAACCACTTCGGCAAGCTCGGCAAGGATGTCGACGCCTTCATGTCCGACCCGGCGGTCGAGCAGATCCACTTCATCGGCAAGGACATCTCCTACTTCCATACGCTGTTCTGGCCCGCGATGCTGCACTTCAGCGGCCGCAAGACGCCCGACAAGATCTTCGTGCATGGCTTCATCACGCTGGGCGGCGACAAGATGAGCAAGAGCCGCGGCACGGGCCTGTCGCCGCTACGCTACCTCGAGGTCGGGTTGAACGCCGAGTGGCTGCGCTACTACATCGCGGCCAAGTTGAATGCGAAGGTCGAGGACATCGAATTCAATCCCGAGGATTTCGTCGCCCGCATCAACAGCGACCTGGTCGGCAAATACATCAACATCGCCAGCCGCGCCGCAGGCTTCCTGACCAAGCGCTTCGACGGCCGGCTCTCGGCCGACCTCGGCGTCGAGGGCCGGTCCCTGCTCGATGGATTGCGCGGCAGCAGCGATGCCATTCGCACGCACTACGAGGAGCGCGAATTCGGCAAGGCCTTGCGCGAAGTGATGCTGCTCGCCGACCGCGTCAACGAGTACGTCGACCGCCACAAGCCCTGGGAACTGGCCAGGCAGGCCGGCATGGACGCCGCATTGCACGACGTGTGCAGCGTGTGCATCGAAGCCTTCCGCGTGCTGACGGTCTACCTCAAACCGGTGCTGCCGGCGCTGGCCCGCCAGGTCGAGGCCTTCCTGAACGTGACGCCACTCGACTGGCACGATGCAACGCGTTCGCTGGGTGCACACGCGATCGGCAGCTACCAGCACCTGATGCAGCGTGTCGACCCCAAGCAGGTCGACGCACTCTTGGAAGCGCCCGCGACGGGGACAGTGGAGGTGGTGCCTGGTGGCGAGGCCTTGGCGCCGCAGATCGGCATCGACGACTTTGCCAAGGTCGACCTGCGCCTGGCACGCATCGTCGAGGCTGCGCTCGTCGAGGGCAGCGACAAGCTGCTGCGCCTGACGCTGGACGCCGGCGAGGGCCGCATGCGCAATGTCTTCTCCGGCATCAAGTCGGCCTACAAACCCGAAGACCTGATCGGCAAGATGACGGTCTTGGTGGCCAACCTTGCCCCGCGCAAGATGAAGTTCGGCATCAGCGAGGGCATGGTGCTGGCCGCCAGCCATGCCGACGAGAAGGCGCACCCGGGCCTCTATGTGCTCGAACCCTGGCCGGGCGCGGTGCCGGGCCTGCGCGTGCGCTAGGCGCGGGCGCGCCATGCTGCTGGAGCGCGGGCAGGCCCTCGAGACGCTCGGGGTGTTGCGCGCAGCCGCCGCGCAGTCGGGGCGACTGGCGCTGGTCGCTGGCGAGGCCGGCATCGGCAAAACCACGCTACTGCGCGCCTTCGCGGCGCAGGCGCCCGAGCCGCCGCTGTGGGGCGCCTGCGACCCGCTCTTCACGCCGCGCCCGCTGGGCGCGCTGCACGACATCGCCGCCGCCCTGGGAGGCGGCGTGGCCGCGGCGCTGGCGCGCGACGCCGGGCGCATCGAGGTCTTCGTGGCCGTGCTCGACGCCCTCGGCCAGGTGCCGCGTTGTCTGGTCCTGGAGGACGTGCACTGGGCCGACGAGGCCACGCTCGACCTCCTGGCCTACCTGGGACGGCGCGTCGAGCGCACCCGCACCCTGCTCCTGGCAAGTTACCGCGACGACGAGATCGGGCGTGCACACCCGCTGCGACGCGTGCTCGGCGCACTGCCGGGCGCGACGCGCCTGGTGCTGGCGCCGCTGTCGGCGCAGGCGGTGCGCGAGCTGGCCGGCGCGCGCGCGCTCGACGCCGACGCGGTGCACCGTGCCAGCGGTGGCAATCCCTTCTATGCCACCGAACTGCTCGCGCTCGGCGACCCGGCGCGCGTGCCACCGACGGTGCAGGACGCGGTGCTCGCGCGCGCGGCGCACCTGCCCGCACCGGCGCGGGCAGCGCTCGAGGCGGCAGCGGTGGTCGGTCCGCGCATCGAGCCGGCGCTGGTGGCCGCACTGGTCGACGACGCGCCCTGCGGCGACGCGGCCTCCACCGCTACCGCCCTCGACGCTTGTCTGGCAGCCGGCGTGTTGCGCGAGGCGCCGCCGGCCGGCCTCGAGTTCCGCCATGAACTGGCGCGCCAGGCCGTCCTGGGTGCGCTGTCGGCGCCGCGGCGGCAGGCCCTGCACGGCCGGGCGCTGCAATGGCTGCGTGCGCTGCCGGGAGTCGACCTCGCACGCCTGGCCCACCACGCCGAGGCGGCGCAGGACGGACCGGCAGTGCGCGCGTTCGCGGCGCCCGCCGCGCGCCAGGCCGCGGCCGTCGGTGCTCACCGCGAGGCGCACGCCCAGTTCGCCCGGGCGGCGCGCTTCGCCGAACTGTGGCCCGACGCAGAGCGCGCGGACCTGCTGGAAGAGCTGGCGGCCGCCTGCGGGTCGGTGGGCCGCTACCACGATGGCATCGCCGCCCGCGAGCGCGCGTTGGCACTGCGGCGCGCGCTCGGCGATGTGGCCGGACAGGCGCTGAACCTGTGCGCCGCGGCCGGGTTGCTGGTCCAGGTCGGGCGCAATGCCGATGCGGAGGCGGCGGCACGCCACGCGCTCGACCTGCTCGAGCCGCTGGCGCCGGGGCGCCCGCTCGCGGCAGCCTGCCGCGTCCAGGCCTTCCTGCGCATGGTGGCGCGCGACAACGAGGAGGCGATCCGCTGGGGCCGTCGCGCAATCGAGCTCGGCGAACGCTTCGACGATCCGGTGGTCGTCGCGTCGGCCTACAACTCCATCGGCTCGGCCACCATCCACCTCGATTACGAGGCCGGCTGCGCCCTGCTCGAACGCAGCCGCGAGATCGCGCGTGCGGCCGGCAACGACGCGATGTTCCTCAATGCCGACAGCAACCTCGGCTCGGCCTCGGGTGAGGTGCACCGTTTCGAACGCGCCCAGGCCTACTTGATACAGGGCATCGCCTATGCGATCGAGCACGAGCGCGAGCCCGCCTACCTGCAAAGCTGGCTCGCCGTGTGCTGGGTGCACCTGGGCCGCTGGAGCGAAGCCGGCGATCTGGCGTACGCGGTGCTGCAGCACGGCCGCGAGAGCGCGATCTCGCAGAACATGGCCCAGCTCGCGCTCGGACGGCTGCGCGCGCGCCGCGGTGACGCCGGGGTCTGGAGCGCGCTCGACGAGGCGCTGCGCCTGGCGCTCGGTTCGGGCCACCTGCAACGCATCGCGCCCGTGCGCGCCGCGCGCGCCGAGGCGGCCTGGCTCGAGGGCGACGCCGTCCGCTGCCGCGAGGAGGCGCGTGCGTCCTACGACCTCGCCGCGCGTTACCGCCATCCCTGGTTCGTTGGTGAGCTGGCGTGGTGGCGCCGCACGGCATGTGACGACACACTGGCCGCTGACCCCGCGGAGGTGGCACGGCCCTACGCCTGCCAGCTGACTGGCGACTGGCGCGGCGCCGCGGCGGCCTGGCGCGAACTGGCGTGCCCCTACGAAGAGGCGCGCGCGCTGGCGCAAGGAGATCGTGACGCGCAGCGCGACGCGCTGGCACGCTTCGAGCGCATGGGTGCGCGGCCGGCCGCAGAGGCGCTGCGTCAACTACTGGCCCACGCCGGCGAGCGCGATCTGCCGCCGAAGGTGCGCGGCCCGCGCACGGCCACGCGCGACAACGCCTTCGGTCTGACCGCGCGCGAGCAGCAGGTGCTCGCGCTGCTGTGCGACGGTCTGCGCAACGCCGAAATCGCCGAGCGCCTGCACCGCTCGGTGCGCACCGTCGACCACCAC
>JAZKIW010000065.1:0-6039 GCA_040384625.1 Pseudomonadota bacterium | reverse complement strand
CTTCGCCTCCAACTTCCCACACAGGCGCCCGCCTGACAGTGTGGATGCGACGTTGAGATGCAAAGTGCCTTCGTCAAGCAGGCCTCCCGGGGTGACCCCGTCGAGAAATGTGATCGATCCGTTGACGTCCTGACCGTTCACAGGCAGACGCGCTCCTGTAAAGAACCGAGCTGCATCCGCCACGTTTTGGATCGCGGCCTTCTTACCATCTGTGAATTGCAGGTACAGGTTCAAATGGGCGCGATGCGGGTTGGGATCGGAGCGAGACAGGCCGGCGTCGGCTCCGCCAAGTGTTGTGATCTTCGAGAGGCCGTTGAATGTGGCGCTTGCTGCCGCGGCGCCTGAAGTGAAAGGGCCGGTCGTGCCGTGAGTACCCCACGTGGCGACGAAGCCAGCTGAAATTGAGCCGCTGGGCGCCAGGCAATAGTCGAGGATGGACAACGGCGGGAAGGCCGGCGCAGGGCCTGAGACGTCTTGCATCACCCGGCTACGTCGACCATCGACGAAAGCACGCACAGGTGCTAGCGCAGCCGACAGATCACCGGCGTGTGGAGTGAGCAAGGTCTGCATGTGGTTGATCTCGGCATGGATATCGCCCTCATTCCATACCGACGCCAGGAGCGCATAACTGCGCTGCGCGTACGCCGCCATGGCGCCCGGTTGATCAACGAGCCGCCTGGTCAGTGCGGAGTAGGCAAACATCGAACTGTTGGCCGCCGGATTCAGCGCAGCGATCGGACTTCCCTCCGAGAGGATCCCATCTGTCCCCCATGGGATGAAGTGGAACTTGCCGCTCAGCGGCTCTGCGTAGAGGTAGAAGTTGTTGCGATTGCTGCTGTAGCCATCCCAGAACCCCAGCAGCCCTTCCATCGCCCAGAACGTTCGAAAGCGCTCCATGTCAACCACGCTGCCGAGCACCGCGGGCAGGTTCGCGTCGTCGGCGCCGAGTGCGGCGATCACCCGCTGCAAGTCGCTGCGGTCGTTCGTCTGCTCGTTCGTCTGGGCTTCGAAGGTGTTGACGAGCACGGGGTGGAAGTCACTGACGGTCCCCTCATACAGGTTGCCCTGATTGCTCGGGAAGTGGCGGGCCAGCATGGGCTTGCGGATCTCCTCGACATTCACATAGACGCCCAGGTCTTTGTCGTTGACGCTCACGTGCGCGAAATTGCAGCGCGGCGCAGGCAGACCAGCCTTCTTGAAAAGCTTGTACCCAAGGCATTGACGAACGAGAGCGGGATCCTGCTTGGCGTTGTTCAGTGTGAGTTTCTTCAGCCCGTGGACTGCAGCGTTCTCCTGGAACTCGTCGAGATCAATCTTTAGCGCCGGTTTCATCGCATCGAGCGAGCCCAAGAAGCCCTTCTTTCGAACGCCCGCATTGACTCGCGTCTGTCCGTCGATGGTCACCGTGGCGGAGAACCAGGTGAACGGGTTGGGAAAGGGTTGAGCAAGGCACTGCCCGCGGAACAACGAGACCAATGTGCGCTCTTGCGCACGCAGACGGTCCCAGTCATCTGTCGGGATCGAAATGCGAACGTCGATCACGCGATTGCGATCGAACATCGCATCGGTGGCGTCCGCCGCCGCATCGAATCCAACAAGCAGGCAGACGAGCGAGAACAACACGCTACGTGACCTGGTCCAAGTGATCATTGCAATCCTCGGGTCAGCCGCCCGAGCCCAGCATAGGAATCTCGGCGCCCCAGTGGCGCGCGCAATCGAATGGTCGTCTTGTGAAGGTTAAATGGGAGTTGCCTCGCTCAGGCCTCGCAAGTTAGGGGCATCGAGAGGCATATGCCCACCGGACTATGCACGGGCGTTGAAAGTCAAGCGTTCGAAATTTCGAAATTTGGGATCAGAGCGACTTGATCGGGCCTAGCGGTGCTGCCGAGCTGCTAGCGAGTCACCTTAGGTGCCTGCCGTTCGGATCCAACAGTGGGCGCTGGATCACTGCCCCAGCTGCGAAACCCAAACGGGTCAGCAGAGATGTCGGACGGCAGAGCTATTGATGTCGCGCGATGTGGAGGCACGGCACTGCGTGTCTAAGCGCTATATTTGCACCCTTGTTCCGAGCTCAACCACGGCGTTGTCTGGTAGCCGGAAAAACCCCGCGACGCCTGATGAGCCTTTGCTCATCGCCGCGAAGAGTTGCTCGCGCCACCGTCGCATGCCCCCGTTGCCTTGGGTAGGCACAACGGTTTCTCGACTGAGAAAGTAGCTGGTCTCAAACCGCGGGGCCACGATCCCGTAGGCAGCGGCCAGTTCCAGCGCCCGAGGAACGTCCGGTGCCTCCATGAAACCGAATCGAACCCGCACGCGCCAGAATCCGTGCCCGAGGTCTTCGACCTTCAAGCGTTCCGAGTCGTCAACCCACGGAGTGTCGCCAAAGTCGACGGTGAGTACGACATTGCGTTCATGCAGGACCTGGTTGTGCTTCATGTTGTGAAGCAGCGCCTGCGGCACGGTTGTCGGGTCGGCGACTGCGTAGACCGCGGTGCGGGCAGCGCGAGGCGGGAAGTCCGCAGAGAGATTGCGCACGAACGCCTCGAGTTCCAGGCCGTCCTCGCGGATCAGCGCCAACAGGCGGGATCGTCCGCGCGCCCAGGTTGTCATCAACAGCATCAGTACCGCAGCCAGTGCGAGCGTGAACCAGCCGCCATCGAAGAGCTTGGACGCGCAGCCGGCCACCAACAGCAGGTCGACTGCCAGGAAGAAGCCGGTTGCGCCCCGTGCGAGGGGCGCAGGAAGACGCCAGCCGCGACGAATGACGAACCAGGTCAGCACGGTGGTGATGAGCATGGTCAGGGTGACTGAAATCCCGTATGCCCCGGCCAATGCCGACGAACTCCCAAAGGCGAACACCGCTCCCACCACGCCCGCAAGAAGCACCGCATTGACTGCGGGCAGATAGATCTGGCCCGACTCGCGCGCGGAGGTGAAGCGAACAGTCAAGCGCGGCAAGAAGCCCAACTGGATGGCTTGGCGAGTCACCGAGTAGGCTCCCGAAATGACGGCCTGCGAAGCGATGATGGCCGCCAAAGTCGCGAGCACGAGCGCGGCGACAAGCCAGCCTGCGGGAAAGAGCCGAAAGAAGGGGTTCTCGAGTGCGGACGGATCGCGCATGAGGAGTGCTCCCTGGCCCAGATAGTTCAGGGCCAACGCGGGGAAGACGAGCCCTAGCCACGCCAAGCGGATAGGCGCGCGTCCAAAGTGACCCATGTCTGCATACAGCGCCTCGGCTCCGGTGAGGGCGAGCACGATGGCACCGACGGCCAGCAGAACTCCTGGGCCGCGCTCGACGAGAAACTGCCACGCATAGAGCGGATTCAGCGCCGACAGAATGGCCGGCTCCTGCATGATCTGCGCGACGCCCGTGTAGGCGAGTGTGGCAAACCAGACCACAATGACCGGGCCGAAGAGCGCGCCCACGCGGGCGGTGCCGAATCGCTGGAAGGCAAACAGAAGCACCAGTACAGCGGCAGCGCCTGGCACGACCCAAGGCTTGAGGCTCGGAGCAATGACCTCGAGCCCCTCCATCGCTCCGAGCACCGAAATCGCAGGGGTCAACACACTGTCCCCGTAGAACAGAGCGGCGCCGGCCACTCCTAGCAGCAGGACCGCAGAGCGCAGAGCGGGACGTTCACGCACTGCCTGAGCCGCCAGCGCTGCCAGTGCCAGGGCACCGCCCTCACCTCGATTGTCTGCGCGCAGCACGAGCACGACGTATTTCAGCGTGACCACCACCATCAACGCCCAGAAGATCGCCGATATGGCGCCGACCAGGTGGTGCGCGTCGAGCGGCACACCTGTGGCCGGCGCGAAGATCTCCTTGACGGTGTAGAGCGGGCTGGTGCCAATGTCGCCGTAAACGACACCGATGGCACCGAGTGTCAGAGCACCCAGCGCCTCGCGGCTTGGGTGAGGGAAAGCTGGCTTGGTTCTGTCCATGCCATCAGCTTCGCCGGTTGCGCATCAGGAACGCATATGGGTCCGTTGCTCACATCAGTCCCCTTCCGCCAGCCGATAGCCGACGCCCGGCTCGGTGATCAGGCGCTTGGGCTCGGCCGGGTCGGCTTCGAGCTTGCCGCGCAGCTGTGCCATGTAAAGCCGCAAGTAGTGGGTGTGCTCCGTGAACTCCGGTCCCCAGACATCCGACAAGAGCTGGCGGTGGGTGACGACCTGGCCGGCCTGTCGGACCAGACGGGCCAAGAGATAGAACTCGGTGGGGGTCAGATGGACGTCTCGACCATCCAGCCGCACACGATGGGCAGAGACGTCGACCTCCAGTCCCTGGTGAAGATAATGGGTGACCGCTGGTGCCACCCGGCGCCCGCGGTGACGAAGGGCGACCCGCAGCCGTGCCAGCAGTTCACCGATAGAGAACGGCTTGACCAGGTAGTCGTCGACCCCGGTGTCGAGCAATCGGATCTTGGTGTCCTCGCCGCTGCGCGCAGAGATGACGATGACTGGGGCGTCGTGATCGCGACGCAGCAAGGTCAAGAGCTCCTCGCCGTCGCCGTCGGGCAGGCCCAGGTCGAGCAAGCCGAGGTGCAGCTTGGTCCTTCTGCCCGCATTGGCAAGCCATGCGCGCGCATCGGCAAGGCTCGCACAAGCATGCACCCTGTAGCCCTCCAGTTCCAGCGCCTGACGCAGCGTCGACCGGAGTTCGCGGTCGTCCTCGACCAGCAACAGATCTCCGCTCATCGGCTGCTCTCGGCCGATGGGGTTTCGGTAGGAGCACCGTCGATCGGAAGGAAGCACTCGAAGCTTGAGCCACCGTGGTGGCGAGGCCGCAGCAGGAGTCGACCTCGGTGCACCCGTGCGACCGCCTTCGCCAGAGCCAACCCCACCCCGGCACCCGGCGACTCACTCGTGCCGCGCTGAAAAACCTCGAAGATGCGTTCGCGCAACTCGGGCACCACCCCGGGACCTCGATCGCGTACGGCAAACATCAACTCCTCTCCAACACGACGAACAAGCATTTCAACAGGCGTGTCGGGTGGTGCGTGCTTGAGCGCGTTGTCAAGCAGATTGACTAGCATCTGCACCATGAGCACTGCATCGCATCGCACCAAGGGCAGCTCGGGGTCCAGCCGCGTGCGGATCCGACGTTGCGGGTCCTGCCGCCGGGCTCGCGCCACTGCACTGCCGACCAACTCCTCTGCCGACTGCCAATCCAGCTTCAGCGAGGCGCCTGGAGCATCCAGCCGCGCCAACTGCAATGTGTTGTCGGTCAGGCTGTTGAGGCGTTCGGCCTCGTCCACGATGGTTGCCGCCAAGCGCAGGCGTTGCACATCGCTCAACCGAGCTTCCTGCGCCTGCAAAGAGGACGCCGCGCTCAAAATCGTGGCCAACGGAGTTCGATAGTCGTGAGCGATGGCCGTCAACAATGCATTGCGCACTTGTTGGGTTTGATAGCGCTCGCGGGCAAGCGTCGCAGCGCGTCGGTCCTGAGTGCGCTCAAGTGCCATGCCCATCTGGTCGCACATGGCCTGGGCGTGGGCGCGCAGTTCGGTCGAGTCGACTCTGTCCTCCTCCGGCGCTACGAGCTGAGCAGCGCCATAGGCTGAGCCACGCGCCCGCAAGGGCAGAAACCAGTCCGGCTGGTCCTGATGGCGGCCTGTGCCTGGCCCGAGCGGTGCAGCCTGTCGCGTGCACAGCCAGAGTCCAGCCCGCTCATCCTCGTCCGGCGTTCCGAACAGCACAGCTGCCTCATCGTCGTCCTGCTTGGGCAGCGCCTCACGCAACAGCAGGAGTGACGCCGGCGCGGCGCTCAATGCCTCCAAGGCCCGTTGCAGGTCGTGCGCACGTGAAAGGGGATCATCCGCGTCACGCAGCGCATCTCCCATCTGACGCAGTTGAAGGGTTTGCGTGGCCGCCCGTTGCGCGTCCTCTGCCAGCGACCGCTGCTTCGCCACGAGGGTCGCGACGAGCCAGCCCACGACCAAGGTGGCGACCAGCATCCACGCGTGTTGCTGGACTTCGATTCTCAAAGTGCCGCGGGGGGGCACAAACACCCAATTGAAGGCAAGCACCGCCAGA
>JAZKIW010000064.1:2007-3516 GCA_040384625.1 Pseudomonadota bacterium | reverse complement strand
GCCTTCCAGGAGCATGCCGACTCGATCGAGGACATCGACGACCACCGACTCCAGGAAACGCTGGACACCAATGTTGGGGGCTATGTGCGCATGGCGCGCGCCGCGCTGCCGCACATGAAGGCCGGGGCGTCGATCATCAATACCGGCTCGGTCACCGGCCTCAGGGGCAGCGACAAGCTGCTCGACTATGCGGCGAGCAAGGGCGCGATCCACGCGCTGACCAAATCGCTTGCCAGCAACCTCATCGAGCGTGGCATCCGGGTCAATGCGGTGGCACCTGGCCCCGTGTGGACGCCCTTGAACCCAGCCGACGCGCCGGCTGACAAGGTGGCCTCGTTCGGCCGCAGCACCGACATGAAACGCGCTGCACAGCCTGAAGAACTGTCGCCGGCCTATGTCTTCCTGGCGGCACCGGTGTGCTCCGGCTACATCACCGGCATCGTGCTGCCCGTGACGGGTAGCGTGGGCGCCATCTAGTGGGGCCGCCCCGCCTGGCATCCCGTTTGCCGTACTTGCCCATCCTCCACCCACGTTTACCCAAGGACTGCCATGTCGCACTCTTACGAAGATACGTTTCCCGCCAGCCCGCCTGCTGCCGAGCCTGGCGGCCTGAGCGGCGATCGAAGGGAAAGCAGCGCGGACCCGGACGTTCTCGCGCGTGTCGTCCAGGGCGCGCACCAGACAGTCGACCGCCTGGCGCAAACCGCGGCGCCGCAGGTACAGCGCCTGCAGGAGAGCGTGGCCTCGGCGCGCGAACTCGGCGGCGAAGTCTGCGAGAACGTGCGCCAGACCGTGCGCGAGAACCCGCTAATGGCTTTGGCCGGCGCACTGGCCGTCGGCATGCTCATCGGACGCCGGTCGCGCTGAGATGGTCTTGTCGGCGACCGGTGCTGGGCTCTCGTGCACTTCAGTGTCGATCCACTCGAACTGGTGCTGCGCGGCAGCGTCGTGTACTGGTTCCTGTTCCTGCTGTTCCGGTTCGTGCTGCGGCGCGACGCGGGCTCGCTAGGGATCGCCGACATCCTTCTCTTGGTCCTGATCGCCGACGCTTCGCAGAATGCGATGAGCGGAGGCTACGAGACCGTGGCCGACGGCTTCGTTCTGGTGGCGACACTGGCGGGCTGGAACTGGCTGCTCGACTGGGCCAGTTACCGCTTTCACGCAGTGCGTCGCTTTGCCGAACCGCTGCCGCTGGTGCTTGTCCGGCGCGGCCGCATCGTCGCACGCAACCTGCGCCGCGAGTACGTCACCGTGCCGGAGCTGATGGCATCACTGCGCGAGCAGGGCATCGACAAGCTGGCCGACGTCAAGATGGCCCGCATGGAACCCGATGGCGCGATCAGCATCATCCGCCGGCCGCGCGTCGGCGGCTGAAGAGCCGCGAAGGAGACTGCAGATGATCGCCCATCTTGCCAGCGGGCCGGTCCCGCGCCAGCCCAACCCCGAGCCCGACCTGCCGACGCCACCTGCCGAGCCGGACCCGGACGAGGTGCCCGGCGAGGGCCACGA
>JAZKIW010000064.1:0-1907 GCA_040384625.1 Pseudomonadota bacterium | reverse complement strand
AGCAGCTCGTTCGGCGCCACCGGCTTGGCGAGCAGGATGAATTCCCCGGGCGTGAGATCGGCCTTGTAGCCGCTGACGAGGACCACCGGCAGGGCTGGGCGTTCGTTGCGCAGGCGGCGTGCCAGGCCCAGGCCATCGAGCTCGCCGGGCATCATGACGTCGGTGAGGATGATGTCGAAGTCGGGCTGGATCGCCAGCAGGAACAGGGCTTCGGCGGCATTCTGTGCCCGCTCGACCCGTACCCCGTGCGACTGCAGCAGTGCGGCCGTGCCGCGGCTGAGTTCGCGGTTGTCGTCCACAACCAGGATGCGCGTTCCGACCAGGTCGATCTCGGCAGCGGGCGTCAGCTCGGGTGCGCCTGCGACCACCAAGTCGAGAGCGGCCGGCAGCAGCAGGGACACCGTGGTCCCCAGGCCAGGCGTGCTGTCCACGCGTGCCGTGCCTCCGGCTTGCGTGCAGAAGCCGTGGACCTGGCTCAGGCCCAGGCCGGTGCCCTTGCCGACTTCCTTGGTGGTGAAGAAGGGCTCGAAGGCGCGCTGCGCCACCTCGGGCGGCATGCCGGTGCCGGTATCGGTGACGGCGATCAGCACGCAATGCCGTGCCGGCACATCGGGCGCGCCCTCGGTCTCGGCGTCCTCGGCATTGCGGGCCTGCACTTGCAACTCGCCGCCCGTGGGCATGGCGTCGCGTGCGTTGAGGGCCAGATTGATGAGCGCGAGCTCCAGCTCACTGGTGTCCACGTTGACCGGCCAGGTTCCAGCGGCCACCCGCACCGAAACCTCGATGCGGCGCCCGAGCACACTGTGCAGCAACGCCTCAAGCTCCGGCAGGTGCCGATCGAGATGCACGCGCTCCGGCGACAAGGGCCGGCGCCCGGCCACGCGCAGCAGGTGTTGCGTGAGGCGGCTGCCCGCCTCCACGGCGCGCAGCGTGGCCGCGACCGGCGCCTTCAGGTCGGGCGAGTCTGCATGGCGCTGGATCAGGTGGGCGCTGTTGCTGATCACACCCAGCAGGTTGTTGAAGTCGTGCGCGACGCCACCGGTGAGGCGCCCGAGGGCCTCGATACGCTGGCTCTGGGACGCCCTTTGCTCGGCCTGGCGCGTTCGCTCGACTGCAGCGTCGACCTGGCGCTCGAGTTCGTGGCCATGATCCTGCAGGGCGTTTGCGGCCTGGGTCAGCGCTGCCGCCACATCGTCGAACTCGGCGATCCCGGTGCGGCCCGGCGGCACCGGTTCGCCCGCCCGCATGCGCGCGGCGATGTCGCGCAGCGACTGGACGGTCGCGACGATGCGGCGCGACACCAGGAACGCCCCGCCCACGGCCAGCGCCAGCAGCAGAAGTGCGCCAACGACCACTTGCACCGCAGCCTGCGGTATGTAGCCGGCGAACTGGCTCTGCGGCATCGCGGCGACGTAGGTCCAATCGCGTGCCGAAGTGCGGAAGTAGCCGACCATCGGCAGGCCATCCAGCGAAACGGAGTTGAAGAACGCCTCGCGGCTCGTCGACATGAGCTGCTTCAGGTCGCCCGTGGCACTGCGCCCGACGAACGCGATGCCGCCCGGATGTCGCGCCACCACGGTACCGCGGCTGTCGAGCACGGTGCCGATCCAGCCCTCCGGCAGAGCCTGCGCGTCGATGATGCGCTGCATTTCAGCGGCTCGCAGGGTCACGACGATGTTGAGCACGGTTTCGCCGTTGCGCTGCACAGGGTGGATGATCGCTGCGTCACCATTGCCCCCCCTGTCGGACGCCTGAAGTGGCTGCACGCGCGGCGCGTCGACAAGACCTTCGCTGACCTGTGTCGTGCGCCGCTCCGCGGTGGGTGAGGCGGAATGGGTATCCATCAGCACCCGTCCGCGTGCACGCAACTCGACCCAGCCGTCGATGTCCGCCATCGCCCGGTGCGC
>JAZKIW010000063.1:0-3058 GCA_040384625.1 Pseudomonadota bacterium | reverse complement strand
GCGATCGCGTCGGGTGGGTTCATCACGCCATGGAAGATGAGGATGCGCGCGCCCTTGGGCACGCCGGGCGTGCGCCAGAGATTGGTGGGGAAGCGCGGGATGCAGTGGTACTTCCAACTCGCGCACCAGTCGGTCGGCCAGTAGGCCAGCTTGCCCTGGCGATGCAACACCTCCGACAGAAAGGCCTGCTCGTTGCGCAGGCGTTGGCGCACGTCGGCCTGGGTGGCGCGGAACTCGGCTAGCACATCCGCATGGCGCCCGAGCTCGAAGCGGTACACCGACGAGTTGCCGGTGATGCGCCAGGGCCGCTTCCAGTCGTGAATGATCAGGAATTCACCGGTTTGCTCGAAGAACGGCGTGATGTCGTCGACGATAACCACGTCGAGGTCGAGGAACAGAGCGGTGCCCCGCAGGCCATGCAGGTCCGCCTCGAAGGTGGTCAGTTTCGTCCAGCCGCGTTCCGGAATGCCTTCGGGCAGGGCCAGGTCGGGGATCGGCAGGCATTGCACTTCGGCGCGGATGCCGTCGCTGCGGTCGGTCAGGCAGACAAAGAGGAAGTCACCGCGCAGGTGGCGCCGCACCATGCCGTAGAGGCGATTGACGTAGTCGGCGCCGTACTTGGTGCCCCACTTCATGCAGATGATGGTGCGTGCCGGGTCGGAACTCACATGTCCTCCACGCGCTGGGGCGGATAGCTGTCCCAGGTCAGGCAACCGGGACATTGCCAGAAGTAGTGTTGTGCTTCAAAGCTGCAGGCAGCGCAGCGGTAGCGTTGCAGCGGTTTGGCCGCGCTTTCGATGGCCGCGATCACGCCCGCTTGCGGTGTCGGCGCATCACGCAGCACCGCCGCGGCAGCGGACAAGCCGGGCTGGTTCGCCAGGTAGCTGGCGTGGCGTTGGTGCGAGCGCTCGACATTGTTGTCTAGGAGATCGATGGCCTTCAGCAAGTCCAGCGACTGCTGTTGCGCATGCGTGGCTTCCAGCATCGTCAGTGCTGCGCTCGTTTGACCGGCAGATTGCGCGCACTTCGCGTAGGCCTCAGCCACCAGGTTGAACGCGCCGCGATGGCGTTGGTGGAGTTCGGCCCACGCGGCGAGGGCCTCGGCATGCTGTCCGGCGCGCGCCATGTATTCACCGGATTGCACCCACGGTCGCGGCGACGTCGGCGCCGTCTCGCGTGCACGGGCAAGGGCTGCCTGCGTCTCGGCGTTGTCGCCGCGGGCCTCGGCCTCCAGCGCCAGTTCGCACCAGTGGTGCGCGATGCGCGAGGCGAACGATCCGGCGCCGGCGCTTTCCAGCTTGGCTGCATCGTCGGCCGCCGCACGCCAATCGCGCGAACGTTCGTGCAGCTGCAGCAACGCCAGGCGCGCTTCGGTGTCGAAGGGCGAACCCTCCAGGGCGCGGTACGCCGCTTCAGCGCGGTCAAACAGGCCGGCTTTCAGGTAGTCCTGAGCCAGGGCGTTCTGGGCGCGTTCGCGTTCGGCGGCCGAGAGGTCGGCACGTTGCATCAGGTGCTGGTGCACGCGCACCGCACGCTCGACCTCGCCGCGGCGGCGAAACAGGTTGCCGAGCGCGAAGTGCAGTTCGGTCGTGTCGGGATCGCCCTGCACGGCCTCGATGAAGGCGTCGATGGCCTTGTCCTGCTGCTCGTTGAGCAGGAGGTTCAGGCCCTTGTAGTAGGCCTTGGGCGAACTCTTCTGCTCCCGCTTCCACTGGCGCAGATCGATGCGCGATCCGATCCAGCCGAGCGCGAAGGCGACCGGAAGGCCGAGCAGCAGCCACTGCCAGTCGAAGTCCATCAAAGACCTTCGCGCGGCGGCACGGCAGCCTCGGCGCCGAAGGCCGACGGAATCTGGGTCGACGGTGCGATGCTCGTCAGCTCTGGGCTTTCCGGCGCAGCGAACCGCGCCACGCGGCGCTGGCGCCACCAACTCGGCACCATGGCCAGCACGCCGATCACGCAGCCGGCCGCGAAGGCGGCCAGCACGACGATGACCATCGGCGCGTGCCACTCGAAACCGAAGAACCAGTGCACGGCCACCTCCTGCTGGTTGTTCAGCGCGAAGGCAAACAGGGAAAAGAAGATGAAGGCTCGAACGAGCCAGGCGAACGCACGCATCGGCGCTGCCGATTCTACGGGTGCCGGTGCAATGAAAAACGCACCCCATGGGGTGCGTGTGTCGACGAGCTCAGGCCCCGCGGCCCGGCGGCGCGTCGGCCACCGGCACGTTGGCGTCGACCCCTTCGCGCAGCGCCTTGCCGGGCTTGAAGTGCGGCACCAGCTTCTCGGGGATCGTGACCTGCTCGCCGCTGCGCGGGTTGCGCCCCACGCGCGGCGGCCGGCGATTGATCGAGAAACTGCCGAAGCCCCGGATCTCGATGCGGTGCCCGCGCGCCAGGGCGTCGGACATCGCATCGAGCATGGTCTTGACCGCGAACTCGGTGTCGCGGTTGGTCAGCTGGCTGAAACGTTCAGCCAGTGCAGCCACGAGGTCGGAGCGGGTCATGCCGGGACTCGGACGATCAGGCGGCGCCGTCCTTGTTGTCCATCTTGGCGCGCAGCAGCGCACCCAGGCTGGTCGTGCCGGCGTTCTCGCGCTCGCTGGTCTGCGACAGACGCTGCATGGCTTCCTGCTGGTCGGCGCTGTCCTTGGCCTTGATCGACAACTGGATCGAACGCAGCTTGCGATCGACGTTGATGATCATGGCCTCGACCTCGTCGCCTTCCTTCAGCACGTTGCGCGCGTCCTCGACGCGGTCGCGGCTGATTTCCGAAGCGCGCAGATAGCCTGTCACGTCGTCGGTCAGCTGGATCTCGGCGCCGCGCGCATCAACCGTCTTGACCTTGCCGGTGACCAGGGCGCCGCGATCGTTCAGCGTGGTGTAGGTGGCGAACGGATCGCCATCCAGCTGCTTGATGCCCAGACTGATGCGCTCGCGTTCGACGTCCACCGCCAGCACGATGGCATCGACTTCCTGGCCCTTCTTGTAGTTGCGCACCGCAGCCTCGCCCGGCTCGTGCCAGGACAGGTCGGACAGGTGCACCAGGCCGTCGATGC
>JAZKIW010000062.1:0-2119 GCA_040384625.1 Pseudomonadota bacterium | reverse complement strand
GCGCACCGTGAAGACCTGCGTCGGCAGCGAATGGTGCCGCTTCGGCACCCAGGACAGCACGCAGATGGGCAAGGACCTCGAACGCGCGCTCTGGCGCATGTATGCGCCGCACAAGGTCAAGCTCGCGGTGAGCGGCTGCCCGCGCAATTGCGCCGAGGCCGGGATCAAGGATGTCGGCGTGATCGGCGTCGACTCGGGCTGGGAGATCTATGTCGCCGGCAACGGAGGCATCAAGACCGAAGTGGCGCAGTTCCTGGTCAAACTAAAGACACCGGCCGAGGTGCTCGAGTACAGCGGCGCCTTCCTGCAGCTCTACCGCGAGGAGGGCTGGTACCTCGAACGCACGGTGCACTACGTCTCGCGTGTCGGCCTGGACACGGTCAAGAAGAAGATCCTCGACGACGACGCCGGCCGCAAGGCGCTGTGGGAGCGGCTGCAGTTCAGCCTCGACGGCGAACCGGACCCCTGGTTCGAGTTCGACAAGGCGGGGGTCGATACGCGCCAGTTCGAGCCGGTGGGAGCCCTCTGATGGCCGACTGGAAACCGATCTGTCTCGTCACCGACATCCCGGTGCTGGGCGCGCGCCGCGTGAACCGCAGCGAAGGCCATCCGGTGGCAATCTTCCGCAACGCCCAGGACAAGGTCTTCGCGTTGCTCGACCGCTGCCCGCACAAGGGCGGCCCGCTGTCACAGGGGATCGTTTTTGGCGAGAGCGTCGCCTGCCCGCTGCACAACTGGACCATCGGTCTGGCAGACGGCTGCGCCAAGGCGCCGGATGCCGGCTGCACGCAACGCTTCGCCGTCAGGCTCGATGCGAGCGGCCAGGTGTTCCTCGATGCCGAGGAGCTGCGTGCCCAGACCCTGGAAGTAGCGACAGCGTGAGAGAGACCAAGTCGACCTGCTGCTACTGCGGCGTCGGCTGCGGGGTCATCATCGAGAGCGACGGTGCGCAGATCACCGGCGTGCGCGGTGACCCCGATCACCCGGCCAATTTCGGCCGCCTGTGCAGCAAGGGCAGCACCCTGCACCTGACCGCTGCGGCGCACATCACGCAGCAGGTGCGCCTCCTGGAGCCGCAGTTCCGGCCGCAGCGCGGTGCCCCATCGGTGCCGATCGCCTGGGATCACGCGCTCGACCTGGCGGCCGACCGATTCGCCCACATCGTGCGCGAGCATGGCCCCAACGCGGTCGGCTTCTACCTCTCGGGTCAGCTGCTGACCGAGGACTACTACGTCTTCAACAAGCTCGGCAAGGGCCTCGTCGGGACCAACAACGTCGACACCAATTCGCGTCTTTGCATGAGCAGCGCCGTGGCCGGCTACAAGGCCACGCTGGGCAGCGATGCACCGCCGAACTGTTACGAGGACCTGGGCTTGGCGCAGACGGTCTTCATCGCCGGCTCGAACATGGCCTGGGCGCACCCGATCCTGTTCCGCCGCCTCGAGGACGCGCGGCGTGCCAACCCGGCACAGAAGTGGATCGTCGCCGACCCGCGGCGCACCGAGACCGCTGTCGCCGCCGACCTGCACCTACAGCTCCTCCCCGGCACCGACGTGGCCTTGTTCCATGGCCTGCTGCACCTGCTGCTCTGGGAGGGCCTGGCCGACACGGCGTTCATCGCCGCACACACCAACGGCTTTGAGGCCCTGCGCGACAGGGTGCGCGAGTACACGCCGAAACACGTGACGCAGATCTGCGGATTGAAGGAAGACGATCTGGTGCAGGCCGCGCGTTGGTTCGGCGGGAACGTGACGAGCGACACGGGGCGTCGCACGCCGACGCTGAGCCTGTACTGCCAGGGCCTGAACCAGAGCACGAGCGGCACCGACAAGAACGCCGCGCTGATCAACCTACACCTGGCCACCGGCCAGATCGGCAAGCCGGGTGCCGGGCCCTTTTCGCTGACGGGCCAACCCAATGCGATGGGCGGTCGCGAAGTCGGCGGCCTGGCCAATCAGCTCAGTGCGCACCGTGATCTCGCCGACCCCCTCCACCGCGCCGAAGTCGCCGCGCTGTGGGGCCTGGAGGGTGGAGAACGCGGCGTTCCCGCGGCGCCCGGGAAATCGGCGGTCGAGATGTTCGAGGCGCTGTGCGCAAGCGGCGCGGGAGAAACCGCCGA
>JAZKIW010000061.1:0-22108 GCA_040384625.1 Pseudomonadota bacterium | reverse complement strand
CACGTGCCGCGCGCCAACCTGCTCTACAGCCCGCGCAACAAGATCCTGGCCACCTCGCTGCTGATCGAGGCCTTCCTGTACGAGGAGCAGACGCGCCGCGGCGTGGCGATCCGCCATTGGGAAGAGTTCGAGGATGTGGCCGACCACTGCACGGTGTGCCACAAGTGCGAGTCGCCGTGCCCCGTGAAGATCGATTTCGGCGACGTGTCGATGAACATGCGCAACCTGCTGCGCAAGATGGGGCACAAGAGCTTCCGGCCCGGCAACGCGCTGGCGATGGTGTTCCTGAACGCCACCAACCCGCAGACCATCAAGCTGATGCGCGGCGCCATGGTCGACGTCGGATTCAGGGTCCAGCGCTTCGCCAACCAGATGCTGCGTCTGGCGGCCAGGCGTCAGACCGCCGCGCCGCCGGCCTCGGTGGGCCGCGCGCCGCTCAAGGAACAGGTCATTCACTTCATCAACAAGAAGATGCCGGGCGGGCTGCCGAAGAAGACGGCGCGGGCCTTGCTCGACATCGAGGATGCGGCCTATGTGCCGATCATCCGCGACCCGGCGGCGACGACCGCCGACACCGAGGCGGTGTTCTACTTTCCGGGTTGCGGGTCGGAGCGACTCTTTTCCCAGGTCGGCCTGGCGACGCAGGCGATGCTCTGGCACGCGGGCGTGCAGACCGTGTTGCCGCCCGGCTACCTGTGTTGCGGCTATCCGCAGCGCGGCTCAGGCCAGTTCGACAAGGCCGACAAGATCATCACCGACAACCGGGTGCTGTTCCACCGCGTCGCCAACACTCTGAATTACCTTGATATCAAGACCGTGGTCGTGTCCTGCGGCACCTGCTACGACCAATTGCAGGGCTACCGCTTCGAGGACATCTTTCCCGGCTGCCGCATCATTGATATCCACGAGTACCTGCTGGAGAAGGGCATCGTGCTGCAGGGCAAGGGGGCCTACCTCTATCACGACCCCTGCCACAGCCCGATGAAACTGCAGGAGCCGATCAAAACGGTCCGGGCCTTGGTCGGCGACCAGGTGCAGAAGAACGAGCGTTGCTGCGGCGAGAGCGGCACGCTCGGCGTCACGCGACCCGACATTGCGACCCAGGTGCGCTTTCGCAAGGAAGAGGAGTTGCGGGCGGGCGAGGCGGCACTGCGCTCGGCGGCCTCGATGTCGCCCGGCGAGAACGTCAAGATCCTGACCAGCTGCCCGAGCTGCCTGCAGGGCCTCAAGCGCTATGAGGGGGACCTGCAGAACGGTCTGCTCGAAGCCGACTACATCGTCGTTGAAATGGCGCGCAAGCTGCTCGGTGAGGACTGGTTGCCGCAGTACGTTGCACGCGCCAACAGCGGCGGGATCGAGCGCGTACTGGTCTAGGGCCTGTCTTCAGTGCACCTGGGGCGCGCCGCGGTCGGGTAGCGGAGTGAGGGGGATCTTTGCCGTGTCGGCGAAGGCCCTCGTGTTACCCCGGGTCGGCTCGAAATCGGTCAGCTGGCCGCGCGTGCTGGCGAAGAGCGAGGTGGCAAAGCTCTGGACCTCGTGCTGGCGATCGTCCATGGCCCACAGCAGGAGGGCGCGTGCCGTCATCGGCTTGGCGAACAGGAAGCCCTGCAGTTCGTCGCAGCCAAGCTGGACCATGATTTCCTGCTGGCGCTCGTTTTCGACTCCCTCGGCCACCACCTTGAGCCCCAGCGCGTGGGCCAGCTTGACCACGGCGTCGATCACTGCTCTCGCGTCGGCGCTGTATTCGACGTCCATCACGAAGCTGCGGTCGATCTTCAGTTCCTCGGCCGGCAATTTTCGCAGGTATGACAGGCTCGAGTAGCCCGTGCCGAAATCGTCGATCGACAGGTGGATGCCTGCGGCGCCGAGTTCGCGGAAGGTCGCTTGGGTGGCCTTGGTGTCCTCCATCGCCACCGATTCGGTGATTTCGCAGGTCAGCAGCGACGGGTCGACGCGGTGCCGAGCCAGCGCGCCTTCGATGCGCGCGACGATGTCTTCCTGGCGCATCTGCACGGCAGACAGGTTGATTGCCACCCGCATGCGCAGGCCCTTGTCGAGCCAGACGCGGGCCTGCCGGCAGGCGTCGTCGATGACCCACTGACCAATGCTGCGGATGAGGCCGAAGCGTTCGGCGATCGGGATGAACACACTGGGAGGCACCATGCCGCGTGTCGGGTGCTGCCAGCGCAGCAGGGCCTCGGCCGCGGTGACCTTGCCGGTCGCGGCATCCATCTTCGGCTGGTAGTAGAGCTCGAGCTGGTCGCTTTCGAGCGCCATGCGAAGGTCGCGCAGCAGGTCGAAGCGCTCGCGCGCATCGTCTTCCATGGCCGGGACGAAGAAGCAGAAGCCCGCGCCGCCGGCACGCTTGGCGGCGTACATCGCGGCGTCGGCGCGCGCGATCAGCTTGGCGTGCTGGCCGTTGTCGGGATAGAAGGCGATGCCGATCGAACAGCCGATGCCGACTTGGCGATCCTCGACCTCGAAAGGCTGCGTGATCGCGTCGACGATCTTGCGCGCACGCTGCGAGACCTCTTCCTGGGTCCCCGCGTCGTTGATCAAGACCAGGAATTCATCGCCACCGACACGAGCGATCACGTCACCACTCTCGGCGCAGGCCTTGAGGCGTTTGCCCACGCTTTGCAGCACCCGGTCGCCGCTGCTGTGGCCGAAGGTGTCGTTGACGGGCTTGAAGCCGTCAAGATCGATGAACAACAGGGCCAGCTTGCCGTGGCTGGCGTCGCAGCGCACCACGGCCGCTGCCAACTGGTTCTCGAAGTGGGTGCGCGTCGGCAGCCGCGTCAACGCGTCTTCCAGCGGTTCGGGCGGTTGCGCCGGCAAGCGCGGGCTGACCCGCGCGACCGGCAGGCGTTGCCGCAGCAAGGCCAACAGACCTACGCCGAACAAGGCCAGGCCCAAGGTTGGCCACAAGGCGGGGTGAGCCCACGCGCTCGGCGCATCGCGCAGGGGCACAGGGGCGAACACCACGGCCGCTGCGGCAGCAAGTGCCGCCGCGACACGCAGGCGCAGCAGGGTGCGAGCCTCGATCGCAGCGGGCCAGGCCAGCATGAAGAGAGCGCCTGCTAGGGCGACGGCCCCGATCGCAGAGCGCAGCAGCGCGGTCGTCGACCCGGCAGCGCTGGACACTGCTGCAATACCCAGGGCGGACAGCAGCAGTGCCGCCGCGGCGGTGCCGACCCGCCGACCGCTTTGCCAGGATTCGCTGCTGGTCGCAGCGCAGGCGGCCAATGCGGGCAGGCTGATCGACAACGTCAGCAGCGCCAGTTGTCCCGCCAGCGCCATGGCCCCGCTGTGTCCGGTGCTCGCGAGTTGCAGGGGCCACCACAGACCGGCAGCGGCCAGCCCCAGGGCCATGCCGTGCAGTGCGCGCGACGAGAAGGCGGAGTCGGCCCGCGCCTGCGTGTACACGGAGGCGGCGAGCCACAACAGCAAGGCGCAGGGCGCGATGCTGCCAAGGACACTCAACGAGTTCTGAAGCAAGTTCAACAATCTGCTCCACGACGGCTGAAACCGCCGGTCAGGGCTGCCGCATCGGGCCGGCAGGC
Organism: Pseudomonadota bacterium; assembly: GCA_040384625.1. Lineage (GTDB taxonomy): Bacteria > Pseudomonadota > Gammaproteobacteria > Burkholderiales > Burkholderiaceae_C > CADEEN01. The sequence continues at coordinate 18,545 of JAZKIW010000061.1, read as the reverse complement.
GATAGGCAGATTCTCTGGGCGCCGACCTGCTTGCGCGCGACGAAGTGCGTGAACTATGTCCCCGCTTCGGCGCCCAGCGCACTGCAGACTACACTCGGACATGGCCGACAAACCCCGCCCGACGGCGCTTACGCTGCATCAGCAATCGAAGCTGCTCGAGGTCGGTTTCGACAATGGCGAGAGCTTCCGGATACCGTTCGAATTGATGCGCGTGTACTCGCCGTCGGCCGAGGTGCAGGGGCACGGCCCGGGGCAGGAAGTGCTGCAGACCGGCAAGCGCGACGTGGGCATCGACGGCCTCGAGTCGGTCGGCCATTACGCCGTGCAGCCCAGCTTCAGCGATGGTCACAGCTCGGGTATCTTTTCCTGGGACTACCTGTACTTTCTAGGATCGCAGCAGGCCAAGCTGTGGCACGACTACGAGGCGCGGCTCGCCGCTGCGGGCATGTCGCGCGATGCCGCGATGGTGCCCGCTGCCGCAGCCAGTTGCGGCCATGCGCACTGACATGAGCAGCGAGGCGAAGACGGATTTCGGCTTCGAGTCAGTCGCGCAGGCGGACAAGGCCCAGCGCGTGCGCGGCGTCTTCGATGCGGTCGCACCGAAGTACGATCTGATGAACGACCTGATGTCGCTCGGTCTGCACCGAGCCTGGAAGGCTTACGCGGTGGCCGTGGCCAACCTGCGCGATGGCGATCGGGTGCTCGATCTGGCCGGCGGCACCGGCGACCTGGCGCGGGCGTTCGCCCGTCAGGTCGGCCGCAGCGGGCTGGTGTTGCACACCGACATCAACGAAGCCATGCTGAGCCAGGGCCGGAATCGAATGATCGACGAGGGTCTGCTGCTGCCCACCCTGCTCTGCGACGCCGAGTGCCTGCCCCTGCCCGATGCCTCGTTCGACCTGGTCAGCGTGGCCTTCGGTCTGCGCAACATGACACACAAGGACAAAGCCCTGGCCGAGATGGCGCGCGTGCTGCGTCACGGCGGTCGCTTGTTGGTGTTGGAGTTCTCCAAGGTGGCCGCGCCCCTGGCCAAGGCCTACGACTGGTACTCCTTTAACGTCTTGCCGCGCCTGGGCCAGTGGGTGGCGGGCGACGGCGACAGTTACCGCTACCTTGCCGAGTCCATTCGGATGCATCCTGACCAGGCGACGCTGAAAGCGATGATGAAGACCGCCGGCTTCGGGCACGTGGACGTGCACAACCTCTCGGGCGGGATGGTGGCCCTTCACGTTGGAGTGCGCTGCTGACCCCTCGGCAGGGCCGCGGATCCGGACTCCCTGGATCGGATGGATTGAAAGAAGTGCCCGCTATGGGCCACAATTTGTGACACCGCGGCTCCGCGAACCCCAGAGACGCCAACATGCCCAGCCCGCCACCCCCGAAACCGAGATCGCTCGATTCGATCGACTTCGAACTCACCGACTTTGAGGACGCGCGGCATGTGCTGGACGACCTGCCGCCCGGCGTGGCCGAGTCCAAGCACCTGCAGCCCGGCTACTGGGAAGAGCAGCGGCGCAAGCCGGTGGCCACGGATCGTGCGCTCACAGGAATGGCCATGGATTGGGTCATCCGGCTGCCGCCTGCGCTGCGTCCGCATGCGATGTGTGAACAGTTTCCACGTGTGGTCAACGCGATTGCCAGTGCCTGGGGCGACGTGGCGTACGCCGGCCAGGTGCTGGAGCACATGATCAACGACTACCGCGGCGGTCGGCGTGGCTTTCCGCCTTCCGTTCAGGAAGAGTTGATCGCTTTGCAGGCGCATCATCGGACGCGGCGCTGACGCGCTGCGGATGAAGCCCCTGCGTCAGGCCGCTGCGGCGAAACCGCTCGGATTGGCGGCCTGCCAGCGCCAGCTGTCGGCGCACATCGAAGCCAAGTCGCGCTGCGCACGCCAGCCGAGCAGTTCGGCGGCGCGCCCAGGGTCGGCATAGCAGGCTGCCGCATCACCCGGCCGGCGCGCTGCCAGCACAAAGGGCACACAGCGGCCGCTGGCCTGTTCATAGGCCCGCACCAGTTCGAGGACGCTGTGGCCCTGACCGGTACCGAGGTTGACGGTGAACGATCCAGGCGCGTCGAACAACCGCCTCAGCGCCGCCACATGCCCCTCGGCCAGGTCCATCACGTGGATGTAGTCGCGCACGCCGGTACCGTCGGGGGTCGGGTAGTCGTGGCCGAAGATCTGCAATCGATCGCGCCGGCCGACGGCGACCTGGGCCACATAGGGCATCAGGTTGCTGGGTACGCCGCGTGGGTCCTCGCCGATGCGGCCGCTGTCGTGCGCACCCACCGGGTTGAAGTAGCGCAGGCAGGCGGTCTGCCAGCTTGGTTCGGCCGCACCGAGGTCGCGCAGGATCTGCTCGGCCATCAGCTTGGTCTGGCCATACGGGTTGGTCGCGACCAAGGGCGCGTCCTCGGCAATCGGCAGCCGCTCGGGCTCGCCGTAGACCGTGGCGCTGCTGCTGAAGACGAAACGCCGGGCGCCGCACGTGCGCATCGCCTCGCAGACTGCGATCAGACCGCCCAGGTTGTTGGCGTAGTAGGCCAGTGGAAGGGCGGTCGATTCACCGACCGATTTGCTGGCCGCGAAGTGCACCGTGGCGTCGACGCGATGACGCCGCATCAGGGCGGCCATCGCGCCCGGGTCGCAAACATCGGCGCGTTCGAAGCGTGGCGCTTGCCCCATCAGGGCCTGCAGGCGTTCGAGCACCAGCGGTGAACTGTTACTGAAATTGTCGACGCCGACCACGTCATAACCGGCGGCCACCAGGGCGAGCCAGGTGTGCGAGCCGATGTAGCCGGTGGCGCCGGTCAGCAGGATGCGCGGCATGCTTGAAACGGGTGGGTTGTCAGGTGGCTGACGGGCTGCGGCAGAGACGGCCCATTCTCGCCCAGTCCACTGCGGGGCCGCGCTGCCGGCCCGTGCGTGCTGCCTACAATCCGTGCACATGTTGCACTCGATCCCATCCCTTGTCGTGCCGGCGGTTCTGCAACGCCTGACCCTCCTGGTGAACCATCTGCTGTCGGCCGAGCCGGTGGCCATGCAACGCCTGGTGCCGCACAGCGGCAAGCGTCTGCGCGTCGAGCTGGTCGACTGGCCCTCGCTGCTTCCGGCCCCGCCGCCGCTGGAGTTCGAGGTCAGTCCCGCAGGACTGCTGGAGTGGTGCGGCCAAGGCAGCGCCACGGACATGCCGGTGCACTTGCAGTTGCAGGTCGTGGCCTCCAACCCGGCGCTGCTGATGGCGCGTCTGGCCGCCGGCGAGCGGCCCCAGGTCGGTGTGCAGGGTGAAGCCCAGTTCGCGGCCGACATCCACTGGCTGGCCGACAACCTGCGCTGGGATATCGAGGGCGATCTGGCGCGCGTGATCGGCCCCCTGCCGGCCCGGCAGCTGGCGAGCTTCGGCGCTGCCATCAAGGCGGGTCTGCGGCGTTGGGCACCCGCGGCGCCCACGGCATGACCCAACTCGCACGCCTGGTCTTCATCGCCTTCACGCTCCTGCGCTTCGGCGTCGACGACATTGCCCTGTCGGGCGTGCGGCAGGGCTGGCTGCGCATGCTGGCACGCGTCGCGATGTTCGGACGCCGCTTCGACGAGCCGCGCGGCGTGCGCCTGCGGCGCGCGCTGGAGCGACTGGGCCCGATCTTCGTCAAGTTCGGCCAGGTCCTGTCGACCCGTCGCGACCTGCTGCCCCTGGACGTGGCGGACGAGCTGGCCAAGCTGCAGGACCGCGTGCCGCCATTTCCGGGCGCCGAATCGATCGCCCTGGTCGAGCGGGCCTTCGGTCGAAGGATCGATGAGCTGTTCGCATCCTTCGATGCGGAACCGGTGGCGAGCGCCTCGATTGCCCAGGTGCACTTCGCGACCCTGAAAGGCGGTCGAGAAGTGGCGGTCAAGGTGCTACGCCCGGGCATGCTGGCCGCCATTGAGGGGGACTTGGCCTTGCTGCGACGCCTGGCGGCCTGGGTCGAACGCAGCAGCGTCGATGGCAAACGCCTGAAGCCGCGCGAAGTGGTGGCCGAGTTCGATGGATATCTGCACGACGAACTCGACCTCGTGCGCGAGGCGGCCAATGCCGCCCAACTGCGCCGCAACATGGCCGGGCTGGCCCTGGTCGAAGTGCCGGAAATGGTGTGGGACCTGTGCACGCCGAGTGTGATGGTGATGCAGCGCATGCACGGTGTGCCGATCAGCCAGACCGACCGCCTGCGCGCCGCGGGCGTGGACCTGAAGAAGCTGGCCAGAGACGGCGTGACCATCTTCTTCACGCAAGTCTTTCGCGACGGCTTCTTCCACGCCGACATGCACCCCGGCAACATCCAGGTGAGCGTTGCGCCGACGACCTTCGGCCGCTACATCGCGCTGGACTTCGGCATCGTCGGCACGCTCACCGACAACGATCGCGACTACCTGGCGCAGAACTTCACGGCGTTCTTCCGGCGCGACTACAAGCGCGTCGCCGTGCTGCATGTCGAAAGCGGCTGGGTGCCGCAAGCCACCCGCATCGATGCGCTGGAAAGCGCCATCCGCACCGTCTGCGAGCCGCTGTTCGACCGCCCGTTGAAGGAGATCTCGCTCGGCCAGGTCTTGCTGCGCCTGTTCCAGACCTCGCGTCGCTTCAATGTCGAGATCCAGCCGCAACTGGTGCTGCTGCAGAAGACCCTGCTCAATGTCGAGGGCCTGGGGCGAGAGCTCGACCCCGAACTCGACCTGTGGAGCACCGCGAAGCCCTTCCTCGAGCGCTGGATGAACGAGCAGATCGGCTGGGCCGGGCTGGTCGAACGGCTGAAGGACGAGGCGCCGCGCTACGCGCAGCTGCTGCCCGAGCTGCCGCGCCTGCTGCATGCGGCCCTACAGCCGCGCAACGACTCGGCGGCCTTGCAGGCCCTGCTCGATGAACAACGTCGCACGCACCGCCTGCTGCGCGCGACGCTATGGGTCGGCATCGGCTTCGTGGCCGGCTTGCTGGTGGCGCAACTGCTGCTGCGCTTCGGCCCCTGGTGGCGCTGACCGGCTACTCGGGCCTGTCTAGCGACCGGCCTTGAAGCTGGTGAAGGTACGCGTCATCAGGCGGCGCGTCGCCTGATCGGGGACGCCCGGCACGATCATCGCGTCCAGCGCCGCGGCATCAGGGAATATCGTCTTGTCGTTGGCCAGCTCGGGCTTGACGAGCTTGCGCGCTTCCTTGTTCGGATTGGCGTAGAAGACGGTATTGGTCAGCGACGCGTGGACCTCGGGACGCATGATGTAGTTGATCCACTTGTGGGCGTTCTCTGGATGCTTGGCGTCCTTCGGGATCGCCATCACATCGAAGAACAGCAGGCCGCCCGACTTGGGCAGCAGCACTTCGAGCGCCTGCGGCTGCTTGGCCTTGGCCGCGCGGTCCTTGGCGATGTAGATGTCGCCCGACCAGCCGACCGCAGCGCAGATCTGCCCGCGCGCCATCTGATCGATGTAGTCAGAACCTGCGCCCACGAAGCGCGTGACGTAAGGCCGCACCGCATTGAGCATGGCGGCGGCGGCCTTGTAGTCGGCGGCTTCCTTGCTGTGCGGGTCCTTGCCGATGTACTTGAGGGCGATCGGCATGATCTCGGAGGCTGTGTCGAGGAAGGAGATGCCACAGCCTTTGAGCTTGGACGCGTACTCCGGCTTGAAGACCAGGTCCCAGGCATTGGCTGGCATCGGCAAGGCGCCGAGTGCCTTCTTGACCTTGTCGGCATTGATGCCGACCGTGGTGTAGCCCCACAGCCAGTCCACCAGGTACTCGTTGCCGGGATCGAGCTTGGCCAACTGCGACTGGATCGCCGGGTCCAGGTTCTTCAGGTTCGGCAACTTGCTCTTGTCGAGCTTGGCCAGCAGGCCGCCTTCGATCTGCATCTTGGCGAAGTGCGAACCGGGAACGACGACGTCGTAGCCGCTACGCCCGGCGACCAGCTTGGCGTGCAACGCCTCGTTGCTGTCGAAGTTGTCATAGCGGACCTTGATGCCGGTTTCCTTCTCGAAGTTCTTGACCGTCTCGGGCGCGATGTAGTCGGCCCAGTTGTAGACATTGAGCACCTTCTCCTCTTCGGCCCGCACATTCGGGCCGAAAACGAGCGCGGCGGCAGTGGCCAGGCAGCATGTGAAGGTCGAGACACGGAACGGGAACGGCCTCATGAGTGGAACTCCAGAGTGATGACAGAACAAGGCCCCTTGGGCCGGGCGGCGGCGGGATTATCGGAGCACGCACGTCGCCTCCCTATAATTCCAGGCTTTGCCGCGAGGTTTTGCGGCTCGGTCCCCTCGATCCTTTCCATGCCGATCTACGCCTACCGCTGCGCCGCCTGCGGCCACACCAAGGACGTGCTGCGCAGGCTGTCCGATCCGCCGCTGGCCGATTGCCCGGCCTGCGGCGAGCCGCGCTTCGAGAAGCAGGTCACCGCGGCAGGTTTCCAGCTCAAGGGTTCGGGTTGGTACGTCACGGACTTTCGCAATCCCCAGGCGGCGCCCGCAACGGCCAAGCCGGAAACAGCCAAGGCCGCCACCGACAAGGCCGAGAAGCCGTCGGAAGGGAACGCCGCAGCGCCAGCAGCGGCTGACAGCCCGGCCTCGGGCGGGGCTGCCGCGCCGGCCGCTGCTCCGGCCCCGGCGGCAACGCCGAGTCCGTCGTCGGGCGATGCCGCCTGACCGAGGGCCTGCGCTGTGAGGAAATACATCGTTGCCGGACTCCTGGTGTGGTTGCCATTGGCAGTCACGATATGGTTGCTCACCACGGTCCTGGGGATCGTCGATGGCCTGTTCGGCTGGGTCCTGAGCGGGACCCAGGCGCTGCTGCCGGAGGCTGCGCACGGTTTCCTCGAGATGTTGCGCCATGTACCGGGGCTCGGCCTCGTGGTGGTGGTGGTCGCCTTGCTGCTGACAGGCATCTTCGCTGCCAACTTTGTCGGCCAGTGGTGGTTGCGCCAGGGCAGCCGCGTGGTGCATCGGATCCCGATCGTCAAGTCGATCTACAGCTCGGTCAAGCAGGTCTCCGATACGCTGTTCTCCTCGAGTGGCAATGCCTTCCGCGAAGCGGTGTTGGTGCAGTACCCGCGCGCGGGCTCCTGGACCATTGCCTTCGTCACTGGCAGGCCCGGCGGCGAGGCGGCCGAACATCTGCATGCCGATTACCTGAGCCTCTACGTGCCGACGACGCCAAACCCGACATCGGGCTTTTTCCTGATGGTGCCGCGCGGCGACGTCATCGAACTGCGCATGAGTGTCGACGAAGCGTTGAAGTACATCATCTCGATGGGAGTGGTGGCGCCGCCGGCCTCGGCCCTGCCGGAGATCGTGGCGCGAAATTGACGCGGCCGGACGCGCGGCCAGCGTTCGGCCTTGTTTCGACCTGCGCGCCGACCTGAATCCTCCTCTGTTGCCGGCCTCGGCAACTTCAGTCCAAGCATCCGAAAGCCATCCATGCGAACTACCTACTGCGGCCTGGTCAGCGAAGCGCTGCTGGGCCAGACCGTCACCTTGATGGGTTGGGCCCACCGTCGCCGCGACCACGGCGGCGTGATCTTCATCGACCTGCGCGACCGCGAAGGTCTGGTCCAGATCGTCTGCGATCCGGATCGTGCAGCCACCTTCGCGGTTGCCGAGGGCGTGCGCAACGAGTTCTGCCTGAAGATCACGGGCCTGGTGCGGGCCCGGCCTGGTGGCACCGAGAACACCAACCTGGTCAGCGGCAAGATCGAGATCCTTGCGCACGAGCTGGAAGTCCTGAACCCCAGCGTCACGCCGCCGTTCCAGCTCGACGACGAAAACCTGTCCGAGACGGTGCGCCTGACCCACCGTGTGCTCGACCTGCGCCGCCCGGCGATGCAGCGCAACATGCGGCTGCGCTACCGCGTGGCGATGGAGGTGCGCAAGTTCCTCGACGTCAACGGCTTCATCGACATCGAGACGCCAATGCTGACCAAGAGCACGCCGGAAGGGGCGCGTGACTACCTGGTGCCCAGTCGCGTGCACGACGGCATGTTCTTCGCCTTGCCGCAGAGTCCACAGCTGTTCAAGCAGCTGCTGATGGTGGCTGGCTTCGACCGCTACTACCAGATCACCAAGTGCTTTCGCGACGAGGACCTGCGTGCGGACCGCCAGCCCGAGTTCACCCAGATCGACGTCGAGACCTCGTTCCTGACCGAGGAAGAGATCCGGACCATGTTCGAAGGCATGATCCGCAGCAGCTTCGCGCATGCCATCGGCGTCGAGTTGCCGCCGTTCCCGGTCATGACATACGATGAGGCCATGCGTCGGTACGGCAGCGACAAGCCGGACCTGCGTGTCAAGCTGGTCTTGACCGAACTCACCGACGTCATGGCCGACGTCGACTTCAAGGTCTTCTCGACGCCTGCCACGAGCAAGGAAGGCCGCGTGGTGGCCCTGCGTATCCCCGGCGGGGCCGAGATGAGTCGCGGTGAGATCGATGGCTACACCGAGTTCGTCAAGATCTACGGCGCCAAGGGCCTGGCGTGGATCAAGGTCAACGAGGTCTCGGCCGGCCGCGAAGGGCTGCAGAGCCCGATCGTCAAGAACCTGCACGACAAGGCGCTGCATGAAATCATGCAACGCACCGGTGCGCGCAACGGCGACCTGATCTTCTTCGGCGCCGACAAGGCCAAGGTGGTCAACGACGCCATCGGCGCGTTGCGCGTCAAGGTCGGACACAGCGAGTTCGGCCGGGCCAAGGGCCTGGCGCACGGCGACTGGGAGCCGCTGTGGGTGGTCGACTTCCCGATGTTCGAGCGTGACGACGAGGCCGGGCGCTGGGTCGCCGTGCACCATCCGTTCACGGCGCCGAAGGACGGACACGAGGACTGGCTGGAGACCAACCCCGGGGCCTGCATCGCCAAGGCCTACGACGTGGTGCTGAACGGCATCGAGCTCGGCGGCGGCTCGGTGCGGATCCACCGCGAGGAGGTGCAGAGCAAGGTCTTCCGCGCCCTGAAGATCAATGCCGAAGAGGCGCAGGCCAAGTTCGGTTTTCTGCTCGACGCGCTGCAGTACGGAGCGCCGCCGCACGGTGGCATCGCGATCGGCCTGGACCGCCTGGTGATGCTGATGACCGGCGCCGACTCCTTGCGCGACGTGATTGCGTTCCCGAAGACGCAGCGTGCGCAGGACTTGCTGACCAATGCGCCCGGGCCGGTCGACGAGAAGCAATTGCGCGAGCTGCACATTCGCTTGCGCAATACGCAGCCCGTCTGAGGGACGCCGGCCGGCATTGGGCAGAATCGGGGCGCGGGCTGTTACCGCGCCCCGGCCGTCCGATGCCTGTGCACAAGATCCCTGAATCGGTCCTGGTGGTGATCCACACACCGGCGCTCGACGTGCTGCTGATCGAGCGCGCCGACAAGCCCGGCTACTGGCAGAGCGTGACCGGCTCCAAGGACACGCCGGGCGAGGCGCTGAGCGACACCTGCGTGCGTGAAGTGGCCGAGGAGACCGGCATCCTGATCGGCGGCGCTGGCCTTGCGCCCAACGTGCTGCGCGACTGGCACCTGGCCAACATCTACGAGATCTATCCGGTCTGGCGCCATCGTTACGCCCCCGGGGTCACCCACAACACCGAGCACGTCTTCGGCCTCACCGTTCCAGCCGGCACGCCGGTGACACTCAATCCGCGGGAGCACCTGCAGCACGCATGGCTGCCCTGGCGCGAGGCCGCCGACCGCTGCTTCTCGCCGAGCAATGCCGAGGCCGTGTTGCAATTGCCGCGCTTCCTGGACCTGGCATGAGAACTCTGCAATCGAGCTTGCTGCCGCCGCATACCGGCCTGCATGACCGCCTGCGCGTGGCGACCTACAACATCCACAAGGGTGTGCGCGGCGTGGGCCCGAGGAAGCGCCTGGAGATCCACAACCTGGGCCTGGGCGTCGAGGCGCTCGACGCCGACCTGGTCTTCTTGCAGGAAGTGCGTCTGCACCACGCCGCTGACGCGCGCCACTTCGATCGCACCTGGTTCGGCTGGCCCGAGCAGGGCCAGGCCGAGTTTCTAGCGCCGGAAGGCTACGAGGTGGCCTATCGCACCAATGCCGTCACGCGCCATGGCGAACATGGCAATGCGCTGCTGTCACGTTGGCCGCTCGGCGACGTCGGGCACCACGACGTCAGCGACCACCGCTTCGAACAACGCGGCCTGCTGCACGTGCCGGTGCAGTGGCACGACCGGACGCTGCACACGGTGGTCGCGCACCTTGGCCTGACGCACGGCAGCCGCGTGCGCCAGGTGCAGCGCCTGGCGGACTTCATCGCCACCGAGGTGCCGCCGAATGCGCCCCTGATCGTGGCTGGCGACTTCAACGACTGGGGCGAAAGGCTGGATGGGCCGATGCGCGACATGGGCCTGGCGCGCGCACTCGGCGAGGGCAGCCATGCCGTACGCCGTTCGACGTTTCCGTCTCGCGTGCCGATCTTTGCCCTCGACCGCATCTACACCCGCGTGCTGGCCTGCCACTCGACCTTCGTGCCGCGTGGCGCCACCTGGGCGCGCATGAGCGACCACCTGCCCCTGGTCGCGGAATTCGAGTGGCCATGAGCACGCGTGCGCGGCACGAGCGTGACCCTCAATGAGCGGGCATCACGAAAACGCCTGGTACACGCAGCGCGACGCGGCTTTCAGCGGCGGCAACGAGGTCACGCTGCTGACCGGCGGGGACGAGCTGTTCCCGGCGATGCACGCCGCCATCGCCCGCGCGCGCCACGACGTCTGGCTGGCGACCTACATCTACCACCACGACGCGGCTGCGCGCGCGATGACCGATGCCCTGATCGACGCCGCGCGGCGCGGTGTGCGCGTGCGCGTGGTCGTCGACGGCTTCGGCTGCATGGCCAGCCTGGCCACGCTGAGGCGCTGGTTCGACGGCAGCGGCGTTGCCCTGGCCGTGTTTCGCCCCATTGACCGCTGGTATGCCTGGCTCCAGCCCGGGCAGCTGCGGCGCCTGCATCAGAAGGTGCTGGCCTGCGACGCCGAGGAGGCCTTCGTCGGCGGCATCAACATCATCGACGACCGCAACGATCTGAACCACGGCGTCATGCCCGAGCCACGGCTGGACTATGCGGTGGGGCTGCGCGGTCCGGTCGTCGGTCCGGTGGCGCAGACAGCGCGCGCGATGTGGACCCGCGCCGCCTTCGGCCGTGACTGGCGCGACGAGGTGATGGCGCTGGCCAGGAGCGCCGAACCGATCGCCCGGGCACGTTCGCTGATGCATCGCCTGAGGGTCAGCACCGAACCCGATGCCGCCGGACCCGACATCGCGCCTGTGCGCGCAGCCTTTCTCGTGCGCGACAACTTGCGCCAGCGCCGCGCCATCGAACGCAGTTACGTCGATGCGCTGTCGCGGGCGAGCGAACGCATCGACCTCGTCTCGCCGTACTTCTATCCCGGGCGCCTATTCCGCCGCGTGCTGCGCGACGCCGCCCGGCGAGGCGTGCGGGTACGCCTGCTGCTACAGGGCAAGCTCGACTACCGCTTCGCCGGCCTGGCGGCCAGCGTGCTCTACGACGAACTGCTGTCGCGCGGCGTACGCATCTTCGAGTACATGCCGGCCTTTCTGCACGCCAAGATTGCGCTCGCCGACGACGACTGGGCCACGGTCGGCAGCTCCAACATCGATCCGCTGTCGCTGCTGCTCAACCTGGAGGCCAACGTGGTCGTGCGCGACGCCGCCTTCAGCGCCGCGCTGTCGGCCGCGTTCGAGCAGGCCATCGCGGTCTCGCGCGAAGTCACTGCGCCGCCCGTGGCGCGCGGCTGGACGGCGACCTTGCGCCGCGGCTTCGTGGCCTGGGCCGCCAATTGGTACCTGCGCTTGGCCGGCATCACCGGCCGCTATTGAGGCTCGAGGTCAAGCGGGCGGCTCGCCGAAGCGGTTGGGCCCGGCGTCGCCGCGCAGGAATCCGTTTTCGATCAGCAGCCAGAGCCAGCCGACGAAGGGGATCGCGGCCACCAGCACCCACCAGCCGCTCTTGCCGCGGTCGTGCCAGCGCTTCACGCTGACCGCCAGAGCCGGCCAGAACAGGAACAGGTTGATTGCGATGTCTGTGCCGCGTGCCGAGAAGCCCGCCACCCGCAGCACGACCGTGAGGTAGAGCGCCAGCCCGAGCGGCATCGCCACGCCCCACAGCCACCAGGTGCGGCGCGCGATGCGGCCGTCCAGTTGCAGCAGCAGGTGACGCAAGGTCGGCGGTTCCAGGTCGCGCATGGCTGCGATCCTAGCGTGGCAGTCGGCGCCGATCAGCGTCGCGAGCTCAGCGTCTTGCCAAAACACACGCTCATCGGGTCGCCGACGAACGTGCCGTACGCAGGGATGCGGCGCCAGCCGCAGCGGCCGTACAGCGCGATCGCCGCCTGCTGGCGCGCGCCGGTCTCGAGGACCAGGCGACGGTAGCCCAGGCCCAGCGCTTCGTGTTCGAGGCGTGCGAGCAAGGCACGGGCGACACCATCGCGGCGCGCGGCCCGGGTCACGTACATGCGCCGCAACTCACCGGTGAGAGCATCCCACTCTCGCAGCGCGCCGCAGCCCACCGCGAGGCCGTCGCGTCGCGCCAGCAAATAGAGGTCGCGACTGCCCAGGGGTGGGTTGCCCGGCGCGGGGGCCTCGGGTGCGAACAGCTCGGGGTAAAGCGCGCGCGCTTCGACAGCGGCCTCGCCGAGCAGCGCCAAGGCTTGCGGGTGTTGCGGATCGACCGCCTCGATCGTCAGTTTCAGGGCCGCGGCGTGCATCAGGGGCGCCAATCGATCATGGTCTGCACCAGGGCCCGCAGCACCGGCATCACCTCGGAGGCGCGCTCGGCGTGCCACTCGCTCGGCCGAGATTCGTCGAGATAGCAACGCCAGCACATCTCGAGCTGCACTGCATGCAGTTGCTCCGCCGGTCGGCCGAACCGGCGCGTGATGTAGCCGCCCTTGAAGCGGCCGTCGGTGACATGGCCATACCGCGTCTGTGCGCCGAGCACCGCGCCGAGCGCCGCAGTCAGTGTCGGCGCGCAACTGCCGCCGCCCGCTGTGCCCAGGTTCAGGTGCGGCAGCGTGCCCTGGAACAACCAAGGCAACTCGGACTTGATGCTGTGGGCGTCGAACAGCAGCGCATGGCCGTGCGCCGCACGCAGGCGTGCCTGCTCGGCGGCCAGCGCCGCGTGGTAGGGCTGCCAGTAGTGCTCGACGCGGCGAGCGATCTCGGCCGCATCGGGTTCCTGGCCCTCGGGGTAGAGCGCATCGCCACTGAAGAAGCGGGTCGGTACCAGGCCGGTGTTGTTCACGCCCGGATACATCAAGGTGTCCTCGCGCGGCCGGTTCAAGTCGATCACGTAACGGCTGAACTTGGGCACGATCAGGCTCGCACCGAGCTCGTGCGCGAAGGCGTACAGCCGGCCGAGATGCCAGTCGGTGTCTTCGACCGCTGATGCGCGTGGGACCAGTCGCTGCCGGATCGCCTCGGGCAGGGCGGTGCCGCTGTGCGGCACGCTGACCAGGAGCGGGGCGCTACCGCGCAGAAGGCTGAAGCTGGGGTGGGTGGTGTCGGTCAAGGCAGGCTGCTGGCGTAGAGGCACAGCGCCGAGATCTCGCGTTCTACATCGATCGGAAATCCGCGCCGGCCGGTGCGCCGGTCATTGAGCAGGTGGTCGAACATCTCGGCGCGCGTTGCGCCGTCGTCCCAGACTTCGGCCAAGGCATTGACGATGCGCGGATAGCGCTCGGTGGTCACCAGCGGGCGAATGTTTTCGGGCAACTGCACCGACCAGTCCATTGCCCGGCCAGTCAGGGCGCGGTCGCTGGCCAGGGCCGCACGCCGGTTCTTCTGCCAGTAACCGGGCACGGCATCCAGCACGCGGCCCACGCCGGTCGGCAACTCATCGAGCGCGGCGCGCGCCGAGTCGATCGACACGGCCTCGAAATCCAGCGCACCCGCCGCATTCGGCTGGTACTTGGGTGGAGGGGTCGGCGGGCTCATGGGCAGGCGGTTTGAGTGCCATTCTGGCCTTGGCGCAGGGCCCTCCGGCGGCAATGTGTCACGCCGCGGCGCGGTTTGCGCTCGGCCGCAGCCGGCGCAGCGACTCGTGGGCCGCCAATCGGCCGACTTCGACACCGCGCCAGTTGTGCAGCCGCAGGTCCGAGAGGCCGGCCAGCAGATCGCGCTCAACCTCGTCGCGCAGCGGCACCCAGGCTTCGATCAGGGCAGCCATCGCCACTTCGCAGGCGCGCGACGTATTGCCGTCGTCGATCTTGAGGGCCACGCCGAGGCCAGATTCGGGCCAGGCGGCGCAGTACATGCCCTCGGCCCCGACCTTGCAGAACACGCGCTCGCCCAGAGCCTCCATCACCCGCGTGTCGAAGCGCGCCGTGCCGCCGACCATGAAGGGGGCTTGCGCCACGGCGCGGCGCAGGCGCGCCGCGGCCGCGGCGCGGCCGCGGCTCAGGCCGATGCCGCTCGCGGCACGCGCGAAGCCATGCGCCAGCTGGCGCAGAGGGATCGCATAGGTCGGGATCGAGCAGCCGTCGACGCCGCGCGGCGCACGAGACAGGTCGCAGCCAGTGGCGGCCTGCACCGCGGCGCCGACTTCGCGCATCACCGCATGCTCGGGCCGCACGTAGCCGGCGAGAAAGCCGCGCGGGTCGGCGGGGCCGGCGAGCAGGCAAGCCAGGCAGACGAAGCCGGCATGCTTGCCCGAGCAGTTGTTGTGCAGCACGCCAGGCGCCGTCGCAGCCGCGGCAAGTGCATGCGCCGAGGGCTCGTGGTACGGCCAGTGCGCGCCGCACTCGAGCACGCTGTCGTCAAGGCCAGCCTTGGTGAGCACGGCCGCCGCGGTGCGGGTGTGCGCCGGCTCCCCGTTGTGCGAGGCGCAGGCCAGTGCCAGCTCCTCGTCGCTGAGTCCGAAGTGCTCGGCCGCGCCGCTTTCCACGAGGGGCAGCGCCTGCAGCAGCTTGATGGCCGAGCGCGGGAACACCGGGCGCTCGACGTCGCCGAGCGATGCGACTAGGCTGCCGTCGCCATCCACCACTGCCACGGCGCCGCGGTGGAAGGATTCGACGGCGCCGCCGCGCCAGGCTTCGACCAGGACCGGGTTCATGGCGTGCGCTCCGTTGTCTGTCTGAATTCTGTTGACTGTCTGCCAGACGGACTGTAGCCGCCCGTGTCGCATGGACAATGCCGGCCATGCCCTTGAACGCCCTGGCGCTGGTGCTTTGCGCCGCGTTGTTGCATGCGCTGTGGAACATCGTCGCCAAGAAGGCCGGCGGCAACCACCACTTCGCACTGATGACCGTGCTCATCACCTGCGTCCTGTGGGCGCCCGCGGCGCTGTGGTTCGGCGTGCAGGAGTGGTTCCGCTGGGGTGCGCTCGAATGGCTCGTGCTGGCCGTCAGTGCGCTGGTGCACGTGCTGTACTTCACCGTGCTGCTGACCGGCTACCGCAAGTCGGATCTGACCGTCGTCTACCCGGTTGCGCGCGGCAGCGGTCCCTTGCTCGCCGCCTTCGGTGCCGTGCTGCTGCTGGGTGAGACGCTCACCCTGCTGGGCACGGTGGGCGTGTTCGCCGTGTGTGGCGGCGTGTTTCTGGTGGCGGGTGGCCCAACGCTGTGGCGCGGTTCGCAGAACAGTGCCGCGCGCGGGCGCGCCCTGGCCGGCGTGCGCTGGGGGGCGCTCACCGGCGCGCTGATCGCCGCCTACACCCTGATCGATGGCTACGCCGTCAAGGTCCTCTTGATTGGGCCGGTCCTGGTCGACTACGTCGGCAACCTGCTGCGTGTGCCCCTGTTGTTGCCTGGCTCGCTGCGTGACCTGCCCGGCCTGCGCAGCGCCTGGCACAGCCAGTGGCGCCATGCTTTGGTGGTGGCCGCGCTCGGGCCGCTGGCCTATGTGCTGGTGCTGTATGCGGTGCAGATGGCGCCGCTGTCGCACGTGGCACCGGCGCGCGAGGTGTCGATGCTGCTGGCCGCCCTGATCGGTGGCCGCCTGCTCGGCGAAGGCGACCGGGGCCTGCGCATCGTCGGCGCGGCCTGCATGGCCGCCGGCGTGATTGCGCTCGCAGTGGCCTGACCCGGCCCCTAGAGCGGCGCGAGGCCGGCCTTGCGCAGGGCCGGCGTGGCAGCTTCGATCGGCGCCAGCAGGTGGGGCCAGACGCGCGCGCCGCTCTGGCGCCGGAAGGCGCCGAAGTGACCGAGGCGACCCTGTCCCACCTCGGCCGGCGTCAAGGTGTGGCGTGCGGCGCGGGCATTGACGAACATTGCCGCCAGGCCATCGACGGCACGCGGCGGCGCGTAGGTCAGGTCGTCGCTCACGCTCCACAAATGGGCCGTGCCCGTGAAGCGGTGCAGGCTCAGGTCGGCTTGCAGGCCCGGATCGCCGTACAGGAAGCCGCGCCCGCGGGTCCAGCGCGCCCATTCGAGCGCCACCCGCCTGGGCAATGGCTGGGCGCTGCCGCCGCCCAGCGCCCAGCCCGGTGCGTGCCCGAACAGGTGCGTCGCGCCGGGCAGCAGGGCGTAGCAGAAGAAGGCCGTGAGCCAGCGCTGTGGCTGCGGCCACAGGCGCCAGTCGGCCAGCTGCGAGGCCACCGTCAGGATCGCGTCGGCCTTGCCTACCGCGTGGGCCAAGCCGAGGCCGCTGCCGCCGAAGGAGTGGCCCACCAGGAGCAACGGCAGGCGATCGCCGTCGGCCTTGTTTCGGCGGCGCTCCGCTTCGGCCAGTGCGGCGCTCATGTCGAGCCGGCCCCAATCGCGCATCGCGGCGGTCTCGGCGCCGATCGGGCCGCGACGGGAGGCCCCGATGCCGCGGTAGTCGTAGGTCAAGACCGCGTAGCCGCGCCCCGCCAGCCACTGCGCGAAGCCCCGGTAGAAGCCCTGTGGCACGCCGGTCGCCGTACTGACCACCGCCACGGCACGCGCCGGTGTGTGTCGCGCTCCGGGTTCGAACCAGTGTGCGGAAAGTTCCCGGCCGTCGTTGCAGCGCAGGCGCACGGGCAAGCCACCCAGCGCCGCCAGTGGGGCCTCGAAGGCGGCGTGCAGCTGATCGAGATCGGGTGACGCATTGAGGGGGAGCGTGGGCTGGGGCATGTGTGTGCTTCGGTTCGTCTGGCCGATACTCTAGAAAGTCAATTCAAACTTGACTAGATGCTTGATGATTGACACATTGGTTCCATGAAATCACCAATCAAGTCCGACCGGCGTGGCGCCGCAGCGCGCGCCGCGACGCCCGACCGCAGCACGCACCGCGAACGGCGCCGCAGCGCAGCGCTGACCCTGGACGCCAATGCGCTCGAACTCTTCGCGAGAGTCGCGGCCGCCGGCAGTTTTGCCGAGGCCGCACGCCGCCTGGGCCAGACTCGTGCGGCGGTGAGCCGGCGCATTGCCGCCATCGAGGCCCTGGCCGGCCAGGCGCTGATGGCGCGCACGACGCGCTCGCTCGGTCTCACCGAGGCCGGTCGCCGCCTGGCCCAGCGCGCGCGTGCGGTGCACGAGGCGGCCGACGCCGCGCGGGGCGCCTTGCAGGCCAGTCGCGCCGGCCTGGCCGGGCGCCTGCGCGTGACGGCGGTGCCGAGCTTCGGGCGCGCGGTCCTGGCCCCGCTGCTGGCGCGGTTCCGCGAGCGCCACCCCGGCGTGCAATTCGAGTTGCTGTTCACCGATCGGCGCGTCGACCTCTTGCGCGACAACGTCGACGTCGCCTTTCGCCTGACGCGCACGCCACCCGAGGACTGGGTGGCCCAGCCGGTGCTGCCCTTCGTTGTTCGGGCCTACGCTGCGCCGGCGCCGGCCTGGCCGTTGGCGCATCCGCGGGCGCTAGCGACGCAGCCGTTGCTGCTGGTCAGTACGGGCAGCGAAGTGGCGCCGTTGCGCTGGCAGCACGGCGCCAGCGGCAAGACGGCCCAGGTCGACGTCGCGCCGGTCGTCACCAGCGAGGACATGGACGGCCTGATGGCCCTGGCGCGCGCCGGTGCCGGCATTGTGCTGGCGCCGAGCTACTGCGCCCAGGTCGACCTGATGCAGGACCGGCTGGTCGATGTCCTGCCCGGCTGGCACCTGCCGGTCGCCGAAGGGGCGATGCTGCAGGCCCTGACCCTGCCGCAGCCGCTGGCCAGCGAGAGCGCACGTTCCCTGGTTCGCTTCGTGCGCGAAGCGCTGGCGGCGAGCCCGCTGCGCTGAGCGGCGACCGCCACGCACAATCGCAACCATGGACTCCGTCTCGCAGATCGCACTCGGCGCCGCCGTCGGCGTCGCCACGATGGGCCGGCGCACCGCGGTGTGGAAGGCTGCGCTGTGGGGCGCTGTGGCCGGCACCTTGCCCGACCTCGACGTCTTCATCGACCACGGTGATCCGATCCGCAACATGGTGCTGCACCGCGCCGAGACCCATGCACCGTTCTGGCTGAGCCTGTTCTCGCTGCCCTTTGCCGCCGCTGTCGCACGCCTGCACGGCGAGTGGGCGCAGTGGCGACGCTGGTGGCTGGCGCTCTGGCTGGCCTTGGTGACGCACCCGCTGCTCGACGCGTTCACGGTATACGGCACCCAGCTCGCCTTGCCCTTCTCCGACCACCCCTTCGG
>JAZKIW010000060.1:0-6915 GCA_040384625.1 Pseudomonadota bacterium | reverse complement strand
CCGCAGGAGTTCAGGGAACGGGAACACAGATTCAGGCACAGGGATTGGCTCCGGTACTGGTGTTGGCGGCGTTACAGGGCTTGGCGTAGGCGTGACGGTCTTTCGCGTAATGACGGCCTGCTGGGTGATCTCATACAGCGACAAGAACCACGTCACCGACTGATTGCTGTCTTCGCGGACAAAGGCGAGCGAGAGACGGTCCCCCTGCCAGCGAGCGCGGATGTGGCGGCACTGCCCTGGCATCAGCAGGTAGGTAATCGGGCCAACGATGGCGATGAGCGGATCTTCTCCCGGCACCACAACGTCGGTGCCGTGGTAGACGTACTCGCCATTCCCGCCCTGCCCGATGAACAGATTGCCGTCGAACAGGTTGGTGTAGCCCCAGATCGGCTTCGTGGGATGCGCGTAGGTGTCATCCGCCGTGACGAGCTGATTGTTCTCGTCCACGTAGCGGTAGCCGGTGCCGGGGTAGCCGCGAATCACCCAGAGCGTGCCGTTGCGGTCGTAGATGATCGGGTACTGCCCGTAGGCGTTGCCGTGGGTGTCCCACGAACTGCCGTTCCACTCCCAGCACTGATCGTCCTGATTGCCGACACCCGCGAACGTGACGCCGTTAGGGTGCAGGGTGACGAAAATGAGGTTCTGGCCGTCCGGCAGCGAGACGATGCCGTGCTGCGTTTCCAGATGCGTGTCGCGGATCAGGCGGACGAACGAGCCGTCCGGGAGGGCATCACAGTACCAACCGTTGTCGCGGAGGTGGGGTGTGCTCATCGCAAGTCCACGCCGCTCACCGTGCCACTGACTAGCATGGCCGCCACGGCCTCTATTTCCCGCTCCAGTATCGTCAGCACGCGGCCTGACGGCTTGTAGGTGGCGAGGAACACCGCGTACCGGGTCTTCGGGTCATAGCCACCGAGGGCACGCACGACCAGATAACTCACGCCGTCGCAGAACATTTGCCCCTCCGGACCCGACAGCCCTTTGGGTTGCAGGAAGTGCGCGAGTTCGTGCGACAGCACTTCAAGGCGTCCGCAACTGGTCATGCCGCTATCGAGGAGGATGACGCGTTCTGCGCGATTGGCATACCCGAACCGCCCCTCCGTATCCCCATAGGTCACGCTGACCAGGAGGGCGGTAGCGGCCTTCTCCATCTGCGCGACCCCGGCTGCACACAATTGGGTGTCGGCCTTCGGCAGGATGTACTCCGCGCTGAGCGCGTCCCGACGTTCAAGGTCGGTACGCAGCGACGAGAGGGGATGCCCGCACGACGCCGCGAGGCCAGCGATCACCAAGAACAGGATGAGACGTTTCATCGTTCAACCCTTTTCAGTACCAACGTGGCGTTCTCCAGCGTGATCCTGATGCGCTGCCCGTCCAGCGCCTTCAGCGCCTCGGCTAACCGCACGTCGCCGTCCACGCTGATGGTGGCGGACCCGTCTACCGACTTCAGTTGGAAAAACTGGATACCCTTGAAGTCGAACGTGCTGTGTTTCGTGACCGTGTAGTAGAACTCCTGCTCCTGCTCGCTCCTCGCCGTCATCGACAGTGCGAACCAGAGCACCACCACGCAGACCAGCAGCGGGGCAGTCCTCACGTCCGCCTCCGCAGCGCGAGACACGGTTCCTGCCCGTGCGGGTTCTGCTCGACAGAGCCAAGCAGGGATGCGTCCCTGTGGCCAGCCCAGACCACCGCGTACTGCGTGCCGTCCGCGTCCACGAAGTCCCCGCCGCGATACTCGCCCCTCGGCAGTGGCGGTGCCGCCTGCGGCTTGCGGTTCTTCCCGACGTAGCGCCTAGACATACCAGCCTCGCCGCATCTGTTCGGCCAGCCGCAGCGACCGATCCCCCACCTGTTCCGCCCACGCACTCGCCAGCATTTCCACCGCCGCCCCCTCGTAGTCTTTCTTCTGGAGCGCCATGAGCATCTTGCGAAAGCCGTTCAGCCGCGCCCCGCCAATGTTGAACAGCATGTTGATCAGGACCGACTGCCGCGCCGGATCGAGCGCTTCCGTCCACGGCCACCGCGTCACCATCTCCCGCGCCGCATCGTCCATGTCGTCATCAAGGATCAGGTCGGCAAACTTCGGCTTGATGCCGTTGTCGGTGATGTTGTGGCCCCAGCCGATGGTGAGCTTGCCCGAGGTGCAGGTGTAGGGCATGAAGTGCCCGTTCTTCGTGATCCCGCTGCCTTCGTCACGCTTCAATTGGTTCCGTAACGCGATCCGCTGGTCGGGGGTCATGCCGCAAAGAACTTCTGCCAGACGAAGATGGCCGCCGAACTGAGGATGCTGACCGCGCCAGTATTGCGAGCGGTCGTGTCACGGTTGCCGCGATCCTTGAGTACTGCGATTTCCTCCCGATGGGTGTTAACTTGCCCGTTGATCCGATCGAGACGGTCATTCACCCCCTCGAAGCCCCGATCCATGCCCTTGGAGAGCACCCCGAGTGCGTGGTAGAACTCCTCGCGGCTTAATTCGTCAGCCATGTGTTAGAATCCCGACCGTTATGACCTACCCAGAACTGCCCAAGTGGGGCGTCCGAGTGCCGTTACAAATCCTGCTATGGACGCTGATGTTCGTTGCTCTCCTCCACCTGTTCGGGTTCCCACACCTTTAACGCTCACCACTGAGTTGTTCCAGCATCCGCAGCAGCGCCGGTCTGTCGATGGGCCGCGTCGGGTCGTACAAGTCCTGCCATGACCCCTCCGGGAACCCCACACCCATCCGCTTGAGCACTTGCGGCCCCGCCGTGGTGCCAGCTCCGAGCGCCAGCGGCAGACCACGCGGTCCAGCGAACGCTGCGAGGATTGCCAGCGCCAGCGGGTTGTCGGTCTGTGTTCCGGCCGCAGCCCCACCGCCAATCGCGCCCACCGTCAGCGCCTTATTCCGTAGCGGTGCCGTGCTCCCCGGCAGGAGGTCGTTGAGCGAGGTCATGCCCTCGATGCCGAAGTTAAACGGCGTCCGCTGGAACGGCATGATGAACCGCCCGAGCGGACTCTCTAGTTGCTTCTGGAATCGTCCGTGCCCAAGCGGGTTCGGGCGCGTGAGCAGCAACCGCTGCGCCTCGTCCAACGACAACCCCGCACGCTGAAGCGCCTGCGTCGAGGCTTCGTCCAGTGCGCCAATAAGCCGACCTGGAAGATTGATCTTCCCCATGCCGCTGGTGTGCGACGGGTTTGCTCCAGACCTGAACGCTTGCACGGCGTTCCGCGCATTGGTCGGAAGCCGTAGGGCTTCCTTGATCGGAGCCATCGAGCCGCGCTCCGCTGCGGCGGTCAGCATTGCACCTGTGTTGCCCGCGATAGACTTCGGGAGCGCCGTCCCCGACAACATCCCTGTCACACGGAGCGACTGAATTGCCTTGCCCGCCTGCGCGGGATTGGCTGTACCCAGACCCGCGAGTGCGCCAAGGATGCCGCCCGCGAGTGGATTCTCGTCAGCCGTGGCCGCGCCTAATGCAGCGCCACCGACCGGCAGACCGATCTTGACCGCGAGTTTTGGATCGACCGCGCCGCGCTCGTCCATGATGCGCCGTTGGTAGTTCAGCGAGTCATCGGCCGCATCTACGATGTTCGGCCTGCGCTTCACGCCGCCAGACAAGTCGCGGATCATCACCTCGGGGTCCACACCGATCTCTTTGGCGATGGCTTCGATCTCGGGATACTCAGAGACAGTCCTGCGTGCGCCCACGGCGCGCCGCGTTTCAGCCACAGTCGGCTTCGCCTGCGAGAAGATGGAAGGCTCATCGACCAGTCGTGGGACCGTGACGGTCCCTCTCGATGTCGGCTTGGGCTTCTCCGCGTCTACCAACTTCTGCCAACTCGCGGGGAGTTGCTGCGCTGGTGCTTCCGCCTTCGGTGCGACTGGCGCGGCCTTCTTTGCTGGTGCCTGCTTCTGTGGTGCTGCCTTGGGTTCTGCGGCACGCGGATACGACACGCGAGGCTGCGCGTTCTGCGAGGGCAACGTGACGGTCTTCGGCGCTTCCGGCACACGCAGATCGTCAGCAGCACCAGCAAGCGCGTCTGTGATTGAGGTCTTGACGGGTGCCTTGACGAGATGCCCACCAGGAACACCGGGAGGCACTACTGGTGGCTTCGCGGCTGCGCTCTTGAGCGCCCTGAACCCCGGCTTCGCCAGTGGCAACATCAGCGGGAGAAGCGTGCTGACCGCGAACCGCGCACTGCCACGCGCAGGGTCCGACATGTCCGGCTTCATCGCCTTCAGCGTGGCCTTGGGATTGCGAACGGCATCGGCAATACCAGACAGCAGTTGAACCGCAGGCATTCCCCAATCCTGCATAGTCCCCATCCGCAACCCAGCCAGTTGCGCCGTCGCCTTGGCTTGCTCCTTGAGGTCACCAGCGCCCTCTTTCGCGCCAGCAGCCATAGACCCCAACGTGGAGGTCGGTTCTCCCGCACTTGGATCAGTGGAGAGGTACTTACTGCCGCCAGCGGGTGCGCCAGCGTTAGGGTCTTTCGAGATGTACTGTGGCATCTACTGCACCGCGACCCAGCCCTGACCGTCCCACTGCGCCATCTGGCCGTTGATCGAGCGGCGCTCACCCACCTTCGGGCCAGCAGGCTTGTCGCCGCCGCCCCAAGGGTTGGGGATCTTGGACAGCAAGTTGCCGCCCGTGGCTCCCTTGCCCGCCGCTGTTCCACGCGCTCGCGCTGCGGCAGCGGCTTCGATGTCCTCCGGTGTCTGTGGCGCACGCGGATTCGCCGTCCCGCCGTACTGCGCTCGCAATGTGTTCAGCGCCTTGGCGCTATCGAGCGAGGGATGCGCGGCGCGGAGTTCCGGCGCGGCCTGCGCGAGTTCGGTGGCGGCTTCCTCAAACGAGCCATACTTGGAGCGGAGCTTAAGCAGGTAGTCCTGCACGCCACGCGGCAGCGAGGGATCGTCCTTCGTACGCGGGTCCACCTTCGGCGCGGCGGCTTCCTTGGGGGAGGCGTAGATTACCTTGCCTTCAGGCGAGACGAGCCGACCATTGACGTTAAACGGACGCGGGGCCGCAGGCGTTGCTGCTGGCGGTTCAAAGAGCACCTTGCCCGTGCTTGGCATCACCAAGCGGCCACTCACCACCACTGGCTTCTCCGCGACGGGCTGCTGAGAGGCGTCGAACTCTTTTTGGCGCAGACCGAGATTGCCACGCCCGAGTTCCGCGCCGACCGCATCACGGCCCTGTTCCAGATCGAGGCCGCGCATGACTTGTTCATTGCGCTGCCGCTGGGTCAGTTCAATGAACTTCTGGCGCAGGATTTCCTGCAGGGACTCGTTCGCCCCGTATCCGAAGTCTGCAATGCCCATTAGCCGTTACCGCTGTTGTTCAGGATGGAATCCATGTACGCCTTCAGTTCCGGCGTCATGCCTTCGCCCGTGTCGATCTTCGGAGCGCCAACGCCGAGCGTGCCGAGGCCACCCGCGAGCGCGCCTGCCGTACCCGCGATGCCGCCAAGCTTTTCCAGCCATCCTGCTTTCGGCGTGGCCTGCACACCTGGGGCTTGCAGGAGTTGCCCACCCTGATAGGTGTCACCCTGCAACATCTTCATCAGCGCCTGCTGATTCAGCAGTGACCCTGCCGCCCGACCGCTCTCTCCGAGCGCGGAGGGACGCAAGCCGCCACTGATCGAGGTCTTGGGAATCCCCGGCGTGTCGATGCTCACGTCTTGCAGACCGCCACCGAGCAGCGCCCCGATCAGGGCTTGCTGGGCGCGACCGCCACGCGCATCTTCTTCGTGCGACTTGCGGGCGAGGTCGGTATTCGCCAGCGCCATCTGCCCCTGCTGGGCGATGCCGTACTGGTCCGTCTTCGCACGGTCCTGCGCGAGTTGCAGCATTGCTTGGTTGTTGCGGGAGTCGGAGGACGCCTTCGCGCCGCCGCCAAGGATGCCGCCGAGTCCCGAGATGGCTCCGAGAATTGCGCCGAGCATTACAAGCCTCCGAATGATAAATACTGCCAGAATGCTGCTATAATTAGCGCATGAGAGCAGTTAACCTTGACGGCAGACAAATTGGCCGATGGACTGTCATGTACCCCGGCCCACGAAAACCAGACGGCCGAGCCACATGGATATGTCGCTGCGAGTGCGGCACCGTGAAGGCCGTCGCGTGCGGATGCCTGTTGACGGCGCAGCGTCACGGCCGCATTGTTTCGTGCGGCTGCTATCGGAAAGAGCGGATGTTCACGGCGCGACTGACGCACGGAAACGCACGCGGCATCAAAGGCGGTTCGCCTGAATACGTTGCGTGGCAGCGAATGAAACAGCGCTGCTACTATCCCGGCGAGAGACAGTTCGCCAACTACGGTGGTCGCGGCATCACCGTCTGCCCCGAGTGGCGCGAGTCCTTCCTCGCCTTTCTTGCTGACGTTGGGAAGCGCCCATCCGCGAAACATTCGCTGGACCGCATTGATACGAGCGGTCACTACGAGCCCAGCAATGTTCGATGGGCGACACACCGCGAGCAGAGCTTGAATAAACGCAACAACCGACTGTTGACGTTCATGGGTGAGACGCACCCGTTGCGGGAATGGGCTCGCCTGAGAGGGATCAGCGTCCCGGCGCTGGAGAATCGCCTCAACGCCTACGGATGGACAGTAGAGCGAGCACTCACTCAACCTGTTGGGCCGTCGCGTCAACGTAAGCACTAAAGACCACCCAAAAGAGCCAGCAGTGCTTGCTGATTCAGGTTGGCCCCGAACTGTGCATTTTGAGAGGACAGCGAGGAGTTAAAGTTCTGTCCGCCCTGAAGCAGGGAGGCAAGGCCAAGATTGAGGTTGCCAGTGCCAAGCTTGTCTCTGAGCGCGAGATCGCCCTGTCCGAGCGAGGTAGACGCCCCGAGTCCTTCGCGCCGCAGGGCCGCATCGGTGTCGATGCCGTAGCGCGACAGCGCCATGCGGTCCTGATCGCCCAGCAGGT
>JAZKIW010000059.1:48323-77849 GCA_040384625.1 Pseudomonadota bacterium | reverse complement strand
GGCCATGGCTGCATCGCCGATCTTTTCCGACAGCTTGGTGCTGTCGACCACGTCGGTGAGGAGGAGGGCTCGAACGTCGCTCATGTCGAAACGGGCTGGCGGCGAACTGTAAGGGCTGTACCGCCGCCTCGATTGTCTCCGTCAAGGGACGTCTGTACTGCATGGGACAATTCTCCCTGTGAAGCAAGCCAGACCGCCGCTGGTGCATATGCCGAAAGGCAGCACTGGAGGAAGGTCCGGACTGCACAGAGCAGCGCAGCGGCTAACGGCCGTCCACCGCGAGGTGAGGATCAGAGCAACAGAGACGAGTCCATGGGTTCGCCCATGGGGTGAAACGGGCAATCTCTGCGCGCAGCAACACCAAGTAGGCCAGCGTTGACGTGGCTCGCGGAGCTGGCGGGTAGGTGGCACCGAGCCGTCCAGCAATGGGCGGCCCAGATGAATGGCGGTCACACCGGCCCTTCGCAAGAGGGGTCGGCGCACAGAATCCGGCCTATCGGCTTGCTTCACACTTTACGCAGACCGAACCCAATCCCGTCATGAACCCCAACGCCACCGAACTTTGGCGCGGCCCGCGCTGGACCCTGGCCTTGCTGCTGGCCTGCCTGGGCATGCTCGGGCCGTTCGCGATCGACACCTACCTGCCGGCCTTCGACGGCATTGCGCGCACCCTGGGTGCCACGCCGGTCGAGATGCAGCAAACCCTGTCGGCCTACCTGTTCGGTTTTGCGCTGATGAACCTGTTCCATGGCGCGCTGGCCGACAGCTTCGGGCGTCGTCCGGTGATCCTGTGGGGCCTGGCGCTCTTCACCCTGGCCTCGATCGGTTGTGCGCTGGCGCCGACGATCGGCTGGCTGATCTTCTTCCGCGCCGTCCAGGGCATGTCAACCGGCGCAGGCATGGTGGTGTCGCGCGCGATCATCCGCGACATGTTCCCGCCGGCCGACGCGCAGCGGGTGATGAGCCAGGTGACGATCTATTTCGGGGTCGCGCCCGCGGTGGCGCCGATGGTGGGTGGGTTGCTCTTCGTCTACGGCGACTGGCACTCGATCTTCTGGCTGCTGGCAGCGATCGGAGCGCTGTTGTGGGTTTTCAACTGGCGCCGCCTGCCGGAGACGCTGCACGCCGACCATGTGCAACCTTTCGAGGTGCGGCACCTGATGCGCGGCTACTGGCAACTCGGTGCTGACCCACGCTTCCTGGCCCTGTCGCTGGCGAGCGGCGTGCCCTTCAACGGCATGTTCCTGTACGTGCTGTCGGCGCCGGCCTGGCTCGGCGGCCACCTGAAGCTCGCGCCGACCGAGTTCTTTTGGTTCTTCTGCCTGTCGATCGCCGGCATCATGTCCGGCGCCTGGCTGTCGGGGCGGCTGGCTGGCCGCATCACGCCGCGCAAGCAGATCCGTCGCGGCTTCGAGATCATGGTCGCTGCCTCCGCCGTGAACGTGGCGCTCAATGCGATGTTCGCACCGCACTGGGCCTGGGCCCTGGCGCCAGTCGCGCTGTTTTCGTTCGGCTGGGCGCTGATGGTGCCGGTAGTGACCTTGGCGGTGCTCGACCTGGTGCCCGAGCGGCGCGGCATGGCCTCATCGCTGCAGTCCTTTGTCGGCAGTGTCGCCAATGGCCTGGTGGCCGGCGTGATCGCGCCGCTCGTGATGCACTCGACCTTGGGTCTGGCGCTGACATCGGCCGCCTTCCTGTCGATCGGCTTCGTCGCCTGGCAATGGGTCAAGCGGCGCCTGGTCTGAGGTCTGCGCGCTTCAGGTCGTCTGATCGAGCGCGCGCGCGGCGCCCAGCAGCGCCGGCGCCTCGGCAAGGATGACGCGGGTCGGGATCAATTCGAGGTAGCTGCGAAAGCGTCCC
This sequence comes from Pseudomonadota bacterium, assembly GCA_040384625.1. GTDB lineage: Bacteria > Pseudomonadota > Gammaproteobacteria > Burkholderiales > Burkholderiaceae_C > CADEEN01. The sequence goes on along the minus strand of JAZKIW010000059.1, from coordinate 75,989 downwards.
TTGTCCTCGAAGCGCATGCGGAACGGCAACGCATCGATGTGGGCACCCAGGCGCGGCACGATCCCGCCACCGATGTACACGCCGCCGCGCGCGCCGAGCGTCAACGCCAGGTTGCCGGCCACGCTGCCGAGCAGGGCGGCAAAATGCTGCAAGGCTTCCACGCACGCCGGATCCTGTGCCGAACCCGGATCGAGGGCACGCGTCAGCACGTCGGCCGGCTCGAGCCCGGCTGGCATCTGGCGATCGAGCTGGCACACGGCCCGGTACAGGTTCACCAGACCCGGCCCAGACAAGGCACGCTCGGCCGAGGCATGTCCGAAGCGCTCGCGCAGCACGGCCAGCACGGAGGTTTCGCGCGCCGTTCCCGCCGCCAGCGTGGCGTGGCCACCTTCACCGACGACGGGGCGCCAGCCGCCGCGGCCGTCGGGCACCAGGCCGGCCATGCCCAGACCCGTGCCCGCACCGATCAACGCCCGGTTGGCGTCGGCCACGCCCTCGCCGCCCCCCAGCGCGCGCCAGTCGCCGGCGCCAAGCGTGGGCAGGGCGTGCGCCAGGGCCTCGAAGTCGTTCAGGACCAGCAGGCGGCCGACGCCCAGGTGGGCCCGCAAGGCGGCGATCGAGAAGGACCATGGATGGTTGGTCATCTGAACCCGGTCGCCGACGACTGCGGTGGCGATGCCGAAAGCGGCACAGCGCGGCCCTGCCAGTCCCTCAAGGTGCAGGTAGTGCGCGACACAGGCGTCGATGGCATCGAACGCGCTGCAGCGCAGGATGCGCACACGTTCGAGAGCCGCGCCGGCGTGCGGCTGCCAGGCCCAGCGGGCATGCGTGCCGCCGACATCACCCAGAAGCCTCGGGAAGCTGCTGTCCACGCAGCGACTCTAGCGGAGGCTGCCGCGCCGCAAGCCTCCAGGGCAGAATGGGGCGCAGATGTTGCTTGCGTTTCGCCGATGACGCTCATGCCCGCAAAGACGCTGAAACCTTCTTCGACCGTCCCACGCAAGCAGGTGCCGGACCTGGCCGCCGCGTTCGAAGCCGCCTACCAGAGTGAGCTGGCCCAGCGCAGCGACGCGGCCTCGGCCGAGGCCTGCCTGTGGGCGGCCGCACACGCCAGCCGCGCCCTGCTGGCCGAGCGCTGGGTGCGCACCCAGATCGAGGACCGCGCCAACCGGACGCAGCGCCGCGTGCACTACCTGTCGATGGAATTCCTGATGGGCCGTGCCCTCGGCAATGCGGTGGCCGCGCTCGGTCTGGAGGGCGAACTGCGTAGCGCGGTCGAGTCCGCTGGCCAGGCGCTGCCCGACGTGCTTGAGCGCGAGGCCGATGCGGCCCTCGGGAACGGCGGCCTGGGGCGCCTCGCCGCCTGCTTCCTCGACTCTTTCGCCACCCTCGGGCTGCCCTCGTTCGGTTACGGCGTTCGCTACCAGTACGGCATGTTCGCGCAGCAGATTGCGGGCGGTCGTCAGGTCGAGGCGCCCGACGACTGGCTCAAGCGCGGCAACCCTTGGGAGATTTCGCGTCCCGAGTTGCGCTGGCTGATCGGCTTCGGTGGGCGCGTGGTCGCGGAAGGCGCCGACGGCAGCGGCCGGCGCTGGCTCCCGGCCGAGCGCATCGTCGCCACGGCCTACGACTTCATCGTGCCGGGTCATGCCACCGAGCGCGTGGCCACGCTGCGGCAATGGCATGCCAGCTCCGAGCACCCGATCGACTTCGCGGCCTTCTGCCGCGGCGAACACCTGGCCTCGGGTCGTGAACGACTTTCGGCCGACATGCTCAACTGGGTGCTCTACCCGGACGACAGCACGCATGCCGGGCGCGAGATGCGCCTGAAGCAGGAGTTCCTGCTCGTCAGCGCTTCGCTGCAGGACATGCTCGCGCGCCACCTGGGCGAGGGCCGCGCGCTGCACGACTTCGGGCGCCAGAACAGCGTGCACCTGAACGACACGCATCCGGCCCTGGTGCCGGCCGAGTTGATGCGCCTGCTGATCGACGAGCAAGGCCTGTCCTGGGTCGAAGCCTGGGTCATCACGCGCGATGCGGTCAGCTACACCAACCACACCCTGATGCCCGAGGCGCTCGAGACCTGGGGTCTGCCGATGTTCGGCGCCCTGCTGCCGCGGCACCTGGAGATCGTCTTCGAGATCAACAAGCACTTCCTCGAAGAGGTTCGGGCCCGTTTTCCGAACGACGAGGACCGCGTGCGCCGGATGTCGCTGATCGACGAGAACGGCGACCGGCGGGTGCGCATGGCCGCGCTGTCGATCGTCGCCTCGCACAAGGTCAATGGCGTTTCTGCGCTGCACTCCGAGTTGATGGTGCAGACCATCTTCGCCGACTTCGCGGCCCTCTATCCGGATCGCTTCACCAATGTCACGAATGGCGTCACGCCGAGGCGCTGGCTGATGCAGGCCAACCCGGGCCTGTCGTCACTGATCGATGCGCAGATCGGCAGCGCCTGGCGCCGCGACGCGGCCGGGCTATCCGCGCTCGCCGGCTACAGCGGCGAGGCCGCGCTGGGCACGGCCTTCCTGAAGGTCAAGCGCGACAACAAGGAGCGCCTGGCCGCACTGGTGCGGCGCGAGCTCGGGCTGATCATCGATCCGGCGAGCCTGTTCGATGTGCACATCAAGCGCATCCATGAGTACAAGCGCCAATTGCTCAACCTGCTGCATGTCGTCGCGCGCTACCAGGCCATCGTCGCCCGGCCCGATGCAGCCTGGGTACCGCGCACGGTGGTCTTTGCCGGCAAGGCGGCCTCGGCGTACCACACCGCCAAGCTGATCGTGCAGCTGATGCACGACGTGGCGCGGGTCGTCAACAGCGACCCGCGCATGGGCGACAAGCTGAAGCTGGTGTTCCTGCCCAACTACAGCGTTTCGCTGGCCGAGGTGATCCTGCCGGCGGCCGACCTCAGCGAGCAGATCTCCACCGCCGGCACCGAAGCCTCGGGTACCGGCAACATGAAGTTCGCCCTCAACGGCGCGCTGACGATCGGCACCTGGGACGGCGCCAACATCGAGATGGCGCAGGCGATGGGCGAAGACAACATGTTCGTCTTCGGCCTGCGCGCCGACGCCGTGGCGCGGATCAAGTCGCTCGGCTACGACGCGCGCTTGCATGTCGAGGAGAACGCCCCGCTGCGCGCCGTGCTCGACGCCCTCGGCAGTGGCGCGTTTTCTCCGGGCGAGCCCGAGCGCTACCGCGGCCTGGTCGACGGCCTGCTCAACCGCGACACCTACATGCTGCTGGCCGATTTTGCCGACTACCTGGCCACGCAGGCGCGCGTCGATGCGCTGTACAGCGACCCGGCCGCCTGGGCCGCTCGCGCCTTGCGCAACATCGCGGCGATGGGCGCCTTCTCGTCGGACCGCACGATCCGCGAGTACGTCGGCAAGATCTGGACTGCGCCGCGGCGTTGACGCCTGCATGCTGAGCGCCACCGAAGTCGATGCATTGGTCAGCGCAAGGCACAGCGATCCGTTCGCGGCCCTCGGCCTGCATGCCGACGCGAAGGGCGCGCTGTGGTTGCGGGCGATGCTGCCGGGCGCTGCCGGGGTGGCAGTGCTCGATGCGGGCACTGGCAAGAGCGTCGCCGCGCTGGCGCTGCGCGACCCCGGCGGCCTGTGGGAGGGCGCGATCCCGCGTCGCAAGAAGCGCTTCGACTACCGCCTGCAGGTGCAATGGGCCGCAGGCGGGCAAGGCACCTACGCCGACGCCTACGCCTATGGCGCGCTGATCCCCGACGCCGACCTGCACTTCTTCGGCGAAGGCGCCCACCTGCGCCCGTTCACGATGCTCGGTGCGCACCCCATGTCGATCGGCGGCGCGAATACGGTGCACGGCGTTCGCTTCGCGGTCTGGGCGCCGAATGCGAAGCGCGTCTCGGTGATCGGTGACTTCAATGCCTGGGACGGCCGCCGCCATGCGATGCGCTCTCGTGGCGGGGGTGGGGTGTGGGAAATCTTCATCCCGCATGTGGCGGTCGGCGACCGCTACAAGTTCGAACTGCTGGCGGCCGACGGCAATCTGCTGCCGGCAAAGGCCGATCCCTATGCCTTCGCCGCCGAGATGCGACCGGCGACGGCTAGCATCGTCGCTCCGCTGCCTCCGACGCGCGCGCTGCCGGCCGACCGCGCCGCGGCGAACGCGCGCCATGCACCGGTGTCGATCTACGAACTGCATGTCGGCTCCTGGCGCCGCCACCCCGACGGATCGATGCACTCTTGGGACGAGCTCGCGGCCGCCTTGCCAGCGTACGTCGCGGACTTGGGCTTCACCCATGTCGAGCTGTTGCCGGTCAGCGAGCACCCCTTCGACGGCTCCTGGGGCTATCAGACCCTGGGCCTCTACGCACCGAGCGCGCGCTTCGGTCCGCCCGAAGGCTTCGCCCGCTTCGTCGCCGCGTGCCGCGCGCACGGCCTGGGCCTGCTGATCGATTGGGTGCCGGCCCACTTTCCGTCCGACGCCTTCGGCCTGGCGCGCTTCGACGGCACCGCGCTGTACGAGTACGCCGACCCGCGCGAAGGCTTCCACCACGACTGGAACACCCTGATCTACAACTTCGGCCGCCACGAAGTGAAGAACTTCCTGGTCGGCAATGCGCTGTACTGGATCGAGCGCTTCGGTGTCGACGGCCTGCGCGTCGATGCGGTCGCCTCGATGCTGTACCGCGATTATTCGCGCCAGGAGGGTCAGTGGATTGCCAACGCGCGCGGCGGGCGCGAGAACCTCGAAGCCATCGCCTTCCTGCAGCGCACCAACGAGGTCATCGGCGCCGAGTGCGCCGGCGCCATCACCCTGGCCGAGGAGTCCACCGCCTATGCCGGCGTCAGCGCACCAACCTACAGCGGTGGCCTGGGCTTCCACTACAAGTGGAACATGGGTTGGATGCACGACACCCTCGAATACATGAGCGAGGACCCGGTGCACCGGCGCTGGCACCACGACAAGATGAGCTTCGGCCTGGTCTATGCGTTCAGCGAGAACTTCGTGCTGCCGCTGTCGCATGACGAAGTGGTGCACGGCAAGGGCTCGATCCTCGGGCGCATGCCGGGCGACGACTGGCAGCGCTTCGCCAACCTGCGTGCCTACTACGGCTTCATGTGGGGTCACCCGGGCAAGAAGCTGCTCTTCATGGGCCAGGAGTTTGCGCAAGGCAGCGAGTGGAACCATGACGGCGAACTGCCCTGGGCCCTGCTGCAGGACGAACGCCACGCCGGCGTGCAGCGTCTGGTGCGCGACCTGAACCGGCTCTACCGTGAGCGGCCGGCGCTGCATAGGCTCGACAGCGACGCTGCCGGCTTCGAATGGATCGACGCGCACGACGCCGAACGCTCCATCTACAGCTGGGTGCGCCGCGATGGGCAAGGCGAGGTGATCCTGGTGGTCAGCAACATGACGCCGGTGCCGCGCGACTCGATGACCCTGGGCGTGCCCGCGGGGCCGTCAGCCTGGCGCGAAGTGCTCAACACCGACAGCCGGCACTACGGCGGCAGCAACCACGGCAACGGCGCCGCGGTGCTGCCGGTGCGCGGCGTCGCCAGCCATGCCCGCGCGCAATCGATCGAGCTGACGGTGCCGCCGCTGGCAACGGTCTTCCTGGTGCCGGCATGAAATTGCCCGAAGACATCGGGGCGGGCCACGCCGAGCCGCTCGGTTCAGTGACCCGCAATGGGGGCGTGAACTTCGCGGTGTTCTCCGACCATGCGACGAGCGTCGAGTTGTGCGTCTTCGATGCCTCGGGCGCGCGCGAACTCAAGCGCTACCGACTGCACGGCCCCGACGAGGGCGTGTTCCGCGGCTTCCTCGACGGCGTTGGCCCTGGCCTGGTGTACGGACTGCGTGCGCACGGGCCTTATGCGCCCGAGCGTGGGCACCGGTTCAATGCCCACAAACTGTTGCTCGACCCCTGGGCGCGCGAGATCGTCGGCTCTCTGCAATGGCGCGCCGAGCAGCACGGCTACGAACTCGGCCACCCCGATGGCAGCCGGTCCTTCGATGCCCGCGACAACGCCCTGCACGCCTTGAAGGCGCGCGTCGCCGCGCCGCCCCGGCCGGCGCCGGGCTGGTTCAACGCGCCGCGCCATGCGGCGCGCGACCTGGTCATCTACGAGCTGCAGGTCAAGGGCTTCGGCATGGGCCTGCCGGGCCTGCCCGCGGCGCTGCGCGGCAGCTACGCCGGCCTGGCCCATCCGGCTTCGATCGCACATTTCCGCTCACTCGGCGTGACCGCACTCGAGCTGCTTCCGGTGCAGTACCACCTCGACGAACCGGGCCTGGCCGCCAAGGGCCTGACCAACTACTGGGGCTATAACACGCTGGGCTTCTTCTGCCCCGACCCGCGCTTCGCGGCCTGCGACAAGAGCGACCCGAGCGCCGTGGCGGACGAGTTCCGCGACATGGTCGCCGCGCTGCACGACAACGGCCTCGAAGTGCTGCTCGACGTGGTCTACAACCACACTGCCGAAGGCAGCGAGCAGGGCGCCACGCTGTCGATGCGCGGCCTCGACAACGCAGCCTGGTACCGCCTGTCCGGCGACGACAAAAGCCGCAGCGATGACTTCAGCGGCTGCGGCAACACGCTCAACGTGGCGCACCCGCGCGTCACGCAATTCGTGCTCGACTCACTGCGCTACTGGGTGCACGAGATGGGGGTCGATGGCTTCCGCTTCGATCTGGCGCCGGTGCTCGGCCGCACCCACCACGCCTTTCACAGCCACGCGTCCTTCTTCACCGCCCTGGCGCAGGATCCGATCCTGGCCCGTGCACGCCTGATCGCCGAACCCTGGGACACCGGGCCCGATGGCTACCAGCTCGGTCGCTTCCCGGCGCGTTGGCTGGAGTGGAACGACAAGTTCCGCGATGCTGTACGCCGCTACTGGCTCAGCCGCGGTGTCAGCCGCGGCGAGATCGCGCGCCGCTTCACCGCGTCGAACGACCTCTTTCACCACGGCCAGCGCAGCCCGCTCGCGAGCGTGAACTTCGTCGCCGCGCACGATGGCTTCACGCTCGCCGACGTGGTGAGCTACAGCCGCAAGCGCAACCTGGCCAACGGCGAGAACAACCGCGACGGCCGCAACGACGAGCCGGCCGCCAACTTCGGCGCCGGCCCGGACGACGATGGCCCGAGCACCGACACCGCGATCGTGCGCACGCGCTCGCGCGTTCAGCGCGCAATGCTAGCCACCCTTCTGCTGGCGCAGGGCACGCCGATGCTCAATGGCGGCGACGAGATCGGCAACAGCCAGCAGGGCAACAACAATGCCTACTGTCAGGACAATCCTACTGGCTGGCTCGACTGGCAGCACGCCGACGCCGAGCTGCTGGTCTTTGTTCAAGGCGTGCTCGCGCTGCGCCGCGCAGAGCCGGCGCTGCGCCACGATCACTGGTTCCAGCATGCGCCCAGTGCGCCGGGCGAACGCAGCTTGGCCTGGCTCACGCCCTCGGGTCACGCGATGCAGGTGCACGACTGGCACGACGCCGGCCAACACGCCTTCGCGTGTCGCATTGATGCCTCGCCGAAGTCTGCGCCCGATGCCCACGAGGGCAGCCGCCACCTGCTGATCGCGTTCAACCCCGAAGCCACGGCGCAGGCTTTCACACTCCCGCCCGGGCACTGGCAGGTGGCGTTAGACAGCGCCGGTGAACTCGCTCCTAGCCAACAACCGCTGCCGCAACTGCACTTCTACGCGCCGGCGCACGCGCTCGTGTTGCTGCGCGACAGTGATCCTGTCTGAGGGTCGCGTCGCATGAGACTTGATCTGAGCGACCAACGTGCGGCGGGCGTGCTGCTGCACATCAGCTCGCTGCCGGGTCCGCACGGCAGCGGCGACTTCGGCCCCGATGCCTACCGCTTCGTCGACTGGCTGTCTTCGGCCGGTCAGACCCTGTGGCAGTGGCTGCCGACCACGCCGATCGGGCCGGGCGACTCGCCCTACCAAAGCCCTTCGGCCTTCGCCGGCAGTCCCTTGATGGTGGCGCTCGAACCCCTGGTCGAGCGCGGCTGGCTCGATGGGCCGAGCCCGCCCGTCACGGGCCTTGCCGGGCGCGTGGACTACAGCCGCGTCGTTCCCTGGCGCGACGCACAGTTGCGCGCCGCCGCCGCCGGCTTCGTGCAGCGCGCGTCGTCTGCCGAACGCGCCTGCTTCGCGGCCTGGTGCGCGCGCGAGGCGGGCTGGCTGGACGACTACGCGCTGTTCATGGCCCTCTTCAACGCCCACGGCATGCAGCCCTGGTGGCGCTGGGCCGAGCCGCTGCGCCAGCGCGAGCCCCATGCCCTGGAAGCTGCTCGCCTGCAGCACATGCAGGAGGTCGATCACTGGCGCTTCGTGCAGTGGTGCTGGGACGAACAATGTGCGGCCCTCAAGACCTACGCCAACGGAAAGGGCGTTGCGCTGATCGGCGACATACCGATCTACGTGGCCGACAACAGTGCCGACGTCTGGTCTCGCCCCCACCTGTATTTCCTGGGCGACGACGGCTTGCCGACGGTAGTGGCGGGTGCCCCACCCGACGACCTGGGCCCCGACGGCCAGCGTTGGGGCAACCCCCTCTACCGCTGGGACCGCATGGCGGCCGAAGGCTTCGCCTGGTGGACGGCGCGCGTTCGACACGTGCTCACGCAGGCCGATGTAGCGCGCATCGATCACTTCCGCGGCTTCGCCGCCTACTGGGAGATTCCGGCCAGCGCGCCGACAGCGCAGGCCGGTCGCTGGGTCGCCGGCCCGGGCCTGGCCTTGTTCAAGGCGATCGAGGAATCGCTCGGCAGCAAGTTGCCCATCATTGCCGAGGACCTGGGCCTGATCACCCCCGACGTGGTCGAACTGATCGAGGCCTGCGGCTTCCCGCGCATGAAGGTGCTGATGTTCGCGTTCGGCGGTGATGGCACGCACCCCTACCTGCCGCACAACCATGTGCCTGCCACCGTGGTCTACACCAGCACCCACGACACCGACACCGCGCGCGGCTGGTGGGACCATGCTGGCGAGGCCGAACGGCACTTCGCCGGCACCTACCTCGCCTGCGCGGCCGACGACGCCCATTGGGCCCTGATCCGCGCCGCCTGCAACTCGGTCTCGCGCCTGGCCGTCTTCCCGCTGCAGGACGTCCTCGGGCTGGGCAGCGAGGAGCGCATGAACCTGCCCGGTACGCTCGGTCCGCACAACTGGAGCTGGCGCTTCGATTGGCCCATGCTCGACGACGGGGTTGCCCGTGTGCTCGGCATGATCACGGCGGCGAGTGGACGGGGGCCGTTCTCGCTGCTGCGCTGAACCTGGTCGTCATCGGCGGCCCCGGCTTCAGAATCAGTCCCTCCGGACGAGAGAGAAGGAGCCGATCATGGTGGTGCGAGTGATCCGCCTGGGTAGCGAAAGAGCGGCCGGAGAGGGCGCCCGCATCGGCACCGTGCGGCGTCCACCGCGCGGTGTGCCGAAGGCTGAATTCGCGTCGCAAGACTGGTACGACGTCTGGTTCCCCAATCTGGCGCCAAGCGTCGAGACCATGAAGCTGGGCCAGGCCGCGGCCACCCCTGCACAGTGGGCGGCGTTCACACGCAGGTACCGTGCCGAGATGGGCGCGCCCGACAACAGCCACGTGATCGCGCTGCTGGCCGTGCTGTCGCGCTCGTCAAACTTCTCGGTCGGCTGCTACTGCGAGAGCGAGGCGAACTGCCACCGCTCTGTGCTGCGCGCCATGCTCGTCGAGCAGGGCGCGGCCGTAGCCACCGAGTGATGGCCTGCCGCCACTCACGCGCCCCGATCTTCCACCCGCGCCGCAGGGCCGTCGATCCGTCGCTCGGCAGCGCGAGCTGGCGGGCCGCCCCGGGTAAGCTTGCGCCCTCTTCGCGCCGCCGGGTGCGACAAAACGATTCTTTGGGGGATACGTTGATGCTGCGTGTTCGACTCCTGTGCGCCTTGTGGGCCGCAGTGGCACTGGCTTCCTGCGGAAAGGGTGGTGCGCCGGGCGCCGCAGCCGTCAAGCCCGCGGACAAGGCGGCGTCTGCCGCCGCCGCTGTACTGCTTCTCGCGCCCGAAGACTTGCGCACCGTCACGCTCGGAGGCGCCGCTGGCGGCCCGGTGATCACCGGCTCGGTCCAGCCGGAAAAGCGCGCCGACCTGCGAGCCGAGGTTTCGGCCGTGGTGACGCAGGTGCTGAAGGAGAACGGCGAGGCGGTGCGCAAGGGGGACTTGCTGATCCGCCTGGACGACACCGCGATCCGCGAGTCGCTGCAGTCGGCCGACGCTTCGGCGCGCGCAGCCGGGCAGGCTTTCGAACAAGCCGAGCGATCGGTGCAGCGCCTGAAAACCTTGCAGGGCCAGGGCATGACCTCGATGCAGGCGCTCGAAGACGCCGAAGTACGGCGTAACAGTGCGCAGAGTGAACTGGTGGCCTCTCGCTCGCGGGTGGCCACGGCCCAGCAGCAACTTCGGCGCACCGAGGTGCGCGCGCCCTTCGACGGCGTGGTCAGCGAGCGCAAAGCTTCGGTCGGCGACACGGCGGCGGTCGGCAAGGAACTGGTCAAGGTGATTGGCCCGTCGAGCATGCGATTCGAGGGGCTGGTGTCTGCCGATCGCATGCACGAGATCAAGGTTGGGCAGGCGGTGTCGTTCAGCGTCAACGGTTTCCCGGACGTGCAATTCAGCGGCAAGGTGCGGCGCATCGATGCCGCCGCGAATGCCACTACGCGGCAGGTCGAGGTGATCGTCGATTTTGCCGACGCCAGCAAGGCCCCCCGCGTGGCCGGCCTGTACGCGGAGGGACGCATCCAGGGCGAAGGCGCTGTTGCGCTGATGCTGTCGGAAGGGTCGATCGTGCGCAGCGGCGGGCAGACGACGGTCTGGCGCGTCAAGGATGGGGGCATCGCCCGGGTCGCGGTGCAGCTCGGCGAGCGCGACGAACGCCGCGGGGAATACCCCATCAAAGGCGGCCTGGCCGACGGCGACACGATCTTGCGCAACCCCGGCAGCGGCCTGGCTGAAGGCCAGAAGATCGAACTGGCCAAGGCTGCGTCGGCGCCGACGCCGCGCGCGGCCAGCGCGCCGGCCAACAGCACCGCCGCCAGCGCTGCGGCCAAATAAGACCCCGGGAGGCGCCCATGTTCCTGTCCGACTTCAGCATCAAGCGGCCGGTCGCGACCGTCGTGATCATCATTGCGCTGATGGGCCTGGGCCTGCTGGCCCTGACCAAGCTGCGCGTCAACCAGATTCCCGACGTCGAGCAACCGCTGCTGGTCGTCAACGTGCCGTACCCCGGGGCTTCGCCGGACACGGTCGAGCGCGAGGTCATCAACCGGATCGAGAAGTCGCTGCAGACGATCTCCGGCGTCGACCAGGTGCGCGCCACCGCCAGCGAAGGCAATGCGCGCGTGCTGATGATCTTCAACTTCGACAAGAACATGATCGAAGCGGCCGACGAGGTGCGCAATGCCATCGGCACGGTGCGCCACAAGCTGCCGACCGAGATTCGCGAGCCGGTGCTGACGCGCGTCGATCCGGCCGCGCAGCCGATCGTGCAGTTGGCGTTGTCGTCGAGCACGCAGAGCCATGCCGCGATCTCGCGCCTGGCCGAAGACGAGCTGGCCGACAAGTTCCGCGGCATCCAGGGTGTGGCCACGGTCAACGTCAACGGCGCGTTGCGGCGCGAGCTGTCGGTGCTGCTGCATGCCGAGAAGTTGCGCGAGTTCTCAGTCTCGGTGACCGAAGTGGTGAACGCGCTGCGCGCGCAGAACACCACCGCGCCGGTGGGCAAGGTGCGCGGCGTGCTGGAAGACCAGAGCATCCGACTGGTCGGGCGCATCGAGTCGCCTGCCGAGTTCGAACAGATCGTGATCCGGCGCCGCGGCAACGAGTTGCTGCGCCTGGGCCAGGTGGCCAGCATCGCCGACGCCTTCGCCGAGCAGACCAGCTATTCGATGCGCAACGGCCGGCCGAATGTCGGCATGTCGGTCACCCGTTCGCGTGACGCCAGCACCGTGAGCGTGGCGGACGAGGTGCGCAAGCTGACGGCCGAGATCACCAAGACCTTGCCCGAAGGCACCCAGCTCGAGATCACGCAGGACGGCGGCGTCGACGCCCAGAACAGCCTCAACAACGTGATCCACGCCCTGGTGTTCGGCGCTGGGCTGACGGTCTTCGTCGTCTACATCTTCCTCAACTCCTGGCGCTCGACACTGATCACGGCGCTTTCGCTGCCGACGTCGGTCGTGGCGGCCTTCATCGCCGTCTGGCTGGCGGGCTTCACGCTGAACTTCATGAGCTTGCTGGGGCTGTCGCTGGCGATCGGTGTGCTGATCGACGACGCCATCGTCGTGCGCGAGAACATCGTGCGCCACATGGAACGTGGCGAAGACCGGCGCACCGCGGCGCTGAACGGCACGGCCGAAATCGGCCTGGCGGTGGCCGCGACGACCTTCTCGATCGTCGCGGTGTTCGCGCCGGTGGCCTTCATGCCCGGCGTGTCGGGCGAATGGTTCCGGCCCTTCGGGATCACCGTCGTGGCCTCGGTGCTGGTCAGCCTGTTCATCTCGTTCACGCTCGACCCGATGCTGTCGGCCTACTGGGGCGACCCGGCCGGCCACCACCAGGCGCCCAAGCGCGGCATCAGCCTGTGGCTGCAACGCTTCAACACCTGGTTCGACCACCAGGCCGACCGTTATGGCCGCGTCGTCGCCTGGGCCCTGCACCATCGGCGCTGGATGTTCCTGATGGCGGTGGCGAGCCTGGCGGCCGCGCTCGGCCTGCAATACAAGTTCGGCGGCTCGAGTTTCCTGCCCCTGTCCGACGCCGGCGTGCTGGCCGTCGATGTGCGCACGCCGGCCTCGTCGAGCCTGGACTACGCGCGAGCCAAGGTCGAGGCCGTGGCTGCGCTGGCGCGCACCCTGCCCGAAACCACGGCCACCAACAGCTTCGTCAACCCAGGCGGTGGTCGCGTCTACGTCGACATCGGCAAGAGCAACAAGCGCAAGCGGGCCCACACGGCGATCGCGCAAGACCTGCGCGCGCTGGCGGCGCGCCTGGTCGGTGCCGAGTACACCGTGCTCGAGGACTTCAACATGGGCGCGCAAAAGCCGGTGCAGATCCGCTTCAACGGCACCGATTCCAGGAAGCTGCTGGAGATCACCAACGACTTCATGGCCAAGTTGCGCGGCGTGCCCGGCGCCGTTGACGTGGGCCTGTCCGAGCAGGACCCGCAGGACGAGTTGAAGATCGAACTCGACCGTGGCCTGGCCAATGCCTTGGGCATTTCGGCGGCCGATGCGGCACAGGCCCTGCGCGTGGCTTTCGCCGGTGTCGAGGTCGGCGACTGGGTCGACCCCAATGGCGAGACCCGCGACGTGGCCGTGCGCCTGGCGCCGGAAGACCGCGTCGATGCCAGCAACATCGAGCGCCTGCCGATCGCGGTGAACGGCGGCGGCCAGATCGTGCCGCTCGACCAGATCGCCAAGGTCAGCATGGGCAAGGGTCCGAGCCAGATCCAGCACGCCGACGGCAAGCGCACGATCTCGGTCTCGGCCAATGCGCAGGGACGCTCGTCGGGCGAGGTCACGTCGGACGCGATGAAGATCGCCAAGGCCATCAACTTCCCGCCCGGCTACGGCATCGAGCTGGCCGGCGCCTCGCGCGACCAGCAGCAGGTCTTCGGCGCCATGCTCACCGCGCTGTTCTACGGCGTCGCACTGATGTACCTGATCCTCGTCGTGCAGTTCGGCTCCTTCACCGCGCCGCTGCCGGTGATGCTGTCGCTGCCGCTGTCGCTGATCGGCGTGGTGCTGGCCTTGCTGCTAACGGGCGGCACGCTGAACCTGATGAGCTTCATCGGCGTGATCATGCTGATGGGCTTGGTGGCCAAGAACGCGATCCTGCTGCTCGACGCCACGCGGGTGCAGGAGGCCGAGGGTGTCGAGCGCGAGGAAGCGCTGATGAATGCTGGCCGCAAGCGCCTGCGCCCGATCCTGATGACCACCTTTGCCCTGATCGCCGGCATGCTGCCGGTGGCCATCGGCATCGGCGAGGGCAGCGAGTTCTACCGCCCGATGGCGGTGGCCATCATCGGAGGCACGATCACGTCGACGCTGCTGACGTTGCTCGTGATCCCGAGTTTCTACGACTCGATCGAGATCTCGCGTGACCATGCGCTGGCCAAGTTCCACGCGCGCGAGCAGCGCTGGAATCCGTTCTTCGCCTTCGTGCTGACTCTGTTCGAAGGCTTGTGCGCCTTGCTGCTGCTGCGCAGCGTGTGGCGCGGCCTGCGCCATCTGTGGCGCCTGGCCACAGGGCGCGGCGCCGCGCGCCGCGCGGCGGCCGCCAACGCCTGAGCCAGAGGCGCCCGGCGGCCACGTGCCGCCGGTCCGCCCACTATTCACCCCCTCACTCCGGTGGAGGGTGTGCGCTATCGCACGGAACGCGCCGATCGGCCCCACCAGACTGCTCTTAGCCTTGTGGGTGTCTCCTGCTCGCGCCCGTCAAGCAGGTCGTTCGATCCCGGAGAGGTCCATGTCCCACATCGCCGCGCAGCCGTTTTCCTTCGCCGTATCACGATGGACCCAAGGGCTTGTGGCCCTGCTGATGCTGTCCTTCACCCTCGCTGGTTGTGGGGGTGGTGGTGGTGGCGGCGGTAGTGGCGCCCCCGGCGCATCGGATGTGCTCAAGGTGACGGTCACCGACACCTTCGGGGCTGGGGTTGCCGGCGCCACCGTAAAAGGGCCACTGACCTCGTCGATCACCGATCATCTAGGCGTGGCCGCCTTGACGGTCGACGGTAGCAAGGGCAATGCCGATCTGGCCATTTCCCGCGCGACCTTCGTGGACAAGTCCGTCACCGCAACCATCAACGCGGGTCAGGCGAACGAGATCGCCGTCACACTCGACCGCGTGACCTTGGCGGCTGGTAGTTCGCTCGCCTCGCGAAGCGGCTTCTTACCGACAGTCAACGGCACCGAGATGACTTTCGAGATCGAGGTGGTTGTCGTCGGTGGTAATTCTCAGCCGATCGAAGGCCTGACCCTTGCAAACTTCACACTGCGCTCGTGCACCCCGGACGCGGCCAACAACCGCGCCGACTGTGTGCGCGGGCCCGGCGCGGACTCCGACGTGGCGTACGCACCGGCGACTTCGACACCCGAAACCTTGGCGCTGATCCCTGGCCAGGCGGCCATGCCGTACGCCGCTGCGCTGCTGCTGGACCAGAGCGGTAGCATCCAGACATCCGACCCCACCGGGGCGAGGCTGTTCTCTGCCAAGGCGTTCCTCCAGGGGATGGGCACGGACGACCGCGCCCTGCTCGCCGCATTCGCCGGAGGGCCCGGCGCGAAAATCCGGACTGCCCCGCTGGCGGTGTATGGGCCGTTCCGGGACAAGGCCGCGGCGACCACGGCGCCTTCGTCGTACTTCCCGGACCTGGATGGGCTGTCATCGCTGGTGGGAGGCGATACACCGCTCTACGATTCGGTGGACACCTTGCGGCAGCAAGTCGTCAGCGACGCCCCCGCCGGATTGGGGAAGGCTTTGGTTGTCTTCACCGACGGCGCAGACACCTACTGTGGTGACGCGGAGACTTGCCGCACGAGACGCAAACAATCGATCGACGACGCCAAGGCTGCCGGTGTTCGTCTCTTCACGATCGGTCTGTCCAGCGGCGTGGACATCGTCGCGCTCGGCGAACTCGCCAACCAGACCGGGGGCGCATTTCTCTACGCCGACTCCCCCGAGCAACTCTTGCCGCTTTACGGCAGCGTCGGCAAGCTGCTGAGCCTGAGCTTGCCGACCTATCGGCTGCGGTGGACGGTGCAGGCGGGCACGTCAGGTGTGTTCCAGCCGGGGTCCACGCTCGTCGCGCGGGTGCAGGTCACGACCAACGCTGGCACGTTCGACGTGCCGTTCACCGTAGGTATCCCCTGAGTCGGACTGCGGCTGGCGGCCCCGGTCAACCGAAGGGCGACACGCCGATCCGAACCGCTGTTCGCCGACAGCGACGTCGCGGTTCCGCCGGCGGCGACACGGTGTTCATGCTCGGCGGCGCGTCGAGTCCGGTGGGCGTGCTGCGACGAGACCGCTGACCCGCCGCCCGCCGTCGCCCGCTGGGAACGAGCGTGGAGCCAGCCCCTGGAAACTCCCAGGGGGCGGCTTGCACTTGAGATATCACTTTCGATGTCTCTCTCATGTCTTTGTTTTTGAACGCTATCCGGTTCAAAAAATCGTCTGAGAAGTCGTATCTAAGTGCTTGATTTGATTGATTTTTATTTGATCTCCCGTTGACCCCTGGCGTTCGCTCCGCTAAAGTGGGGAAAAGTGCAGGTTAGTGGGGCGGTGTGAGCGATTCGGTGTTTCAGGGCGGGGCGGGGCTGTTCCTCGATGGCAAGGGGCGGATGACCGTGCCCGCGCGCCACCGCGACGTGCTGAAGGCCGTTGCCGCCGACCAGCTCACGATCACCAAGCATCCTAAGCGCTGCTTGCTGATCTTTCCTCGCCCGGCCTGGGAGCTGTTTCGCGCCAAGCTGCTGACCCTGCCGATGTCGGCCGAGGACTGGCGCCGCGTCTTCATCGGCAGCGCGATGGACGTCGACATTGACAACGCTTCGCGTGTGCTGATTGCGCCCGAACTGCGCGAATGGGCCGGCCTGGAACGCGACGTGCTGCTGGTCGGCATGGGTTCGCGCTTCGAGCTATGGGACAAGGTGCGCCACGACGCGCACGAGGCCACCGTGCTGGCTGCCGGGATGCCCGATGTCTTGCGCGATCACGTGATGTGAGGACGGGGTGAACGCGGCGCCATGGCAGCACACCACCGTCTTGCTCCACGAAGCGATCGACGCGCTGGTGACGAACCCTTCGGGCATCTACGTCGACGGCACCTTCGGCCGCGGCGGTCACTCGCGCCTGCTGCTGCAGCGCCTGGCGCCCGATGCGCGCCTGTTCGCGTTAGACCGCGATCCGGAGGCGGTGGCCGCGGCGCACGCCGGTGCCACGCGGGTCGACGACCCGCGTTTTTCCATCCATCACGGCAACTTCACCGAGCTTTCGCAGTGGCTGGCTTCAATGGGCATCGCGGCGGTGGACGGTGTCTTGCTCGACCTGGGCGTCAGCTCGCCGCAGATCGACAACCCCGCACGCGGCTTCAGTTTCCGTTTCGACGGCCCGCTGGACATGCGCATGGATCCGACCCGCGGCGAGAGTGCTGCGGACTTTCTGGCCCGCGCGGATGAGCGCGACATTGCCGAGGTGATACGCGACTATGGGGAAGAACGGTTTGCTGTATCGATTGCAAAGGCGCTTGTTGCTCGGCGCGAGGGCGGGAACCCTGTTCGAACCACGCTCGAGCTTTCCCAGCTCGTGGCTCGTTCGGTCCGCACCCGCGAAGCGGGCCAGGACCCTGCAACGCGCACATTTCAAGCTCTTCGGATTTTCGTCAACGCCGAGCTTGAGGCCCTCCAACAGGTCCTGAGCGAGACGCTCGCACTGCTCAAACCGCAAGGACGCCTGGCCGTGATCGCGTTTCACTCGCTCGAGGACCGCATCGTCAAGACCTTCATCGCGCGCGAAAGCAAGAGCGAGTTCGACCGCCGTGCGCCTTTCGCCGAACCGAAGCCGCTGCGCCTGCATGCGTTGGCGCGCATCAAACCCGGGGCGGAAGAGATCGCGGCCAACCCGCGCTCGCGATCGGCGGTCCTGCGCGTGGCCGAGCGCACGGAAGTTCTATGACGACCCCCAAGCTCGCGTTGCTCGCTACCCCCAGGGGGGGCGTGGAATGACGCGTGTGAACCTCCTGCTCGCACTGGCGCTGCTGCTCAGCAGCCTGTACCTCGTGCGCACGGCCTACGACTCGCGTCGCCTGTTTGCCGAGCTCGACCGGTCGAAGAACGAAGCCGCCCGGCTGGACACCGAGTACAAGCGCCTCGAGGCTGAACGCGAGGCCCAGGCCACCAGCCTGCGTGTCGAGCGCACCGCGCGCGACAAGCTGGCCATGCGCAGTGCCACGCCAGCCGTGACGGTGTATGTGCAGGACGACGGCAAGGCACCCGGGGTGGCCAAATGAAGCTGGGGCGCGGAAAGGCCGGGGCAGTCGCGCGCAGCGTCAGTTATTCGTCGAGTCCGCTGCTGGCTTCGAAGACGCCCCCGTGGCGCAGCAAGTTCCTGGTCGCCCTGGTCGGCCTGGGCTCCTGCGTGCTGCTCGGCCGCGCGGTGCACATTCAGATCGTCGGCAACCAGTTCTACCGCGACCAGGGCGAGAAGCGCTACGCCCACGAACTCGAGTTGCCGGCGAGCCGTGGCCGCATCACCGATCGCCATGGCGCCTTGCTGGCGACCTCGGTGTCGGTGCCCTCGGTGTGGGCGATCCCGAGAGACGTGCAGGCCACGCGTGAACAGAAGCGCCAATTGGCCCGGCTGCTCGGTCTGCCGCCCGCCGAACTGGAGAAGAAGCTCGGCGATCCCAATGCGCGATTCGCCTGGCTGAAACGTCAGCTCGACGAGCCCCTGTGGGTGCAGGTGCAGGCCCTAGGCATTAAGGGCATCTACCAGACGCGCGAGTACCGTCGCAAGTATCCCGAAGGCGAGGCAGCGGCGCACCTGGTCGGCTTCACCGACGTCGAAGACCGCGGCCAGGAAGGGATCGAGCTGGCCTTCCAGAAGGAATTGCAGGGGCGCGTCGGTTCGCGCATGGTGGTCAAGGACCGCCTTGGCCGCGTCGTCGAGGACATCGGCGACCAGGTCGCGCCCAGCAATGGCCAGGACATCGGTCTGGCCGTCGACGCCAAGGTCCAGTTCTTCGCCTACCAGCGCGTGCGTGACGCGGTGGCCGAGCACAAGGCCAAGGCCGGCAGTGTGGTCGTGCTCGATGCGCAGACCGGCGAGGTGCTGGCGCTGGCCAACTACCCGAGCTTCAACCCCGGCGATCGGCGCAACCTCAGCGGCGCGCAGCTGCGCAACCGCGCGCTCACCGACACCTTTGAGCCCGGCTCGACAATGAAGCCTTTCATCGCCGCCTGGGCGATCGAAACCGGCCGCGTCACGCCTGCAACGCCGATCCAGACTGCCCCGGGCTCGATCACGATCACCGGCAGCACGATACGCGACGCGCACCCGCACGGCGTGCTGAGCGTTGCCGAGGTGATTCAAAAGTCGAGCAACGTCGGCACCGTGAAGATGGCGATGCAGATGGACCGCAAGGAGATGTGGGAGCTGTACTCGCAGGTCGGCTTCGGCCAGAAGCCTCAACTGCAGTTCCCCGGCGCGGTCACCGGGCGCCTGCGCCCGTACAAGACCTGGCGCCCGATCGAACAGGCGACCATGAGCTACGGCTACGGGCTGTCCACGAGCCTGTTCCAGCTCGCGCGTGCGTACACCGTGTTCGCGCGCGATGGCGAGGTGATACCGGTCTCGATGCTCGAACAGGACAGCCCGCAGGCCGGCCTGCGTGTGCTCAAGCCCGAGACGGCGCGGGCCGTGCGCGAGATGTTGCGCTTGGCCGCCGGGCCCGGCGGTACCGCGCCCAAGGCACAGACCATCGGCTACTCGGTCGGTGGCAAGACCGGCACTGCGCACAAGCAGGAAGGCAAGGAATACGCCAGTGACAAGTACCGCGCCTGGTTCGTCGGCATGGCGCCGATCGACAAGCCGCGCATCGTCGTCGCGGTGATGGTCGACGAGCCGAACAATGGCGTGCACTACGGCGGCGACGTCGCCGCGCCGGTGTTCAGCCAGGTGGTGCAACAGACTCTGCGCATGATGGGGGTGCCGCCCGATCTCGACGTCAAGCCGCAGATCGTGACCACCGCTGTGCAGGAGAGCTTCTAGTCATGAGCCCCCGAGCTAGCGGCCGTGCCGCGTCGCGACCCCCCAAGGGGGCGCAAGCCTCCCTTGGGGCGGCCCGGCGGGAGGCTTGGTCGTGACCGTCACCGCGCTCAAGTCGCCCGACGCCGCCGCCCGCTGGTTGCGTTCCTGGGTCAGCGGCACCGTCACGACCGACAGTCGCAAAGTACGCGCGGGCGATGCCTTCATCGCCTGGCCGGGCGCGGCCACCGACGGCCGGCGCTTCGTGGTCAATGCCCTGCAGGCCGGCGCAACGACCTGTCTGGTCGAGCGCGAGGGGCTTGAGGCCTTCGACTTCGACGATGCACGCATTGCTTCATTGCCGGGCCTGAAGGCGGCCACCGGCCCGATCGCCGATGCCTTCTTCGAGCAGCCGAGTCGAGCGCTCGAGGTGCTCGCCACGACGGGCACCAATGGCAAGACGTCCACCGCCTGGTGGACGGCGCAGGCGCTGACCCTGCTCCAGCGCCGTTGCGCAGTCGTCGGCACGCTGGGCATCGGCGTGCCGCCCTTGCCCGATCGCGCAGCGCAGATCGACTTCACCGGCTTGACCACGCCCGACCCGGTGATGCTGCATGCCGCGCTGAGGCTCTTCGCCGACGCGGGCTTCAAGGCCTGCGCGATGGAGGCCTCGTCGATCGGCATGGTCGAGCAGCGTTTGACGGCTTTGCGCATCGCCGTTGCGCTGTTCACCAACTTCACGCGTGACCATCTCGATTATCACGGCACGATGGAGGCCTACTGGGCCGCCAAGCGCCAGCTCTTCGCCTGGCCCGGGCTGCGCGCGGCTGTGCTCAATATCGATGATCCGCATGGTGCGGCATTGGCCGGCGAGTTGCAGGGATCGTCGCTCGACGTCTGGACGTACTCGGCAAGCGCCGAGGCCCGGCTGCGCGCGCAGAACCTCGGCTACGTCGCCGGCGGCCTCGCCTTCGACTTGCATGAAGGCGCAGAGGCCTGGGCCGTGCGCAGCACCCTGATCGGCGACTACAACGCCAGCAACCTGTTGGCGGTGATCGGAGGCCTGCGAGCGCTCGGCGTCTCGCTGGCCGATGCGGTTTCGGTCGTGCCGCAGTTGACGCCGGTGCCCGGGCGCATGCAGCGGGTCGGGACAGGCGCGGCCGCGCCGGAAGTGGTGGTCGACTATGCGCACACGCCCGATGCGCTGGAGAAGGTGCTGCAGGCATTGCGTCCCTTGGCCACTGCGCGCGCCGGCCGTCTGGTGTGCGTCTTCGGCTGCGGCGGCAATCGCGACGCGACCAAGCGACCCTTGATGGGCGCCATCGCCGCACGCGCTGCCGACAGCGTCGTGGTGACAAGCGACAACCCGCGCAACGAAACGCCGGCGACGATCCTGGCTGAGATCGTCGCCGGGATCGGCCGGACCGACCGACTCCAGGTCATCGAGGACCGCCGCGAAGCCATCGCACAGGCGCTGGCCGCTGCCGACGCGCGCGACGTGATCCTCATCGCCGGCAAGGGCCATGAGGACTACCAGGAGATCGGCGGCGTGAAGCACCCGTTCTCCGACTTGGCCGAGGCCGAGCGCGCACTGGCGGCGAGGGCGACGCGATGATGAGCCTGGCCCAAGCCCACGCGTTGTTGCCCGGCTCGACCCTGGTGGGCGACGCTGCGACGGTGTTCCAGCGTGTGCACAGCGACACGCGCACGCTGCGCGCCGGGGATCTGTTCGTGGCCCTGAAGGGGGAGCGTTTCGACGCTCACGAGATGCTCGGTGAGGCCGCGGGCCAGGGTGCGGTGGCCGCGCTGGCCGAACGTGGACTCAGCGAAGCCGGCCTGTCGGGGCTGCAAGTCGTCAACACCCAGCAGGCGCTGGAGCAGTTGGCGGCTGCCTGGCGCGCGCGCTTTCATCTGCCGCTGATTGCGGTCACCGGCAGCAACGGCAAGACCACGGTTACGCAGATGATCGCGGCGATCCTGCGCGCGTGGCTCGGCGCCGGCGCCTTCGCCACCGAGGGCAACTACAACAACCACATCGGCGTGCCGCTCACCCTGCTGCGCCTGCGCCAGGACGATGTCTGCTGGCACCGCGCCGGCGTGGTCGAGCTCGGCATGAACCATCCGGGCGAGATCGCACATCTGGCCCAAATCGCGCAAGCGACGATCGCCCTGGTCAACAACGCGCAGCGCGAGCATCAGGAGTTCATGGCGAGCGTCGAGGCCGTCGCGCGCGAGAACGGCAGCGCCATCGAGGCCCTTGGCCCGGCCGGCACGGCGGTCTATCCGGCCGACGATGCGCATGCGCCGCTGTGGCACCAGCTCGCCAGCGCGCGCCCGCAGCTGACGTTCGCGCTCCAGGGTGCGGCCGATGTCACCGCCGATGCGCTGTGGGTGGATGACCATTGGGCGCTGGTCTTGCACACGCCCGCTGGCGCCGTTTCTCTCACGCTGCGCCTGGCCGGCAGGCACAACGTGAAGAATGCATTGGCGGCGGCCGCCTGCGCCCTGGCCGCCGGGGCGACGCTCGAGGCTGTGAAGCGAGGTCTCGAGGGCTTCGAGCCGGTCAAGGGGCGGTCGCAGATGAAGACCGCCACCTTGCACGGCGCGCGCATCGCCCTGGTCGACGACAGCTACAACGCGAACCCGGACTCGGTGCGCGCCGCGATCGAAGTGCTGGCCGCGATGCATGCGCCGCGCCTGCTGTTGCTCGGCGACATGGGCGAGGTGGGCGACCGCGGGCCGGCTTTCCATGCCGAGGTCGGCGCCCATGCGCGCGAGCGCGGCATCGACCACCTGTGGTGCGTCGGCGCGCAGAGCGCCGACGCGGCGCTCGCTTTCGGTCCAGAGGCGCGGCACTTCGCCGATCTGCCGTCCCTGCTCGCCGCGCGCGCCGAGCTGCCCGCGGTCGCATCGGTGCTGGTCAAGGGCTCGCGCTTCATGCAGATGGAACGCGTGGTGCAGGCATTGCAGGAGACGCCCTGATGTTGCTCAGCCTGTCCCAGTGGTTGCAGACCCTGTACCCCGAGCAGCTCGGTTTCCTGCGCGTGTTCCAGTACCTGACCTTCCGGGCCGTGCTGGCGGCGATGACGGCCCTGTTGATCGGCCTGGCTTTCGGCCCCTGGGTCATTCGGCGCCTGACCGAAATGAAGATCGGCCAGCCGATCCGCGAGTACGGCGTGCAAGCGCACATGGCCAAGAGCGGCACGCCGACGATGGGTGGCGTGCTGGTGCTGATCGGCATCGGCGTCGCGACGCTGCTGTGGTTCGACTGGAGCAACCGCTTCGTCTGGATCGTGATGCTGGTCACCTTCGGCTTCGGAGCGATCGGCTGGGTCGACGACTGGCGCAAGGTGGTGCAGAAGAACCCCGAGGGCATGCGCTCGCGCGAGAAGTACTTCTGGCAGTCGCTGATCGGCCTTGTCGCCGCCTTCTACCTCTGCTTCGCAGTCTCGGAGAGCTCGAACCTGCGGGTCTTCCAGCTCTTCCTGCGCTGGGTGCAGAGCGGGTTCTCGACGCCCCTGCCGCCCAACGCCGACCTGCTGGTGCCGTTCTTCAAGACCATCAGCTACCCGCTCGGCGTCTGGGGTTTCATCATCCTGACCTACCTGGTCATCGTCGGCGCCAGCAATGCGGTGAACCTGACTGACGGCCTGGACGGGCTGGCGATCATGCCGGTGGTGATGGTCGGCTCGGCCCTGGGCGTCTTCGCCTACGTCGTCGGCAGTTCTGTATACAGCAAGTACCTGCTCTTTCCGTACATCCCCGGCGCCGGCGAGTTGCTGATCTTCTGTGCCGCGATGGCCGGGGCGGGCCTGGCCTTCCTGTGGTTCAACGCCCACCCGGCCCAGGTCTTCATGGGCGACGTTGGTGCCCTTTCGCTAGGCGGTGCGCTGGGCACCATCGCCGTCATCACGCGCCAGGAGATCGTGCTCGCGATCATGGGCGGCATCTTCGTCGTCGAGGCCTTGTCGGTGATGCTTCAGGTCGGCTGGTTCAAATGGACCAAGCGCCAGACCGGAACCGGCATGCGCCTGTTCAAGATGGCGCCGCTGCACCACCACTTCGAGAAGACGGGCTGGAACGAGACCCAGGTTGTGATCCGCTTCTGGATCATCACCATGCTGCTGTGCCTGATTGGCTTGGCGAGCCTGAAGCTGCGATGAACGCCGCGATCAACCCCTTGCGCGATCTGCCCGTCCTCGTGCTCGGCCTGGGGGAATCCGGCTTGGCGATGGCGCGCTGGTGCGCCGGCCACGGCGCCAGCGTGCGCGTCTGGGACTCGCGCGAGACCCCGCCGCAGGCGGCGGCCCTGGCCCTCGCTGCACCGCAGGCCATCTTGTTCAGTGGCGCGCTGACGGCCGACGCGTTGCAGGACGCGAAGCTGGTGCTGAAGAGCCCCGGCCTGGCGCCGCACGACGAGCGCATCGCCGCCCTGCTCGCCGCGGCGCGAGCGCAGGGCATCGCGCAGCAGGGCGAACTCGAGCTGTTCATGCGTGCGCTCGACGTGCTGCGGCTCGAGCGTGACTACGCACCTAGGCTGATCGCCATCACCGGCACCAATGGCAAGACCACCACCACGGCGCTGACTGCCCTGCTCATTGAACGCTGCGGCAAGCGCGTAGCGATGGCCGGCAACATCGGCCCGACGATGCTCGACACGCTGGGTGCCGCGCTCGATGCGGTCGATGCAGACGGCGCGCCGCTGCCCTTGCCCGAGGTCTGGGTGCTCGAACTGTCGAGCTTCCAGCTCGATGGGGTGCGCGGCTTCGAACCGAGCGCGGCGACGGTCCTGAATGTCACGCAGGACCACCTCGACTGGCATGGTTCGCTCGAGGCCTACGCGGCGGCCAAGGCTCGAGTCTTTGGCGCGCAGGGTGTGATGGTCCTGAACCGCGACGATGCCCTCGTCGAGGCGATGCTGCCGGTGGCGGACGCTGGCAAAGGAAAGGGCCGGTCGCGCGTGCTGCCGCGCGCGGTGTTGCGCTTCGGTCTGGGCGCGCCGCAGCGTCCGGGCGACTTCGGTCTGGTGGTCGAGAACGGCATGGCCTGGCTGGTGCGCGCGCTAGATGAAGAAGAGGGACATCGCAAGCGTGGCGCTGTCGTCGACCCGGCCGACTTGCACCTGCAGCGCATGATGCCGGCCGATGCGCTGCGCATCCGCGGGCGCCACAACGCGGCCAATGCGCTGGCCGCGCTGGCCCTGGCCACGGCGATCGGCTGCCCGTTGGCGCCCATGCTGCACGGCCTGCGCGAGTACCACGGCGAGCCGCACCGGGTGGCCTTCGTCGCCACGGTCGGCGGCGTCGACGCCTTCGACGACAGTAAGGGCACGAATGTCGGCGCGACCGTCGCTGCGCTGCAGGGCCTGGGCGCCGACAAGGCGCCGGCCAGGCTCGTCGTGATCCTGGGCGGCGACGGCAAGGGCCAGGACTTCTCGCCACTCGCCGCACCGGTGGCCGGGCATGTGCGCGCCGTCGCCCTGATCGGACGCGATGCCGCGGTGATCGGGTCGGCGCTCGTCGACACGGGTGTGCCGATGCAGCAGCACGCCTCGCTCGAAGACGCCACCGCCTGGTGCTTCGAGCAGGCCGCCGAAGGCGACGCCGTGCTGCTCAGTCCGGCCTGCGCCAGCCTGGACATGTTCCGCAACTACGGTCATCGCGCCGAAGTGTTCATTGCCGCCGTGCAGGCGCAGGCTGCGGCGCGCGGGGAGATCGCATGACGACCGCGTGGCGCGACGTCTTGCCCTCGCCGCCTGCATGGTGGTCGGCGCTGCGCGCCCGCTTCGCAGGGGTCAACGCAGGCGAGGGCGCCCGCGTGCCGATCCGCGACTGGGTTGGCCCGACGCCGGCCCAGCCCAGCCGCGCGCACGGTTTCGACCAGACCCTGGTCTGGGTCGTGCTGGCCTTGCTCCTGCTCGGCATGGTGATGGTCTATTCGGCCTCGGTGGCGCTGCCGGACAACCCGAAGTTCTCGCGCTACACCCCGACCCACTTCCTGTCGCGGCACGCCTTGTCGCTCGGCATCGCCTTCGTCGCCGCACTGGCCGTGGTCCAACTGCCGATCGCGGTGTGGGAGAAGTACGCGCCCTGGGTCTTCGTCGCCGCGCTGGTGCTGCTCGTGCTGGTCCTGGTGCCGGCGATCGGCAAGGGGGTCAACGGCGCGCGACGCTGGATTCCCCTGGGCCTGATGAACTTCCAGCCGAGTGAGTTGGCCAAGCTCGGCATCGCGCTGTACGCCGCCAGCTACATGGTGCGCAAGATGGACACGCGCGAGAATTTCTTCCACGCCGTGACGCCGATGGCCATCGCGCTGGGCTTCATCGGCATGCTGCTGCTGGCCGAGCCCGATATGGGCGCCTTCATGGTGATTGCCGCGATCGCCCTGGGCATCCTCTTCCTCGGCGGTGTCAACGGCCGCATGTTCGCGCTGGCCACTGCGGTGCTGCTGGCGGCCTTCGTGCTGATGATCGCGCTCAGCCCGTGGCGTGCCGAGCGCATCTTCGCCTACCTCGACCCCTGGAATCCGCTCTACGCGCAGGGCCGTGCCTATCAGCTCACGCACTCGCTGATCGCCTTCGGTCGCGGCGAGATCTTCGGCCAGGGCCTCGGGTCATCGGTGGAGAAGCTGCACTACCTGCCCGAGGCGCATACCGACTTCCTGCTCGCCGTGGTGGGCGAGGAACTGGGCTTCGTCGGCGTGTTCATCGTCGTCGCCGCCTTCTTCTGGCTGACTCGGCGCATCTTCCACATCGGCCGCCAGGCAGTGGCCCTGGACCGTGTGTTCGCCGGGCTGCTGGCGCAGGGCATCGGCATCTGGATGGGCGGCCAGGCTTTCATCAACATGGGCGTGAACCTCGGCGTGCTGCCGACCAAGGGCCTGACCCTGCCGCTAATGAGCTACGGCGGCTCGGCGATCCTGATGAACCTGGTCTCGCTGGCCATCGTTGTCCGCATCGACATCGAGAACCGCTCGTTGATGCGCGGGGGCCGATCGTGAGCCACCTGGTGATCATGGCCGCAGGCACCGGGGGCCACATCATTCCCGGCCTGGCGGTGGCCCAGGAGATGCAGTCCCGAGGCTGGACCATCAGCTGGCTAGGTACGCGCGAGGGCATGGAGAACCGTCTCGTGCCGGCCGCCGGCATCGCCCTGGATAGCATCGGCTTCAGCGGCCTGCGCGGCAAGGGCCTGGTGCACACGCTGACCGGCGGCCTGCGCCTGCTGAAGGCGTTCTGGGAATGCCTGGGCCTGTTGAAGCGGCGCAGTGCCGATGTGGTGCTCGGCATGGGCGGCTACGTCTGCTTCCCGGGCGGCCTGATGGCCTCTCTGCTCGGCAAGCCGCTGCTCCTGGTCAATGCCGACGCTTCCTTGCTGCTGTCGAACAAGGCCCTGCTGCCGGTCGCAGACCGCATTGCCTTCGGCTTCGACGGCGCCGCGGCGACGACCCACAAGCGCGCGGTCGTCACCGGCAACCCGGTGCGCGCCGAGATCGAGGCCCTGCCGGATCCGGCCGAACGCTATGCCGGACGCAGCGGCCCGCTGCAGCTGCTCGTGGTCGGCGGCAGCCTAGGCGCCAAGGTCCTCAACGAGACCCTACCCAAGGCGCTTGCGCTGATCGATCCGAGCCGGCGTCCGCAGGTGGTGCACCAGACCGGCGCCCTGCAACGCGATGGGGTGCGCGAAGCCTATGCCGCCGCGGGGGTTCACGACGGTGTCGAGGTGCTGGCCTTCATCGACAACATGGCCGCGCGCCTGGCGACCTGCGACCTGATGATCTGCCGTGCCGGCGCGGTGACGGTAAGCGAGCTGTGCGCCGGCGGCGTGCCGGCCTTGCTGGTGCCGCTGGTCGTCAGTACCACGGCGCACCAGCGCGACAACGCCCTGTTCATGGCCCAGCACGG
>JAZKIW010000059.1:0-48313 GCA_040384625.1 Pseudomonadota bacterium | reverse complement strand
GCCGCAGGCCGAGTTGACGCCCGAGCGGCTTGCCGAGGTGTTGCGCGGCCTCGACCGCGCCGCGCTGCAGGCGATGGCCGAGAAGGCCCATGCGCTCGCCCGGCCGCGGGCGGCGGCGCGCGTGGCGGACGAAATCGAACTCCTGGTGAGGCCACGATGAAGCACGCCATCAAGCACATTCACTTCGTCGGCGTCGGCGGCTCGGGCATGAGCGGCATCGCCGAGATCCTGCACAACCTCGGCTACACCGTTTCCGGGTCGGACCAGAACGACAGTCCGACCCTGCAGCGCCTGGGGCGCCTAGGCATCCGCACCTTCGTCGGCCACGATGCCAGGCAGATCAAGGGCGCCGGCGCGGTGGTGACATCGACTGCCGTCGGCGGCGGCAATCCGGAGGTGATCGCAGCGCGCGCGGCGCGCATCCCGGTCGTGCCGCGCGCAGCGATGCTGGCCGAGCTGATGCGCCTGAAGCGCGGCATCGCCATCGCCGGCACGCACGGCAAGACGACAACGACTTCCCTGGTCGCCAGCGTGCTGGCGGAGGCCGGCGTCGACCCGACCTTCGTGATCGGCGGGCGCCTAAACAGCGCCGGCGCCAATTCGCGCCTCGGTTCGGGCGACTACATCGTCGTCGAGGCCGACGAGAGCGACGCCTCGTTCCTGAACCTGACCCCGGTTCTGTCGGTGGTGACCAACATCGATGCCGACCACATGGACACCTACGGCCACGACTATGCGCGGCTGAAGGCGGCCTTCGTCGACTTTCTGCACCGCATGCCGTTCTACGGTGCGGCCATCGTCTGTGGCGACGACCCCGGCGTGCGCTCGATCCTGCCGATGGTCTCGCGCCCGGTTGTGGCCTATGGCTTCGGCCCCGACAACCAGGTGCGGGCGACCGGGGTTCGGGCCTTGCCCGGTGGCCAGATGACGTTCACCGCCGAGCGCCGCAACGGCGTCGTGCTGCCGCCGCTCGACATCACGCTGAACCTGCCGGGTGAGCACAACGTGCTCAACGCGCTGGCGGCGATCGCGGTGGCGACCGAGCTGGAGCTGGATGACGCGGCCATCGCGGCGGCGCTGGAGAAGTTCGCCGGCGTGGGCCGCCGCTTCCAGCGCTGCGGTGAGGTACCGGCGCTCGACGGCTCCGGCAACTTCAGCGTGATCGACGACTACGGCCATCACCCGGTCGAGATGGCGGCGGTGATTTCTGCCGCGCGCGGGGCCTTCCCCGGCCAGCGCCTGGTGCTGGCCTTCCAGCCGCACCGCTACACGCGCACCCGCGACTGCTTCGAGGATTTCGTCAAGGTGCTGGGCAGTGCCGATGCGGTGCTGCTGACTGAGGTATATGCCGCCGGCGAGGCGCCGATCGTCGCCGCCGACGGCCGCACCCTGGCACGTGCCCTGCGTGTGGCCGGCCGTGTCGATCCGCTGTTCGTCGACGAAGTCGAAGGCCTGCCGGTGGCAGCCTTGAAGCAGGCGCACGGCGGTGATGTGCTGATCGTGATGGGGGCCGGGTCGATCGGCAATGTCGCCACGCGCATCGTCGAACTAGGGGGAGGGGTGGCGCCATGAGCCATGCGGTGTCCTTCGGCAAGGTCGCGGTCCTGATGGGCGGCAGCAGTGCCGAGCGCGAGATCTCGCTGATGAGTGGCGGCGGCGTGCTCGCCGCGCTGCAAAGCCAAGGGGTCGATGCGCATGCCTTCGACCCGTCGGAGCGCGACCTGACCGAGCTCAAGCGCGACGGCTTCGCACGCTGCTTCATCGCACTGCACGGCCGCCACGGGGAAGACGGCACGGTCCAGGGGGCGCTGGAGCTGCTCGGCATTCCGTACACCGGCTCGGGCGTGATGGCCAGCGCGATCGCGATCGACAAGGTCATGACTAAGCGACTCTGGCTCGCCGACGGCCTGCCGACGCCGCGCCATGTGGTGCTCGGCGTCGGCGAGCACTCGCCGGCACACACGCGCACCGTGCCCGACACGCTCGGCCTGCCGCTGATCGTTAAGCCGCCCCATGAGGGTTCGTCGATCGGCGTGACCAAGGTCGCCGGTTACTCGCAGATGCAGGGCGCGGTCGAGCTGGCGGCGCGCCACGACGCCGAGGTGCTGTGCGAGGAGTTCATCGACGGCGAGGAAGTCACCTGCCCGGTGATCGGCGAGGGCGCGAACGCGCGCGCACTGCCCGTGGTGCGCATCGTGGCGCCCGAAGGCGCCTACGACTACCAGAACAAGTACTTCACCGACGATGTCCAGTACCTCGTTCCGAGCGGCCTGCCGGCGGCCGAGGAGGCCGAGATCCAGCGCATCGTGCTGGCGGCCTACCGGTCACTCGGCTGCCGCGGCTGGGGCCGCGCCGACCTGATGATCCGCGCGGCCGATCGACGCGCCTTCCTGCTCGAGATGAACACCTCGCCCGGCATGACCGGGCACTCGCTGGTGCCCAAGTCGGCGGCCGCGGCGGGTATCGGCTACGAAGATCTGTGCGTGCAGCTGCTCCGGATGGCGCGGCTTGACAGCGCCAAGGTGCAGGGCTGACCCATGGCCACACGCAGCCGCAACACCAGCAACCGCGCGGATACGGCGCTGCCGGTCGACGTGCGCCTGATGAATGCGGTGGCCGGCCTGCTGTTTGTGATCGCTGCTGCGGCGCTGCTGGCGGCGCTGGGTGCCTGGCTCCTGCGCGCGCCGCTGTTCACGCTGCGCTCGATCGCGCTGGACGGTGAGCTCTCGCGCAGCAACCTGGCCACGGTGCGCGCCAATGCGCTGCCGCGCCTGGCCGGCAACTTCTTCAGCTTCGACCTCGAGCGTGGTCGCGCCGCGTTCGAGGCGGTGCCCTGGGTGCGCCAGGCTGTAGTGCGCCGGGTCTGGCCGAACCGTCTGGCGGTCACGCTCGAAGAGCACCGCGCTGCGGCTCTGTGGCAGGGCGAGCGCGGCAACGAGCGCCTAGTCAACGATCACGGCGAGGTCTTCGAAGCCAACCTCGGCGATGTCGAGGACGAGAACCTGATGACCCTGGCTGGCCCCGAGGGCAGTTCGGCGGCGATGCTGGCACTGCAGCGGCGTCTGGCCGAGACGCTGGCGCCGATCGACGCGCGCATCGACAGCCTGAAGTTGTCGAGCCGGGGTTCCTGGCGCGCCGAACTCGGCAGCGGTGCCAGCCTCGAACTCGGTCGCGGCAGCGCGGACGAGGTGATTGCTCGCGCGGCACGCTTCGTGCGAACTTTCGAGCAGGCGACGCAGCGCTTTGCCGCGGCCGCCGGCAGTGCCCGCACGCTGTTGGCGGCCGACCTGCGGCATCCCGACGGTTATGCGCTGCGCCTGCGTGGCGTGTCGACGACGCCCATCGCCGCGGCCGGCAAGACGGCTGCCCCTCGCTGACGAGAACGCCTCAAGGACACCAAGATGGCCGCAAAGGAATACAAGGATCTGATCGTCGGTCTGGACATCGGCACCGCCAAGGTGATGGCCGTCGTGGCCGAAGTGATGCCCGACGGCGCTCTGCGGGTGGCGGGGCTGGGCAGCGCGCCCTCGCACGGTCTGAAGCGCGGCGTGGTCGTGAACATCGATGCGACCGTGCAGTCGATCCAGCTGGCGCTGAAAGAGGCCGAGCTGATGGCCGATTGCAAGATCACGCGTGTCTACACCGGCATCACCGGCAGCCACATCCGCGGCCAGAACTCGACCGGCATGGTCATCGTGCGCGACAAGGAAGTCGGTACGGTCGACGTCGCACGCGTGGTCGAGACGGCCAAGGCGATCAATATCCCGAACGACCAGCGCCTGCTGCTCGTGGAGCCTCAGGAGTTCGTGATCGATGGCCACGAGGTCAAGGAGCCGATCGGCATGAGCGGCGGCCGCCTCGAAGTCAAGGTCCATATCGTCACTGGCGCGCAGAGCGCGGCCGAGAACATCGTCAAGTGTGTGCGCCGCTGCGGCCTCGAAGTCGACCAGCTGGTGCTGAACCCGAGCGCGTCCAGCCACGCGGTGCTGACAGCCGATGAACGCGAACTCGGGGTGGCGATGGTCGACATCGGCGCCGGCACCACCGACGTGCAGATCTTCACCGGCGGGTCGGTGCGCCACACGGCGGTGATCCCGATCGCCGGCGATCTGATCACCAGCGACATCGCGATGGCGCTGCGCACGCCCACTAAGGATGCCGAGGAGATCAAGGTCGAATACGGCGTGGCCAAGCAACTGCTGGCCGACCCGAGCGAGAACCTGGAGGTGCCGGGCCTCGGCGACCGCGCGCCTCGCCTGCTGTCGCGCCAGGCCCTGTCCGGCGTGATCGAGCCGCGCATCGAGGAAATCTTCTCGCTCGTGCACCAGGTCATCCGCGACTCGGGCTACGAGGAGCTGCTGTCGAGCGGGATCGTGATCTGCGGTGGCTCGGCGGTCATGCCGGGCATGGTCGAACTCGGCGAAGACATCTTCCTGAAGCCGGTGCGGCGCGGCAATCCGCTGTACGCCGCGGCGCTGTCCGACATGGTCGCCAACCCGCGTTCGGCGACCGTGATGGGCTTGCTCGAGGAGGCGCGGTTGGCGCGCATCCGTGGGCACAAGGTGGCCGCCAAGGCCGGCTCGGTGCAAACCGTGATCGGCCGCGCCAAGGATTGGTTTCTGGGCAATTTTTGATTGAGGGCCCGCTTGAGGCTCGTTGGACATCTTCCACTTTTTTGTACGGCAACTGCACTCTCACGAAGGAGCACTCACCATGGCGATTGAAATGATCGAAGAGTTTGACCAAGGCACCCGCATTAAGGTCATCGGCGTTGGTGGCGGCGGCGGCAACGCGGTCGAGCACATGATCGCCAACAACGTGCAAGGGGTCGAATTCCTCTGCGCCAACACCGACGCCCAGGCGCTGAACCGCAGCAATGCGGACCAGATCCTGCAGCTCGGCAGCACAGGCCTGGGCGCGGGCGCCAAGCCCGAAGCCGGCAAGGCCGCGGCCGACGAAGCCACCGACCGTATCCGCCAGGCCATCGATGGCGCGCACATGCTGTTCATCACCGCCGGCATGGGCGGCGGCACCGGCACCGGTGCGGCGCCGGTGATCGCGCGCGTGGCCAAGGAAATGGGCATCCTGACCGTCGGAGTCGTCACCAAGCCGTTCGAGTTCGAGGGCAACCGACGCATGAAGGCAGCCGACATCGGCGTCTCCGAGCTCGAAGCGAATGTCGATTCGCTGATAGTGATCCTGAACGAGAAGCTGCTCGAGGTGCTGGGCGAGGACGTGACCCAGGAACAGGCCTTCGCGCATGCGAACGACGTGCTTCGCAACGCCGTCGGCGGCATCAGCGACATCATCCACGTGCCGGGGCTGGTCAACGTCGACTTCGAAGACGTGAAGACGGTGATGAGCGAGCCGGGCAAGGCGATGATGGGCACCGCCCAGGCCGGCGGCCCGGACCGTGCGACCAAGGCGGCCGACATGGCCGTGGCCTGCCCGCTGCTCGAAGGCATCGACCTCAGCGGTGCGCGCGGCGTGCTGGTGCTGATCGCGGCGAGCAAGCAGACCTTCAAGTTGAGCGAGAGCCGCAACGCGATGAACACCATCCGTCGCTATGCCGCGGACGATGCGCACGTGATCTACGGCACCGCCTACGACGAAGGCCTGGGCGACCAGTTGCGCGTGACGGTGATCGCCACCGGCCTGTCGCCGGCCAAGCGCATCCAGCAGAGCACGCCGATGACGATGGTGCACAGCAACCTGCGCACCGGCACCGACAACCTGCCGATCCTGAGCACGCTGCAGGTGCCGGGTGCCGGCACGCCGACCCAGGCGCCGCCGCAGCAGGACTACAGCCAGCTCAGCACACCCAGCGTCTGGCGCCATGGCCGCACCCAGGCGGCAGCCAAGGTCGATGCCCTGGCCAGCAACGGCATGGACGAGATCGAGATCCCGGCCTTCCTGCGCAAACAGGCGGATTGAGCCCTCGCTGCCCCCGATCCCGCACGGTCTTGCACCGTGCGGGACAATCGCCCCTGCCATGCTGCAACAACGGACCCTCAAGTCGCTGACGCGCGCCGTCGGCGTGGGCGTGCACAGTGGCCAGAAGGTCGAGCTGACGCTCAAGCCGGCGCCGGCCGACAGTGGCATCGTCTTTCGCCGCACCGACCTGCCGCAGCCGGTGAGCATTCCTGTCAATCCGCAGGCCGTGTGCGACACGCGCATGGCCTCGACCATCAGCCCCGGCGGCGACCCCGGTGCGCCCAAGGTGCAGACCATCGAGCACCTGCTCTCAGCCTGTGCCGGCCTGGGCTTGGACAACCTGGCGATCGACATCACTGCCGACGAAGTGCCGGTGCTTGATGGCTCGGCCGCGAGCTTCGTGTTCCTGCTGCAGAGCGCCGGCATCGAATTGCAGAACGCGCCCAAGCGCTTCATCCGCGTGCTGAAGCCCGTGGAAGTGCGCGAGGGCGAAGGTGCGGCCCTCAAGTGGGCCCGGCTCGAACCGCACCACGGGTATGTGCTGACCTTCGAGATCGAGTTCAACCACCCGGCGGTAAATGCCACCGGCCAGCGCGTCAGCTTCGACATGGGTTCGGGCCGCTACAAGCGCGACATTGCGCGTGCGCGCACCTTCGGTTTCAGCAAGGACGTCGAGGCGATGCGTGCCCGTGGCCTCGGCCTGGGCGGCAGCATGGACAACGTGATCGTGGTCGACGACACGCGTGTGCTCAACGAAGGTGGGCTGCGCTACGACGACGAGTTCGTCAAGCACAAGATCCTGGACGCCATCGGTGACCTGCACATCGCCGGCCACCCGATGCTGGCGCACTACACTGCGTTCAAGAGCGGCCACGCGCTGAACAACAAGCTGCTGCGGGCGCTGCTGGCCGATGCCAGCGCGTACGAGATCACCAGCTTCGACGATGCGGCCGCGGCGCCGAGCGGCTTTGCCGAACTGGCCCCGGCCTGGTGATGCAGAGCGCCTGATGCTCGTCTTTCGCCTCGTCTTCGGTCTCTTGCTGCTGTCGGGCCTGCTGTGCTTCGCCGTCTTCGTGGCCACCGGTCAGCCGGTGTGGCGCCAGCGTGGCATGCTCATCGTCAAGTGGACCCTGATCGCCGCGATCGGCTTCGTCGCCGTCATCCTGCTCGAGCGCCTGACCCCGCTGCTCTGAGCCGATGATCGCTTTCTATTGGGTCATGGCCACGCTGACTGTGGCGACGGTCCTGCCCTCGGCCCTCTTCATGCTGCTCTACGCCTTCACCGGCGAAGAAGGCTGCCTGCGCCGCGCCCGGACTCTGTGGGGATGGGCCAAGATGCTGGGCCTGCTCGGCTTCAACCTCGGCATCTGGGGCCATGTGGCGGTCGGCGCCTGGCGCCTGACCGCCTGAGCGCAGCGCTATTGCGCCAGATAGCCGCCGTCGATCGGCAGGGTGTGACCGGTGATCATGCGCGCCTGGTCCGAGACCAGGAAGGCAATGGCATCGGCCACGTCGGTGGCTTCGACTAGGCTGCGCATCGGCGTCAGATCGAGGATCCGGTCCACCATCGCCGGGTCGCTCAGCAGGCGCTGGGTCAGCTCGGTGCGCACCCACGCCGGGGCGACCGCATTGACGCGAATGCCGTTGGCGGCCCATTCGACGGCCAGGGCCCGCGTCATGTTGACGATCGCTCCCTTGGTCGAGTGGTAGGACAGGTTTGGATAAGGGCCGCCGCCCGACAGCCCCATGATCGATGCAACGTTCACGATCGCGCCACGACCGGCCGGGACCATCGAGCGCGCCGCAGCGCGGCAGCACAGGAAGACCGCCGTCAGGTTCAGGTCGACGACCTTCTGCCAGTCTGCCGCCGACAACTCGAGGGTCGGCCGGCGCAGCGCGGTGCCCGCGTTGTTGACGAGGACGTCGATGCGGCCGTAGCGCGCCTGAACCTGGGCGAAAGCCGCCTCGACGGCAGGCTCGTCGGTGACATCGACCTGGACCACCAGGTGGTCGATGGCCTGCCGGGTCAGGGCCTCGGTTGCTGTCCCGAGCGCCTCGGCGTCGCGGTCGAACAGGACAGGAAGCGCCCCGCTCTTCAGCAGCGCCTGGACGGTCGCCCAGCCGATGCCCTTCGCACCGCCGGTCACCACCGCGATGCGGGGCAGGTCGATGTTCGTGGCGTTGGGATCCATCGCGTTCATTCTCTCGATGGTCGGCTCAATAAGCCCGCCCGCGCCGGTACTGCGCGTGCTGGCGGCGCTCGAGCGGCGTGACCTTGGCCAGCGCCGCCAGCGATGCGCCGGCGTGCGCATGGGTAATAGCGATGCCCAGCGCATCAGCCGCATCGGTGCCCGGCGCGGCCGACAGCGACAGCAGGCGTTGCACCATCGCCTGCACCTGTGACTTCTGGGCGTGCCCACTGCCGACGATGGCCTTCTTCATCTGCAGTGCGGTGTACTCCGACACTGCGAGCGAGCGCGACACCAGGGCCGCCAGCGCCGCGCCGCGCGCCTGGCCGAGCAGCAGGGTGCTCTGCGGGTTGACGTTGACGAAGACGATCTCGACGGCGGCGCAACTGGCTTCGTAGCGCGCCGCGACCTCGCACACGCCTTCGAAGATGATCTTCAGCCGCGCCGGCAGGTCGCCGCGCGCGACGGTCGCAGTCTTGATCGTGCCGCTGGCCACGTAGCCCAGGCGCGGGCCGTCGGCGTCGATGATGCCGAAGCCGGTGGTCTGCAGGCCGGGGTCGATGCCGAGGATGCGCATGGGGATGGTCAGAGGCTCAACTTGAAGTACCAGCGCACCGAATGGAAGAACACCGGTGCCGCGAAACACAGCGGTGCGACGCGGTCCAGCAGGCCGACCGCACCGGTCACGCCGCTGCGGTTGCCCCAATGGTGCACGCCGGCGTCGCGCTTCAAGGCCTTCATGACGAACTCGCCGAGTGTGCCGCAGCCGGCGGCGATGAAGGCCATCACCAAGGCCTGGCCGGCCTTGAACGGCGTGATCCAGTACAGCAGCCCACCGACGACGGCCGCGGCCAGGGTGCCGATGATCCAGGCCCGCGCCGAGAAGCTGCGGCTGATCTGGCGCGCCAGCGGCCGGCGCCGCAGCCAGCGGCTGGACAGCTCCTGCACCACCTGGGCCACGGCGGCGACGATGACCAGGAAGAAGAGCAGGAAGGCGCCACGGCCCTCGTAGCCCTTGAAATCGAGCAGCAGCAGGGCCGGTGCGTGCGACAAGCCGTAGACGCAGACCACGAT
Organism: Pseudomonadota bacterium; assembly: GCA_040384625.1. Lineage (GTDB taxonomy): Bacteria > Pseudomonadota > Gammaproteobacteria > Burkholderiales > Burkholderiaceae_C > CADEEN01. Next base: position 39,116 of record JAZKIW010000059.1, on the reverse strand, counting down.
GCCCCACTGGATCTTGGCGTTGCGTTCGAGGAAGCGGTGCGGATCGCCGGCCAGCGCGCTGACCACGGGTATGGCGAAGAAGACGTACACGGGGATGAAGACGGTGAACAGGTCGAAGTGACGCGTGGCGACGATCGCGTACTGCACCGGCAGCACGAAGAAGAAGGCCAGGATCAGGCTGCGGTGGTCGCTGCGCCGGGTGTGCTGCAGGGTGATGAATTCGCGCAGCGCCAGGAAAGAGAACAGGCCGAAGAACAGGGTGGCGCCGACCGGGCCGGAGATCCAGGCCAGCCAGAACAGCAGGGTGCCGATCCAGACGGCCCGCAGATCGCGCCGGAAGCGCTGGGCGCCGGGGGTGTGGGTGTCGGGCGTGTCGCGCAGCGAGTAGAGAAAGGTGCCCAGCGTGACCAGGATCAGCACGCCGAACAGGATCAGGAACAGCAGCGCGACCTGCTCGTCGACGCTCAGCTGGCGCAGGCTGCCGAGTCTCATGTGGTGCGCGGGCGCAGGGCCAGCACCGCATTGCGTGCGCGGTCGAGGAAAGCGCGCTTGTCCTCCTCGACGCCCAGGTGCAGCGGCGCGCCGAAGGTCACGGTGCACAGGATCGGCACCGGCACGACCTCGCCCTTGGGCATCACGCGCTGCACGTTGTCGATCCAGGCCGGCACCAGTTGCACCTGCGGGAACTGTTCGGCCAGGTGATAGAGGCCGCTCTTGAAGGGCTGCGGATCGCCCTTGTTGCTGCGCGTGCCCTCCGGGAAGATCACCAGCGAGTCGCCCTGCTTGAGCGCATCGGCGAGCGGTTCGAGCGGGTCCTGGTCGTCGCTGCGCTGCCGGGCGACGTAGACCGCATTGAACACCTCACGCGTGATCCAGTGCTTGAACGGGCTCGAGGTCCAGTAGTCGCGCGCCGCGATCGGCCGAGTCGTGGCACGCAGGTCCTTGGGCAGGGCGGCCCAGATCAGCACCCAGTCGAAATGGCTCTGGTGGTTGGCGAAGTAGATGCGCTGTTCGGCCGTCGGCGGGCAACCCTTCCAGTGGCCCTGGGCGCCGGTGATCAGTCGCGCAATCAGGGCCAGCAGATAACCCATCAGGTCGGCAGCGGACATGCGGTGATGCTAGCTGCAGGCACAGTCTGGCTGCATCGGGAGATATGAGGTAGCGTGCCACCCATGGACAGCACAGGCATCCCGGCGCGGCCTCGGGTCGTGATCATTGGCGGCGGCTTCGCCGGCTTGTGGACCACACGCGCACTGGCCAAGGCCGAGGTCGACATCGTACTCATCGACCGCGCCAACCACCACCTGTTCCAGCCCCTGCTGTACCAGGTGGCGACCGCCGGGCTGTCGGCGGGCGACATCGCTGCGCCGCTGCGCCACATCCTGCGCGACCAGCGCAATGTCCAGGTGCACATGGCCGAGGTCACTTCGATCGACACCGCGGGGCGCAGCGTCGGCACCGCGGCGGGCGCCGGGCTGACGTATGACATTCTGGTCGTCGCCAGCGGCGCCGGCCATGCCTACTTTGGCCATGACGAATGGGCCGCTTTCGCGCCTGGCCTGAAGACACTCGACGACGCGCTCGAGTTGCGTCGGCGCATCCTGCTGGCGTTCGAGCGCGCCGAGGTCGCGCAGAGCGAGGCCGAGCGTGACGCCTGGCTGACCTTCGCCGTGGTCGGCGGCGGTCCCACCGGCGTCGAGCTCGCCGGCACACTGGCCGAGATCGCTCGCCACACGCTGAAGAACGAGTTCCGGCGCATCGACCCGGCGCGGGCCCGGGTCCAGCTCGTCGAGGCCGGGCCGCGCGTGCTGGCGTCGTTCCCGCCCGAGCTGTCCGGGCGCGCGGCGGCGCAACTGCAGCGTCTCGGCGTCGAGCTGCTGACGGGGGTAGCGGTCCAGGCCATCGATGCCGAGGGTTATGTGCGGGGCAGCGAGCGCACGCCGGCACGCACTGTGTTGTGGGCTGCCGGCGTGGCCGCTTCGCCGCTCGGTACGCTGCTGGCTGCACCCCTGGACCGGGCCGGTCGGGTGCAGGTCGAGCCGGGGCTGACGCTGCCCGGCCACCCCGAGATCTTCGTCGCTGGCGACCTGGCGGCGCTGACCCAAGCCAACGGCCAGCCGGTACCCGGCATCGCGCCGGCGGCCAAGCAGATGGGTGCGCACGTGGCGGCCACGATCCGTGCCCGCATGGCCGGCCGCAGCGTAGCGGCCTTCCGCTACCGCGACTACGGCAACTTGGCCACCATCGGCCGCATGGCCGCAGTGGTCGACCTGCGCGGCCTGCGCTTCTCTGGCCTCGTCGCCTGGTGGTTCTGGCTCGCGGCGCACGTGTTCTTCCTGATCGGCTTTCGCAACCGCCTGGCTGTGCTGATCAACTGGGCCTGGGCCTACGGTACCTACCAGCGCCACGCGCGCATCGTGTTCGGTTCGGTCCGTCGCGAACCCGGCCCCTGAGCGACGGCCGCGCCGTCGGCCGACCGCCCCGCGCTCAGTGGCGGAAGTGACGCACGCCCGTCAACACCATCGCGATGCCGCGCTCGTCTGCCGCGGCGATGACCTCGGCGTCGCGCATCGAGCCGCCGGGCTGGATCACGCAGCTTGCGCCGGCGTCGACGACCACGTCCAGGCCGTCGCGGAACGGGAAGAAGGCGTCGCTGGCGACCGCCGAACCGGACAGCGACAGGCCCGCGTTACCGGCCTTGATCGAGGCGATGCGCGCGCTGTCGATGCGGCTCATCTGGCCCGCACCGACGCCCAGGGTCATGCCGCCGGCGCAGAAGACGATGGCATTGCTCTTGACAAACTTGGCCACCTTCCAGGCGAACAGCAGGTCGTCGAGTTGCGCCGCGCTCGGTGCCTTCTTCGTCACGACGCGCAGCTCGTCACGCCTCACGTTGCGCGCGTCGCTCGACTGCAGCAGCAGTCCGCCGCCGACGCGCTTCATGTCCAGCGCATTGGTGGCCGGGGCCAGGTCCACTTCGAGCAAGCGCACGTTCTGCTTGGCCGCGAACACCGCACGCGCTTCGGGCGCGATGGCGGGCGCAATGATCACTTCGACGAACTGCTTCGCGACCTGCTCGGCCGCCGCGCCGTCGAGCGGGACATTGAAGGCGATGATGCCGCCGAAGGCCGAAGTCGGGTCGGTCTTCAGGGCCTTGGCGTAGGCCTCGCCGACCGTCGCACCGACGGCCACGCCACAGGGGTTGGCGTGCTTGACGATCACGCATGCGGCGACAGCGGCGCCGAAGGTCTTGACGCACTCCCAGGCAGCGTCGGCGTCGGCGATGTTGTTGTAGCTGAGTTCCTTGCCCTGCAGCTGGCGCCAGCCGGCGAGCAGGCCGTGCGTGGGGTTGGCGTCGCGGTAGAAGGCCGCACTCTGGTGCGGGTTCTCGCCGTAGCGCATGTCCTGCGTCTTGGTCAGCTGCAGCGTGAACACGGCGGGGTACTCGTGGCGCGATGGCACCTGGCCACCGGCCAGCTCGGCGCCGGCCTCGAGCGTGCCCAGGTAGTTGCTGATCATGCCGTCGTAGGCGGCGGTGTGCGCGAAGACCTTGCGCGCCAGCGCGAACTTCGTGGCGCGCTGGAGGCCGCCCGACTGCAACTCGGCCAGCACCTGGACGTAGTCGGCCGGGTCGATCACCACGGCCACGTCCTGCCAGTTCTTGGCCGCGGCGCGCAGCATCGCCGGGCCGCCGATATCGATGTTCTCGATTGCGTCGTCAAGCGTGCAGTCGACCTTCGCCGTGGCCTGAGCGAACGGGTACAGGTTGATCACCAGCAGGTCGATGGTGCCGATGCCATGCGCCTGCAGGGCCGCCATGTGTGCCGGTTGGTCGCGTCGCGCCAGCAGGCCGCCGTGGATGCGCGGATGCAGGGTCTTGACGCGGCCGTCGAGCATTTCCGGAAAACCGGTGACCTCGCTGACCTCGGTCACCGGCAGGTCGTTCTGCGCCAGCAGCTTTGCGGTACCGCCGGTGGACAACAGCTTCACGCCGGCCCGGTGCAATTCGCGCGCGAAGTCGACGATGCCGGTCTTGTCCGACACGGAAATCAACGCAGTCAATGAACTCATTCAGCCCCCGGAAACGGTCGCGCGGCGATCCGTTTTTCCTACTTGATCAATTTGTGTTCGACCAGCTTGCGCCGCAGGGTGTTGCGGTTCAGGCCCAGCCACTCGGCGGCCTTGCTCTGGTTGCCATCGGCGTGCTTCATCACCACGTCGAGCAGCGGCTTCTCGACCGTCGCGATGATCATCTCGTGCATCGAGTGCGGTTCGGCGCCGCGCAGGTCCTTGAAGTACTGCTCGAGACTCTCACGCACGCAGGCGTCGATGTGCTTCTTGGTCATGCCCTCAGCTCGATCAGGTCGTCGTTGGCCGCCGCGACGCGCACGCGCGGCAGCCACTCATGTTGTTCCGCAAGGCGCGCGAACCAGTCGCCCACGGCGGCCACTTGCGCCCTGCAGTCGTCGATGCGGTTCATCTCATTTCGGAAGGCCTCGCCCCCCGGTAGTTCGCGCAGCGCCCAGCCGATGTGCTTGCGCGCACTGCGCACACCGCTCGCTTCACCGTACAGGCCGTAGTGATCGTGCAGGTGCTCGGTGAGCCAGGCCGCGGCCTGCAGCGTGGTTGGCGGTGCGAGCTGCGCACCGGTGGCCAGGTAGTGCGCGATCTCGCGGAAGAGCCAGGGCCGGCCCTGCGCCGCGCGGCCGATCATCAGCGCGTCGGCCTTGGTGTAGGCCAGCACCGCGCGCGCCTTCTCGGGCGAGTCGATGTCCCCGTTGGCGACGACCGGGATCGCGAGCGCGGCCTTCACGGCGGCGACCGTGTCATGTTCGGCCAGGCCCTTGAAGCCCTGCTCGCGCGTGCGACCGTGCACGCTGAGCATCGCCACACCGGCGCGCTCGGCCATGCGTGCCAGGTCGACGGCGTTCTTCTCCGCCTCGTTGCGGCCGCTGCGCATCTTCAGCGTCACCGGCACGCCGTGGGGCACGCAGGCGGCCACCACTGCTTCGACGATGCGCAGCGCGAGCGGCACATTGCTCATCAGGGCCGAGCCGGCCCAGACATTGCACACCTTCTTGGCCGGGCAGCCCATGTTGATGTCGATGATCTGGGCCCCGCGGTCGATGTTGTAGCGAGCCGCATCGGCCATCTCCGCCGGGTCGACGCCGGCGATCTGCACCGCGATCGGCCCTGGTTCGCCGGCATGGTCGGCGCGGCGCGAGGTCTTCAGCGACGACCACAGCTCGCGCCGGGACGTGACCATCTCGCTGACCGCATAACCGGCGCCCAGGCGCCTGCACAACTGGCGGAACGGCCGGTCCGTCACACCCGCCATCGGGGCAACGAACAGGTTGTTCGGCAGCTCGTGTGCGCCGAGTTTCATGGGGGGCCGGGGGGAGGGTGCTGAAAAAAGAGGCGCAAGTATAGCGATCGGAGGCAGCACCTCCGGCCAGCGCGCGTCTGGCCGGCGCTGTCGATAATCCCGCCTTCATGGATGCCTGGATCGCCCCGCTGCTGGCCGCGCTGGCCTTGCCCAAGTTCGGCCTGACGTCGGTTTTCGTCATCGCCTTGATCTCGGCGACCCTGTTGCCGATGGGCAGCGAGCCCGCGGTGTTCGGCCTGGTGAAGCTCAACCCCGACATGTTCTGGCCGGCCGTGCTCGTGGCAACCCTGGGCAACACCATGGGCGGTGCCATCTCGTGGTGGATGGGCTACGGCGCCGAGCGCGCCTACGAGCGCGTGCGGCACCGCAAGCCAATCGAGCTGCGCGCGTTGCAGTGGCTCGAGCGCTTCGGTGCCAAGGCCTGCCTGCTGTCGTGGCTGCCGGTGGTGGGCGACCCGATCTGTGCCGTGGCTGGATGGCTCAAGCTGCCGTTCTGGCCCTGCGTGGGCTACATGGCGATCGGCAAGTTCGCGCGCTATCTCACGATGACCGCCGCCCTCTTGTGGGTCTTTCCCGGGCAGTTCGATCCAGGTTGAGACAATCGCCTTCTCCCGTTCGGAGCCCTGCATGAAGACGCCCACCTACGACGACCTCGCGACGCACTACACGCGCCTGCACCATTTCCAGCACTTGGCTTCGATCGTCTGGTGGGACCAGGCGGCCAACATGCCGCCCAAGGGCAACGAGGCGCGCGCTGCGGCACTGGCCGAACTGGCCGCGCTGATGCACCGCATGCGCACCGACACCACCATGGCGGAGCGCCTGGCGCGAGCCGACCAGGAGCCGCTGTCGGAACATCAGCGCGCCAACCTGCGCGAGATCCGCCGCGACTGGCACAACGCCAATGCGCTGCCGACCGACCTGGTGCAACGGCGCCAGCTAGCGACTTCGCGCTGCGAGCACGCCTGGCGCACGCTGCGCCCGGCCAACGACTGGAAGGGCTTTGTCGAGCACTGGAAACCGGTGCTGGCCATCGCCCGCGAGGAAGCCGCGCTGCTGTCGCAGCAGTCTGGCCTGGCCAAGTACGACGCCTTGATGGACCGCTACGAGCCGGGCATGACGAGTGCTGCGGTCGACCGCGTCTTCGGCGCGGTGCGGCAATGGCTGCCCGCATTGATCCAGCGCGTCATCGAACGGCAGTCGCACGAGATGGTGCTCGAACCGGTGGGGCCGTTCGCCATTGATGCCCAGCGCGCGATGTGCCAGCAGGTGGTGCTGCGGCTGGGCTTCGACTTCGAGGCCGGACGCCTGGACGCCAGCGCGCACCCGTTCTCAGGTGGCGTGCCCGAAGACGTGCGCATGACCACTCGCTACCGCGAGGACCAGTTCCTGCCGGCCCTGATGGGGACCGTGCACGAGACCGGGCATGGCCGCTACGAGCAGAACCGCCCGCGCGACTGGCTCGGTCAGCCCGTCAGCGAAGCGCGTTCGATGGCGATCCACGAAAGCCAGTCGCTGTCGTTCGAGATGCAGCTCGGCGGTCACCCTGGTTTCGCTCAGGCGGTGGCACCGATCCTGGTCGAGGCCTTCGGCGCTCAGCCGGCGTTCGAGCCCGGCAACCTGCACCGCCTGCTCACCCGCGTGCGGCGCGGCTTGATCCGAGTCGATGCCGACGAGGTGACCTATCCGGCGCACGTGATCCTGCGCTACGAGATCGAACGCCCGCTGATCGAGGGCCTGATCGAGCCGGAAGACGTGCCCGCGTTGTGGGACGCCGGGATGCAGGAACTGCTCGGCCTCGACACACGCGGCAACTTCAAGGACGGGCCGATGCAGGACGTGCACTGGCCGGAGTCGCTGTTCGGCTACTTTCCCTGCTACTCGCTCGGCGCGATGTATGCAGCGCAGTGGTTCGCCACGATGCGGCGCGCCACGCCTGATCTGGACGCGCGCATTGCGCGCGGTGACTGGGCACTCGTGTTCGACTGGCTGCGCGACAACATCTGGTCGCAAGCCTCCCGCTGGTCGACCGACGAGCTGTCCCTGCGCGCCAGCGGGGAGACCTTGAATCCCGCGCACTTCAAGGCCCACCTCGAAGCCCGGTACCTCGGCTGAGGGAATTACCTGGGGGCCCGAAAGCCCACCGAGAGTTCGAGATCGCTCAGCACCTCGTCGAGTCGCTTCAAGGCACGCGCTGAGCGCGTGCCCGGCAGGCGCCGCTGCCGGCCGAGCAGGCGGCGCGCCGGATCGTCGAGCACCTCGTCGTCGATCGTCAATCCATGGCGTGCGAGTTGCGCGCCCAGGGACGAGCGCCGTGAGCGCAGCAGTTCGCGGGTGCGTTGATACGCGTGCTCGGCGAGCAGGCGGCGCTGCGAGACGCTGAAGGTGTTGGCCAGGAACATCGCCGGGTCGCGCAGGTCGGGCTCGAACAGCACGATGTCGGTGCCCGGGTGACTCTGTGCGTAACCCTTGAGGCCCAGCTCGAGCCGGGAATGGATCAGGGAACGGAAGGTCTGCGACAACACCACCGGCAGGCCACCGTCGACCAGGCGCGGGATGCGCGCTTCGCCGCTGCCCAGCACCTTGTGCCGGCGCGCATGGGTGGCATCGAACGGGACCAGCGGGTTCAGGCAGATCAGCAGGTCCAGGCCCTCGTCGAGCAGCACGGTGGCGTGCAGGGTTTTCTTCAAGGCACCGTCGACACAGGTGCGGCCCTTGACCTGCACCGGCGCGTACAGGCCCGGCAGTGCGGCGCTGGCCTGTACCGCCAGCGAGATCGGCACGTCGTCGAGCCCGGGCTGGCCGAAGGGCACGGCTTCGCCACTGTCGAGGTCGGTCGCCACCAGCACCAGTTGGCGTTCCAGGCGGCGGAAGTCGTTGGTGCGCCCCGGGGCGGCAAACAGGCGCGCGAGCTGGCGCTCCATTGCCGCACCGCTGAGCAGGCCGGTGGGCAGCGCACGTCCCAGGCGCTCGAAGGCTTCAAGCAGGGAGCGGCGCTGGAACGCATAGTGCAGGGCCGCCTGAGCGGCCAGGCCGGGCAGGGCGGCCAGGCGGTGCAGGTACTCGCCCCAGGCTGGGCGCATCAGCAGGGAGGGCCGGAACAGGTCACCGCCGTCGCTGCTGTCGTCGTTCTCGATGAAGGCGGCGCAGAGTTCGCGCGCTGTCATGCCATTGGCCAGGCCCGCGGCGATGAAGCCGCCAGCCGAGACGCCGACGTAGCCGTTGAGCCGGGTCAGGTCCAGGCCGTCGAGGGTTTCATCGAGCGCGCACAGCGCGCCAATCTCGTAGATCGCGCCGAGCGGGCCGCCGCCGGCCAATGCCAGGCCGATCTTCGGCTTCGCATCGCCCTTGCTCTCGAGGCCGATGCGCGGCAGCCGATCGCCACCGCGCCGGGCCGCGACGCTCACGCTGCCTTGCGAACCGCGCGCTTGGTCGGCGCTTTGGTGGCAGGCTTCCCCGCCGGCTTGGCGGTCGCGGCCTTCTTCGCCGGTGCAGCCTTGGCGCCGACCTTGGCCGACAGCTCGTCGATGCGCTTGATCAGCGCGTCGACATCCTTGCGCGAAGGCACGCCCATGCGGTTCAAGGCCTTGGCCACACGCTCTTCGAAGATCGATTCGAGCTTGTCCCACTGCGCACCAGCCTTGCCACTCATGCCGTCGGCCATTGCGGTCATCTTTCCGGTGACGGCGCTGATGCGCTCTTCGGCCAGGCCCTGGGTCTTCTTCTGCAGGCTGGTGCCTTCGCGGACCAGGGCCTCGAAAACCTTGCCGCCTTCCTCCTGGGCCTTGGCGAAGGCACCCATGCCGGCCAGCCAGATCTGCTGCGCCGAGTCCTTGACCGAGTGTGCGAGCTGGCTATCGAGCAGGTTGGCAGCCGAGGCGCTCTTCTTCTCGGCCATCTTCTGGAGCTTCTTGACCATGGTGTTGTCCTTTGTCGTCGCGGTGATCGTGGCGGCAACTATAGGAGCGGCCATCGACGCCGACAGCGCCTTTCTCTAGTGAGGCGGCTCTATGCCGTGACCCCGGGTAAGCGCGCTGCGCGGGGGCTGGCCTTTGGTGAAAAATGAATCTTCGGGCGGGCGCCGGTGCGCTCCCTCGCTTTCCATCCGCACCCCAAGGAGAACCGCATGCAGTACTTCGTCACCGGCGCCACCGGCTTCATCGGCAAGCGCCTGGTCAAGACCCTGCTGGCGCGCAAAGGCGCGGTGGTTCACTTCCTGCTGCGGCCCGAGAGCGAGGCCAAAGTGCCCGCGCTGCTCGAGTACTGGGGAGTGGGCAAGACACGCGCGGTGCCCGTCTACGGTGACCTGACGAGCAAGAAGCTCGGCGTCGGCGCCGATGAGTTGAAGGCACTGAAAGGCCAGATCGACCACCTCTACCACCTGGCCGCGGTGTACGACCTCTCGGCCGACGAGGAATCGCAGATCAAGGTCAACATCGAAGGCACGCGCAGCGCGGTCGAGTTCGCCAAGGCCATCGATGCCGGGCACTTCCACCACGTCTCGTCGATCGCGGCGGCGGGCCTGTACGAGGGCGTGTTCCGTGAAGACATGTTCGACGAGGCCGAGGGCCTGGACCATCCGTACTTCATGACCAAGCACGAGAGCGAGAAGCTGGTGCGCAAGGAGTGCAAGGTGCCGTGGACGGTCTACCGCCCGGCGATGGTCGTCGGCGACTCCAAGACCGGCGAGATGGACAAGATCGACGGCCCTTACTACTTCTTCAAGCTGATCCAGCGCATGCGCCAGATCCTGCCGCCGTGGATGCCCAGCATCGGCATCGAGGGCGGGCGCGTGAACATCGTGCCGGTCGACTTCGTCGTCGCGGCGCTCGACCACATCAGCCACCACACCACGGCGAGCGGTAAGTGCTACCACCTGGTCGATCCGGTGGGTTACCGCATCGGCGACGTGCTCGACATCTTCTCCAAGGCCGCGCACGCGCCGAAGATGAACCTCTTCGTCAACGCCGCGCTCCTCGGCTTCATCCCGAAGAGCGTGAAGAAGGGGCTGATGGCGATGGCACCGGTGCGGCGCATCCGCAATGCGGTGATCAAGGACCTGGGCGTGCCCGAAGATATGCTCACCTTCGTCAACTACCCGACGCGCTTCGATCGCCGCGCGACCGACGCGGCGCTGAAAGGCACGGGCATCGAGTGCCCGAACCTGAAGGACTACGCCTGGTGCCTGTGGGACTACTGGGAGCGTCACCTCGATCCGGCGCTGTTCATCGACCACAGCCTGAAGGGCACCGTCGGCGGCAAGGTGGTGCTGATCACCGGCGGCTCCTCAGGCATCGGCCTGTCGGCGGCCTGCCGCTTCGCCGAAGCCGGCGCCACCACGATCATCTGCGCGCGCGGCGAAGACAAGCTGGCCGAGGCAGTCAAGGAGATCAAGGCCTACGCCGGCAAGGATGCCAAGGTCTTCACCTACTCGGTCGACATCGCCGACGAAGCCAGTTGCGCCGAATTCGTCAAGGCCTTGCAGGAAGAGCATGGCGGCGTCGACTTCCTGATCAACAACGCCGGGCGCTCGATTCGCCGTGCCATCGAGGCCAGCTATGAACGCTTCCACGACTTCGAGCGCACGATGCAGCTGAACTACTTCGGCAGCCTGCGCGTGACGATGGGCCTCTTGCCCGGCATGGTCGCGAAGAAGAAGGGCCATGTCGTCAACATCAGTTCGATCAGCGTGCTGGTCAACGCGCCGCGCTTCTCGGCCTACGTGGCGAGCAAGGCCGCGCTCGACGCCTGGACCCGCTGCGCGTCGAGCGAATACGCCGACCAAGGCGTCACTTTCACGACGGTCAACATGCCCCTGGTGCGCACGCCGATGACGGCACCGACCAAGATCTACGACAACATGCCGCTGCTGAAGCCCGAGGAAGCGGCCGACATGATCATCCAGGCCTGCATCGACAAGCCGGTGCGGGTGGCCACGCGCCTGGGTATCTTCGGCGAGATCCTGCACGCCGCGGCGCCACGCATCACGCAGATCGTCATGAACACCACCTTCCGCATGTTCCCCGACAGCGCCGCGGCCAAGGGCGAGAAGCTGGCCAAGCCGCAGCTGTCGGCGGAGGCGGTGGCGATGGCGCAGATGATGCGCGGAATCCACTTCTGACCAACACCGGGCGGCGTTGCCGCCGGTTTGGTTGCCCGCGTTGGAGCGCACGCTGCGCGCCGCTCAACGCCCGCTTGCTTGCACACCACACATGCCCGACATCAGCTTCCGCGTAGCGCTGTGGCAAGACAAGGCCGTGCTGTCGCGCCTGCTCGAGCTGTACCAGTACGACCTGTCCGAGGTCTGGCCGCAAACACTTAACCTGCACGGCGAGTACGGCTTCGCTGTGGACCGCTATCTTCGCAATCCGCGCCTTCGGGCCTATCTGTTTCTTGTCGATGGCGCGTACGCCGGCTTCGGCCTGGTCGATCCGGATGTCAGCCTGCCCGAAAACGAGTTCTGGATGGGGCAGTTCTTCGTCATGAAGCGCTACCGGCGCCTGGGCGTCGGGACCCTGGCGGCGCGCTTCATCTTCGATCAGTTTCGCGGCAAGTGGGAGGTCGGACAGATGCCGCTGAACTTGCCCGCACAGGCCTTCTGGCGTCGCACGATTGCCGATTACACCCAGGGCCGGTTCATCGAGCACGAACTGCACGACGAGCGCTGGGACGGCTTTCTCCAGTGTTTCGACAACAGTCTCGATCCAAGGGGCTGAAGATTCAGGTCGGGCCAGCCTGCGGGCAGCGATTGACCTCGATCGAGACATGGGCCAGCTCGGGCAGGTCGGCCATGCGGGCGCGGTAGGCATCGGCATCGCGCGGGCGATCCGCCACCAGGGTCGCGTGCGCGGCAAAACTTTGATCGCCCACGCGCCACAGGTGCAGGTCGGCCACGCGCGCGTCGCCATCGGCTTCCAGGCGCTTGCGCAGCTGCGCGGCCAGCGGGTGATCCATCTCGCGGTCGAGCAGGATCTTGGCGGTGTGCGCGAGGAGGCCTCGTGACCACCAGGCGATCAGCGCGGCGCCGACCAGGCCCATCACTGGATCGAGCCAGGTCAGGCCGGCGAACTTGCCGGCCAGCAGGGCGCCGATAGCCAGCACCGACGTGGCTGCATCGGCCAGCACATGAAGGTAAGCAGCCTTCAGGTTCAGGTCGCCGCCGCCGTGCTCGCGGTGATCGGGGTGCGCGTGGTCGTGGTCGTGATCATGGGAGTGCGCGTCGTGATCGTGCCCGTGGTGTGACTGGCCGTCGCCCGGCGCATGCAGCAGCCACGCGCAGACCAGGTTGACCACCAGCCCGACGCCCGCCACCCACAGCGACGGTTCGTAGTCCACGGCGCGCGGGCTGAACAGGCGCAGACCCGACTCGATGCCGATGGCGATCGCCACCACGCCGAGCAGGAGGGCACTGGTGTAGGCGCCCAGCACCTCGATCTTCCAGGGTCCGAGCGAGAAGCGCTGATCGCCGGCCCAGCGCCGCGCCAGGGCATAGGCCAGCGCCGCCACGCCGATGGCCGCCGCGTGGGTGCCCATGTGCCAGCCGTCGGCCAGCAGAGCCATCGATTGCCACCACCAGCCGGCAGCGATCTCGGCGGCCATCGTCGCCAGCGTGATCGCGATGACCACGTGGGTGCGGCGTGCGCTGACGCTGCGGTCGGCCGCCCAGTCATGCCGGTGCTGCCAGGGACGCAGGTCGTGATCGTGGCTGTGGGCGGATGTCATGCGGTGAGTGTGCAGGTACCGTCTTGCGCGTCAAGGGTCGAACAGCGGCTGCACAAAGGCGAACCAGCTCCCGAATGCGAACAGGCCCAGCGCGACGAAGTAGGTGTGGCGCGAAACGCGGCGCGTGCGCAGGCAGGCGTCGCGCAGGCCGGGGTCGATCGGGCAGGGCGCCGAGCGGGCACGCCATTGCAGGGCGCCGGCCGCCGCCAGCATCGCCGCGGCCAGAGCGAAAACTTCGGTCTTGTGTTCAGACAACCAGACGATCTGCGGGAACACCGACACCAGGGACGAGAGCGCCGCTCCCGCGCCAAGCGCCACCAGCAGTGCCGGCAAGGCGCAGCACACCAAGGTGCCACCACTGGTGAACAGCGCCGCCCACGCGCTCCAGCGGCTGGCGCCGGTGGTCTGCAGGCCGGGCGTGGCGGCTTCGAGCGTGGCCGGCTTCATTTCTTCTTCGCCAGCGTGGCGCGGATCGCGCTCACCGGCTCGGTGCTCGCCTCGACCTTCACGACGTCGTAGCCGGCCTCGGTGATTTCGTGCCTGAGCACGGCCGCGTCGAGCGTCTGGCCCTCCTTGGCCTGCACGGCGACGATCTTCTTGCCCAGGTTCACGTACACCGCCTGGGTTTGCGGCAGGGCCGACAGGCGTTTCTCGATGCCCTGCGCGCAGAACGCGCAGACCATGCCGTTGACGGTGAGCTTGGTGGTGTCGGCGGCTTGCGCGGCTGTGGCAGCGAGGGCCAGGGCGAGCAGGCTGAGGGTGCGTTGCATGGTGGTGTCCTTTGCAGTCAGAAGATGGTCATGAAATTGAATCGGGCCTGGCGGTCCTGGTTCACGCCGGCCTCGATGAAGTAGCCCTTGTTGATGAGCCGCAGCATCGGCGTGATTTCGGTGCGTGCCGACAAGCCGCGCATGCGCCGCGCCTCGACGACGAACCAGGGCTGGGTCTCGTCGTACTCGGTCTCGTAGAAGCTGAAGCCAGCGCGCAGCGACGCGAAGTCGTGATTCAGGTCCTGGGCCCGGTACAGGCGGCCGAACGCAGACACGTAGACCCGGGTGGTCTCGTAGTCGACTTGCAGCCCAGGGGCGAAGAGCGTGCGCGCGCCCGCGAAGTCGCTGCCGCGCACGGTGCCCAGGCCACCGACGAACCAGACATTGGCCTGCGAGTGCTCAGCGTTCCAACGCGCGACCAGACGCGTGTAGGTCACCTCGACGGCTTCGCGCCTGCGGGATCGGTCGTCGGCGCGCATCCACAGACCGCCCACGCCGAGCGCATCGCGCGGCGTCAGGGCATGGTTGACCCAGGCCTCGCGCCAGTTCGCACTCAGGTCGCCCATCGCCATCTGGCTGCCCGTGTAACCCATCGGAGCGGCCAGGGCGCCGGCGGCACCGGCGATCAGCAGCGCGCCCGTGGCAAACGTGGCGGCGCTCATTTGGCGGGCAAGATCTGCGTCACCACGAGGTGGCCGTCGACCTCCTCGACGGCAAAGCGGATCTTGTCGCCAACCTTCACGGCCTTGAGCAGCGTCGCGTCCTTGACGCGAAAGGGCATGGTCATCGCGGCCATGTTGATGCTCTTGATCCGCGCGTGCTTGAGCGTGATTTGGTTGCGGACCGTGTCGATCTGGCGCACTTCGGCATGGGTCAGGGACTCGGCGGGTGCGGCAGTGGCCGCCGCGAGCAAGGTTGCTGGGACGAGCCAGCGCAGGGGGAATCGGACCATGGTGTCCTCACCGGAAAGCGATGCGAAGGACGACGGCGGCGTGCCGTCGCAGCGGGCGTTCAGGCGCGCTGGCTTCGCGGCGGCCGGTCGGGGCCACTTTGCACCGGACGCTCGACGCCGGGCGAGGGCTCGAGCCGCGGTCGGGCCCCTGGCTCGACCACAACGCGTTCCGATACGCAGGCCAGCAGCGCAGTAGCGCCATGACAGGCTTCGCAATGCGAGCAGGCGGAACCGTTCGACGGGCCCGCCTCGTCGCTGGCGCCGTGGCAGGGCATGGCGGCTGCCGGCTCGGCCGCGCCGGCCGGTGCAGGCAGCGTGACACCGAGGGCCTCGCTGGCCATCGCTACCGGCATCACTGCGGCCGCCCAGCCGCGCATCGGCAGCAGCGCGATGGCCAGCCAGAGCAGCAACAGCGTGAGGGGGCGCGAGAGACGCAGCATCGGGTTGCAGGATAGCGCTACTGGCCTACAGAGTGTCGCGGCGGGCATCAAGTTCCGTGATCTGCGGCGGGAAAGCGCCCGGGGCTGCCTACAATTTCGTACATCCCGCCAGCCCGAGCACGCCCATGACCACCGCCCACACCACCGACGTGACTCACATCGCCCCGCGCGAGAAGGCGGAGATCCTGGCCCAGGCGCTGCCTTACATCCGCAAGTTCCACGGCAAGACGCTGGTCATCAAGTACGGCGGCAATGCGATGACCGACCCGGCGCTGCAGCAGGACTTCGCCGAAGACGTGGTGCTGCTGAAGCTGGTCGGCATGAACCCGATCGTGGTCCACGGCGGGGGGCCGCAGATCGACGAGGCGCTGACGCGACTGGGCAAAAAGGGCCGCTTCATCCAGGGCATGCGCGTCACCGATGAGGAGACGATGGAAGTCGTCGAGTGGGTGCTCGCCGGCGAGGTGCAGCAGGACATCGTCGGCCTGATCAACTCGGTCGGTGGCAAGGCGGTGGGCCTGACGGGGCGCGACGGTGGCCTGATCCGGGCCCAGAAGCTGAAGCTGATCGACAAGGACGATCCCAACCTCGAACACGACGTCGGGCAGGTCGGCGAGATCACGGCCATCGACCCGAGCGTCGTCAAGGCCCTGCAGGACGACCAGTTCATCCCGGTCATCAGCCCGATCGGTTTCGGCGAGCACAACGAGAGCTACAACATCAACGCCGACCTCGTCGCCTCCAAACTGGCCACGGTACTGAAGGCGGAGAAGCTGATGCTGCTGACCAACACCCCAGGGGTGCTCGACAAGGCCGGGCAGCTGCTGACCGACCTGAGCGCGCGGGAGATCGACGCGCTGTTCGCCGACGGCACGATCTCCGGCGGCATGCTGCCCAAGATCGCCGGTGCACTTGATGCCGCCAAGAGCGGGGTCAACGCGGTGCACATCATCGATGGTCGCGTGCCGCACGCGATGCTCCTGGAAATCCTGACCGATCAAGCGTATGGAACCATGATCCGGTCGCATTGAGATGTCGAACACCCGGGTCTGGCTGTTCGACCTCGACAACACCCTGCACAACGCCTCGTACGCCGCCTTTGGCGGCATCAACGAGAGCATGTCGGCCTACATCGTCGAGGAACTCGGTGTCAGCCTGGAGGAGGCCCACGCGCTGCGCATGACCTACCTGTTGCGCTATGGCGCGACCCTGCTCGGCCTGGTCCGGCACCACGGCATCAAGGCGGCGCACTTCCTGCACCACACCCACCTCCTGCCGGGCCTGGAGGGCCGGGTGCATGGCCACGCGCACGACTTCGACGCGATCGCCCGTCTTCCCGGCCGCAAGTTCGTACTGACGAATGCGCCGCGGGCCTACGCCGAGCGCGTGCTCGGCTCGCTCGGCATCGGGATGCTGTTCGATGGTGTGCTGTCGATTGAAGACATGGTCATGTTCGGCCACCTGCGTCCGAAGCCCGACACGCGCATGCTGAGGCGCATTGCAGTGCAGCTCGGCGTGGCGCCGAAGCGCTGCGTTCTGGTGGAGGACACCCTGGTGCACCAGAAGGCGGCCCGATCGATCGGCATGAGCACGGTGTGGATGCAACGCTGGGCCCGACAAGCTGCGACACACGTCACGGGACGCGCGAAAGTTGGTGTTTACCTGCACCGAAAGCCTGTGTACGTGTGTGCAAGAATCTCTTCGCTCCAACAGTTGCGCAAGAGACGCCTGCCGTGACACCCGACCTGCCCGATGAACCGGCCGATGCCGAAGACGACGACGCAGCCGCGGTCCAGGGCAGCACAGCAACAGCAGGCAAGGCCGAGCGGGTACGCAAGCGCCCCAAGCCGGGCGAACGCCGGGTACAGATCCTCCAGACCCTGGCCCAGATGCTCGAGCAGCCCGGGGCCGACCGTGTCACCACCGCCGCGTTGGCGGCCAAGCTGTCGGTCAGCGAAGCAGCGCTGTACCGCCATTTCGCCAGCAAAGCGCAGATGTTCGAAGGCTTGATCGAGTTCATCGAGTCGAGCGTCTTCACCCTGATCAACCAGATCGTCGAGCGCGAGGCTTCTGGCGCCCAACAGGCCGCCAAGATCCTCGCCGTCGTGCTCCAGTTCGGCGAAAAGAATCCGGGCATGACGCGGGTGATGGTCGGCGACGCGCTGGTGTTCGAGCACGAGCGCCTGATCGCGCGCATGAACCAGTTCTTCGACCGCGTCGAGTCGCAGTTGCGCCAGAGCCTGCGCGCCGCCGCCGAGGCCGGTGGCTCACCGCAGCCCACCGTCGACGGCAATGGCCAGGCTTCGGCCCTGACCTCGTTCGCCGTCGGCCGCTTGCAGCGCTACGCGCGCTCGGGCTTCAAGCGCAGCCCGACCGAGCACCTGGACACGGCGCTGCGTCTCTTCGCCTGAGGCCGCCGCGCCTGCGGGCGCAGCTGGCGACCGGGGGTCTTGCGTCGCCGACAATGCGGTGCACGCCTTGCCCCAGCCCATGACGCCGCAATGACGCCCACGCTCGAGACCCTGATCGCCCGCGCCGAATCCCTGTTGACCCGCCTGGAGGCGGTGCTGCCGCGTCCGGCGCCGGCCACCGACTGGCAGGTCTCGACCGCCTTTCGCTACCGCAAACGCGGCGGCGTCGGCGCCATCGAGCCGGTGCGTCACGTGGCGACGATCCGCCTGGCCGAGCTGAAGGAAGTCGAGCCGCAGAAGGAGCGCCTGGTGCGCAACACGCGCCAGTTCGTTGCCGGCCGCGCGGCCAACAACGTGCTGCTGACGGGCGCACGCGGCACCGGCAAGAGCTCACTGATCAAGGCCTGCCTGAACGAGTTCGCACCGCAGGGCCTGCGCCTGATCGAGGTCGACAAGACCGACCTGGTCGACCTGCCCGACATCGTCGATCAGGTCGCCGAGCGGCCCGAGCGCTTCGTCGTCTACTGCGACGACCTGTCCTTCGACGAGGGCGAGCCCGGCTACAAGGCCCTGAAGTCGATGCTCGACGGCTCCGTGGCCCAGTCGAGCGACAACGTGCTGATCTACGCCACCAGCAACCGGCGTCACCTGCTGCCCGAGTACATGCGGGAGAACCTGACCTATACCCACACCGACGATGGCGAGGTCCATCCGGGCGAGGTCGTCGAAGAGAAGATCTCGCTGTCGGAGCGCTTCGGCCTGTGGGTCAGCTTCTACCCTTTCACCCAAGCCGAGTACCTGGCGATCGTGGCCCAGTGGTTGCGCCACTTCGGCGTCGACGACGTCGCGCGCATCGAGGCCGCGCGGCCCGAGGCCCTGATCTGGGCCTTGGAGCGCGGTTCGCGCTCCGGGCGTGTGGCCTACCAGTTCGCGCGCGACTTCTGCGGCCGCGCCGATGGCTGAGCGGGCACCGATCGACGTCGAGCCGAGTGAGCCGCGCCGCCCGGTGGACGTCGCGGTGGGCGTCCTGATCGACCCCGAGGGCCGCTTCCTGATCACCTCGCGCCCCGAGGGCAAGGTCTACGCCGGGCACTGGGAGTTCCCCGGCGGCAAGGTCGAGTCCGGCGAATCGGTCGAGCAGGCCCTGCAGCGCGAACTGCACGAAGAGCTCGGCATCAGGATCGGCGCGGCCGTGCATTGGAAGACCATCCTGCACGACTATGCCCATGCCCTGGTGCGGCTGCACTTCTGCAAGGTCTTCGACTGGCAGGGTGTGTTCGAGATGCGCGAAGCGCAGCAGATGGCCTGGCAGACCCTGCCGGTCGCGGTGGCGCCACTGCTTCCAGGCACCCTGCCGGTGCTGGCCTGGCTCGCCGAAGAAAGGGGTTTTGTCGGCGCCACCCACTAAACTGCCCGGCATGGACTGGTTGGACGCCGTGAAGTGGGACCGCGATGGCCTGGTGCCCGTCATCGCCCAGGAAGAGGGCAGCAATGACGTGCTGATGTTCGCCTACATGAACCGCGAGGCGCTCGCCCGGACGGCCGAGTCGCGGCGGGCGGTGTACTGGAGCCGTTCGCGTCAGCGCCTCTGGCACAAGGGCGAGTCATCCGGTCACGAGCAGCAGGTGCACGACATCCGCCTCGACTGCGATAACGACGTCGTGCTGCTGAAGGTGACGCAACTCGGCCACGCGCCGGGCATCGCCTGCCACACCGGCCGCCATTCCTGCTTCTTCCAGAAGCTGGAGGCCGATGCCTGGCGCAGCGTCGAGCCGGTGCTGAAGGATCCCGAGGCCATCTACAAATGAATGCCGGCAACGACACCCTGGCCCGGCTGGCGGCAGTGATCGACGCGCGTCGCGGCGGCGATCCCGACAAGAGCTATGTCGCGCGCCTGTTTCTCAAAGGCACCGACGCGATGCTGAAGAAGGTGGGCGAGGAAGCCACCGAGGTCGTGATGGCAGCCAAGGACGGCGCGCACGACAGGATCGTCGGCGAAGTCGCCGACCTGTGGTTCCATTCCATGCTCGTCCTGGCACAGTTCGGCTTGACACCGGCCGACGTGCTGGCCGAGCTGGAGCGCCGCGAAGGCCTGTCGGGACTCGACGAATTCGCCTCGCGCAAGGCACAAACTCGTGACGAGGAGGGCAGCTGAATGGACAACACCGTGATCGATGCCGGCACAGTCAAGTCGGCCGAAGAACTGGCCAGCCTGAAGCAGGTGACGATGGTGGTCTATGCGTTGCAGGCGCTGGGTTTCCTGACCGGCGGCGTGACGGCCATCATCGCCATCGTCGTCAACTACGTGAAGCGCGAAGACGCCGCCGGCACGCTTTACCAGAGCCACTTCGACTGGCAGATCCGCACCTTCTGGTGGGGCCTGTTGTGGGGCGCAGTGGGCATGCTCCTGGTCGTCGTCGTGGTGGGATTCGCGGTGCTGTTCGTGGCCTGGATCTGGACCGTCTACCGCGTCGTCAAGGGCTGGCTCAAGCTGACCGAGGGCACGCCGGTGCTGCCGTCGCCTATCGGGTGAGCGCGATGTCCTCCGATCCGAACTGCATCTTCTGCAGGATCGTCGCCGGCCAGATCCCGGCGAACAAGGTCCATGAAGACGACCAGGTGCTGGCCTTCCACGACATCCATCCTTGGGCGCCGGTGCACATCCTGATCATCCCCAAGGCGCACATCGTTTCGATGGTCGATGTCGGTGCCGAGCACCAGGCCCTGCTCGGCCACATGATGGTGCTGAGCAGCCGGCTGATGCAGCAACTGGGCGTGATCAATGGCTACCGGCATGTGATCAACACCGGCCGTGACGGCTCGCAGGAGGTGCAACACCTGCATCTGCATGTGATGGGCGGCCCGCGACCGTGGCTCAAAGGGTGATGCCCATCACAGGCGCAGGGGCCCTGCGGCCGGTGCGGGCAGAGGGCTCACCTAGAATCGCGCATTGATCTAATCCGGAGAACGTCATGGGATCGTTCAGCATTTGGCATTGGCTGATCGTGCTGCTGGTGGTGGTGTTGATCTTCGGCACCAAGAAGTTGAAGAACATCGGCTCCGATCTCGGCGGCGCGGTCAAGGGTTTCAAGGACGGCGTCAAGAGCGGTGGTGAAGCCACGCCTGAAAGCGGCGCGACGCCGACCCAGCAGGTCAGCACGACGACGAACAAGGCGGCCGACCCGAACACCGTCGACGTCGAGGCGAAGACGAAATCCTGATCGCGCTCGCCATCCCGCACCGCCGGTAGCGGGCCCTCCATGATCGACTTCGGTTTCGACAAGATTGCGCTGATCGGCGCGGTGGCACTCATTGTCATCGGGCCGGAAAAGCTGCCGCGCGTGGCGCGCACGGTCGGCCACATGCTGGGCAAGGCGCAGCGCTACGTCGCCGACGTCAAGGCCGAGGTCAACCGGTCGATCGAGCTCGACGAGCTGAAGAAGATGAAGACCGAGTTCGAAGGGGCGGCGCGCGACGTCGAGCAGAGCGTCAATCGCGAAGTGAGTGCCGCCACCAGCGAGCTGCAGAACAGCTGGGACAACGGCCTGCCGCCGCTGTCGTCGACAAGCGCCGACGCGAGTGCCGATCTGGCGCCGCCGCCGCCCGACTACAAGAACCCGAAGAAGAACTGGCGCCTCAAGCGCGGTGCCATGCCGGCCTGGTACAAGCAACGCCAAGGCATCCGCACCAAGGCGTTGTCGGGCGCGGCGCGCGTGGCACGCTTCCGGCCCAAGCCGCTCGGTAGATGAGAGCTCCCAAGATGCTTCGCATCGCCCTCACGGGGGGGCGAGTCCGCCTTGGGGCGGCCCGGCTGCGGACATGAGCGACTCCGACAAGGAAGACGAACTCGCCGGCACAGAGCAGCCGTTCGTCTCGCACCTCGTCGAACTGCGCGACCGCCTGATCCGGGTCGTCATTGCCGTCGGCATCGCCTTCGCCGCGCTGTGCTTCTGGCCCGGGCCGGCGGGCATGTACGACCTGCTGGCCGCACCCCTGGTCGCGACCCTGCCCAAGGGCGCCACGCTTATCGCGACGAATGTCATCTCGCCCTTCATCGTGCCGCTGAAGATCACCCTGCTGGCGGCCTTCATGGTCGCGCTGCCGATCGTGCTGTACCAGTTGTGGGCCTTCGTCGCCCCCGGCTTGTACAGCCACGAGAAGCGTCTGGTGATGCCCTTGGTGATCTCCAGTACCCTGCTGTTCTTTCTTGGCGTGGGCTTCTGCTATTTCTTCGTCTTCGGCCAGGTCTTCAAGTTCATCCAGAGCTTTGCGCCCAAGAGCATCACGGCGGCGCCGGACATCGAGGCCTACCTGGGGTTCGTGCTGACGATGTTCATCGCGTTCGGCGCCGCGTTCGAGGTGCCGATCGTGGTCATCGTCCTTGCCCGCATGGGCCTCGTCAGCATCGAGAAACTGAAAGCCTTTCGCGGCTACTTCATCGTGCTGGCCTTCATCGTCGCGGCCGTGATCACGCCGCCGGATGTGGTGTCGCAACTGGCACTGGCGATCCCGATGTGCATCCTGTACGAGGTCGGCATCTGGGCGGCGCAGATCTTCATCAAGCACACCAAGGCGCCGGACGCCGAGGGCGAGAAGGCGGCCTGAGTCGGCTTCCTTCTGCGCGACGCGTCGGAGCGAGGCGGCTCAGCGTCCAGGCTTGACCACCGCGTAGCGTTCCAGCGTCTTCATCCGCGCCTCGTCGTGCTGGACGATCGGCAACGGATAGTCGCGGCCCAGGTCGACATTGGCCGCAGCTAGCTCGATCGGGCTCGCGAGCCACGGCGCATGGATCAGCTTGCCCGTCAGACCACCCAGCTGGGGCAGGTAACGGCGGATGAACTTGCCCTCGGCGTCGAACTTCTCGCTCTGGTTGACCGGGTTGAAGATGCGGAACCAGGGCTGTGCGTCGCAGCCAGTCGATGCCGCCCACTGCCAACCGCCGTTGTTCGCGGCGAGGTCGAAGTCGTTCAGCTTCTCGGCAAAGTAGCGTTCGCCCCAGCGCCAATCCAGGCCCAAGTCTTTGGTCAGGAAGCTGGCCGTGACCATGCGCAGGCGGTTGTGCATGTAGCCGGTCTGGTTGATCTGGTGCATCGCGGCATCGACCAGCGGATACCCGGTGCGACCCTCGCACCAGGCTGCGAACAGCGCCTCGGCGTGTTTGCCGTGCTCCCAGCGGATGCGATCGTACTCGGGCTTGAAGGCGTGGCCGACCACGTGCGGGTGGTGATGCAGGACCTGGTGGTAGAAGTCGCGCCAGACCAGTTCCGACAGCCAGACCTCGGCTCCACGTGAGCCTTCCTGCATGCGCTGCCAGGCCTCGCGCGCCAGCTGGCGGATCGAGACGGTGCCGAAGCGCAGGTGCGTCGACAGGTAGCTCGGGCCCTTGACCGCGGGGTAGTTGCGCGTCTCGTCGTAGCGTTCGATCCGAGGCAGGAAGTCGGCCAACAGCTCCTGCGCGCCGGAGGCACCGCTGGGCAGCTTCAGCGTGTGCAGGTCCGTGCCCTGGAATCCGATCTCCGCCAGCGAGGGCACGCCTGCGCGCAGGCCGTCGGGCACCGCCGCCAGCGCGCCCGAGTGATGCGCGACGGGGTAGGCACGCACGAAGAAGGGATTGAGCTTCTTCAGCCAGGCGTTCCTGTAGGGTGTGAACACACCGTAGGGGCTGCCGGACTGCGTCAGCAGCTCGCTGCGCTCGAACACCACATGGTCTTTGCTGGTGTGCAGCGCAATGCCTGCGCCGGCCAGGCTGCCGCGCACCTGGGCATCGCGCGCCAGCGCATCCGGTTCGTCGTCGTGGTTCGCGTAGACCGCCTGGACATGCAGATCGGCGGCCAGTTGCGGAACAGCCTGCACCGCATGACCGTGGCGCACCAGCAGGGCCACGCCTTCGATGCCGTGCGACGCGGCCTGGGCTCGCAGCTGTGCATCCAGTCCGACCAGGCTGTCGCGGATGAACTCGACCCGCCGGTCGGCTCGCGGCAGCGCATCGAGGATCGCGCGGTCGAAGACAAAGCCGCACCAGACCCGGCGTGCCGCTCGCAGCGCGTGGTACAGCGCCGCGTTGTCGTCGACGCGCAGGTCGCGCCGCAGCCAGACCAGGGCGCTGTCGAGCGGCTTCAGGTTCATGCGGTCGTCAGCAAGGTCTCCAGGCAGTGCTCGCGCACCGCATAGAAGTCCTTGATGGCGCGGATCTGGGCCAGCACCGGCTCGGCGGGCAGCGGCTGCGCACGCTTCACGGCCAGGATCATCTTGTTCTTGCTGGTGTGCTCGAGGCTGACGAACTCGAAGACCTGGGTGTCGTAGCCGTGGGCCTGCAGCAGCAGGGCGCGCAGGCTGTCGGTCAACATCTCGGCCTCCTGGCCGAGGTGGATACCGTGCTGCAGCATCGGTGCCATCACCGCCGGACTCTTCAGTTGCGGTCGGATCTGCTTGTGGCAGCAGGGTGAGCAGACGATCAACGATGCGTTCGATCGGATGCCGAGGTGGATCGCATGGTCGGTGGCGGTGTCGCAGGCGTGCAGCGCGATCATGATGTCCAGCGGCGCGGCAGGGCGCTCGCGCACGTCGCCCCGCTCGAAGTGCAGCCCTGTCAGCCCCAGGCGCGTGGCCGCCTTGTTGCAGAGCTCGACCAAGTCGGGCCGCAACTCGACACCCGCCACCTCGGCCTCGCGGCCCAGGGTATGTCGCAGATGGTGGTGCACGGCGAAGGTCAGGTAGCCCTTGCCACTGCCGAAGTCGGCCACGCGGATGGCGGCCTGGGCCTTCAGCGGGGAGGTCTCGAGCGCATGGTCCAGCACCTCGACGAACTTGTTGATCTGCTTGAACTTGCGCGCCATGACCGGTACTAGGTCGCCGGCCGGCGTCGTCACACCCAGCGCGGCTAGGAAGGGCGTAGTGAGGTTCAGCGGGCGCTGCTTCTCGCGGTCGTGCCCCTGCGGCGAGGGCGCATCGCGGGCATTGCTCTGCTGGTGCAGGCTGGCCTTGCCGCGCTTGGTGAAGCGCAGTTCGAGGTCTTCACCCGCCGCCAGCAGGTGGGCGTGGCGGAAGGCCGGCCCGACTAGCGCGCGCAGTGTCGCGACGCCCTCGGCCACCGGCTGGTTGTGCGTGACGTCGCGCGTGCTGTGGCTGTAGACGAAGCTCAAGTGGGGCTCGCCGCGCAGCAGCAAGGGGCGCACCGCGAGGCGCACCAGATCGGGCTCGGTACCGTGGTACTTGGCCAGCACCAGCTTGGCCAGGCTTCCTCGCGCCAGGTGGTCGTCCAGGCGCGCAAAGAAGCGCTCGACGGCGGCGGAAACGGTTTCATTGGCCATGCGGGATTGTCGGCGCAGTCGATAGAATGAAGGCACCATGGCCGACGCCAGCCGCATCAACCTGACCAATCAGTTCCTGATCGCCATGCCCGGCATGGCCGACGGCACCTTCACCGGCGCGGTGGTCTACCTGTGCGAGCACACCGAGAAGGGCGCGCTCGGCCTGGTGATCAACAAGCCGATCGACATCAAGCTGAAGAACCTGTTCGAGAAGGTCGAGCTCAGCCTTGATCGCGACGACCTGGCCGAAGCGCCGGTCTACTTCGGTGGTCCGGTGCAGACGGAACGCGGCTTCGTGCTGCACGAGCGCCAGTCCGATGCCGCCAGCCCCTACAGCTCGACGCTGGCGATTCCCGGCGGCGGCCTGGACATGACGACCAGCAAGGACGTGCTCGAGGCCCTGTCCAACGGCGCCGGGCCGAAGAAGATCCTGGTCACCCTGGGCTACAGCGGCTGGGGCGCCGGCCAGCTGGAAGACGAGATCGGTCGCAACGGCTGGCTGACGGTCGATGCCACGCCCGAGGTCATCTTCGACACGCCGATCGAGCAGCGCTACGACCGCGCGCTCTCGCTGTTGGGTTTCGACCCGCGCATGCTGAGCCAGGAGGCGGGGCACGCATGAGTGCCCTGCGCGCTGCAGTGGCTGCCGCGCCGTCCCTGTTTCTGGCATTCGATTTCGGCACCCGGCGCATCGGCGTGGCCAGCGGCAACGACGTGACGCGCACGGCCACCCCGCTCGGCACGGTTGCTGAAGAGGGCGCCGAAGCTCGCTTCGCCGCCATTGGCCGCCTGCTGGCCGAATGGCAGCCTGCCGCCCTGGTGGTCGGCGTGCCGCGCCACCCCGACGGCGCAGCGCACGACAATACGCGCCGCGCCGAACGCTTCGCGCGCCAGCTGCGCGGCCGCTTCGGCTTGCCGGTGCACGAGGTCGACGAACGCTACACGACGACCGAGGCGCTGGCGGGCGGGGCCGCCGATGTCGATGCCGCTTCGGCTGCGCTGATCCTCGAACAGCACTTCAACCAGGCCACTCCATGAGCTCGCCCACCACCCTCAGCCTCGACGCCGAGGCTCTTTATGCGGCCCTGCGCACCGGCGTGCGCGGCCTGCTCGGCAACCTGCCCGACGCGAGCCTGGTCGGCATCTGGTCGGGCGGGGCCTGGCTGGCGGCGCGCCTGCACGCCGACCTGGGCCTGAGCGGCGAGCCGGGCGTGATCTCGAGCGCGCTGCACCGCGACGACTTCAGCGAGCGCGGGATGGCGGCCGGCGGTGGCGCCACCAAGCTGCCTTTCGCCATCGATGGCCGGCGCATCGTGCTGGTCGACGATGTGCTCTACACCGGCCGCACGATCCGCGCCGTGATTAACGAGCTGTACGACTTCGGTCGTCCCGCCAGCATTGCGCTGGCCGTGCTGGTCGACCGTGGCGGACGCGAGTTGCCGATCGAGCCGGCCTTTGCCGCCGCGCGCATCGCGATGACCGCGGCGCAGCGCCTGTCGCTGGCGCGCACCGACGATGGCCGCTTCTCGTTCGCTCTCGAGGAGATTGGCTGATGCTGTCCCGGCGCAACCCGCAGCTCAACGCCCACGGCGAGCTGATCCACCTGCTGTCGATCGAGGGACTGCCCAAGGCCGTGCTGACGCAGATCCTCGATACCGCCGGCACCTTCCTGTCGGTCAACGACCGCGACGTCAAGAAGGTGCCGCTGTTGCGCGGCAAGAGCGTGTTCAACCTGTTCTTCGAGAACAGCACGCGCACGCGCACCACCTTCGAGATCGCGGCCAAGCGCCTCTCGGCTGATGTCATCAACCTCGACATCGCGCGCAGCAGCACGGCCAAGGGCGAGAGCCTGCTGGACACCATCGCCAACCTGTCGGCGATGCATGCCGACATGTTCGTCGTGCGCCACAGCGAGAGCGGTGCGCCCTACCTGATCGCCCAGCATTGCGCGCCGCACGTGCATGTTGTCAACGCCGGCGACGGCCGCCACGCTCACCCGACCCAGGCCCTGCTGGACATGTACACGATCCGCCACTTCAAGGGCGACTTCACCCAGCTCCGCGTGGCCATCGTCGGCGACATCGTGCATTCGCGCGTGGCGCGGTCCGACATCCATGCCCTGACCACCCTGGGCGTGCCGGAGATCCGCGCCGTCGGCCCCAAGACACTGGTGCCGGGCGACCTGCGCGAGATGGGTGTGCGCGTGTGCCACGACATGGCCGAGGGCATCAAGGACGCCGACGTGATCATCATGCTGCGCCTGCAGAACGAGCGCATGAGCGGGGCGATGCTGCCCAGCGCCGGCGAGTTCTTCAAGCACTTCGGCTTGACCGCCGAAAAGCTCGCTCTGGCCAAGCCCGACGCGATCGTGATGCACCCGGGGCCGATCAACCGCGGCGTCGAGATCGACTCGTCGGTGGCCGACGGCACGCACAGCGTGATCCTGCCCCAGGTGACCTTCGGCATCGCGGTGCGCATGGCGGTGATGAGCACTATCGCAGGGAACGAAGCATGAGCGCCGCCGGGCCGCTCCCAAGGCGCTCGCTCCCCCTGGGGGGGACGGCGCGCAGCGCCAAGGGGGCACTATGAAGCTGTTGATTCGCAACGGTCGCCTGATCGACCCCGCCAGCGGCCTCGATCGCATCGGCGACCTGGCCATCGCCGGCGACCGCGTGATCGCGCTCGGCGATGTCAGCCCCGATTTCGCGCCCGAGCGCAGCATCGACGCCAGCGGCCTGGTCGTCGCGCCCGGCCTGGTCGACCTGGCGGCGCGTCTGCGCGAACCTGGCCACGAGCACGAGGGCATGCTGGAAAGCGAGCTGGCCGCCGCGGCGGCCGGCGGCGTGACCAGCCTGGTCTGCCTGCCCGACACCGACCCGCCGCTCGACGAGCCGGGCCTGGTCGAGATGCTCAAGTTCCGCGCCCGCAAGCTGAGCCGCTGCCGCCTCTTTCCGCTCGGTGCGCTGACGCGCGGCTTGGCCGGCGAAACCCTCACCGAGATGGCCGAGCTGACCGAAGCCGGCTGCGTCGGCTTCTCGCAGGCCGATGTGCCGATGGTCAACACCCTGAGCCTGCAGCGCGCGCTGCTGTACGCCGCCACCTACGGCTACACGGTGTGGCTGCGCCCGCAGGATGCCTGGCTCGGTGGTGGCGTGGCGGCCAGCGGCGCGGTGGCGACTCGGCTCGGGCTTTCCGGCGTGCCGGTCGTCGCCGAGACGATCGCCCTGCACACCATCTTCGAGCTGGTGCGCGTCACTGGTGCGCGCGTCCATCTGTGCCGGCTGTCCAGCGCGTCCGGCGTCGAGCTGCTGCGCCGCGCCAAGGCCGAGGGCCTGCCGGTGACGGCCGACGTCAGCATCAATTCGCTGCACCTGACCGATGTCGACGTCGGTTTCTTCAACGCCGCGATGCGCGTCACGCCGCCGTTGCGCCAGCAACGCGACCGCGACGCGCTGCAGGCGGCCCTGGCCGACGGCACCATCGATGCCCTGGTTTCGGACCACACGCCGGTCAGCAGCGACGAGAAAACCCTGCCCTTCGGCGAAGCCACGCCCGGTGCCACTGGCCTCGAACTGCTGCTCGGCCTGGCGCTGCAGTGGGGCGAACAGCGCAAGCTCGGCCTGGCGCAGACCCTGGCGCGCATCACCAGCGAGCCGGTGCGCGTGCTGGGCGCCGCGATTGGCTCGCTCGGCAACAGCGCGGGCCGACTGGTGGAAGGCGGCGTCGCCGACGTCTGCATCTTCGACCCTGCGGTGCGCTGGGCGGTGCGCGCCGATGCCCTGGTCAGCCAGGGTAAGCACACCCCCTTCGCCTTCGATACGAGCGGCTTCGAGCTGAGCGGCCGGGTGCAGACCACCCTGGTGGCGGGCGGCGTGGCCTACGACCGAGCGACATGACCCCCCCCGAAGCGGCTTCGCCGCGCTGGGCATGAGGGCCGTCGTTGGCGGCTTTCGTTTGGTCTTGCTGCTGCTGCACCTGCTGCACGGCATGGCGGTGATGGCGCTACGCTTCCCGTCGCTCAAGCCCGCGGGACGTCACGCGCGCATCCAGTGGTGGTCGGTCACGCTGCTGCGCCGGCTCGGCATCGGCCTGCGCGTTCAAGGTGCGCCGCGCGCCGGCGCCACCCTGCTGGCCGCCAACCATGTGTCCTGGCTCGACATCGCCGCCATCCACGCGGCAGCGCCGCAGGCGCGCTTCGTGTCCAAGTCCAACGTGAAGCATTGGCCCCTGGTCGGCTGGCTGGTGGCCGGCGCGGGCACCCTGTTCATCGAGCGCGAAAGCAAGCGCGACGCGCTGCGCGTGGTGCACCAGATGGCCGAGGCGCTGCGCGCCGGCGACATGGTGGCGGTGTTCCCCGAAGGCACCACCGGCGCGGGCCGCGAACTACTGCCCTTCCATGCCAACCTGCTGCAGGCGGCGGTCGCCAGCGCGACGCCGGTGCAGCCGGTGGTGCTGCGCTTCCACCAGCCGGGGCAGGTCTTCAGCCGCGCGGCCGAGTTCATCGGTGACACGACCCTGCTGCAGAGCGTGTGGCGCATGGCCTGCGCCAAGGGTCTGCAGGTCGACGTGCTCTTGCTCGACGCCGAGGCCTCGGTGCATGCCGACCGACGCGCGCTCGCCGCACACCTGCGCGAGCGCATCGACGCGGTGCTGGCGCGTGCGGCCTAGCCCTGGCGTCCTTGCGCCGCCACTGCTGCGGCCGCCTTCGCCGCGACCTCGGGGTCGCCGAGGTAGAAGTGGCACAGCGGCTGCAGCGCGTCGTCCAGCTCGTAGACCAGCGGGATGCCATTGGGGATGTTGAGGCCGACGATCTCGTCGTCGCCGATGCCGCTCAGGTACTTCACCAGCGCCCGGATCGAGTTGCCGTGCGCGGCCACCACGATGCGCTGGCCGGCGCGCAGGGCCGGCGCCAGGGTGTCGTTCCAGCAGGGCAGGACGCGCGCCACGGTGTCCTTCAGGCACTCGGTCAGCGGCACCTCGTCTGGCAAGAGCTTGGCGTATCGCAGGTCGCTGCGTTCGCTACGCGCGTCGCCAGGTTCCAGCGGCGGCGGCGGCGTGTCGTAGCTGCGGCGCCAGACCAGCACCTGTTCGTCGCCAAACTTCTTCGCCGTCTCGGCCTTGTTCAGGCCCTGCAGCGCGCCGTAGTGGCGCTCGTTCAGGCGCCAGTCGTTGACGATCGGCAGCCAGGTGCGCTCCATCGCGTCCAGCGCATGCCACAGCGTCCAGATCGCGCGTTGCAGCACCGACGTGTAGGCCAGGTCGAACTCGTAGCCGGCCTCCTTCAGCAGACGGCCGGATTCGCGCGCCTGAGCCACGCCGGTGGCGGTGAGCGGCACATCGGTCCAGCCGGTAAAGCGGTTGGCGAGATTCCAGGTCGATTCGCCGTGGCGGATCAGCACGAGCTTGGGCATGGCGTGTCGGGCACAGCGGGGAGGGCGCAAATTCTATAAGTGCAGAAGCGGGAGCAAGGGCGGAGCCACGGGAGGCACCGGGTTTCGCCTGCGAAAGTCAGATGGGGTTCGACCTAGTATCCAATGCCGCTTTTGTCCGCGCGTTAGTAGAGGTGCCATGCAGCGCAATTCGGTACAACTGCTTGTCGCAGCTGGATTTTTTGGTCTCGCCGGCTCCGATGTTATGCAGCATGCGACAAAGTTAGGGCGCAAAGCTGTCGCCCTAAAACTAAGTTAGACCGCACGGCTCCAGCCCTTCCATGCTCGTCTCGCAGTTCTACGGTTGCCCACAGAGGCACATCAATCACAAGCCTTGGCGGCTAGCGCTGCTGCCTCAGGAGCGCGTTCGCGGTGCCATTCGCAGCGCAGCAAATCGCGAGCGCCTACTGCATCCGTCGTCGGCAAAGTCGGTGCAGCGGCGTATTCGGTTCCGGCTGCTTGCCGCCTATCGTCGCCGGTTCGGCCATGATCCGTTTGTGAATTCGCTGTCCGTGCCAAGGTTTAAGGTGAAGGCCACTCGTTTCTGGTTGCCATGCGGGTATGCGTGGTGGAAGGAACGGCTACTCGGTCAGCTACCGCAGCGCCCGTACTAGCCAACGCAAGGAGCAGCGAGTGCGGTCTAACCACTTCATCGAGCGGACGGTCTCCGGCATGCTTCGCATGCCTCCAACCTCCGCTCATGGCGAACGTTAGCCGTCACATGGAAGCTGTTGCGCACATTCCCATCCTCAGGAAGACAGGCTCCGTATTGTTGGCGGTCGGATTGCTCGACATTGCAGTAATGATCTACTGCATCGTCAACAGCATTTCGTACTCATCCAGCTTCAACATCTTTGCTGTGGTCGCCGGGATCTTCCTTCTTCGCGGGAGCCTGCGGGCCGCCAGCATCGTCCGGTGGTTTGCCATGTTCATGCTCGTGGGCTTTCTGGCCCTCGTGCTTGCATGGCCGTTCATACAGCCAGTGGACCTCACACTCACTCAAGTTCGGTTGAGCCCGTTCGCCGCAGTCATCTCCGCTGCATTCATGTTTGGCGTGCTGGTTCTTCTCTACTGGTTGCAGCGACAACTCGGCGAAATGCCGGTCCAATCTGCTCGCGCGGCTGCCGGCAGAAAAATTCGCGACATGCGGGTGCCCGCTGCCGCTGGAGTGGGCCTCGTCGTTGTCCTTGCTCTCTTCCTCAGCTTGCTGTTGGGTGGCGAATCAGCTGCTAAGGCAATATCTATCGCACAACAGCAGTTGGGGCCGGCATATCGGTATCACGTCTCCTCACTGAACATCGCAAAGAGCAATGAAGGCACGTCTGTCACCGGACTCGTCACTGCGTGGAATGACAAGGAGATTCGTAGTGTTCCAGTCGGGTGGCAAGAGTGACGGCTAACCCGTTGTTCGAGCCGACGGCCCGCGGCAAGCCGCGGTCCACGGCTCAACGCCAACGTTGGGCGTCTTGTGGACCGCGCGAGACGACTATGCGCCTTAGGCGTATAGTCTGGCAATGCTCACGGTTGTCGAGACGCCGTTGTTCCAGCGCCAGTGGCCTCTCTACTGGACTGAGGAAGAACGCGGCGCCTTCGCAGCGTACATCGCTGAGCGCCCCACTGCCGGAGACGTCGTACCCGAGTCCGGCGGCATTCGGAAGGTCCGTTGGCGAAGAGCCGGTTCGGGCAAGTCGGGCGGTGTGCGAGTGATCTACTTCACTCGCACTGCAGAGGGTGAAGTCGTCTTGCTCACGCTGTATGCGAAGGCAAAGACCGACAACCTCACTGGACCCAAGTTGAAGGAGATTCGTCGTGCCCTTGAAGAGTAAACCCCTCACCAAAGCGGAGCTGGCTGCCTACGAAGCCAAACGCGACCTCGCGGCTGAGCTACTGCAGTCAGTGCGGGAAATGAAGGCAGGCCAGGTCCATGTGGTTTCATCGCCCGTGATCGAGGCTCGCAAGAAGACCGGCCTGTCTCAATCTCAATTCGCCGTGCTCATGGGCGTATCGGTTCGCACCTTGCAGGGCTGGGAACAAGGGCGCAAGCAACCCAGCGGAGCCGCAAGAACGCTACTGGCCATTGCCAGCACGAATCCGAAGGCGGTGCTGGCAGTCGCGGCCAAGTAGCGAACCGTGTACGAGACGCCCAACCCTTCCATCGAGCGGACTGGCCTGCGGCCAGCCGCTCATGTCCAACGTTGGGGAGCGCATGAGGCGCAATATTGAGTTCATCGTTTACCTTGTGGGCGCTGTGCTGCTTGGCCTGTCCTATCCCTGGCTTGAGCAGGCTCTTTCGTCCCGGCTTCTGTTCTTCGCCTTGGGGCTGCTGTACCTGGTTGCCTTGCGGCTCATCGGACGCGCTCTGGCTCGGCGCTATGGTGAGTCAGCCCGCGAATAGTGGTGGCGCTGCTCTCCAGCAGCCCGTCGCGAGTCTGGCCAAAATGCCAGTGAGCACATTGCATAATTCGCTCCCCGACCCCTGATCGCGCGACGTGAGCTCATTTCTGTTGAACAACTGGCACCTGATAGTGGCTGCCCTGGTTTCCGGCGGCCTGCTGTTGTGGCCGATCATCAAGGGCAGTGCGGGGGGCGCGGGCGCTGTTGGCGCGGCAGAAGCCGTGCGATTGCTGAACCGCGAGAAGGCGGTGCTGATCGACATCAGCGAGCCAGCCGAATACGCCGCTGGCCATGCAGGCGGCGCGCGCAACGTGCCTTTCGGCCAGCTCGAAGGCGCCAACAACAAGGCCTTGCCGAGCAACAAGGCTTTGCCCCTGGTGCTGGTGTGCCCGACGGGCAGCCGCTCCTCGCGTGCGGTGGCCCTGCTGAAGAAGGCCGGCTACGAGAACGTGCGCGCACTGGCCGGCGGCCTGGCGGCCTGGCGCGAAGCCAACCTGCCCGTGGAAAAGTCCGCAGCCTGAAGGCTTGCCGGCCGGCCCGTGCCCTGCACGGGCTTTGCAGTGCCGCGACAATGGCGGGCATGCCATGCCCCGCTGCCGTTGCATGAACAAGGTCCTCATGTACACCACCCAGGTGTGCCCCTTTTGCCAACGCGCCAAGGCCCTGCTGCTGCAGCGCGGGGTCGAGGCGATCGACGAGGTGCGGGTCGATCTCGTGCCGGGCGAGCGCGCGAAGATGGTCGCGTTGACCGGCCGCCGCACGGTGCCGCAGATCTTCATCGGCGACCGCCATGTCGGCGGCTGCGACGACCTGTTGGCGCTGGACCGGCGCGGCGGCCTGCTGCCGCTGCTGGCGCCTGCCGCCTGAGTCCACCCAGCCGCCTGCGCGATAATTCGCCCACCAACCCGCAAGTGCTGCGGGTTTGTTTCATTGGAACCCCCATCATGGCCGAGCCGCAAGAAACCACTCCCGTTTTCAACATCCAGCGCATGTACCTGAAGGACTTGTCGCTGGAGCAGCCCAACTCGCCGGCCATCCTGCTCGAGCAGCAACAGCCGCAGGTCGACATCAACCTCGGCATCTCGGCCGAGACGGTGGCCGAAGGCATCTACGAGGTCTGCGTCACCGCCACGGTGACGACCAAGGTGCAAGAGCGCACCCTGTTCCTGATCGAGGCCAAGCAAGCCGGCATCTTCGAGATCCGCAACCTGCCCAACGAGCAGATGCAGGCCATCCTCGGCATCGCCTGCCCGGGCATGGTCTATCCCTACCTGCGCGCGATCGTGTCGGACGTCTGCACGCGTGCCGGCTTCCCGCCGGTGCTGCTGTCGGAAGTCAACTTCCAGGCCATGTTCGAGGCCCAGCAGCAGCAACTGGCGGCGCAGCAGGGGAACGGCAGCGGCAGCGGCAGCGGCGCGAGCGGCGAAGAGCCGTCGCGCATCATCCTGAACTGAAGCCTGCGCCGGCGTTCGCATGAACGTCACCTTCGTCGGCGCTGGCGCCTGGGGCACCGCCCTGGCGGTGCAGGCCGCGCCGCGCCATGCGGTGCACCTGTGGACGCGTGAAGCGGCGCATGCGGGCGCCTTGCGCAGCGCGCGCTCGAACCAGCGCTACCTGCCCGGCATCGAGCTGCCGGCGGCACTCGTCGTCGACGACGATCTGGGCGCGGCGCTGGCGCACGCCGCCCGTGGCCTGGTGATCATCGCCACGCCGATGTCGGGCCTGCGCCCGATGCTGGCGGCGGTGCCCGACGATGCACGCGTGCTCTGGCTGTGCAAGGGCTTGGAGGCCGGCAGCGGCCTGCTGGGTCACGAGATCGCCCAGGCCATGCGTCCGCACGCGCACTCGGGTGTGCTGTCGGGGCCGAGCTTTGCCGAAGAGGTTGCGCGCGGGCAAGCGACTGCGCTGGTGGCGGCCAGTGCCGACGAGGCCCTGCGCGAAGCCGCGGCCGAGGTCTTCCACACCGAGTCGCTGCGTGTCTATACCAGCGCCGATGCGGTGGGGGTCGAGGTGGGCGGCGCCGTGAAGAATGTGATGGCGATCGCCACCGGCCTGTGCGACGGTTTGGCCACGCTCGGCGCCGGCATCGCCGGCATGCCTGGGCTCAACGCCCGCGCTGCCTTGATCACACGCGGCCTGGCCGAGATGACGCGCCTGGGCGTTGCACTCGGCGCGCGGCCCGAGACCTTCATGGGCTTGTCGGGCCTGGGCGATCTGGTCCTCACCGCCACCGGCGATCTGTCGCGCAACCGCAAGGTTGGCCTGGGCTTGGCCGCGGGACGGCCGCTGGCCGCGGTGCTGGCCGAACTTGGCCATGTGGCCGAAGGGGTGCCCAGTGCGCCGGTGGTGCTGGCGCGAGCACGTGCCGCCGGCGTCGAGATGCCGATCACCGAGGCCGTGGTGGCGCTGCTCGCAGGCCGCTTGAGCGTGCCGGACGCGGTGCGTGGCCTGATGGGGCGCGGCCCACGCGCCGAAGCCTGACTATGCGCCGCCCTCGTAGTCGCACTGCCGCCAGGCTTCGAACACCGCCACTGCCACCGCGTTGCTGAGGTTCAGACTGCGCTGGCCGGCGCGCATCGGCAGGCGCAGGCGCTGTGCGGCGGTGAAGGCGTCGCGCAGCGCGGGCGGCAGGCCGGCCGTCTCGCTGCCGAATACCAGCCAGTCGTCACGCTGCCACGAAACGTCGGCAAAGCCACGGCTGGCGCGCGTGGTGAAGGCGAAGACGCGTGCCGGGTCGGGCCGCTCGCTGTCGACAAATGCCGCCCACGACGCGTAGCGGCGCAGGCTGGCGTGCTCGTGATAGTCCAGGCCGGCGCGCTGGAGCAGCTTGTCGTCCATCGAAAAGCCCAGCGGCTCGATCAGGTGCAGCTGGCAGCCCGTGTTGGCCGCCAGCCGGATCACGTTGCCGGTGTTGGGCGGGATCTCCGGCTGCACCAGGACGATGTTGAACATGGCTTCATTGTCGGGCGTCCTGTGGCGCCGGCGTGCGCGCGACGACCCACACTTGGACTTCGCTGGCGCCGCCGGCCAGCAACACGCGCGCCGCTTCGACGGCGGTGGCCCCGCTCGTCATGACGTCGTCGACCACAGGCATGGCACACCGCGCAGGCGGGGCGGCACCGAAGGCGGCGGCATCGGCTCAATATACTGCCGACCACTGCCATGAGCCGTGACCGTTTTGATCCCCTCGGCTCCGCCTGCGCGGCGCCTGGCGCCTGACGCATGTCGCTGCGGTCGATCGACGTTCAGGCCCTGAAGAGGCTGCGAGACCGGCAGGCGCGCGCCGGCGCCGCGCCCTGGCTGCACGCCGAAGTGGCGCGGCGCATGGCCGAACGCCTGCCGGTGATCCGCCTACAGCCCGAGACGGTCATCGACTGGTGGGCCCATGCCGGCGCCAGCCAGGCCGTGCTGGCCCAGGCCTACCCCAAGGCCCGGGTGCTGCGCGTCGAGACCTCGGCCCCTGCGCAGGAGAGTGCGCCCTGGTGGTCGGTGCGCCACTGGCGGCGCGGGGCGCCGGTGATCGACGCGTCGGCCTTGCCCCCCAATGCCGGACAGTTGCTGTGGGCGAACATGATGCTGCACGCCGTGCCCGACCCGGCCGCCCTGATGCAGCACTGGCGTCGTGCACTGGCGGTCGACGGCTTCCTGATGTTCTCGACCCTCGGTCCCGACACCTTGGCCGTCTTGCGTGCGCTGTACCGCGACGCCGGCTGGGGCAGCGCGCATGCGGCGTTCACCGACATGCACGACCTGGGCGACATGCTGGTGGCGGCCGGCTTTGCCGATCCGGTGATGGACCAGGAGCGCCTGACCCTGACCTGGGCCACGCCCGAGGCCTTGCTGCAAGAGCTGCGCACGCTCGGGGCGAATGCCGACCCGGCGCGATTCGCCGGCCTGCGCACGCCGCGCTGGCGCTCGCGCCTGCTCGATGCGCTGCGCGAGCGTGCGACGAGCGACGGGCGCATCGGGCTCGAGTTCGAGTTGGTCTATGGTCACGCCTTCAACCCGCCGCCGCGCGCCAAGCTGGCCGGCGAGACCCGCGTGCCGCTCGAAGACCTGCGCTCGATGGCGCGCAGCGGGCGGCGGGCGGGTGCTTGAAGCCGGCGAGGCGCGGACCCTGGGCTAAAATCCCGCGTTGACCCTCGCTCCCACGGTGCGTCCATGCACTGGCCGGTGCGCTCGCCGAGCATCGCTTACCCCTTCCATGACCGCCGCAACCGCCCCACGCCCCTGGCCCACGCCGCATGCGAACGCCGCCGCCGGGGCCGTGGCATGGCGCTTTGCCAAGGCGCTGGACGACGGTGCAGTCGGCCTGCAGTGGGTGCTCAAGCGCAATTGCTCGATCACGCCGGCCCAGTTGTTCGGCACCTATCTGGCTCTGTGCACGGTGTCGCTGACGATCGCCCTGGCTTTCACCTGGCACGGGGCTTCGCCCGTACTGGCTTTTGCCGCGATCGAGTTGTTGCTGGTGGGCGCGGCCTTGCTGGTCTATGCGCGCCACGCCGCCGACCAGGAGCGCATCACGCTGGCCGACGGAGCGCTGCGCGTCGAGCACCAACGCGGGCAGCAGACCGAGCGCACGCAGTACCGCGCCGCCTGGGTGCGCGTCGAGCCGCGCCACGGCGAAGGCTCCCTGGTCGAGTTGTCCGGCGATGGTCGCCAATCCTTCGTCGGCCGCTACCTGCGCCCGGAGATGCGCACGCCGCTGGCCCAGGAATTGCGCGCGGCGCTGCGGGCCAACTGCGCCGCGCTGCCCGACGCCGGATCCAATACCTCATCAAATCAAGAACCGAAGTGACGACGATGACCCACCTTGCCTCGCTCTGCCAACGTGTCGCCCAGGCCAGCCTGTTGTTGGGGGCCTCCCTGTCCACGTCGGCCGCGCTGGCCGTCAACAACCTGCCCGGCGGCCCGGCGGTGAACCAGCTCGACTTGCACCCGCCGGTGACCAAGATCGCGGCTGACCAGCAGTGGCTGCATTACTACATCATGATCATCTGCGTGGTGATCTTCATCGCCGTGTTCGGCGTGATGTTCTATTCGATCCTCAAGCACCGTAAGTCGCTGGGCGCCAAGCCGGCCAACTTCCATGAGAGTGTGGGCGTCGAGATCGCCTGGACCGTGGTGCCCTTCATCATCGTCATCTTCATGGCCTTGCCGGCGACCAAGGTGGTGGTGGCGATGAAGGACACCACCAATGCCGACCTGACGATCAAGGCCACCGGCTACCAGTGGAAGTGGGGCTATGACTACTTGAAGGGCGAGGGTGAGGGCATCGCCTTCCTCTCCACGCTCGACGCCAGCCACCGCGAGATGAGCGACAGCGGCAAGCCCGCGCCGACCGACGACTACCTGCTCAAGGTCGACAACCCGCTGGTGGTGCCGGTGGACAAGAAGGTCCGCATCGTGCTCACCGCCAACGACGTGATCCACGCCTTCATGGTGCCAGCCTTCGGCATCAAGCAGGACGCGATCCCGGGCTTCGTGCGCGACACCTGGTTCCGCGCCGAGAAGACCGGCGACTTCTACGGCCAGTGCGCCGAGTTGTGCGGCAAGGAACACGCCTACATGCCGATCCACGTCAAGGTGCTCAGCCAGGCCGACTATGCGGCCTGGGTCGACGGCAAGAAGAAGGCCATGGCCGCGTTGGCCGATGACCCGGCCAAGGTCTGGAAGCTGGACGAACTGGTCGCCCGCGGCGAGAAGGTCTACAACGCCAATTGCGCCGCCTGCCACCAGGCCAGCGGCATGGGCGCCGGCCCGATCAAGGCCCTGGTGGCCTCGCCCGTGGTGCTCGATGCAGACAAGGGTAAGCAGATAGCAGTGGTGCTGAACGGCCAGAACAACGGCACGATGCCGGCTTGGAAGCAGCTCTCAGACACCGAGCTGGCGGCGGTCATCACCTTCACCAAGAATTCGTGGACCAACAAGACCGGGCAGATCGTTCAGCCCGCCGAAGTTGTCGCCGCCCGCAAGTAATCCAGTATCGCCAAGAAAAAGGTCCGCCCATGAGCGCAGTTCTCGACCACCACGGCCACGAACACGGCCATGACGACCACCACCACCATGCCCCCACGGGCTGGCGGCGCTGGGTGTTCGCGACGAACCACAAGGACATCGGCACGATGTACCTGTTGTTCAGCTTCACGATGTTCATGATCGGCGGCGTGCTGGCCCTGGGCATCCGCCTCGAGCTGTTCCAGCCCGGCCTTCAATTCGTGAACCCCGAGCTGTTCAACCAGTTCACGACCATGCACGGCCTGATCATGGTGTTCGGCGCGATCATGCCGGCCTTCGTCGGC
>JAZKIW010000058.1:0-11656 GCA_040384625.1 Pseudomonadota bacterium | reverse complement strand
CATGTTGATGACACCCGAGTGGGTCCAGTTGCCCGTCCTCAGCGACGTGGTCCAGGCGGCCTGCCAACGGAATGTCGGGTACCCGAGTTCGGCGAAGTTGCCGATCGCGGAGAAGTACGGGCCGTTCTTGTTCAACTGAACCGCCTCGCGGATCATGTAGGTCGCCTTCAGGTTCGACGTCAGGTCGCCCAGGCCGCCCAGCTTGCCGCGTGCCACAAGGTCGATGTCGAGGCCCGTCTGGTACGACTTGCCGAGGTTGCGGTTGTCGGCCTTGAAGGCCAGGTACACGACGCCGGTGCCGGTGTCGGTCTTGGTGGACCAGGACGACAGGTAGTTCTGCGGGTTCGCAAACACCTCCTCTTCCGTCAACTGGCCGAAGGCGTCACGGATGGCCACGTGCCACAGGTCGAAGCCGGCGGAGAACTCCGGGATCGGCTCGAAGCGCAGCCCGAGCGTCGCCTGGCGCGACTTCTCAGGCTGCAGATCGGGGTTGCCGCCCGCCAGCTGGTCGTACTGCTTCTTTCCGGGCTGGCACTGAGCACCCAGCGACGCTGCGACAGCGGCAAGGCCCGCGCTGCAGGTGTAGTCGGTGCCTGTCACGCCGAACGGCTGCAAGGTCGCGTTCACCTGCGGCACGGTCGGTGCGTGGAATCCGGTGCCGACCGAGCCGCGGATCAGCAGGGTGCGTTGCGGTGTCCAGCGAAAGCCGGCCTTGTAGGTGGTCGCGTTGCCGAAGTCGGAGTACTTGTCGAGACGAACCGAGGTCGTCGCCTCGAAGGTCTTCGATACGGGCAGCACCAGTTCGCCGAAGATGCCGTAGGCCTTGCGGTCCGCACCGTAGGGAATAGTCGCGGCCTCGTCACCGAATCGCTGGTCGCAGGCCAGCGCGGGGTCGGCCGAGTCCGGGTCGCACAGCACACCGGTCACGGGATCAGCCAGCTTGCCCTGCGCAAAGAGGCTCGGCTTGGACTGGAACTTCTCCTGCTGATAGTTGAAGCCGGCGCCCAGAAGCATCGGGCCGCCGGGCAATGCGGTTAGCTCGCGCGAGCCGCGCAGCTGGAACGAATTGAGTTCCGAGGTGCCCCCATCCCAGTAGCCGTTGAAGGACGCCGCATTGATGGCGGCTTGGCCGGCTGCGGTCTGCTGTCCCGGACCGACGAACGGATCGAGTGCGCCGCTGGCACGCAGCCGCCCCACCGCCAGTGCACCGGGGTAGCCGGCCAGGGCGGTCTTGGAGTCGCTCTTGGAATGGGTGAACGTCGCGTTGTAGTCCCAGCCGGCGAGCGTCCCCTTGGAGCCGAACGCGAGGTCGAGAAAGGTCGGCGTGTCGCGATTCTCGCGCTTGCCCAGGTCGTACAGGCGATAGAACGCAATGGTGCCGTCACCTGCCACGCCATCGCCGTCGAGGTCCGCGCCGGTGAAACCCAAGGGCGCGATGTACTGATTCCAGAGCGCGGATCCGGCCGGAATGGTGATCGCACCCGGCACCGGGGCGATGCGGGAGATCTGGGTCGTCTTCGAGTACAGCACATCGGCGAAAAGCTCGTGGTCACCGAGGCGCTTGGAGAACGACGCAAGCACGCTGTCGCGTTCCCGGATCGGGTAGATCTCCAGCTCGCCGACGAAGTCGAAGCCGCAATAGTCGTCGGTGAAGTTGTCGTCGATGCCGTCGCCGTCGTTGTCGAAGGAGTAGGACTCGGTGACACGGAAGTTCTTCGGCGCACAGGACCCGGTGGACAACAGCGTCGGGTTACGCAACTCGACACCGTTGTCGGCAAGGATGTTGCCCGGGATCGCGCTCGGGGAGTACTGCTGGATGCGATAGCTCTTGCCTTCGTGGTTGAAGAAGATCCGGCCGGTGTTGCCGAAATTCCTCGACTTCGCATCCAGCTTGGTGCGCTCGTCGTGCGACACGGTCAGGAACAGGTTGTAGCCGTCCTTCTCGAGCGAACCGAAGCCCTTGCTGACGGAGATGCGCTTTTCTTTCGCACCGCCCTTCGGATTGGTCATCCCGATCGAGACATCGCCCTCGGTCGTGTCGCGACGGGTGATGAAGTTGACGACGCCAGCGATCGCATCGGCGCCGTACAGCGCCGATGCGCCGTCGGTCAGGATCTCGATGCGCTCGATCGCCGAGACCGGGATCGAGTTCAGGTCGATGGCCGCCGCCGAGCCGGTCAGGCTCTGGCCGCCGAACAGCGCCAACCGGTGGCCATTCAGGAGCACCAGGGTGCGCGTCTCGCCGATGTTGTGAACCGAGACACCCGTGAAGCCCGCGGCGCCGCCGCCGACCGCAGACGACTCGTTGGTGCTGCCCTGGATCGCCGGCAGGCGTTGCAGGAGGTCGGTTGTCGACGTCGCGCCGCTGCGTGCGATCTCGTCCCGCCGTATGACTTGAACCGGCAATGCCCCTTCGGCATCGATGCGCTTGATGGCCGAGCCGGTGATCTCGATGCGCTGGCTGGTGTCTTGCGCCCAGGCCGTCGGCACCATGAAAGTAGCGGCTGTGGCGACCTGGACTGCCGCAGCGGTCGCTGTCAGGCGGAATGTCTTCATGGGATTCCTCTGGTGGTGTTCTGATGGGGTGGCGCCTCTGTTTGAAGCACCTCGACGCAATCTATGCATCGGCGTTGCAGGCGTGCGAAGCGGCTTGTGGCGGACCCGCGACACGCCGTGCAGGAGCACGCGTTCAACACATACGCGCCGGTCTGTGTCGCTATCGCGACCGTTGCCACGCAGTGAGACGGGGCAAACGCCCTCCGGAATACCCGCAGCTGTGGTGCCCAGCACACACCCGCCTGGCGGGCGTTGCCGACAACGCGCAAATGGGAGGCAAGACCCCCTCGATATAATCGCGCTTTACCAGCTCGGCATTCGTGGGTTACGGCAGCGCCGCCCCCGGATGCCGCATGACATGACCAAGTTTGTCTTCGTCACCGGCGGTGTGGTGTCGTCCCTGGGCAAGGGCATCGCGTCGGCGTCCCTGGCAGCGATCCTGGAATCGCGCGGCCTCAAGGTCACCTTGATCAAGCTCGACCCGTATCTGAATGTCGATCCGGGCACGATGAGTCCGTTCCAGCATGGCGAGGTCTTCGTCACCGACGACGGCGCTGAGACCGACCTCGACCTCGGCCATTACGAGCGCTTCATCACCACCCGGATGAAGAAGTCGAACAACTTCACCACCGGCCAGATCTACAAGTCGGTGCTCGAGAAGGAGCGCCGCGGCGACTACCTGGGCAAGACGGTGCAGGTGATCCCGCACGTCACGAACGAGATCCAGGAGTTCGTGCGCCGGGGTGCCGAAGCGAGCAAGGTCGATGTGGCGATCGTCGAGATCGGCGGCACCGTCGGCGACATCGAGTCCCTGCCCTTCCTCGAAGCGGTGCGGCAGATGAGCCTGAAGCTCGGCCCGTCCAACACGGCCTTTGTCCACCTGACATATGTGCCCTGGATCGCCGCCGCCGGCGAGCTGAAGACCAAACCGACCCAGCACACGGTGCAGAAGCTGCGCGAGATCGGCATCCAGCCCGACGTGCTGCTGTGCCGCGCCGACCGCGCCGTGCCCGATGACGAGCGCGAGAAGATCTCGCTCTTCACCAATGTGCTGCCCCACGGCGTGATCTCGATGTGGGACGTCGACACCATCTACAAGGTGCCGCGCATGCTGCACGAGCAGGGCTTGGACGAGCTGATCTGCATGAAGCTGCAATTGCTCACGCGCCCGGCCGACCTGAAGCGCTGGGATCGCCTGGTGCACGAAGTGGAACACCCAGCACGCGAGGTCACGATCGCGATGTGCGGCAAGTACACCGACCTGTCGGATTCCTACAAGTCGCTCAATGAAGCCTTGCGCCACGCCGGCATCCACAACCACGCGCGGGTGAAGATCGAGTACGTCGATTCCGAGACGCTCGACGAGAAGAGCGTGACCCAGCTCGCCAAGTACGACGCGGTGCTGGTGCCGGGCGGCTTCGGCAAGCGCGGCGTCGAGGGCAAGATCCTGGCTGCGCGCTACGCCCGCGAGAACCGCATCCCCTACCTGGGCATCTGCCTGGGCATGCAGGTGGCGACGATCGAGGTGGCGCGCCACCTGGCGGGACTCGACGGCGCCAACTCGACCGAGTTCGACCCTGAAACCCCGCACCCGGTGATC
The DNA here is from genome assembly GCA_040384625.1 of Pseudomonadota bacterium. Lineage (GTDB taxonomy): Bacteria > Pseudomonadota > Gammaproteobacteria > Burkholderiales > Burkholderiaceae_C > CADEEN01. Next base: position 7,500 of record JAZKIW010000058.1, on the reverse strand, counting down.
GCCCTGATCGACGAATGGCAAGACCGCGACGGCACGATCCAGAAGCGCAATGCGCAGTCCGAGCTCGGCGGCACGATGCGCCTGGGCGCGCAGAGCTCCGACGTCAAGGCCGGCTCGCTGGCACACCACATCTACGGCAACGTCGTCAACGAACGCCATCGCCATCGCTACGAGGCCAACGAGCATTACCTCGAGCGCCTGCAGCAGGCCGGCCTGGTGATCAGCGCGATCACCCAGCGCGAGAAGCTGACCGAGATCGTCGAGCTGCCGAGTGAGGCGCATCCCTGGTTCGTCGGCGTGCAGTTCCACCCAGAATTCAAGAGCACCCCCTGGGACGGACACCCGCTGTTCATCCACTACGTGAAGGCGGCGATCGACCATCAGGCGGCCCGCACCGGGTCGACTGAGAAGGCCGCCGCATGAAACTGTGCGGCTTCGAGATCGGCCTGGACCAGCCTTTCTTCCTGATCGCCGGCCCCTGCGTGGTCGAGAGCGAACAGCTGCAGATGGACGTGGCCGGTCGCCTGAAGGAGATCAGCGCCGGACTCGGCATCCCGTTCATCTTCAAGTCGAGCTACGACAAGGCCAACCGATCTTCAGGGACCTCGTTTCGAGGCCCGGGCATGCAGCGCGGGCTGGAGATCCTGGCCAAGGTGCGGCGTGAATTGAACGTGCCGATCCTGACCGACGTGCACAGCGAAGACGAGATCGCTGCGGTGGCGGCAGTGGTCGACGTGCTGCAGACCCCGGCCTTCCTGAGCCGGCAGACCGATTTCATCCGCGCCGTGGCTCAGTGCGGCAAGCCGGTGAACATCAAGAAGGGCCAGTTCCTGGCGCCTGGCGACATGAAGAACGTGATCGACAAGGCGCGTGCGGCGGCACGCGAGAAGGGCCTGTCGGAAGACCGCTTCATGGCCTGCGAGCGCGGCGCCAGCTTTGGCTACAACAACCTGGTGTCGGACATGCGCTCGCTGGCGATCATGCGCGAGACCGGGGCGCCCGTGGTCTTCGATGCGACGCACAGCGTGCAGCTGCCGGGCGGCCAGGGCACCAGCAGTGGTGGCCAGCGCGAGTTCGTACCCGTGCTTGCGCGGGCGGCCATCGCCGTCGGCGTGGCGGGTGTGTTCATGGAGACCCACCCCGACCCGGCCAACGCGATGAGCGACGGCCCCAATGCCGTGCCGCTAAAGCACATGAAGGCTTTGCTCGAACAGTTGCTCGCGCTCGACCGCGTGGTCAAGCAGCAACCGCTGCTCGAAAACGATTTTTCCTGCTGAAGAGACCCACGATGCCCGTCGCCTACCTGATCGTCGAGATGCACATCACCGACATGGAACAGTACAAGCAGTACATGGGCGAAGCACCCGCGGTGGTCAAGGCTTTCGGCGGCGAATACCTGGTGCGCGGCGGCAAGCACGAATCGCTCGAGGGCGACTGGACGCCGCACCGGGTGGCGATGCTGCGCTTCCCCAGCTTCGAGCAGGCCAAGACGTTCTACGACAGCCCGCAGTACCTGGCCGTGCGCGCCAAGCGCAAAGGCGCTGTCGAGTACTTCAACAGCGTGCTGGTCGAGGGCGTTGCCGCTCCCGTCTGAACAAAACAAATCGAGAGGAAGAGAATGAGCGCCATCGTCGACATCGTCGGCCGGGAAATCCTGGACAGCCGCGGCAACCCCACCGTCGAGTGCGACGTGCTGCTGGAAAGCGGCACCATGGGCCGCGCCGCGGTGCCCTCGGGCGCCTCGACCGGCTCACGCGAGGCGATCGAACTCCGCGACGGCGACAAGGCCCGCTACGGCGGCAAGGGCGTGCTGCGCGCGGTCGAGCACATCAATACCGAGATCAGCGAATCGGTGCTCGGCCTAGACGCCAGCGAGCAGGCCTTCCTCGACAAGACCCTGATCGACCTCGACGGCACCGACAACAAGAGCCGCCTGGGCGCCAACGCCACGCTGGCGGTGAGCATGGCCGTCGCCCGCGCCGCGGCGGAAGAGTCGGGCCTGCCGCTGTACCGCTACTTCGGTGGCATGGGCAGCATGCAGATGCCGGTGCCGATGATGAACGTCATCAACGGCGGCGCGCACGCCAACAACAACCTCGACCTGCAGGAGTTGATGATCATCCCGGTGGGCGCACCGACCTTCCGCGAAGCTGTGCGCTACGGTGCCGAGGTCTTCCACGCGCTGAAGAAGATCATCGACGGCCGCGGTATGCCGACCTCGGTCGGAGACGAAGGCGGTTTCGCCCCCAACGTGGCCAGCCACGAGGCCGCGATCCAGTTGATCCTCGAAGCCATCGACAAGGCTGGCTACGAAGCCGGTCGCCAGATCGCCCTCGGCCTGGATTGCGCGGCCAGCGAGTTCTACAAGGACGGCAAGTACCACCTCGAAGGCGAAGGCCTTCAGCTCAGCGCGCCCGAGTGGACCGACATCCTCGCCACCTGGTGCGACAAGTACCCGATCGTCAGCATCGAAGACGGCATGCACGAAGGCGACTGGGACGGCTGGAAGCACCTGGCCGATCGCCTGGGCAAGAAGGTGCAACTGGTTGGCGACGACCTCTTCGTCACCAACACCAGGATCCTGAAGGAAGGCATCGAGAAGGGCGTCGCCAACTCGATCCTGATCAAGATCAACCAGATCGGCACCCTGACCGAGACCTTCGCTGCGATCGAGATGGCCAAGCGCGCCGGCTGGACGGCGGTGATCTCGCACCGCAGCGGCGAGACCGAAGACTCGACGATCGCCGACATCGCCGTCGGCAGCAATGCCGGCCAGATCAAGACCGGCTCGATGAGCCGCAGCGACCGCGTCGCCAAGTACAACCAGCTGCTGCGCATCGAAGAAGACCTCGGCGACGTCGCGAGCTACCCGGGCCGGGCTGCGTTCTACAACCTACGCTGATTCTTCGGTGACCGTGCGCTGGAGCACTGCTGCCCTGCTCGCGCTGCTGGTGCTGATCCAAGCGCAGCTGTGGCTCGGCAATGGCGGCAAGCCGCACGCGATGAACCTCCAGCTTCAGCTGTCGCGACAGCAGGAAGCCAATGACGAGGCCCGCGCGCGCAACACGCGCCTTGAAGCGGAAGTGCGCGACTTGCGCGAGGGCCTGGAGATGGTCGAGGAAAAGGCGCGCAGCGAACTGGGCATGATCAAACCCGACGAGATCCTGGTCCAGATCGCGCCAAGGAAATGACAGCCGAGCCGCTGCTCGCGGCCGCATTCACTTTGCTCGGCAGCCCGGTCACCTGGCTCGAGATCATCGCCTTCGCGCTGTCGGTGTGGATGGTGGTGTGCAACATGCGCGTCAACCCGCTAGCCTGGCCTCTGGCCATCGCGGCGTCGCTGCTCTATGGTGTGCTGTTCGCGCATAGCAAGCTGTACGGAGAGGCTGGCCTGCAGGTCTTCTTCGCCTTGATCGCCGCCTGGGGCTGGTGGCAGTGGCTGTTCGGTACCCAGGAGAACGGCGTTCCCCTAGTGGTAAGACACCTGGCCTGGTCGACCCGCGCCACCCTGTCGGCGCTCAGCCTGGGCGCCTGGCCGCTGCTCGGACTGCTGCTCGACCACGCCACAGACAGCGACGTGCCCTACCTCGACGCCTTTCCCACCGCTCTCAGCATCGCCGGCCAGTGGCTGCTCGGCCGCAAGTACGTGGAGAACTGGCCGACCTGGGTCTTGGTCAATGTGGTGAGCGTCGCGCTCTTCGCGACCAAGGGACTTTGGCTGACGGTTGCCTTGTACGCCCTCTTCGTGTTGATGGCCCTGGCTGGCTGGCGCGCCTGGTCGTCGATGGCCCGCGCGGCGCGGTGACCCGATGAGCGCGGGCCGGATCATCGCCATCGTCGGCGCCGAAAGCACTGGCAAGAGCACGCTCGCCTCCGCGCTGGGGCCGCGAATCACCGGACAGACGGGGCTGCGCTGCGCGGTGGTCGGCGAGTACCTGCGCGAGTGGTGCGACCATGAAGGGCGCACGCCGCGCGTTGACGAGCAGGCGGCCATCGCCGACGAGCAGCACCGGCGCGTGCTTGTCGCGGCGGCGGACCACGACGTCGTCGTCGCCGACACGATGCCGCTGATGGTGGCGGTCTACAGCCAGCTGCTCTTCCGCGACGACGCGCTGCTGCCGATGGCCATCGCGGCGCAACGCGGCGCCGCCTTGACCCTGCTCACCGCGCTCGACCTGCCCTGGATCAGCGACGGCCATCAGCGCGACGGTGAGCACGTGCGGGAGCCGGTCGATCGCGCCTTGCGCGGTCTGTTGTCGCAGCACGGCTTGGGCTGGGCCGTCGTCGGCGGCAGCGGTGCCGCCCGCCTCGAGGCAGCGTTCGCCGCCGCCACGCCGCTGCTGGCGACGCTGGCCCCGCGCCATGCCCGCTTGTTCACCGGCTTGGCGGAGCGCGACGCGGCTCAGCCCGCCTGGCGATGGGTGTGTGACAAGTGCGACGTTCCAGAGTGCGAGCATGCCGCGCTGCGCTCAGCGCAGGGCCGCTGACTGAGACTGCTCTGCGCTCACTGCAAGGCGGCTGAGCCCGGCGGCTGGTCGCGCGCGGCGGCGAACAGCTCGCCGACGTCGACTGCATCGAAGCGGTACTGCAGGCCGCAGAACTCGCAGCCGATCTCGACATCGCCGCGCTCGGCGACGATGCTCTCGACCTCCGGCGCGCCCAGCCCGTGCAGCATGCGCCGCACGCGTTCGCGCGAGCAGGTGCAGGCGAATCGCGGCACCAACGGTTCGAAGCGGCGCAGGTCTTCTTCCCAATACAGGCGGCGCAACAGGGCGTCGGCATCGAGCGTCAGGAGTTCCTCGCGCGTCAGCGTCGCGCTGAGGTGCGCCACGCGGTTGAAGGCCTCGTTGATGCCGATCTGGTCTTCGCGCTGCTCGCGTTCCAGGTTGCCTTCCCCTTCGACGGGCAGGCGCTGGATCAGCAGGCCCGCGGCGCACTGGTCATTCGCCGCCAGCATCAGGCGAGTGTCGAGCTGCTCGGACTGCAGCATGTAGTGCTCCAGCACTTCGGCCAGCGCCTGCAAGGGCTCGCCGGCGTCACCGTTCAGGCCGACCACGCCCTGATAGGGCTGGGCGCCCTCCCTATCCTGCGGGTCCAGGGTGATCGCGCAGCGACCCTGGCCCTGCACATTGAGCATCGCCGCCAGTCGAGCGTCCGGCCCGACCTCGCCGACGACGGTCGCAGTGGCGCGAAACTGCAGGTCCGAACGCACCTCTGCCACTGCCAGCTTGACCGGCCCGTCACCGAAGATCTGCAGGATCAGCGCGCCATCGAACTTGATGCCGGCATGCATCAGCGCCGCGGCCGCTGTCATTTCGCCGAGCAGTTCGCGCACCGGCGCCGCATAGGCACCTTTCAACGCTCGCCGCTGCAGGAGCTCGCGCCACGAAGGCCCGAGCCGCACGAGCATGCCGCGCACCGGCAGGCCCTCGAAGAGGAACTTGTGCAGCTCGTCGCCGATCGCCTGCATGTCAGCCGATCTGCAGCAGTTCTTCGCGGTAGCGGCGGGCTCGTGCGACGTAGCCCTCTGCAATGCGCGCCAGACCCTCGATCTGCTCTGCCGTCAAGGCACGCTTGATTGTCGCCGGCGAGCCGACGATCAGCGAGCCGGCGGCAAACACCTTGTCCTCGGTCAGCAGCGCGCCGGCACCGACCAGGCAGCCACGACCGACCGTCGCCCCGTTGAGCAGGATGGCCTGGATGCCGATCAGTGACCCGGCGCCCACATCACAGCCGTGCAGCATGGCCTGGTGACCGATGCTGACGCCCTCGCCCAGGGTCAGCGGCCTGCCCGGATCGGTGTGAAGCACGGCGGCCTCCTGCACGTTGCATCGCGCCCCGATGACGATCGGCTCGTTGTCACCGCGCAGCACCGCGCCGTACCAGACGCTTGCGCCCGGGCCGAGCGAGACGTGGCCGATGATGGTGGCGTTGGGTGCGACCCAGGCCGTTGGGTCGATCTGCGGCACGGCGTCGCCAAGGCGGTAAATAGGCATGTGGGGGGACTGACGGTCGCGGACGGCCAGTGTACCGAGGCGCAACGCGGACAATGGCTTCATGGACCTGCGCCGTCGCGCCCTCGAACTGCTCTGCCTGGCCGACCCATCCGACAAGGCCGCCTCGACCCGAGCGCTCTACGAAGCGCTGCCCACGCTGGCCTTGGACCAGGAGGCCGTGATCGCCGAACCCAGCGGCCTGCCTGGCCGGCCGGCGCGGCCGGCCCTGGTGTCGCACATCGCCCTGGCGCGCCGCTCGCCCTTCACACCCTCCGGCCGTGCGGCCCTGCTGCATGCCGTGGCGCACATCGAGTTCAACGCCATCAACCTGGCGCTGGACGCCATCTGGCGCTTCGCCGGCATGCCGGCCGACTACTACCGTGACTGGCTCGGCGTTGCCGCCGAAGAGGCCCTGCACTTCGGCCTGTTGCGCCAGCACCTGCGCGAATCGCTCGACTGCGACTACGGTGACTTCGAGGCCCACGACGGCTTGTGGACGATGGTCGAGAGAACGCGCCACGATATCGTGGCGCGCATGGCCCTGGTGCCGCGCACGCTGGAAGCGCGCGGCCTGGACGCAGCGCCGCCGATGCAGGCCAAGCTGGCCCGGGCCGGCGACGCGCGCGCCGTCGAGATCCTGGCGTTGATCCTGCGCGATGAGGTCGGCCATGTGGCGATCGGCAACCACTGGTACCGCTGGCTGTGCCGGCGCGAGAGGCTCGATCCGCTGACCCACTACGCCACCCTGGTGCAGCGGCACGATGCACCCCGGCCGCGCCCACCATTCAACATCGAAGCGCGACAACGCGCCGGCTTCAGCGCCGCCGAGCTGGCACAACTCGGTCGCGTAGACGGCTAAAGTTGCTGCGCCAGCGTCTTGCACTCTTCGAAGCTTCGGTCGGGACTGTCGCCCCAGAAAGTGCGCTCAAACGCGCCAGCCATCAAGGTGAGCTGTTCCTGCAAGGCCTGGCGGTCCTCCGCCATGCATGCGAAGTAGGCGTACATGTTTCGATGGTCGGTGTGCGGATAGCGCGACAGGCGATCTTCAAATCCGGCTTTCATCGTTGGCCAGGAGGCGCGTGTCGCGCTAAAGAGTGACTTCTTCACTTCCACATAACTCAGCGCGGCATACAGCCGCGCGTACATCTCCATGCCGCGCTTATCCCGCGTCTTCTGTGTCACAGATGCGATGAAACGCTCAACGGTTTGCAGATCGCCACCCCATTTGGGCAACATCGCTGTCTGCATCGCGAAGTACAAATCGTCGTGATCTGCATTCTTCGCGATGCCGTTCTCGAACACCGGCAGCAATTGATTGACGCTCCATCCGAGGCCACGGCCAACACCCAGTAAGAGGTAGTTCCAGGAGCTGTCCTTTGCGACCAACGTGTCATTGCGGCGCAACTGATCGAACGCGAGGTTGAGGTACTTCGCAAATCCGGCCCAGGCCGCCGGCGACACGGTATTGGCGTGCCCGTTGCCACGAAAAAACCAAGCGTGGCTT
>JAZKIW010000057.1:0-4923 GCA_040384625.1 Pseudomonadota bacterium | reverse complement strand
GGCATCGCGCCTCATCGGCAATGAAGCGTAGGACACGCACTACGCCCGCTCGCGCTGCGGTCCGCTGTGTGGGCGAGCCAGCACGAGCCAGACTTCAGCGCTCACACCAGGTTGGGTGCAGGAGCGTCTCTTGCCGGGTGCTGGACCCTGGCGTGTGGCGCGCATGCGCGCACGCCTCAAACCATTCACAGGACTCGGCCATGAAGAAGAGCAAGGACAAACCCGGCACGGCGGAGCAGCAGGCGGCTGCCGTTCAGGCCCTGGCATCTGCGATGCCGTACAACGCCAACAAGGCCCAGGACAAGGGCCACGCCAGTGCGCTCGCGCCGCCGCGTGGCCAGACTGCGAAGCCGGCCTCACCGCTGGCATCAGCCAGTACCTTAAGCGAGGGTCAGGCCTCGGCCAAGACTGGCGCGGCGCCACCACCAACTGGCCACAACGCCAACGACGGGTCGCTCGACCGAGTGCGCAGCGACGGCGGTGGACGAGTCCTGACCACCAACCAGGGCGTGGCGATCGGGGACAACCAGAACTCGCTCAAGGCGGGCTTGCGTGGGCCGGCATTGCTCGAAGACTTCATCCTACGCGAGAAGATCACCCACTTCGACCACGAGCGCATTCCGGAGCGCATCGTGCATGCGCGCGGATCGGCTGCCCACGGTTTCTTCGAAGCCTACAAGGCGCTCCCCGAACTCACACGTGCGGCACCGTTTGCCGAGGCCGGCAAGAAGACCCCGGTTTTCGTTCGCTTCTCCACCGTGGCTGGCGAGCGCGGCTCGACCGACACGGCGCGCGACATCCGCGGCTTCGCGGTCAAGTTCTACACCGACGAAGGTAACTGGGACCTGGTGGGCAACAACATCCCGGTGTTCTTCATCCAGGATGCGATGAAGTTCCCCGACCTGATCCACGCCGTCAAGCCCGAACCGCACAACGGCATGCCCCAGGCCGGATCGGCGCACGACACCTTCTGGGACTTCGCCTCGCTGTCACCCGAGACCTCCCACGTGCTGATGTGGGCGATGTCGGATCGCGCGATCCCTCGCAGCCTGCGCATGATGCAGGGCTTCGGCGTGCACACCTTCCGCCTTGTCAATGCAAAGGGGCAGTCGAGCTTCGTCAAGTTCCACTGGCGGCCGCTGCTCGGCACTCACTCCCTGGTCTGGGACGAGGCGGTCAAGATCTCGGGCGCCGACTCCGACTTCCATCGCCGCGACCTGTGGGACGCGATCGAAGCCGGCGAGTACCCCGAATGGGAGCTCGGGCTGCAGGTCTTCAGCGAAGAACAGGCCGAGGGCTTCAGCTTCGACGTGCTCGACGCCACCAAGCTGATCCCCGAAGAACTGGTGCCGGTCACGCCGGTCGGGCGAATGGTGCTGAACCGCAACCCGGACAACTTCTTTGCCGAGACCGAACAGGTCGCCTTCTGCACGGCGCACGTCGTTCCCGGCATCGACTTCAGCAACGATCCGCTGCTGGCCGGGCGAATCCACTCCTACGTCGATACCCAGATCACGCGCCTGGGCGGCGCCAACTTCCACGAGATCCCGATCAATGCACCGCTGGCCCCGGTGCACAACAACCAGCGCGACGGACTGCACCGACAGGCGATCCACCGCGGTCGGGTGGCCTACGAGCCCAACTCGCTCGGCGGCGGATGCCCGTTCCAGGCCGGCAGCGCCGGCTTCGTCTCCTTCCCTCAGCCGGTGCAGGAAGACAAGGTGCGCGGCAAGCCGGAAAAGTTCGCTGACCACTACACCCAGGCGACCCTGTTCTATGTCAGCCAGACACCGGTCGAGCAGGCGCACATCGTCGGCGGCTTCCGCTTCGAGTTGAGCAAGGTCACCGTGCCGGCGATTCGCGAGCGCATGCTGGCGTCGCTGGTCAACGTGTCGCCCCAACTGGCCGCCGCAGTCGCCGAGGGCCTGGGCATGGCGGTTCCTCCGGCACTGCCGCGCGCGCTGGAAAAGCCGATGGCGCCTGAGGTCAAGGTGTCACCCGCCCTCTCCCTGACGGCCTTGCCGGGTGATGGCGGCGTGCGCACGCGCCAGATCGCGATCCTCGCGGCCGATGGCGTCGATGGTGCATCGATCGCGGCATTGACGGCCGCCTTGCGCAACGCCGGCGCCGTGGTGAGCCTGATCGCGCCGCGCATCGGCGCGCTCAAGACGAGCAGCGGTGCAGCACTCGAAGCCACACGGTCCTTCGAGAACGCCCCCGCGGTCCTCTTCGACGCCCTGGTCCTGCCGGATGGCGAGGACGGTGTCGCCGAGCTGGCGCGGCATGTCGAGACCTTCGACTTCATCAGCCATCAGCATCGGCACGGCAAGACGCTGCTGGCGCTGGGCGCGGGCCAGCTACTGCTCGATCAGGCCGGCCTGGCTTCCACCCTGCCGTCGGGCGCCGATGACCCGGGCATGCTGCTGGGCAGTAGCGCAGACATCGAAGCTGCGGCATCGGCTTTCATTGCCGCTGTCGGCAAGCACCGCCATCCGGCTCGCGAGATCGAGTCATCATGAAGAAGGTCCGCATCGAGTTGTCGGTGGAGCTCAACTACCAGGTCGGCGACCAGGGCGCCGACTTCATCTTCAATGTCGAGGCCGCTCGCACCGCGCGCCAGACCATCGCGAACGAACGTCTGACGCTGAGCCAGGACATCGAGGCGCAGCCCAGCGTCGATGCGGTGACGGGCAACCGCCGGCTGCGCCTTCGCGCGCTGCCCGGCCCGCTGACGCTGAGCTATGCCGCAACGGTCGATTTGACCCACCATCGCGCCGACCCGGCCTCGCTGGCTGAAGTGCCGGTCGGTCAGCTGCCGGCGTCGACGTTGAGCTACCTCTATCCCAGCCGCTACTGTCAGTCGGACCGTCTGATCAAGCTGGCGATCAACCAGTTCGGCCAGATGCGGCAGGGCCACAGCCGGGTGCTGGCGATCCAGCAGTGGGTACGCCAGCAGGTCGCCTTCACCTCGAACACCTCGAACTCGACGACGTCGGCAGTCGACACCCTGATCGAGCAGGTGGGCGTGTGCCGCGATTTCGCGCACCTGATGATCGCGCTGTGCCGCGCCGTCAACATCCCGGCGCGCTTTGCCAGTGGCACCGACTATGGCGCGGACCCGGCCCTCGGGCCGCCCGACTTCCACGCCTATGTCGAGGCCTACCTCGAAGGCGGTTGGTACATCTTCGAGCCGTCCGGCACGGCGATCCCGATGGGCCTGGTTCGCCTGGGCACCGGACGCGACGCCGCCGACGTGGCCTTCGCCACCATCTTCGGTGGCGTCACGTCGCAGGCGCCGCTGATCCAGGCCAACGCGATCGAGGACAGCTCAGCGGGATTCGTGCTGCCGCTGCACGACGATGACGCCTTGTCCACCGACAGCGAGATCAGAGCTGAGGACCGATAAGAGACGCCAGGCGCTCGCCGAGCTTCTCGCGCCAAGGTCGCGCCAGCCACTCTGCATGGCTGACGGGCCGCGAGAGGGCGAGGTCGGCGTTGAAGATCTCGGTCTGCTGGCGGGCGAACTTGGCGTCGATGATGTTCAGGGTCGCCTCGTCGTTGAGGCGGAACGAGCGATTGTCGAAATTGGTCGAACCGACCGAGACCAGCAGGGCATCGACGATCATCACCTTGCAGTGGTACATGGTCGGCCGGTACTCGGCGATCAGCGCACCGGCTTCGAGCAGCGGCCCCCAGCGGGCCCGCCCCGCGCCCCGCACGGTTTCGCTGTCGGTGTGTTCGCCGGGCACGACGATGCGCAGCCTGACGCCGCGTTTCATCGCTGACACCAAGGCCTGGGACACGAGCTCGTCGGGCACGAAGTAGGCCGCCGAGAGATCGATCGAGCGCGACGCCGCCGTGATCGCCAGCAGGTACATCAGCTGCATGCTTTCGCTGCCGCCGCTGGGCGAGCTGCTGAACATCTGCGCGAGGCCTTCTCCGGCCGGAGACAGCGCAGGAAAATAGTCCGGCCCGTGCAGCACGTCGCCGGTCACCTTGGTCCAGTTGTCGATGAACACCGACTGCATCTGCGCCACGACCGGACCCTCGACCTTGAAGTGGGTGTCGCGCCAGTGGTCCGGGTCCTGGGCACGGCCGGTCCAGGGCGGCGCGATGCCGACGCCACCGGTGAAGCCGAGACGACCGTCGACCACCAGCAGCTTGCGGTGGGTCCGGTTGTTCATGCGGCCCAGGTGCGTCCAATGGGGTGGATGGAACTTGCGGATCTGGACGCCGGCGTCGCGCATCTTCGCGACGATGCCGTCCTCCACCTTCGCACTGCCGACCCAGTCGAGCAGCACATGCACCTTGACCCCGGCGCGGGCACGTTCGGCCAGCGCATCGGCAAACGATTGCCCGATCTCGCCCGACCAGTAGATGTAGGTCTCGAAGTTGATCGAGGTTTTTGCACCTTGGATGGCGGCCAGCATGGGCGGGAAGATCTGATCTCCGTTCAGCAACACGAATTGCTGATTGCCGGGCAGAAACGGAGGCCCGAGAAGGACGCCGAGTTCGTGTGCGAAGCGCGGATCGTCTAGGGCGTACAGGCGTTCGATGCGACGCTCGATCTTCTTTTCGCCCGTCATCAGGTTCACGGCGAGCAGCACGGCGGCGAGCGTGACCAGAATGGTGCCGACGATGACCCACAGCATGTTGCGCCTGCGCAGGAACTTGAACATGCAGCAGTGTGGCGGTTGCGCAAGCATCTGAAAGCCGTCGCGAACGACTTGCACACGTAGTCCGCGTCCGACATGCAGTTGGCGCAATGTCACGCGGCTCGAAGCGCTCCTCGGGAGTGGCGCTGCCGCGGCGCGATGCCTAACCTCGTGCGCACATTGTCCGAGCCGGACAGTGCAACTCAACTACTCCATCAGGAACTCTCATGAACCCCATTGACACTCCCCTGGACACCAAGGCCAACCG
>JAZKIW010000056.1:6013-12047 GCA_040384625.1 Pseudomonadota bacterium | reverse complement strand
CAGCAGGCCGCGACCATGAGCGCAGCGTGGCGCAGATGCGCGCAAGCGCACCTGATGACACCAGGATCACGCCAGTGGACGTGGTCGACAACGTTTCGACAGCTTTGGGCATCGCTGCACAAGGCCTGGCTGCGACGCTTGCGCCGGCCTACGTCGGCGTTCTCGCCAGAACGATGGGCCTGGTCATGCGGCGGGTCGTCGAACCCGAGACAGTACGCAAGGTGTGCCTGTACCGGCCCCTCACACGAACCCAGTCGCCGGCGGTAGTCGGATTCGCCAAGCACCTTGTGGACTGGCTGCCGCAGTGGTCGGAGCACGACGTCAAGACCGCGCGCAGGCGCGCTCCCTCAACAGACCGCTGACAACACGCAGCCTGCGACGCTGCTGGAGACCATTGATACCTTCGTCGTATGCGTTTGCATCCGAAACTGGTATTTCTCCATATCGCCTGATCCTCCTAGCATGGGTTCGCCACTACTCGACCCTTGCTGACGGAGAACGGAAATGAACGAGACAGGCCGCATGGCTCTGGCTGCGGCGGTTATCGGCTTGAGCACGACCACGCCCGCCTTTGCTGCCCCAACGAGCTACGAACTCGACGCCACTCATACCTGGGTCTTTTACGAGATCGTGCACTTCGGTACGTCCACCAATCGTGGTCGCTTCCCGATCAAACCCGGAAAGGTGCAGATCGATGCGCAGGCACGCACTGGCCAGTTGGACGTCACCATCGACACCTCGGCGCCCGCCTCCGGCGTGCCGGCGTTGGACCGGATGATGCAAGGCGATCGCTTGTTCCGCTCGAGTGAATTTCCTACAGCGCGCTTTGTCTCCACCGCGATGCGCTTCGACGGCGACAAGCCTTCGGAAGTCAGAGGAGAACTGACGCTCCTGGGTGTCACACATCCGGTGACGCTGACGAGCCAGCGCTTCAATTGCTACACCAATGCAATGCTCAAGCGTGAGGTCTGCGGCGGCGACTTCGAGACCACGATCCGGCGCTCGCGCTGGGGCATGGATTGGGCCCCGCACCTGGTGGCAGATGACGTTCGTCTGCTGATTCAAGTCGAGGCCGTCAAGCAGGCGGACTGACGTCGCGCGTAGAGACGGGCGAGTCTTGGCGGCGCTTCGCGCTCCAACTGCCAGATCGCGGCGCGATGAGGCTTTGGTTGACATCGGGCTCACAACAATTGACAGGAGACAGCGATGACTCGATTCACTTCCTTGGTCACACATCTTTTTCTGATCGCTGGGGTATTCGCCTTGGGAGGCTGTGGAGGGAGTGACGATCCGATCGCGGACCCGACCGTGGTTCAAACCCAGCAAGGGGCGGTGAAGGGCACGGCCGCGAATGGTGTGCAGCAGTTCCTTGGCGTGCCTTACGCCGCCGCTCCGACCGGCGCGCTTCGCTGGAAGCCGCCGACCGCTGCGCTCAATCGCTCCGGGGTCTTGGACGCCAGTCAGGCCGGATCTGTTTGCTTGCAATCGGGACCGCCACCGACGTTCACGCCTACCGGAAGCGAGGACTGCCTCTTCCTGAACATCTACCGACCGGATGCCGCGCCCGCCACTCCATTGCCCGTGATCTTCGCAATTCACGGCGGCGGGTTCGTGCTGGGCTCTAGCGCCTTTGTCGACGGCACGTCGCTGGCCAAGAACCACAACGTCATCGTCGTTTCGATCAACTATCGGTTGAGCGCACTGGGCTTCCTGGCGCATCCGGCACTGACCGCCGAGGACGCCACCACGCACGCCTCTGGCAACTACGGGCTGATGGACCAGAACGCTGCGCTGAACTGGGTCAAGCTGAACATCGCGGCATTCGGTGGCGACCCCGCCAACGTGACCATCACGGGAGGCTCGGCCGGCGGTCTTGCAGTGTTCACCCACCTGGCCTCGCCGATGTCGGCCGGTCTATTCGCCAAGGCAGCACCGCAAAGCGGTGGGTTCAGCCGCATTCAAGCCACCCTTGCGCAGTCCGAAGCCGCAGGGGTCGCGTTCGGCGCACCGTGGAATTGCAACGGCGCTGGCACCAGTGAACAGGTCACAGCGTGCCTACGCGCTCTGCCCGCGGCCACGACCCTCGCCGGAGCACTTCCCCCGCCGCAATCCGGAGCCGGCAATCTGCCTGCGTGGCTACCGATCGTCGACGGCAAGTTCCTCACGACCTCGACGGCGACGGCCTTCCGCGCCGGAAACTTCCACAAGGTTCCGCTGATGACCGGCGTGGTCGATGACGAAGGCACCTTCTTCGTCAGCGCCGTCTTCGGCCAAAACCCGATCACAACGGTCACCTACGAACCAGTTGGCATTCAAGGGTATTTGGGCCTCCCCAATCCGAGTGCGGTTTCAGCTCTCTATCCGACGGCCTCCTATGCGTCACCGAACCAGGCGCTGGCACGTGTCTACGGGGACTACCGGGTGATCTGCGGGATCCTGCAAGACACAGACAACATTGCCGGCGCGCTTCCCGCAAGCGCCAAAGCTTACGTCTATCAATTCTCCGAGAAGACGCCTTATCAAGACGCAACTTCGTTGGCCTCGAGACTGCCGCCGAACAACACCATCACCTACGGCGCGTTCCACGGTGCCGACGTTCCCTATTGGTTCGACCAGATGAAGACCAACCCGACGGCGGTTCACTTGCAGTTGGCGCAGACCATGTCCAAGGCAATCGCCAACTTCGCAAGAACTGGCAATCCCAATACGACCGGGGCCTTTCCGCAATGGCAGCCATACGCGGCGACCCAGCGAGGCGTGCTCAGCTTCAGCCACAGCGCGCTGAACGCGAATTTCGACGCCTACAACGCGCATCAATGCAGCTACTGGTACGCGCAGCCTCCATCCACCCGTCTATAGCGCGAAATCGATGCAGTCCGAAACCGTCCCACTTGGCCGCCGTGCCGAAGCTTCATCGTGGCCCGATGAGCGATACACGCCGGTGGCGATTGCCATTCACTGGTTGGCGGCGGTGCTCATCGTGTCTGCCCTGATCCTGGGCGTGTCGATGGTCGACTTGCCGGTCTCCCCGCAGCGCCTCAAGCTCTATAGCTATCACAAGTGGATCGGCATCCTGATCCTCGCCCTGTCGGCCGTGCGCCTGGCATGGCGCTTGACCCATCGGCCACCGCCCAATCCAGATGCTGTGGCGTGGCGGCGTGCAGCGGCCCGCTTGACCCACGGTGCGCTGTACCTGCTCTTCTTTGCGATTCCATTGGTGGGCTGGGCCCAGTCCTCCGCATCCGGATTTCCGGTGGTGGTCTTCGGCATGCTTCCGTTGCCGGACTTCGTGCCGGTTGACAAAGCGCTGGTGGACTTGCTCAAGCCCTGGCATAGGGGTCTCGCGTTCGCTCTGGGCGGTTTGGTGACCCTGCATGTGTTGGCCGCAGTGACGCATCGATTCATCGATGGCCATGCTGTGCTGCCGCGCATGAAACCTCGACTGCGTTGAATGACGGCAGACCTGAGCTCTTGGGCGGCCTTCGGCTTGGCCTTGGCGGGAGCTGGACTCGGCGCCGGCTTCCTAGGCGGCATCTTCGGCGGTGGCGGCGGCATGATCGTCATCCCGGTGCTGTACCACGTGTTCGGCGCACTAGGCATCGACCCCGCAGTGCGCATGCATCTGGTCGTCGGGACCTCGCTGGCAGCCGTGGTGCCGTTGTCCATTCTGGGCGCCCACTCCCACTGGCGCCAGGGCAACGTCGATCCGTCGCTGCTCAAACCGCTGATGCCAGCGGCTTTGCTCGGTTCGCTGGCCGCGGGATTCATCGGCCGCTCGCTCGACGCTCACGCTCTCGCGTGGCTATTCGCCGCAACGGTGGCGATCACCGCCTGGAGCCTGGCGATGCGGCCGAGACCGAGGTTGGATCTGGTCAATGACCGCGAGGGCATGTTGGCCCGCGGTGCACCAACCTTGGGATTGGTCGGCGCCAGTATCGGCTGCGTGTCGACGTTGGTGGGTATCGGCGGCGCCACGTTGACAGTGCCAGTGCTCCATCTGATGGGCGCGAGGATGCGCAGCGCCATCGGTACCAGCTCGACGCTGGGCATGGCCATCGCGCTGCCTGGTGCGCTCTCCTTTGCGATGGCAGGTGCACAGGCCGAGCACCTGCCGCCGGGCAGCGTCGGCTACGTCAACCTGGTGGCGGCCGCGATGCTGTTTGCCTTTGGCAGCGTGGGAGTTGCGATTGGCGCCCGGCTGACGAAGACCGTCGATGAGACGGTGCTGCGGCGCCTGTTTTCCGTGCTGCTCACCGCGAGTGCCGTGCGCATGGTGCTGGCGACTGCATGACAGCCGTCCGAGTCGAACCCTGGACTGCCATCGAGAAGGAAGCCGCCGTGAACACCGATCTTGACTCCTGGATCACCGCCAAGGCGAGCAACCGTGTCGTCGAGCGCCTGCGCAAAGGCCTGCCGGTGACAGCATTCGGCGTTCGCATCAGCCGCACGCCCGACATCGCACGGCTGGCCAAGGCCAGCGGCCACGATGTCATCTGGGTCGACCTGGAACACAGCAGCATTCCGATCGATGCTGCCGTGCAGATTTGCGCTACTGCGATGGACATCGGCATGACCCCTTTCGTGCGCGTACCGGAGCGTGACTACGGCGTCATTGGGCGGCTGCTCGATGGCGGCGCCGCAGGCATCATGGCGCCGCGCATCGAAACACCCGAGCAGGCCGCCGACATCGTGGCAGCGAGCCGTTTCCCCAGCCAGGGACACCGCTCTGCCATCGGCACCTTGCCCTATGTCGAATACCGGAAGGTGCCTCCCGCGCAGCTCTACGACGTGGTGAACCGCAGCGTCGCTGTCAAAGTGCTGATCGAGAGCCCCCTGGGCATCGCGAACATCGAAGCTATCGCCAGCGTGCCCGGCGTCGACTTCATCGGCATCGGCACCAACGACCTCAGCGCGGAGCTCGGCGTGCCTGGTGAATATCGACACCCGAAGGTCCGTGCGGCACACGAGGCCGCGCTGGCCGGCTGCTTGAAGGTCGGCAAGCCCTTGGCCATCGGCGGCATCCCCGATCTGGCCTATGGCGCGGAACTCGTCCGCATGGGCGCCGCGCCTTTCCTGATGACGGCAATCGATACCGATCTGCTATTGACCGCGGCCACCGAGCGCGTCCAAAGGGCCCTTGACTCCATCAACCGTTGAACACCATGAGCAAAGAGATCTCTACCCCAACGCGGCCTGCGTCGACACTGGCCAGGCCGGCCTTCGACGTACCTCCCGGCTCTTGGGATTCCCACGTGCATGTCTTCGAATCCGAGAGCCAGTATCCGAGCGTGGCCGACCCGCACTACACCTGCCCCGACGGTGCCTTGGACAAGCTCAATGCGATGGCCGACGAACTCGGGATCGCTCACTACGCGATCGTGCAACCGAGCTTCTACGGCACGGACAACCGCTGCATGTTGGATGCGCTGGATCGGGCGGGCGAGCGCGCCCGCGGCGTGGCGATGGTTCATCACGACATCTCCCAGGACGAGCTGGAGGTCATGCACAAGCGCGGCGTGCGCGCGCTGCGGCTGGACATGTTCCTGCGACGCGAGTGGTCGTTGGCCGACAAGATAGGCTACATCGAGAAGTGCGTTCGAATGACGCGCTCTCTCGGTTGGCATATCCAGTTCTATACGCCGGGGTACGTCGTACGCGAATTGATCCCCTACTTCGCCGACCTGGACGCCGACTTCGTCATCGATCACATGGGCTACATGCTGGAGAGCGACGGCCTGACGCGTCAGGACTTCGACCGCCTGCTGCGCACGCTGCAGCGGGGTAAGGGTTGGCTCAAGCTCTCCGGACCCTACCGAGTTGCAAAGGACGGCAACTACGCTCGGCTAGTGCCACTGGCGCGAGCCATCGTTGCGGAACTGCCAGGCCGCGTGATCTGGGGCAGCGACTGGCCTCACATTCCCAACGGCACGCGCGACACTGGCGAGCTACTCAACATGTTGGTCGATTGGATTCCAGATGCCCATGTGCGAAAGCAGGTGCTGGCCGACAACCCATCGCGCCTGTACGGTCTGAC
>JAZKIW010000056.1:1530-5913 GCA_040384625.1 Pseudomonadota bacterium | reverse complement strand
GAGTTCTTAGCCACCGCGAGCCTGCGCCGGGGCACAGGCCCCTATGACCTGAACTGCCACTCTGTGATTTTTGAGTTGAAGCAAGGCCAGTTCACGCCGTTCCAGTCCTTCCCGACCTTTGCCGCGAAGCAATGGACCTTCTTCGAAGCCGGTGGCCGACAGTTTCTCGGCCTTGCTCAGGGCGCGGTGCTCGAGGGCTCCCAGCCGCGGCATCCAGCGAAGTCCATCATTTACGAGTGGGACGGCAAGCAGTTCCGGCCGTTCCAGGAAATCGATTCTTCATGGGGCTACAACTTCGCAAAGTTTGATGTTGATGAACATGAGCTCCTCGCTTATGCGGACAACATCGCTGCAGCGCAGATCTACCGCTGGACTGGTAGCGGCTTCGAGCCCTTTCAGACGTTGGAAGGCAAGACCAGCCGAGCGTTCGCCTTCTTCCGCGCCGCAGGCCAGGCCTGGCTGGCCTTCGCCTGTCTGCATGGCGACACCGTGCTCCTGCGTTGGGACGGCCAGTGCTTTGCCAAGCACCAAGTGCTCAGCGGCCCTGGCGGGCGCGAATTTCACTGGATCGCCGGCGATGGCGAACAAGGCGGCAAGCTGGTCGTGATCAACTTCATTCTGGGGACGCGCGACGCGCCGATCCCGAAAATGAACTCAGCCATTTATCGGTTCGAGGCTGAGCGGTTGATCCTAGAGACCGAATTCCCGACGCTGGGAGCGACGGACGCCACCGTGTTCAATGAAGGTGGTCGTGCCTACATGGTCGTGTCCAACAGCCTCAGTGCTGAAGTTCGCTTTGCGACGCAGAGCTGCGTTTACCAGCTGGACTGAAACGAGTAGAAGGACTTCATCGTGCAACAAGCGAGCGTCAGTCAACAGGAATACCAGAGCGCAGAGTTCTTGCGCCTGTTCGAGACCTACACCGCCAGTCCCGACAGCATCGGCGCCAAGTTGAACAATGCAGCATTGAATGCCGGTCGCGACGCGCCGTTGATCGTCGCCACAGGCGCGGACTTTGTGCTTTACCCGGGACTGGGCCGCGCACCTGAGGTCGAGGGCTATCGTCTGACGACGCGCGGCTTCAAGGAATTGGCGGCGGTATCGCACTTCGGGCCGGCCGTGGCTTCGCTCGTGAAGATTCGCGAGCTCGATCCCGAAGGTTCGATCTGGCGAGCCGAGACCGAACGTCTGCTTCAGGCCACTGAGGCGGTGCGCGCGGTGAATTCCCCGGCGCTTTGGCGGGACCTGATTGCGGTGCCCGCCTACCGCGGCCGCGAGGAGGCCATCGCCAACATGGTGAGGTATGGCTGCGAAGTCACCGAAACCTATCTCAAGCGCGCCCTCGCGAATCCACAGACCTTCACCGCTGAGGACATGCGGGAACAGTATCTCGAGGCGAGAGGAAGCCTGCCTGGCGCAGTGGTACCGGTCAACAAGCTGATGATCGCCACCTTCTTCCTGGTCGGCCTGGACACGGGGCACAGGGTCATCAGCTGGTTCGATCGTCACAGCATCGACTGGGCCAAGGCGATGGTGGTGATTGTCGGCCGCCAGGGCCGGCCCACGGCCGGTGTCACCCTAACGACCAACGCAGTGGCGGCGATGGTGCTGGGTGCCTCGCGACACAAGCTCGGACTGGAGCGCATCTACATTGCGCCCCACGCGCCGCCGTTCAACGTCACCCGGCCCGTCAACCTGGATGAGATCCGAGCGCAGGAGGAGGCCATGCGCAAGCTGTGGTGGTACACCCGCGCGATGAGCGATCTGGGCCCGATGATGTACGAGGGCTACCCCAAGTTCGTGCCAAGCAAGAACAGCCGTCCGAAGCTGGGGCCAGATACCACGGAGGTCAGCGAGATGCCCCAAATCGAAGGTCCCGATGACTGGCATGCCTTCAACACGCGCATGCGCGTGATCATGGAGGACCCGCGGCAGCTGTTGGCAGGTTGCGTCGTCGACTATGCGGTTGACCAGCTGCAAGCCCATGACAACCGGCCCGAGAGCGTCGTCGTCCCGGGCCTCGATGCCACCGAATATCCCAAGTACTTCCAGTGATAGGTCGCCAGCCTCCATCTAGGTCATACGCCGGAGGTCTCAGCATGCATCCGAAATCGGTATTTCCCGGTATTGGGGCCGCCGCCTAGCATTGACGGAGCAGGTGGCCGCTGTGGCCGCCTCAGCCCTCGCAGGAGCAGACCATGAGCGGCCGAACTCTTTCTCTGACATTGGCTGTGGCAGCAATCCAATGCACGGTGCTGGCGCCGCCTGCAAACGCGCAGGACGCCTGGCCGAGCCGGACCATTCGCCTCGTGACACCCTCACCGGCTGGCGTCGGCTCCGACGCTTTTGCGCGTCTCTACGCCGAGCACCTCGGCAAAGCGCTGGGCGTGACGATGATCGTCGAGAACAAGCCGGGCGCCGCAGGCACGCTGGGCACCGACGCGGTGGCCAAGGCCGCCCCCGACGGCTATACGCTGCTCTTTTCAACGAGTTTGCCCTTGACCGTAGCGCCGCATCTTTTTGCAAAGCTTCCCTACAAGGCCGCAAGCGATTTCGTGCCCGTCGCGCCGCTCTACCGGGGCGGTTCCTTCGTGATCGCCGGCAGCGGATTTACTGGCACCTCGATCAAGGACCTGGTGCGCCAAGCCAAAGACAAGCCCGACACCGTGGCCTACGCGTCGTATGGCGCGGGCGGCACCGCCCACCTGGCCATGGAGCAGTTCCAGGACGTCGCCGGCGTGCAGCTGGTTCACATCCCCTACAAGCAAAGTGCGGTGACCGATGTGGCCAGCGGCCAGGTCACGATCGGCTTCGAGCCGCCGGTGTCAACCCTGCCGCACATCAAGAGCGGCCGCGTCAAGGCACTGGCCTACACAGGGGACAAGCGCAGCACCATGCTGCCGGACGTGCCGACCTTGGCCGAAGCCTACCCGGGGTTCGAAATCTTCACGTGGGTAGGCATCTGGGCACCGCAAGGCACGCCGACGCCCATCTTGCTCAAACTTCAAGCCGCGATCGCCGCCGCGACAAGATTGCCCGAGGTTCAAAAGGCGATCACCGATGTCGGCAATGAGTCGATGGCCGGTACGCCGGCCCAGATGCAGGCGATCACGGCGCAAGAGAGCGATCGGATGGGCAAGTTGATCAAAGCCAAAAACATTGTCGTCAACTGAGTGAAGAGGCTCGGTGCGCGGCGTCGACATTGAGCGCCGCCGAGTGGTTGAACCAGAGGCGATTGACAGAACAGCGTGGTGCCGCGAGCCGAAATGAGGCTTGATCGAGGTCTCATGCCCGCTGGCGTGCCGGTGGGCGAAGCCACCTTATTCACCGGGCTTACCACCACGCCGTGGTCGGCGACAGCCGCTACGATGGCAGCCCAACCATCGCTGTCGCGCCCCCGCTTGGAACTCCGTCACCTGCGCTACTTCGTTGCCGTCGCCGAGGAGCTCAATTTCACTCGGGCTGCCGAGCGACTGCATATCGCCCAACCGCCGTTGAGCACGCAGATTCGCTTGCTCGAAGAAGAGTTGGGGGCTCAGCTCTTTGAACGCGAAAAGCGCCGCGTTTACCTGACACAAGCTGGCCGGGAAATGTTGGAGCGCGCTCGTGCCATCTTGGCCGCGGCCGAGCAGGCGAAGCTGGCGGTCCGGCGGACTGCCAGCGGCGAAACCGGCGAGCTGCGACTGGGCTATGTCCCCTCGGCGATGTTCACTGAGGTCTTGCCTGACGTGATCAGGCGTTTCCAGAAGCGCTATCCGCTCGTCCGCCTGCATCTGCATGAGGTCCCGTCGATTGAGCAGTTGTACGCGCTGCACAACCGCGAGCTCGATGTGGGCATCCTGCGCCGCCCAGACATTGCCATTCCGACCGGCGTGAACCTGGAGGAGTGGTACCAGGCGCCTCTGGTTGCGGCACTGCCCAAAGGCCACCGCCTGGCTGCGCGCGAAGAGCTGCGAATTGCCGACCTGAAGGACGAGCCACTGATTCTCTTTCCGCGCCAGTCCGGCATCGGACTGTATTGGCGAGTTGTGGACTTGTGCGTCAAGGCGAAGTTCCGGCCGCGCATCGCGCGCGAGACACGCGACTACGCTGTGATGATCGGCTTGGTGTCCGCGGGTGTAGGCATTGCGCTGGTGCCATCTGACACCCAATGCATCGGCCTCAAAGGCGTCACCTATCGGCCCGTGCACGGCAAAGATGCTGTATCTGCGATGCAGATTGCATACCGGCCCGATCATGGCGACGAGCATGTGACCAATCTGCTCGAAGAGCTGCGGGTGCTTCGCGCCTGAGCGCGGTGGGAGCGTGCCTTAAGGGCACGCAGCGGAGGACCATACCTGCGGCGTATCAATACGCAGCCTTAATCAGTATTGGCGCGCATTT
>JAZKIW010000056.1:0-1430 GCA_040384625.1 Pseudomonadota bacterium | reverse complement strand
CCGAAGACCTGGGCGGCGGCTTCAGTGCCAGCTTCTGGCTGGAGTCCGCTCTGCTGCCGCAAACCGGCAGCTTCATGGGCACCTTCTTCAATCGCCGTTCGACCGTGAGTCTGGGCAGCCGGCAGTGGGGCGAACTGCGCATGGGGCGTGACTACACACCCACCTTCTGGAATGTCTCCAGGTTCTCGCCCTTTGGCAACAACGGCGTCGGCGCCGCCAGCAACACCATCAACGGCTGGCCGTTTGGCCTAGAGCACGGGCCTGGGCCCGGCAACCCAACCCGGTCCACCCCTCTGGTGCGCCTTGACAACTCGATCGGCTACTTCCTGCCGCAGAACTTGGGTGGCTTTTATGGGCAGGCGATGGTCAACCTTGCGCAAGGTGCCGTTGGCGCCAAGTACCACGGCATGCGCCTAGGCTATGCCGCTGGCCCGCTGGACATTGCCGGCGGTGTGGGTTTCAACAAGTTGGCAGGTGGCGAGGACTACCGAATCTCCACGCTCGGAGCCACCTACGACTTCGGTTTGGTCAAGCTGTATGCGAACTACTTGCTGCAGCGCGTGCCCGGCGACAAATCGACCAACGTCCTGCTCGGCGCAGGCGTACCTGTGGGCGCGACGGGTGAGATCAAGGTATCGGTGGCGCGCACCAACGAATCAGGCCCCGGTGTCGACGCTGACGATGCCAGCCAAGTGGCCCTGGGGTACGTGCACCGCCTGAGTAAGCGCACCGCGCTCTATGCCTTCGCCAGCCGCGTTCGCAATGAAGGCGCTGCGGCCTACAACACAGGTACAGGTGTCCCCGCAACTGCAGGTGTCAACGCGTCGGGTGTCCAGCTCGGCATCTCGCACGACTTTTGACGTCGGCACTACCCTCAAGGCGGTGCCGCTGTAGGATTTCGATCCGCACCTCTGGAGCCTCACAGGGCAGGAACGAATGGCTACCTTCAGCTTTCTGGACGACTACAGCGAAGGCGCTCACCCCGACATCTTGCGCACGCTCGCGGAAACGAACCTCATCCAACAAGCACCGTACGGAGATGATGCCTACTCCGCCGGCGCGACAGCGCGAATCAAAGCCCTGCTAGGGGATTCGTTTCAGGGCGCTATCCATTTCGTTGCCAGTGGCACGATGGCCAACATCGTATCGATCTCGAGCTGCCTTCGCCCCCATGAAGCTGTCATTGCTGCGAGCTCCGGCCACATCGTCGTGAGAGAGGCAGGCGCGATCGAGGCCACAGGGCACAAGCTCATCACCGTTCCTGCGGTCGACGGGAAGATCACGCCCGAGAAGATTGAGGAAGCACTTGCGGCCAACGCGCACTTCCCGCACATGGCCAAGCCGCGCCTCATCTACCTTTCAAATGCGACCGAAACGGGCACCATCTACACCCTCACCGAACTGCGCCGGATCTCGGCGCTGTCAAGGCA
>JAZKIW010000055.1:0-4001 GCA_040384625.1 Pseudomonadota bacterium | reverse complement strand
GGTCCTCCTTCTTCACGCCCAGCAGGTCGATGCGCTGGCCGCCGGTGACCTTGACGGTCGGGATCTTGTACTTGTCGACCGCATTGGCGATGCGGCGCAACTCGTCGGCCGTGGTCTCGCCGCCCCACATGCGCGGGATCACCGAGTACGTGCCATCCTTCTGGATATTGGCGTGGCTGCGTTCGTTGATGTAGCGGCTCTGCGGGTCGTCGATGGCCTCCTTCGGCCAGCTGCTGATGAGGTAGTAGTTGATCGCCGGCCGGCACGACGAGCAGCCGTTGGGCGTGCGCCAGCCCAGGCGTTTGTAGACGCTGTCGATCGTCAGCAGGTGCTCGGTCTTGATCGCCTCGCGCGCTTCGGCGTGGCTCGCGTCGGTGCAACCACACATCGCATTCTTGGTCGGTGCCTTCGAGTAGTCGCCGCCGGCCGTGAACATCAAGAGCTGTTCCACGAGGCCGGTGCAGGAGCCGCAGCCGCCGCTGGCCTTGGTGTGCTTGCGCACTTCTTCGAGCGTGAACAGGCCCTTGTCCTTGATCGCCTTGCAGATCGTGCCCTTGTTGACGCCGTTGCAGCCGCAGACTTCGTCGCTGTCGGCCATTGCGGCAGCGCGGGTGTTTCCCTCGTGGCCGGTGTCGCCGATGTTTGACTCGCCGAACATCAGCTTGTCGCGGATGTCGGCGATCTTGCGGCCCTCGCGCAGCAGCTTGAAGTACCAGGAGCCGTCGACGGTGTCACCGTACAGGCAAGCGCCGATCAGCTTGTCGTCCTTGATCACCAGCTTCTTGTAGACGCCGCCGAAGGGGTCGCTCATCACGATCTCCTCGAAGCCGTCTTCCGCCGCGCCACCGGTGAAGTTGCCGGCACTGAACAGGTCGATGCCGGTGACCTTGAGCTTGGTGCTGGTCAGGCTGCCGCTGTAGCGGCCGATGCCGAACTCGGCCAGGTGGGTCGCGCAGACCTTGCCCTGCTCGAACAGCGGTGCGACCAGGCCGTAGGCGACGCCGCGGTGCGCGGCGCACTCGCCGATGGCGTAGATGCGCGCATCGGTGGTGGTCTGCATCGTGTCGTTGACGACGATGCCGCCGCGGCCGTCGTTGAAGCAGTGCAAGCCGATCTTCAGGGCCAGCGTGGTGTTGGGGCGGATGCCGGCCGCCATCACGACCAAGTCGGCCGGGATCTCATTGCCGTCCTTGAATCGGACCGCCTTGACACGACTCCGGGTCGTGTCCGCCCCGTCGGCGCGGCCGTCCTTGTCGCCGATCAGCGCCTCCGTTTGTGCGCCGATCAAGAACTTGAGCCCGCGGTCCTCGAGCGACTTCTGCAGCAGCTTGCCGGCTGCGTCGTCGAGCTGGCGCTCCATCAGCCACGGCATGATGTGCACGACGGTGACCTGCATGCCGCGCAGCATCAGGCCGTTGGCGGCCTCCAGGCCGAGCAGGCCGCCGCCGATGACCACCGCGTGCTGGTACTTCGCGGCCGCATCGATCATCGCCTGTGTGTCGGCGATGTCGCGGTAAGCGATGACGCCGTCGAGGTCCTTGCCCGGCACCGGCAGGATGAAGGGATTGGAGCCTGTGGCGATCAGCAGGCGGTCGTATTCGGCCGTCGTTTCAACACCCATGCCGTCGCTGGCCTTGACGATCCGGCGGCGCCGGTCAACGTCGACGACCGTCTTCCCAGTGTGCAGCGTGATGCCGTTCTCCGCATACCACGACAGCGGATTCAGGATGATCTCGTCGATCGTCTGCTCGCCGGCCAGGACGGGCGACAGCAGGATGCGGTTGTAGTTCGGGTGCGGTTCGGATCCGAACACGGTGATGTCGTACAGCTCGGGCGCGATCTTCAGCAGTTCCTCGACCGCGCGGATGCCGGCCATGCCGTTGCCCACCACCACCAGCTTCATCTTCTTCATGGCGGCGTCCTCAGGCCGTGGCCAGCTCGTTGTGGGCCTGGCGGGTGTAGAGGAAATCGAGCACCGCCTTGCGGCAATGCACGTAGTCATGGTCCTCGGCCAATGCGACGCGGTCGCGTGGGCGCGCAAGCGTCACCGGCAGGATCTCGCCGATCGTCGCGGCGGGCCCGTTGGTCATCATCACGATGCGGTCGGACAGCAGCACCGCTTCGTCGACGTCGTGCGTGACCATGACGACCGTGCTTTTCGTGCGTGCGACGATCTTCAGCAGCTCGTCCTGCAGCTTGGCGCGCGTCAGCGCATCCAGGGCTCCGAAGGGCTCGTCGAGCAAGAGCACCTTGGGCTCCATCGCCAGCGCCCGGGCGATGCCCACCCGCTGCTTCATGCCGCCGGAGATCTCGTGCGGGCGCTTGGCCTGGGCGTGGCCCATACCGACCAGTTCAAGCGCGGCGGTGGTGCGCTCGCGCAGCTTGGCAGTGCCTTCGGCGGCACCGTAGACGCGCTCGACTGCGAGCAGCACGTTGTCGAAGCAGGTCAACCAGGGCAGCAGCGAGTGGTTCTGGAACACCACGCCCCGCTCTGGGCCGGGGGCGGCGATCTCGCGCCGGTCGCACAGCAACACGCCACTCGTGGGCATCAGCAGGCCGGCGATCAGGTTCAGAAGCGTGCTCTTGCCGCAGCCCGAGTGCCCGATCAGGGTCACGAACTCGCCCTTGGCGACGCTGAGCTGGATGTCGCGCAGCGCATGGAAGCTGCCCTTTCGGGTCGTGAACGTCATCTCGACGTTCTCGACCTTGATGAAGTCGAGCGGTGTATTTTCAGTCGTCATAGCTGAACCTCTTGGCGATGCCGACCAGCAACTGCTCGAGCAACAGGCCGACGATGCCGATGACAAAGATCGCGATCAGGATGTGCTGGACATTGAGGTTGTTCCACTCGTCCCAGACCCAGAAGCCGATGCCGACGCCGCCGGTGAGCATCTCTGCGGCCACGATCACCAGCCAGGCGGTGCCGACCGAGAGGCGCACGCCGGTCAGCATGTAGGGCAGCACGGCGGGGAAGAGGATCTTGGTGATCACCTTCCACTCGGACAGGTTCAGCACGCGTGCCACGTTCAGGTAGTCCTGCGGCACGCGCTGCACGCCGACCGCGGTGTTGATCACCATCGGCCAGATGGAGCAGATGAAGATGGTCCAGATCGCCGCCGGGTTGGCGGCCTTGAACACCAGCAGGCCGATCGGCAGCCAGGCTAGCGGTGAGACGGGGCGCAGCAGGCTGATCAGCGGATTGACCATCCGGTTCAGGAAGGTGAAGCGGCCGATCAGGAAGCCGAGCGGGATGCCGACGACGGCCGCCATGCCGAAGCCGATGGCCACGCGTTCGAGCGAGAACAGGATGTTCCAGCCGATGCCCTGGTCGTTCGGCCCATTGCTGTAGAACGGATGGGAGAACAGCTTGACGGCCGCGTCGAAGGTGGCCTTGGGCGTGGGAAAAGCGCCGCCGCTGGCGGTCAGCAGGGCCCAGATGCCGATCAGCAAGGCGATGCCGATGACCGGTGGCAACACGGCCAGCCAGATGGCGCGGGTGTCGATCGGCGTGCGCGGCGCCCGGACGGGTTTGGACGCGATCGCGGCTTTGGCGGGCACGGCGACGGTCAGCGGTGTGGCGGGGCCGGCGTCGGGCGCGGAGCGCGCCTCGAGCGGCGAATGAAAGACGGCGGAGACCATGCTGTTGCCTCCTTCAAGCCGCGCTCGCGCGCACCTTGAAGCTGTCGGCGTACTTGGCCGGGTCCTTGCCGTCCCAGGCCGCGCCGTCGATCAGCTTGCTGCTGCGCATTTCGCTCTTCGGCACGCTGACCTTGAGCTGCGCAGCGGCCTGCTTGTAGAGCTCGGTCTGGTTGATCTTCTTCGCCACGCCCAGGTAGTCGGGATGGTCCTTCAACAGGCCCCAGCGCTTGTGCTGGGTCAGGAACCACATGCCGTCGCTGAGATAGGGGTAGTTCACCGCACCGTCGTTGAAGAACTTCATGTGGTTCGGGTCGTCCCAGGTCTTGCCCAGGCCGTTCTGGTAGCGGCCCAGGATGCGCTGG
>JAZKIW010000054.1:0-11567 GCA_040384625.1 Pseudomonadota bacterium | reverse complement strand
TAGGCGCACAAAAGCAAAGGGCCATCTCGCGATGGCCCTCCTTGATGCTTCCGGGCGCAGCAAGCTGCGACGGTGTGTGGCGCCGGGTACGGGTTCCGGACTCCGCCCAATGGTGCGGTCGGTTTGTCGCCTCAGTGCTGCAGATTGTGCCTGCACCCACGTGCGGCGCTTGTAGGAGAAGGCCGGCTTTTGCCCCTCAATTCGGCTAGGCTTGCGCCCTTTTCCTTCACGCACGTCTGGAGCCGCCGGCTTGTTCTCCTGGTTCGAACGTCTGGTTCATCCCTACCCTGAAGCGCCACTGGCGACCCCGCCCAAGGGCTTCGGCGCCTTCCTGTGGTCGTGCACCGACGGCACGCGCGGCTACATCGCCGCGATGACCGCCTTCACTGCGGCCATCGGGGCCTTCGAGGCCCTGCTGTTCGCGATGATGGCGCGCATCCTGGACTGGCTGGCCGAAGTCGCGCCGGCTGCGCTGTGGGCGCGCGAGAAGCACACGTTGAGCCTGTTGGCCGGGGTGCTGGTGGGCAGCGTGGCGTTGGCCGCCCTGCAGTCGATGTTCAAGCAGCAAGCCCTGGCCGGCAACTTCCCGATGCGCCTGCGCTGGAACTTCCACCGCCTGATGCTGGGACAGAGCCTGTCCTTCTACCAGGACGAGTTCGCCGGCCGCATCGCGACCAAGGTCATGCAGTCGGCGCTGGCCGTTCGCGACGTGTGGATGATCATGGCCGACATCCTGGTCTACGTGGTGATCTACTTCGTCACCATGGCCGCCATCCTCGGCGGCTTCGACACCTGGACCCTGGCGCCGTTCGCGCTCTGGCTGGGCCTGTACGTGGTGTCGATGCGCTACTTCGTGCCGCGCCTGGGTCGTGTCGCGCAGCAGCAGGCCGACGCGCGCTCGCTGATGACCGGGCGCATCACCGATGCTTACACCAACATCGCGACCGTCAAGCTCTTTTCGCACTCGCAGCGCGAGGCCGGTTATGCACGCTCGGCGATGCAGGAGTTCCTGTCCACCGTCTACCGCCAGATGCGCCTGGTCAGCGGCTTCGAGATCGTCAACCAGATGTTGTCGGTGGTCCTGATCGCCAGCACCGCGGGTGTCGTGCTGGTGTTGTGGACGCGCGGCGAAGTCGGCGTCGGCGCCGTCGCTGCGGCCACGGCGATGGCGCTGCGCTTGAACGGCATTTCGCACTGGGTGATGTGGGAGATGGCCAGCCTGTTCGAGCACATCGGTACGGTGCAGGACGGCATCACGACGCTGGCCCGGCCGCGCACCGTGCTCGACCATGCCGACGCGAAGCCGTTAGTGGTCACGCGCGGGGAGGTCCGCTTCGACCAAGTCGGCTTCGCCTACAACAACAAGCGCCGCGTCATCGACGATCTGACGCTGACCATCCGCCCGGGCGAGAAGATCGGCCTGGTGGGCCGATCGGGCGCCGGCAAGAGCACCGTGGTCAACCTGCTTCTGCGCTTCTACGACATCCAGCAGGGCCGCATCCTGATCGACGGCCAGGACATCGCGGGCGTGACCCAGGACAGCTTGCGCGAGCAGGTCGGCATGGTCACGCAGGACACCTCGCTGCTGCACCGCTCGGTGCGCGACAACATCGTTTACGGCCGCCCGGACGCCAGCGACGCCCAGATGCTGGCCGCGGCGCAGAAGGCCGAGGCGCACGAATTCGTGCAGACCCTGGTCGACCCGAAGGGGCGCAGCGGCTACGACGCCCATGTCGGCGAGCGCGGCGTCAAGCTCTCGGGCGGCCAGCGCCAGCGCATTGCGATCGCGCGGGTGATGCTGAAGGACGCGCCGATCCTGCTGCTGGACGAAGCGACCAGCGCGCTGGACAGCGAAGTCGAGGTCGCGATCCAGGCCAGTCTGTACAAGCTGATGGAAGGCAAGACCGTCGTCGCGATCGCGCACCGGCTGTCGACCATCGCGGCGATGGACCGGCTAGTGGTGATGGACCACGGCCGCATCGTCGAGGAAGGCACCCACGCCAGCCTGCTCACCTCGGGCGGCATCTATGCCCGCCTGTGGGCGCACCAGAGCGGCGGCTTCCTCGGTGAAGAGAAAGACGACGAGGCCTTGCCGGACGAGGCGCCCACGCCGGCCGCGGCTTGAGCTCGGCTCAGAGCGCCGGGGCCTTCGGCGGCGCGACCGCCACGCGCTCGCTGCGCAGGCGCTGGCCGACTATTTCGATGCGCTGCACCGCGGGCGTCTGGCGCTGGCCGATGATCTCGATGCGTTGCACAGTCGGCGCGATGCGCTTGCCGACGATCTCGATGCGCTGCACGGTCGGCGCCGAGGTCTGAGCCTGTACCGTCTCGGCAGCCGACAGGCCCAGGATCGCGCAAAAGGCGACAGCGATGGTGCTGATCGTGAAGCGGCTGGTGGCTGTGTTCATGGCGAGACTCCTGGGTCGGGCTGCGGTCTGTCGATGGCAGGACTTTCGGTGTTCGCTGCTCACGGCGCGAGGGCCTTGCGATGAATTGCAGAGCGCGCGCGCCGAACTGCCGCAGGCGCCGACCGGCGGCGCGTCGAAGCGGCTGCTTATCATCGACGTCGACCCAACGCCGACTCCACACCATGAACCGCCCTGCCCGCACCGTGTTGCGCATCTTCGTCACCGGGGCACTGGCGGCCCTGCCGCTGGCCGCGACACTGCTGATCTTCGTCTGGGCGGCGAACGTGCTGATCCGCTGGCTCGGCCCGGAGAGCGCCGTGGGCCGACTGATGGTCTCGATCGGCCTGGGCGTCGGTGGCTCAGAGGTGGTTGGCTACGCCCTGGGCGTGGCCATCGTCGCAACCGCGATCTTCGGCCTGGGCCTGCTGGTCGAGGCACGCCTGCAACGCGGCTTGGCCGTCGCCGTCAACGCCCTGGTCAACCGCATTCCCCTGGTGCGCAACGTGTACGACCTGTTGCGCCGCATGGTGGCGTTGTTCGTGCACCGCGAGGGCCAGGGCAATGGCCTGCATTCGATGAGCGCCGTCTGGTGCCACTTCGGCGGCCCGAGCGCCAGCGGCAGCAGCGCCGCACTGGCCCTGCTGGGCAGCGACGTGCCCGTGCTGGTCAACGGCCAGCGCTGCCTGGCGGTGCTGATCCCGACCGCCCCGGTTCCCGTTGGCGGCGGCCTGCTCTACGTGCCCGAGCACTGGATCACGCGCGCCGATGTCGGTATCGAGGCCGTCACCAGCATCTATGTATCTATGGGCCTGACCTCGCCCCAACACCTCCCGCGGGCCGACCCGCTCCCGTCGCCTTAGAACGAGGCCTCAACGCTGGCTGCGCGCCTTGCGCGCATCGACCTCGGCCAGCTGCGCCTTCAACAGCAGGAGCAGCACGCGCGCGTTCTCGACCGTGAAACTCAACGTGCTGCTGGGTGCACTGCCGTCGTCCTCATCACGAGCGGGCGTGATCTGCACCGTCGCGTCCACGCGCGCCCGGATCAGGCCGTGGCTGTTCGACGCGGCCTTGATGCGCTGCAGTTCGATGCTGAAGGTCTTCATGGATGAAGCTCGGTGAGCGGGAATTCGAGGACCACCTCGGTGCCGTCGACCCGGCCGGTATGTCGGAAGCCCAGGCCGAGGTAGAAGGGTTCGGGGCAGCCGGGTCCGGGGACGTACGACAGCGACAGACTCCTGAACAGGCCCTTGGCACGGACATGCGCGATGACGTGTAGCAAGGCTGCCCGACCGATGCCGCGCCCCTGGAAACGAGCGTCGATCATCAAGCGCCAGACCCCCACTGCCGGGTTCGGCGGCGGCGGATTGCGCAGCGACTCGTCTTCGAGCATCACGAAGCCGCACAACTCGTCTGCGACGTGGATCGCCCGGTACCAGGCCTCCGGGGCGAACAGCGCCTGCGCCAGCGACACCGCATTGGAGGCGACAAAACCCTTCTGGTCGTCGGCCACCGACAACTTGATGACCGGTATCACGGTCTCCGCGCTGATCTCTCGCAGCGCAACGAGGCTGGGGTCGAGGGTCATGAACTGCGCTCGCTTGGACCTTGAAATCCGTGCGCGCGCAGCGTCACGACCAGGGTGTCGCGGTGGCCGCGGCGCGTGGCGTCGAGGGCCTGGATCGGGGTGGTCTCATGGATCACGCGCGCATCGTCGAGCAGAATGGTGGTCCAGGCTTGGCTCATCGTGAAACGCAGACCGTCCGGGCCGTCGGCATCGAAGATGCGCGTCTCGCCGCCCTTCACGCCCACGCGGGCAACCAACAGCACCGCCACCAAGTCGACACCGTCGCGGTGCGCCCCCTCGGGCGTCGGACGGCCGATCCCGCCCTCACCGGCGGTGTCGATGCGGAACGGATGCGCTTCGACGTACCAGGGTTGGGCACCACGCAGGGCCGACGCGCGCGCCGCCAGCCAGCACAGCAGGCGCGGCCACTGCGGCTCAACGGTCATGCCGGGTTCGAGTGGCTCGAACCAGCGCTCGATACCGCCGTGCAAGGCGTTGTACTCCACCGGTTGCCAATGAGCGCGGTGCGGCACGGCGCGCACGGCATCGCCCTCGACGACGAAGGAGCCGTGGCGGCGCTGGCGGTAGCCCCCACCGTCGCGCAGGTGGGCGTCGGGCGGCAAGCGATCCCAGTAGGACGGCCAGGCCTCGAGTGCCTGGGGCACGGCACCGAGAGATGTCCGCAAGCCAGCCGCATCGAGCACCGCATGGCCGCGCTCGCGCAGCGTGTTGTCGACCGCCTGCGCCGCGGTGATGGGCGGCGCCAGCAAAGCGCCGCTCACGTTGCCAGCCGCCGATCGGCCAGTGCCGCGCCCGCCGCCAGAGCGCGCAGCTTGGCCTCCGCGACATGGCGGTCCATCGGCGCCAGGCCGCAGTTGGTGCAGGCGATCAGTCGCTCGCGGCGCACGAACTGCAAGGCGCGGCCGATGGTGTCGGCCACTTCCTCGGCCGTCTCGATCACGTCGCTCGCCACGTCGATCACGCCGACCATCACTTCCTTGCCTTCGAGCAGAGCGATCATCTCGATCGGCACATGCGAATGCAGGCACTCGAGGCTGACCTGGTCGATGCGGCTCCTGGCCAGGGCCGGAAAGATCCTTTCGTACTGGCGCCACTGCTCACCCAGCGTGGCTTTCCACTGCAGGTTGGCCTCGATGCCGTAGCCGTAGCAGATGTGCACCGCGGTCTTGCACGTCAGGCCTTGCGCGGCCCGCTCCAGCGCCTTCACGCCCCAGTCCGCGGCTTCGTCGAGGAACACATTGAAGGCCGGCTCGTCGAACTGCACGATGTCGATGCCATCGGCCTGCAGCGCCAGCGCCTCCTGGTTCAGCAGTTCGGCGAATGCGAAAGCCATCTTGACGCGATCGCCGTAGTGGCGGTCGGCAACGGTGTCGACGATGGTCATCGGCCCCGGCAGGGTGAACTTGGTGAGGCGCGAGGTGTGCGCACGCAGCAGGCGCGCCTCGGTCTCATGCACCCGGCCCTTCAGCGTCAGCGGGCCGACGACCTGGGGCACCATGGCCTTGTAGCGGTCGCCGCGGATACCCATCTCGACCTTGTGCTCGAAGTCGATGCCCGCCACGCGCTCGAGGAAGCCGTGCACGAAGTGCTGGCGCGACTGCTCGCCGTCGCCGATCACCGCCAGACCGGCGTCTTCCTGGGCCTTGATCCAGAGCAGGGTCGCGTCGCGCTTGGCGTCGGCCAGTTCGCTGCCCTGGCTGCGCCAGTGCGGCCAGAGCTTGTGGGTCTCTGCGAGCCAGGCGGGTTTAGGCAGGCTGCCGGCGATGGCGGTGCGGAACATGGCGCAGGTCTCCTGGGTGCTTTTGCCGAGGATACCTGCGCGCGCACGAGCGCCGGGCTCAATCCTGGCGCCAGCGGTCGCCCTCGCCCAGGCCCGCAGGCGCGCGCAGCGCCGCTGCAGCGCCAGCGTCGCCCAGCAGCTTGGCGCGCCACCACAGGGTGGTCAGGGCGGCCACGCGTTCATGGTGCTGCGGTTCCAGCTCGGCAGCAATCTGCTCGCGCTTGAGCGGCCCGAAGCGCGCGCGCAAGCGCTGCTCGCCATTGCCAGCAAAGCTCATGTGGTCGGCGCCCTCCAGCCACAGCAAGGCACGCTCGCCGCTCGGCAGCGCGTCATAGACGCGAGCCCGGTCCACGCCGCTCAGGCCGCGGCCCATGGCATCGCTGTCCAGCGTGCCGGTCACGGCCAGAAACGGTCGCGTGACGGCGCCGAAGGCATCGCTCGCGGCCAGTCCCTGGCCCAGCGACGGGCTGAAGGCGACGAATGCCTTGAAGCGCGGCTCGGCACTGCGCGGTGTTGCGATCGGGAAGCGCTGGCCGGCGAGCGCTTGCACCGTCACCGCACCGAAGGAGTGGCCCGACGCCCCCAACGCGTCCAGGCGCACGCGTGCCCAGCCCGGTTCGCGCCGCTGAACACGACGCGTGATCTCGTCGACGGCGAACTGCATGTCGGCGACGCGCGCGCGCAGCTGTTCGGCGCTCGCCGCGGCGCGCAGGGCGAGCATGCCGCTGCGCAGCACCTCGGTGTCGCTGCCCGCGTGCTGCAGGTGCAGCACCGCGAAGCCGGCGCGCTGCCAGGCCTGGCCCCAGGCGTCGCCACCGCTGCGGTTGCCACCGAGCCCGTGCGAATGCACGATCAGGCCACATGGCGCGTCGCCGTCGGGCCAACGCAAGCGCAATGGCAGGTCGCGGCCGCGCTGCGTGTCGTGCCAGGACTCGTCCTGCAGCGCCGCGCCGGCCATGCACCACGGGCCGAAGCTGGTGGCCAGCGCCCCAACGCGCGTGAGCAGACTGCGTCGTTGCATGACGGCGATGATGCCGCTGGACTGTGAAGCGCCCGTTGCGCGTGCGTGCCCTCTTCGCCGGGCGCCGCGATGGCCAGGACTTCAGCGCTTGCGCAGCACCTCCGGGTTGACGGGCGTCAACGGCGGCCTGCCGCCTAGCACGGCGATCAGGTTGTCCGCGGCCAGGGTCGCCATCTTCAGGCGCGTGGCCGCGGTGGCGCTGGCGATGTGCGGCGTCAACACCACATTGGGCACCTCGAGAAGGGCCGGATGCACCTCCGGCTCGCCTTCGAAGACGTCGAGGCCGGCAGCGGCGATGCGGCGCTCGGCCAGGGCCTGCGCGAGCGCCGCGTCGTCGACCACGCCGCCGCGCGCGATGTTGGTCAGCGTTGCGCTGGGCTTCATCAATTCGAGTTCGGCCGCGCCGATCGAATGGTGGCTCGACGCCGAGTACGGGACGACGATCACCAGGTGATCGGCCTGGCGCAGCAGATCCGCCTTCTCGACCCAGCGCGCGCCGAGCGGCGCTTCCAGCTCTGGGGCCAGGCGGCTGCGGTTGTGATAGATCACCGGCATGCCGAAGCCCAGCGCACCGCGCCGCGCAATGGCCTGGCCGATGCGGCCCATGCCGAGAATGCCGAGGGTGGCGCCGTGCACGTCGGCGCCGACGAACATGTCGTAGGCCCAGCGCTGCCAAAGCCCGGCACGCAGGAAGTGTTCGCTCTCGCCGATGCGCCGCGCCGTGGCCATCATCAGCGCGAAGCCGAAATCGGCCGTGGTCTCGGTCAGCACGTTCGGCGCATTGGTGACGAGCACGCCGCGCGCAGTGCAGGCCCCGATGTCGATGTTGTTGTAGCCGACCGACATGCTGCACAGCGCACGCAGTTCGGGGCAGGCATCGAGCAGGGCCGCGTCGATCGGTTCCGTCGACGACACCAGGGCACCGGCTTTGCCCTTCAGGCGACGCATCAACTCGTCGTGGGACCAATCGACGGGCTGGTCATTGGCCTCGACCTCGAAGTGACGGCCGAGCATCTCGGCCACCTGCGCAAAGACATGGCGCGCGACAAGGACACGGTGCTTCATCGTCGACTCCTGTTCATTCCACGAAGCGCGTAAACGCGGACACCGGTTCGCGTTCGGTGACCAGGCGATTCTCCGGCGCGCTTTCATCGGCGTGGCCCAGGGACATGCCGCAGACCACCATCTCGCTCGGGGGCAAGGCCAGGTGCTCGGCGATGACCTTGTGAAAGCCGATGAAGGCCGCCTGCGGGCAGGTGTCCAGGCCGCGCCCCCGCGCAGCGATCATGATGTTCTCGAGGAACATGCCGTAGTCGATCCAGCTGCCCTGGCGCAGGATGCGGTCGATGGTGAAGATCAGGCCAACGGGGGCATCGAAGAAGGCGTAGTTGCGGCCATGCTGGGCGTGCATGCGCGCCTTGTCGCCTTTGGCGATGCCGAGCAGCCCGTACAGATCCCAGCCGACCTTGCGCCGGCGTTCGATGTAGGGCGTGACCCACTCGGTCGGGTAGTAGTCGTACTCGCCGACATCGGCGCCGGTCGATCCGGCCGCGGCATTGGCGTCGTGTGCGACCAGGATCTTCCGAGACAGCGCCTCCTTGGCCGCGCCCGTCAGCACGATCACCTTCCACGGCTGCGTGTTCACGCCCGAGGGGGCGCGCGCAGCGACCGTCAGGATCTCTTCGATGGTCCGACGTGGCACCGCTGTCGGCAGGAACGCGCGCAGCGAGCGGCGTGACGCAATGGCGGCATCGACCGCGGCAGTGGTCTCGGGCGTGATCTGTGGGGTCATGGATTCAGGCGCCTTGCAGTTGAGGCATGGATTGGACGGCCGACCATGAGGCGCAGGCCGCCTGCAGCGTGTGCAGGTGCACCGCCACCGTGTCGTCGATGTTGCGTCCATAACCGCCGGCCATGCTCACGGCGACCGGTACGGCGCGATCGCGACAGGCTCTGAAAACACGGTGATCGCGTTCGGCCAGGCCCGCCGTGCTCAGGCGCAGGCGGCCGAGGCGATCACCCTCGTGAGCGTCGGCGCCGGCAACGTAGAACACCAACCCAGGCGGCGCGGCAGGGTGGTGACGCCACAGGCTGGCGAGCGCAGTGTCCAGCGCCTCGAGGTAGGGGGCGTCGGTGCAGCCGTCGGGCAGTTCCACATCCAGATCGCTCGGCTCCTTGCGCAGCGGGAAGTTCTTGGCCCCGTGCAGCGACAGCGTGAATACGGTGTCATCGTCTCGAAAGATTGCCGCCGTACCGTTTCCCTGGTGCACGTCGAGATCGATCACCGCCACGCGCAACAAGCGGCGCTCGCGTCGATGCCATTCGGCCTGCATCAGCCGGGCGGCCACCGCCACATCGTTGAAGACGCAGTAGCCGCTGCCCTTG
This sequence comes from Pseudomonadota bacterium, assembly GCA_040384625.1. Lineage (GTDB taxonomy): Bacteria > Pseudomonadota > Gammaproteobacteria > Burkholderiales > Burkholderiaceae_C > CADEEN01. Next base: position 2,388 of record JAZKIW010000054.1, on the reverse strand, counting down.
TCGGCCTGCGCATGGTGGGTGCCGCCGGCCAGGTTGGCCGCCACCGCCTGGCCGTCGACCAGGGCCGATCGCGCCGCGGCGATCGTGGCGCCTACCGACCGCCGGGCACGTTCGGCCATTCGCAGCGACCAGGGAAAGCCGATCTCGCGCTGCTCGGCGGCGCTCAGGTGACCTTCTGCCACGGCACTGACGTAACGCGGGGTGTGCGCCAGCGCCAATTCACCGTCGCTCGCCGGAAGGGCTTCGGCCAGGCGGATGCCTGGACACTCGCCCACCACCCGAGCGCGCAGGCGCTCGTACTTGCCCATCGGGAAACGGTGGCCCGGCGGCAGAGGCAACACAAAGTGATCTGCATAGAAAGCTTGCATGGCGGGGCCGGATTGTGCCGGCGAGCCGCGGAGCACGCCTTCTAGAGAGCGATCCCTAGGCCCTGTTGTGCACTGCAACAAATTCGGCTTGCATTCGCCGTTTCGGCCTCTACAATTCCATTCATGCTGCAATGCAGCAATAGCTGCTTTATCCCTACCACCTCTCCAGGAGACGTCCATGCTGACCGCTGAACAACTGATCGCTGCCCAGAAAGCCAACGTCGAGACCCTGTTCGGTCTGACCAACAAGGCCTTCGAAGGCGTCGAGAAGCTCGTCGAACTGAACCTGCAAGTCGCCAAGGCCGCCCTCGGTGAAGCCGGCGACACCGCCCGCGCCGCCCTGTCGGTGAAAGACGCGCAAGAGCTGCTGTCCCTGCAGGCCAGCCTGCTGCAGCCGAGCGCCGAAAAGGCCGCCGCATACAGCCGCCACATCTATGACATCGCCGCCTCGACCAATGCCGAAGTGACCAAGGCCGTCGAAGCCCAGGTTGCCGACGCGCAGAAGAAGTTCATCGGCCTGGTCGATACGGCCTCCAAGAACGCCCCGGCCGGCAGCGAGAACGCCGTCGCCCTGGTTCGCTCGGCTGTCGCCGCCGCGAACAACGCCTTCGAAAGCGTGCAGAAGGCAGCCAAGCAAGCTGCCGACGTCGCCGAAGCCAACTTCCAGGCAGTGACCGCCACCGCCGTCAAGGCCACGCAAGGCGCGACGAAGGCCAAGCGCGCAGCCTGAGCCTGATTGACTGACCGGCGCCGCACGGCGCCGACCCTCGCGGCCTGGTGGCAACACCAGGCCGCTTGTCCTTAAGCGATGCCAAAACTCATGCCCGACAGGCATTAGCAACCCACTTCTTTGTTCTTCTCATATATAAGAATGCTTTTTAGAGTCTCGGCATGGACTGGATTGCCGTCATCTCTGGCTTTGCTGTGGGCGCGATCGTCGGCGTCACCGGCGTCGGTGGCGGTTCGCTGATGACGCCCCTGCTGATCGGGGTCTTCAAGCTCAACCCTGCGGTCGCAATCGGCACCGACCTGTGGTTCGCTGCCCTGACCAAGAGCGGCGGCGCGGTCGCCCACCACAGACATGGCCACGTCGATCGGGGCATCGCCAAACTGCTGCTGATCGGCAGCCTGCCTGCCGCGGTGGCCACGATCGCCTGGATGCACGTCACCGGCCTGACCAAGGCCTGGGCCAGCGTGCTGACCCTGTCGCTCGGCATCGCCTTATTGCTGACGGCGGTGGTCGTGGCCAACCGCCCGGTCTGGCAGAAGCTGGGCTTGAAGCTCGAGGGCTGGATTCCCGAAGCCCGCAAGCCGTTGCTCACGGTGGCCGTGGGCGCGCTGCTCGGCGTGCTGGTCACGCTGTCGTCGATCGGCGCCGGGGCGCTGGGTGCCACCTTGATCCTGCTGCTCTACCCGCGCCTGCCCGCACAAAAGGTGGTCGGCACCGACATCGCCTATGCCGTGCCGTTGACACTGGTGGCCGGCATCGGCCACGCCACGCTCGGTCACGTCGACTGGAGCCTCCTCGTCGCCCTGCTCGTCGGTTCCTTGCCGGGCATCTGGCTCGGCGCGCGCCTGACCAAGTCCTTGCCCGACAGGCTGATCCGCACCTTGCTGGCGGGATCGCTCCTGGTGGCCGGATGGAAAGTGATCCACTGATGTACGCCTACACCGACTTCGACCGCCAGTTCGTGCACGCCCGCGCGGCGCAGTTCCGCGACCAACTCGAGCGCAACCTGAAGGGCGAACTCGGCGACGACGAGTTCCGCCCGCTACGCCTGCAGAACGGCTGGTACGTGCAGCGCCACGCGCCGATGCTGCGTGTGGCAGTGCCGTACGGCGAACTGAGCAGCGCGCAGCTGCGCCAGCTGGCGCTGATCGCGCGCCAGTTCGACCGCGGCTACGGTCACTTCACGACACGCCAGAACCTGCAATACAACTGGATCCCGTTGCCGCAGGCGGCCGACGTGATGGACCTGCTGGCCGCCGTCGACATGCACGGCATCCAGACCAGCGGCAA
>JAZKIW010000053.1:0-2614 GCA_040384625.1 Pseudomonadota bacterium | reverse complement strand
CGTTCGCCGATGAAGCAGATGCCGGTCGAGTCCTTCTTCTTCGCATTCGGCAACCCAATCTCGGCGGCAACGCGGCGCACCTCGGTCTTCTTCAGTTCACCGACCGGGAACAGCGTCTTGCCCAGCTGAGCCTGGTTCAGGCGGTGCAGGAAGTAGCTCTGATCCTTCGCCGGGTCCAGGCCCTTCAGCAACTCGAAGCGGCCTTCGGTTTGGCGTACGCGGGCGTAGTGGCCGGTGGCGATGTGGTCGGCGCCGAGCCGCAATGCATGGTCGAGAAAGGCCTTGAACTTGATCTCGGCGTTGCACAGCACGTCGGGATTCGGCGTGCGCCCGGCCGAATACTCGCGCAGGAATTCGGCAAAGACGCGGTCCCTGTACTCGGTGGCGAAGTTGACATGCTCGATCCCGATACCCAGCACATCGGCCACCGCGGCGGCGTCGACGAAATCGATATTCGATGAACAGTATTCGCTGTCGTCGTCGTCCTCCCAGTTCTTCATGAACAGGCCGACGACCTCGTAGCCCTGCTGCTTGAGCAGGTAGGCGCTGACGGCCGAATCGACACCGCCGGAAAGGCCCACCACCACACGTTGCTTGACGCTGCGCTTCACGCACGAATTATCCCGGGCGGGAAATCACCGCGCGGCCGACGGCCTTCCCTGCACGCTAGCGCAGGATCTGAAGCGCCAGCCCGACGCCCGCGCAGGCGCCGAGCAGCGGCAGCACGCCCAGCTTGAAGCGGAACAGCGCGACTGCGGCTCCGACAGCGATCAGGGCCGAGGCCGCCTCGAAGTGGCCTCCAAAACCCTGCGGCCACAGCACGTGGTAGGCGAAGAACAGCGCCAGATTGACGATGACGCCGACCACCGCGGCGGTTATCGCCGACAGCGGGGCCGTGAATCCGAGCTTGCCGTGGGTGGATTCGACCAACGGCCCACCGGCCAGGATGAAGACGAAGGAGGGCAGAAAGGTGAAAAAAGTGGCCACGCAGGCGGCGAGCGACGCACCGAGGAACAAAGCCTCGGGGCCGAGCACCTGCCTTGCCCAGCCGCCGACGAAGCCGACGAAAGCCACCACCATGATCAGCGGCCCGGGCGTGGTCTCCCCCAGGGCCAGGCCGTCGATCATCTGCGCGCCGCTGAGCCACTGGTGCTGCTCGACCGCGCCCTGGTAAACATAGGGCAGCACGGCGTAGGCACCGCCGAAGGTCAACAGTGCGGCCTTGGTGAAGAACCAGCCCATCGCCGCCAGCGTGCCCTGCAGCCCCTGGGTGGCGGCGATCGCGGCCATCACCACCGCCCACAGCAACAAGCCAATGGCGAGCACGCGAACCAAGTGGCGGCGCGAGAAGCGTGCGTGTTCCGGCGTCGGCGTGTGGTCGTCGATCAGCGCCAGGCCGTAGCTGGACTTCGCAGCGCTGTGGCCACCGCCGAGCGCGAACACCTCGGGCCAGCGCCGTGCGCCGAAATGGCCGATCAGCGCCGCGGCAACCACGATCGCCGGAAAGGGCGTCTCGAAAGCGAAGATCGCGACGAAGGCCAGCGCGGCGATGCCCCACATCCAGCGGTTCTTCAGTGCCCGCGTGCCGATGCGGTGCGCCGCGTGCAGCACCAACGCCGTGACGGCAGGCTTCAGGCCGTAGAAGACGCCAGCCACCAGCGGCAGATTACCGAAGCGCAGGTAGACCCAAGACAGCGCGACCAGGATGAACAGCGAGGGCAGCACGAACAAGGCGCCAGCGACGATGCCGCCCCAAGTGCGGTGCATCAGCCAGCCGATGTAGGTGGCCAGCTGCTGGGCCTCGGGCCCAGGCAGCAACATGCAGTAATTGAGCGCGTGCAGGAAGCGCTGCTCACTGATCCAGCGTCGGCGCTCGACCAGCTCGGTGTGCATGATCGCGATCTGCCCGGCCGGGCCGCCGAAGCTGATGAAGCCCAGCTTGAGCCAGAAGCCGAGCGCAGCGCGGAAGCTGACGGGGGTCGGCGCTGCTGCGTGATTCACGTTGCAGATTGTGCGTTGCCCGCTGTCCTACACGCTCAGGCGCTGCGGTCCGATGCCGGAATCGACGCTGACGGTCGAGCATCGATGTGCCGGCTCGACCGAGCCGCATCGAGGAGCGATCCGTGCAATCCAACCCGCCCACCACAACGCAAATTTCCACGCCCGTTGCAGCGCCGCGCAGCAGCGCCGACCTGAAGTCGATGCGCAGCCATGAATTCCGGCCCCGCCGCGCGCTCTGGCCTGGACTGCTCGGCGCGGCCGTCATCGGCGCGGCCATCGGCGCCGTGGTGATCTCCAACTATTACGATGAGCGCAGCCTGGGCGCGCGGGTCGACGCCACCGTTGTGGCGGCCGAGTCGAAGGTCCAGAGTGGCGTCGAGGACTTGCGCAGTGCTGCGTCGGGCGCCGCCCAGGGGACGGCCGAAGTAGCCGACCGCGTCGCGGGCAAAGTCGGTGACACGGCCATCACCGCAGCAGTGAAGACGGCCCTGGCCGCCGATCCGAGCTTGAGTGCGCTGCACATCGACGTGACCACGAACCAAGGCTCAGTCCGGCTCGAAGGTCCGGCCCCGGACACCAAGTCGCGCCAGCGCGCCGAGGTGCTGGCCGCGGC
>JAZKIW010000052.1:0-5649 GCA_040384625.1 Pseudomonadota bacterium | reverse complement strand
GTGACCGGCCGCATGGGCCTGAACCAGCACCTGATCCGCTCGATCCTCGCGATCCGCGACCAGGGCGGCGTGCAGCTGGCCAATGGCGACCGTGTCCTGCCCGACCCGGTGCTGATCGGTCGCAATGCGGAGAAGATCGAAGCCCTGGCTAAGGCACACCTCGTCGAGCGCTTCGGCACCAACCTCGACGCGGCGCTCGCGAACAAGAGCGACAGCATCTTCTTCGACGCGGGCACAACGCAAATGCGGCCCACGCTGCTGGCGCAGGCGATCCGCGCTGGCAAGCACGTCTATTGCGAGAAGCCGATCGCGACTAACCTGAACGAAGCGGTCGAAGTCTGCCGCATGGCCCAGGCCTCGGGCCTGAAGCACGGCGCGGTGCAGGACAAGCTATTCCTGCCGGGGCTGCGCAAGCTCGACATGCTGCGCCGCGCAGGCTTCTTCGGCCGCATGCTCGCGGTGCGCATCGACTTCGGCTACTGGGTGTTCGAAGGCGACCTGCAGCCTATCCAGCGCCCGAGCTGGAACTATCGTCAAGAGGACGGCGGCGGCATGATCCTCGACATGATGTGCCACTGGCGCTACGTGCTGGACAACCTGTTCGGCGAAGTGCAGTCGATCACCTGCCTCGGCGCGACGCACATCGACAAGCGCTGGGACGAAGCGGGGCAGCCGTATCCGGCCACCGCCGACGACGCCGCCTATGCGACAGCGCAGTTGAAAGGACACCACGGCGAGCCGGTGGTCGCGCAGCTGACGATGAGCTGGGCCACCCGCGTGCGCCGCGACGACCTGGTCACCTTCCACGTCGACGGCACCCACGGCTCGGCGGTCGCTGGCTTGCAGGAATGCCGCGCGCAGAGTCGCGTGACGACGCCGCGGCCGGTCTGGAATCCCGACGTCAAGCAGTCGATGAACTTCTTCGACCAATGGCAGGACGTGCCAGACAGCCAGGCTTACGACAACGGCTTCAAGATCCAGTGGGAAGCCTTCATCCGCCACGTGGTCGAGGACGCCCCCTACCGCTGGACCCTGCCCGAGGGCGCGAAGGGCGTGCAGCTCGTCGAAGCCGCGTTGCAGAGTTCAAAAGAACGGCGCTGGGTCGACGTGCCGGCGCTCAGTCTGTAGGAGGCCGTCGCCATGGCCACGACGATCACGCTGCCCAGGCAAGACGGCACGCTCGCGCCCTACACCTTGCGCGGCACCGGTGCATTCACGCCCGCCGCACCCGGCACCAAGCTCAACCGCATCGCCTATTCGGCCGCGCATGTGGTGGCCGATCCGCGTGCCACCAACGACCCCTGGCTCGACTGCGCGATCGACTGGGACGCGACGATCGCCTACCGACAGCGCCTGTGGTCGATGGGCCTGGGCGTGGCCGAGGCGATGGACACGGCGCAGCGCGGCATGGGCCTGGACTGGCCGACCTCGCTCGAGCTGATTCGCCGTTCGATCGACGCGTCGCGTGACGTGCCCGGCGCCTTCCTCGCCAGCGGCTGCGGCACCGACCACCTGGCAGCCGAGTCGGCGAAGAGCGTCGACGATGTGATCCGCGCCTACGAAGAACAGATGGCCGCGATCGAGAAGCTGGGCGGCAAGCTGATCGTGATGGCCAGCCGCGCGCTGGCGCGTGTCGCGAAGAGCCCGGCCGACTACGAACGTGTCTACGACCGCGTGCTGCGCCAGGCCCGCGAGCCGGTCGTGCTGCACTGGCTGGGCGACATGTTCGACCCGGCGCTGGCGGGCTACTGGGGCAGCGCCGACGTCGACGCGGCGATGTCGACCGCGTTGGGCATCATCGAAGCGCACGCCGCCAAGGTCGACGGCATCAAGATCTCGCTGCTCGACAAGGACAAGGAGATCGCGATGCGCCGCCACCTCCCCACGGGCGTGCGCATGTACACCGGCGACGACTTCAACTACGCCGAGCTGATCGCCGGCGACGGCGTTGGCACCCATGCGACGCAGCAGCACAGCGACGCGCTGCTCGGCATCTTCGACGCGATCGCACCGGCCGCGAGTGCGGCGCTGGCGGCGCTCGCGGCCGGCGACACGGCACGCTTCCACGCCATCCTCGCGCCGACGGTGCCGCTGTCGCGCCACATCTTCCGGGCACCGACGCGCTTCTACAAGACCGGCGTCGTCTTCATGGCCTGGCTGAACGGCCATCAGGACCACTTCACGATGGTCGGCGGCCAGCAGAGCACGCGCTCGCTGCCGCACTTCGCCGAACTGTTCCGCCTGGCCGACGCGGCTGGGCTGATCGAACGACCCGCTCTCGCCGTACGCCGCATGAACACCCTGATGGCGCTGCACGGCATCGCCTGACCATTCCACGCAAGGAGACACCGATGACAAGACGACCGATCGCTGCTGTCCTGGCCCTCGCCCTGGCCGCCGCAGCTTCCGCCAGCAGCTTTGCGCAGGCCTGGCCCGACAGGCCGGTGCGCATGGTGATCCCGTTCCCGCCGGGTGGCACGCTCGACAAAGTCGGGCGCATGCTGGCGCAGGAACTCGGCAAGAGCTTCGGCCAGACCTTCATCGTCGAGAACAAGCCCGGCGGCAACGGCGTGATCGGAGGCGACGCGGTCGCCAAGGCGCAGGCCGACGGCTACACCCTGCTGTTCAATGCCAGCACCTTTGTCACGGCGCCGATGACGATGAAGTCGGTGCCCTACAAGGTGCAGGGCGACTTCATCGCCGTGAGCCTGGTAGCGCAAGCCCCGCTGTCGATCGCGATCAGCAACAAGCTGGGCGTGAGCGATGTGAAGGGTCTGGTGGCTGCGGCCAAGGCCAAGCCGGGCGGCCTGAACTTCGCCGTCGGCTCGGTCGGCTCGGCCGGGCACCTGTGCACCGTGCGCCTCGAGCAGGCCGCCGGCATCAGCGTGGGCATCGTGCCGTACAAGGGCACCGCGCCCGCATTCCAGGACCTGGTCGGCGGCCAGATCGAGGGGTTCATCGACCCGGTGCTCGGCTCGGTGCAGTTCCATCGCGGCGGCCAGCTCAAGGTGGTGGCGGTGACGGCGGCCAAGCGCCTGCCCAACCTGCCCGACGTGGCCACCGCGTCCGAGTCGCTGCCGGGTTTCGAATGCGCAAGCTGGTACGGCGTTTGGGCACCAGCGAAGACGTCGACGGACATCGTCGACAAGCTCAATGCCGCGGTGAACAAGGCGCTGGCCGGCGAGATGCGCGAGAAGCTCCTGGCCGACGGCCTGGTGCCCGGCGGCGGCAGCCCGGCCGACTTCGCGAAGTTCCAGGCCGACGACATCGCCGCCTCGGGCAAGATCATCGCGGAGAAGAAGATCTCGGTGGAATGAGCGCCGAAGCCCTCGTCACTGGCAGCAGTTCGGGCATCGGCGCCGCCGTCGTGCAGCGCCTGCTCGCCGACGGCTGGCGGGTGCATGGCTGGGATGTTGCTCCAGCGACGATCGCTCACGAGCGCTTCAGCGCTGAGGCGGTGGACCTGTGCGATGACGCCGCGATCGATGCTGCCCTGGCCGCCCTGCTTATCGATGGCGCGCCGCAAGCCCTGGTGCATGCCGCAGGTGTGCTGCGAACGGCCCCGCTAGGTGCGCTGCGTGCCGACGACGGTGCGCACATGTGGCAACTGCACGTGCAGGCCGCCACGCGCCTGGCCAACGCGCTGCTGCCTGCCATGCGAAGCGCGGGCCGCGGCCGCGTGCTGCTGATCGGCAGCCGCGTTTCGCAGGGCATGCCCGGGCGCAGCCAGTACGCGGCCAGCAAGGCCGCCCTGTTGGCCCTGGCGCGCAGCTGGGCCGCCGAGGTGGTGACCGACGGTGTCACCGTCAACCTGATCTCGCCGGCAGCGACTGACACGCCGATGCTCGCCGACCCGCAACGCGCCGGCAGCGCACCACGCCTGCCTCCGATCGGCCGCCTGATCCGACCCGACGAAGTGGCCGCGCTGGCGGCCTTTCTGCTGTCGCCCGACGCAGCGGCGATCACCGGCCAGGACATCGCCGTCTGCGGCGGCGCCTCGCTGCCGAAATGAGCACCGATACGAAGGCGAACGTCGGCGAAGTGGGCTTGGTCGGTCTTGGCCTCGTCGGCCGCGCGCTGGCGCATCGCCTGTCGCTGGCGGGCGTTGCGCCGTTGGGATTCGATCACCGCGACGAAGCCAACGCAGCATTCGTTCGGGACGGTGACCAGGTCGCAGCATCACTGGCCGACCTGGGCCGGCGCTGTGCCTGCGTCGTGCTCGCGGTGTTCGACACTGCGGGCGTGCTCGACGTGGTCGAAGGCCCGGGCGGCCTGCTCGAAGGCGGTGCATTGCGGGCGCTGATCGACTGTTCGACCGGCGACCCCGACGCCCTGCAGGCGCTGGCCGGCCGCCTCGCGGCGCGCGGCGTGGACTTCATCGAAGCGCCGCTGTCAGGTTCGAGCCAGCAGATTCACGACGGCGAGGCGACCATGCTGCTCGGCGCCGCTCCGGCCGCACTGCAGCGTCAAGCGGCCCTGCTTGAGGTGCTGGCGCCCCAGCGCATCGTCGTGGGTGGCGCGGGCATGGGCGCGCGCGCCAAGCTGGCGACGAATCTCGTGCTCGGCCTGAACCGCGCCGCACTCGCCGAAGGCCTGGTGTTCGCCGAGCGCCTGGGCATCGCGCCAGATGCGTTCCTCGCGCTGGTGCTGGCGACGCCGGCGCGCTCCGATGCCGCACTCGCCAAAGGGGCGCTGATGGTGAGCGACAGGTTCGAGGAACCGCAGTCGCGCATCCATCAGCACCTGAAGGACGTGTCCCTGATGCTCGCGCAGGCGGCAACTGCCGGCCAACGCCTGCCGCTGTCCGAGGCGCACGCCGCGCTCCTGAAGGCAGCGGTTGCATTCGGCGACGGCGAACTCGACAACGCGGCCATCGTGCGGCAGATCCGCCGTTCAAGCTCCTGACACCCCATGCGCGACTTCTCACAAGACCATCGATGGCTGTCGATCAATACCGCCACGGTGCGCCGCCAGCGTGGCGTGGACTGGTCCCTGCCGGAGATCCTGGACGCCTGCGCCGCGCGCGGCATCCGTGCCGTGTCTCCGTGGCGCGACCAGGTCGCCGCCGCCGGCCTCGACGCGGTGGCCAAACAACTGCGTGCGCTCGCGCTCGAACTGTCCGGTTATTGCCGCGGCGGCATGTTCACTTATGCCGATGCGGCGGCGCGGCAGGCGGCACGCGACGACAACCGGCGCGCCCTCGACGAGGCCTGCACGCTGGGCGCGCCCTGCCTGGTGCTGGTGGTCGGCGGCTTGCCGGGCGCGCTGGGCGGCCAGGCCGCGCACCGCGACATCGCCGGCGCGCGCGAACAGGTGAGCGACGGCATTGCCGAGCTGCTGGGCGACGCCCGCGAGCGTGGCATGCCGCTGGCCATCGAACCCCTGCACCCGATGTACGCGGCCGACCGTGCCTGCATCAACACCCTCGAGCAAGCGCTCGATGTCTGCGATGCGCTCGATCCGGCGCGCAGTGGTGCGCTGGGGGTGGCGGTGGACGTCTATCACGTCTGGTGGGATCCGAAGCTGCAGCAGCAGATCGAACGCGCTGGGCCGCAGCGCCTGCTCGCCTTTCACGTCTGCGACTGGCTCACGCCCACCACCGACCTGCTGAACGACCGCGGCATGATGGGCGACGGCGTGATCGACATC
>JAZKIW010000051.1:0-3749 GCA_040384625.1 Pseudomonadota bacterium | reverse complement strand
CGGCCGTCGGCTCGCCGATCAGCATGCCGTAGTTGCGCCGGATGTAGTTGATGATTGCTTCGTCGAACTTGTCGCCGCCGACGCGCACGCTGCCCTTGTAAACCATGCCGCCCAGCGAGATCACGCCGACCTCGGTGGTGCCGCCGCCGACGTCGACGACCATCGAGCCGCTGGCTTCGCTGACCGGCAGACCGGCGCCGATCGCCGCGGCCATCGGCTCTTCGATTAGAAAGACCTCACTGGCGCCGGCGCCGAGGGCCGATTCGCGGATTGCGCGGCGTTCGACCTGGGTCGAACCGCAGGGCACGCAGACGATGATGCGCGGGCTCGGCTTCATCATCGAGCGCGGATGAACCATCTTGATGAACTGCTTCAACATCTGCTCGGTGACGGTGAAGTCGGCGATCACGCCGTCCTTCATCGGCCGAATCGCTTCGATGTTGCCGGGCACCTTGCCGAGCATGGCCTTGGCTTCGCTGCCGACGGCCTGGATGGTCTTCTTGCCGTTCGGGCCGCCTTCATGGCGGATCGCGACCACCGAGGGCTCGTCGAGCACGATGCCCTTGCCGCGAACGTAGATCAGGGTGTTGGCGGTGCCGAGGTCGATGGCCAGGTCGGTGGAGAAGTAGCGGCGCAGGGATCCGAACATGGTGGCTGTGGGGCGAAAGGGGGACGAGAAAAAGCGTTTGGTGACAGGTGCGACCGCTCTTGCAATGAAACCCCCCGCACCGCAGGGCGCTGGAGGGTCTCTGATGGGCGGCGATAATAACCCGAGACCCCAACCTCGAAGCCGCAGAAAAGCACCGCGAAGGCGGCTTTTTGCACCCGCTTTCCGTTTGCCCTTCCTCGATCGTTTGCTCATGCCCCTGACCCCTCAAGACGTCAGCCGCATCGCCCACTTGGCGCGCCTGGAACTCGAGGCCACCGAACAGGCCGCGATGCTCGGCCAACTGAACGGCTTCTTCAGCATCGTCGAGCAGATGAGCGCCGTCGACACGCGCGGCGTCGAGCCGCTCTACACGCCGTTGTCCGCGGTTCAGGCGGTGGCGCTGCGCCTGCGCGACGACGTGGTCAGCGAAGGCGATGAGCGCCAGCGCAACCAGGCCAGCGCGCCCGCGGTCGAGGACGGGCTGTTCCTGGTGCCCAAGGTCATCGAATGACCGTCGAGTTGCACGAACTGGGCGTCGCCGCGCTCGGCCGAGCGCTGAACGCGCGCGAGGTGTCGAGCGTCGACGTCGTCGAGCATCTGCTGGCACGCATCGACGCCCAGCAAAGCCTGGGCGCCTTCCTGCACGTGGCTTCAGCCACGGCGCTCGAGCAGGCGCGCGCGATCGACACGCGTCGCGCGGCCGGCGAGGCGCTCGGTCCCTTGGCCGGCGTGCCGATCGCGCACAAGGACATCTTCGTCACGGCCGGCATGCCGAGCACGGCTGGATCGAAAATGCTCGCTGGCTACGCCAGCCCCTTCGACGCCACCGTGGTGGCGCGCCTGGCTGCCGCGGGCATGGTCAGCCTTGGCAAGCTCAACTGCGACGAGTTCGCCATGGGCTCGGCGAACGAGAACTCGGCCTTCGGGCGGGTGTCGAACCCCTGGGACCCGTCACGCGTGCCCGGTGGCTCGTCCGGCGGCTCAGCGGCTGCCGTGGCCGCCCGCCTGCTGCCCGCAGCCACCGGCACCGACACCGGCGGCTCGATCCGCCAGCCGGCCAGCTTCTCCGGCATCACCGGCATCAAGCCGACTTACGGTGTGTGCTCACGCTGGGGCATGGTGGCGTTTGCCTCGAGTCTCGACCAGGCTGGGCCGCTGGCGCGCTCGGCCGAAGACTGTGCCTTGCTGCTGTCGGCGATGAGCGGCTTTGACCCGCGCGACGCCACCTGCGCTGAGCGTGCGCCGCAGGACTTCCACACGATGATGCTGGAAGGGCGCGCGGGCGCATCGGCTTCGCGCCCCTTGAGTGGCTTGCGCATCGGGTTGCCGCGCGAGTTCTTCCCGGCCGCGCTCGATGCCGACGTGGACGGCGCCTTGCGCGTTGCGCTGGCCGAGTTCGAAAAGCTCGGCGCGACCCTGGTCGACGTCAGCTTGCCGCGCACCGAGCTGTCGATTCCGGTGTACTACATCATCGCGCCGGCCGAGGCGAGTTCGAACCTGTCGCGCTTCGACGGCGTCAAGTTCGGCCATCGCGCCGCGCACTACGCCGACCTGGCCGAGATGTACGCCAAGAGCCGCGCCGAAGGCTTCGGTGCCGAGGTCAAGCGCCGCATCATGATCGGCACCTATGTGCTTTCGCATGGCTACTACGACGCGTATTACCTGCAGGCGCAGAAGCTGCGCCGCATGATCGCCGACGACTTCCAGCAGTGCTTCAGGCAATGCGATGTGATCGCTGGCCCGGTGGCACCCAGCGTGGCCTGGAAGATCGGGGCCCAGGACGACGATCCGGTGGCTGCCTACCTGGCCGACATCTTCACGCTGCCGGCGAGCCTGGCTGGGCTGCCCGGCATGAGCATTCCCGCTGGCTTCGGTGAAGGCCAGATGCCGGTGGGCCTGCAGCTGATCGGCAACTACTTCACAGAGGGCACCCTGCTGCACGCGGCGCACGCGTTCCAGCAGGCCACCGATTTCCACCGGCGCGCACCGGGGGCCGCGCGATGAGCGCGCCTGCCCTGATCCGTGGCTACGAGGTCGTGATCGGCCTCGAGACCCATGCGCAACTGTCCACTGCGAGCAAGATCTTCAGCGGCGCCAGCACGGCCTTCGGCGCCGCGCCGAACACCCAGGCCAGCGCGGTCGACCTCGCCCTGCCGGGCACGCTGCCGGTGTTGAACCGCGGCGCGGTCGAGCGCGCAATCCGCTTCGGCCTGGCGGTCGGCGCAAAGGTGGCGCCGCTGTCGATCTTCGCGCGCAAGAACTACTTCTACCCCGACCTGCCCAAGGGCTACCAGATCAGCCAGTACGAGACGCCGGTGGTGCAGGGCGGCAGCCTCGACATCATCGTCGGCGGCGCGAAGAAGACCGTGCACCTGACGCGCGCCCATCTTGAAGAAGACGCCGGCAAGAGCCTGCACGAGGACTACCAGGGCCAGACGGGCATCGACCTGAACCGCGCCGGCACGCCGCTGCTGGAAATCGTCACCGAGCCCGACATGCGCTCCTCCGGCGAGGCGGTCGAATACGCCAAGGCCCTTCACACCCTGGTGGTGTGGCTGGGCATCTGCGACGGCAACATGCAAGAAGGCAGCTTCCGATGCGACGCCAACGTCTCGGTGCGACGGCCCGGCCAGCCCTTCGGCACGCGGCGCGAGATCAAGAACCTGAACAGCTTCAAGTTCATGCAGCAGGCGATCGACTTCGAGGTCCAGTGGCAGATCGATCGCCTCGAGGATGGCTTGAAGATCGGGCAGGCGACCGTGCTGTTCGATCCCGACAGCGGTGAGACGCGCGCGATGCGCAGCAAGGAAGATGCGCAGGACTACCGCTACTTCCCCGACCCCGATCTGCCACCCCTGGTGATCGCGCCGGAGTGGATCGAGAGCGTGCGCGCCGCGATGCCGGAGTTGCCTGGGGCGATGGCCGCGCGCTTCGAGCGTGACGACGGCTTGTCGGCCGCCGATGCGGCTCTGATGGCGCAGAGTCCGGCCTTCGCCCGGTACTACGAGGCGGCCCGCACCGCCTGCGATCAACCCAAGTTGGTGGCGAACTGGCTGATGGGTGAAGTGAGCAAGCGACTGAATGCCGGCGAGCGAACGAT
>JAZKIW010000050.1:0-8770 GCA_040384625.1 Pseudomonadota bacterium | reverse complement strand
GGTGCGGATCTCCTTGTCGCGGATCTTCACCACGTACTCGTCGCCGGCGTAGGCGCGCTGCATGTCGGGCCACATCGCCAGCAGCTTCCTCGCGGTCGGATCGAGCTGGGCTTCGCGCTGCTCGGCCAGGTTGATCGTGGCCTCGGCGGCGCGTGGCTTGTCGGGCTTGCCGACGGTCAGCATCGCCGCGGCCGCACGCAACTGCTGGATCTCGCGCGCCAGGGCCGCCTGTTCGCGTGCACGCTTCTTGTAGCCGCGCACGGTGTCGGCGATCTCGGCCAGGTAGCGCACACGCGCGCCGGGCACGATCGGCACCTGGTGCGTGCTGTGACGCGTGGCCACGACCGGCAGTCTGCCCTCGGTCAAGGCCAAGCCGGCTTCGACCAGGCGCGGCTTCAGGGCCTGGAAGAGCGCCGTGACGCCGTCGTCGTTGAAGCGGCTGGCCATGGTGCCGAAGACCGGCATCTGCTCGGGCGCCTGCTTCCAGGCCTCGCGGTTGCGCTGAACTTGCTTGGCCACGTCGCGCAGCGCATCGGCGGCGCCCTTGCGATCGAACTTGTTGATGGCCACGAACTCGGCGAAGTCGAGCATGTCGATCTTCTCGAGCTGGCTGGCGGCACCGAACTCCGGGGTCATCACGTACATCGGGATGTCGACCAGCGGCACGATCGCCGCATCGCCCTGGCCGATGCCAGAGGTCTCGACGACTATGAGGTCGAAGCCGGCGACCTTGCACGCGGCCAGCACGTCGGGTAGGGCCTGGCTGATCTCGCTGCCGAAGTCGCGCGTCGCCAGGCTGCGCATGTAGACCCGCGGCCCGTGCTGCCACGGTCCGATGGCGTTCATCCGGATGCGGTCGCCGAGTAGGGCGCCGCCGCTCTTGCGCCGCGACGGGTCGATCGAGATCACCGCGATGTGCAGCGCATCATCCTGGTCCAGGCGCAGGCGTCGGATCAACTCGTCGGTCAGGCTCGACTTTCCCGCGCCGCCGGTGCCGGTGATGCCGAGTACCGGCACCTGGGAAGCAGCGGCACGCGCATGCAGCGATTCGAGAACGGCCGCATCGACGCGTCCGTTCTCGAGCGCGGTGATCAATTGCGCCAGCGCACGCCACGCCGCTTCGCCGTGGCCGCCCAGCGCATCGAGCGACTTCGGCGCGAACGTGGAGAGGTCCACGTCGGCGCGCATCAGCATCTCGCCGATCATGCCGGCCAGGCCCAGGCGCTGGCCGTCCTCGGGGCTGTAGATGCGCACGCCGCGCTCGGCCAGTTCGCGGATCTCGCCCGGCACGATGACGCCGCCACCGCCGCCGAAGACCTGGATTCTTTCGCCCCCGCGTGCCTGCAGCAGCTCGACCATGTACCTGAAGTACTCGACGTGACCGCCCTGGTAGCTGCTGACGGCGATGGCCTGCGCATCTTCCTGCAGGGCCGCGGTCACGACCTCGTCGACCGAGCGGTTGTGGCCGAGGTGGACGACCTCGGCGCCCATGCCCTGCAAGATGCGGCGCATGATGTTGATCGCCGCGTCGTGGCCGTCGAACAGGCTGGCCGCAGTGACGAAGCGCAACTTGTGCTGCGGCCGGTAGGCGGCCAGGGCTTTGGTTTCGGCGGAGAGGTCGGTCATGTCGAAGTCCGGCAGCGGCGATTGACGTTGACGTAAACGTCAATTGCGATGATGCCACCGTTGCCCAGCGGCTGCGCGCGAGGCCCCGGCGTGTCGTGGTTTGCCCGTACGGCACGCAGGCCGGGGACGGATTTCTGCACAATCGCAGCATCATGGACCCGCAGCAGCGCCGCGCAGGCGCCCAACCGCAACGCACCGCCTCCGGGCATGCCGAGCTGGCAACGCGAGGCAAGCGCCTGTCGCAACGGCACCGCACCGTGCTGTTGCTGGTAGACGGTCGGCGCAGCGAAGACGACATTCGCAAGCTCGCCGCGCAGGCTGGTGCGGGCGCGCAGTGCCTCGACGACCTGCTGAGCCTGGGCCTGGTCGCCTGGTCCGGCGGCGACCGGGCCGACGCCACGGTCACGGTGGCGGCGGGCGGCGAATCGTCGCTGCTGCCCTCCTCGCAGTCCTTGCATGGCGAGTCGAGCTGGTCCGTGCTCGAGGGCGACTCGGTCGCCGCCGCCGATCAGCCCTTGGCCGAAGCGCGCGAACTGCTGCTGCGCGCGGTGCGCCAGGAAGCGCCCGTCAGCGGCGCCCTGACCCTGATGAAATTGAAACGGGCGCATACGCGCGAAGCCCTCGAGGCCCTGCTCGACGAAGTCGAACAGCGCCTGCGCAAGCCGCGCCGCCGCATCATCGCCGCGCAGACCATGCGCCATGTGCGGCACCTGTTGAGCCTGCCGGTTTCGTCGCGGCCCCCCTCATGAGTTTCCTGGCCATCGACATCGGCAACACGCGGCTGAAGTGGGCCCAGTACGCGTCACCCCAACCCGGTGCGGCGGTTGTGGACAGCGGCGCGGTGTTTCTGGAGACCATCGACACCCTGGCCGAGGATGAGTGGAAACGCCTGGCAGCGCCGGGTAGCATGCTCGGCTGCAACGTCGCCGGCGACGCGGTGCGGCGTCGCGTCGAGGAGCAACTGGAGCTGTGGGACGTCACCGCGCGCTGGGTTGTGCCCGCGGCGCATGACGATGGGGTGATCAACGGCTACGAGCACCCGACGCGGCTCGGTTCGGACCGTTGGGCGGCCCTGATCGGCGCGCGCTGGCATGTCCAGCATCGCGCGCGCCAGGCCAAGGCGCCGGATCGGCCGGCGCTGGTGGTGATGGTCGGGACTGCCGTCACGGTCGACTCGCTCGACGCCGAGGGCCGCTTTCTCGGCGGCCTGATCATGCCCGGCTTCGGCCTGATGCTGCGCGCACTCGAACAAGGCACGGCCGGGCTGCGCGTACCGACCGGCGAGGTGGTCGACTTTCCAACCAACACCAGCGACGCGCTGATGAGCGGTGGCGCCCACGCTCTCGCCGGCGCCATCGAGCGCATCCATCGCAAACTGGTGGCGCGTTGCGGCGCCGAGCCGCTGCTGCTGATGACCGGCGGCGCCGCGGTCAAGATGGCGCCCATCACCGACCTGCCCTTCGAAACCGTCGATTCGCTGATTTTCGATGGCCTGCTCGCCCTGCAGTCGCACCGCCTGCGGTTGTAGACCCTGGCTCGAAGCACCTTCAGCGCTCCCCTCAAGAGGGCGCCGAGCTTAGAGGATGTAGCGCGACAGATCCTCGTTGCCCGCCAATGCGGCCAGCTTTCCGTCCACCGCTGTGGCGTCGATCACCACGGTGCTGCCGCCACGGTTCGGCGCATCGAAGCTGATCTCGTCGAGCAGGCGTTCCATCACCGTGGACAGGCGACGCGCGCCGATGTTCTCGGTGCGCTCGTTGACGTCGAAGGCGATCTGAGCCAGCCGGCGCACGCCGTCGGGTGTGATCGTCAACGTCACGCCTTCGGTGGCCAGCAGGGCCTGGTACTGCTTGACCAGGCTGGCATGGGTGCTGGTCAGGATGGCTTCGAAGTCGTCGACCGTCAGCGAGCCGAGCTCGACGCGGATCGGGAAGCGTCCCTGCAACTCGGGAATCAGGTCGCTCGGCTTGGCCAGATGGAAGGCCCCACTGGCGATGAACAGGATGTGGTCGGTCTTGACGATGCCGTACTTGGTGCTGACCGCCGTGCCCTCGACCAGGGGCAGCAGGTCGCGCTGTACGCCCTGGCGCGAGACCTCGCCACCGCTGCCCTCGCTGTTGCGTGAGGTGACCTTGTCGATCTCGTCGATGAAGACGATGCCGTTGCCCTCGGCCTGGGCCAGCGCTGCGGCGCGGATCTCGTCCTCGTTGACGAGCTTGCCGGCTTCTTCGTCCACCAGCAGCTTTAGCGCCTCGCCGATCTTCAGCTTGCGGGTCTTCTTCCGCCCTCCGCCCATCTGCGCGAACAGGCCCTTCAGCTGCTCGGCCATCTCTTCCATGCCCTGCGGGCCGAGCACCTCGAGGGCCTGTCGCGGCTGATCGACCTCGATCTCGATGTCCTTGTCGGCCAGCGCGCCTTCGCGCAGGCGCTTGCGCATCACCTGGCGCGCGGTGCTGTCCGTGGGCGGCGGGTTCGCGGCCTCGCTGCCGAAGCCGACCGCCGCGCGCGCTTGCGGGATCAGGATGTCGAGGATGCGCTCTTCAGCCGCGTCTTCGGCGAGCGCACGCTTGCCACGCACCTGGCGCTCGCGCTCCTGCTTAACAGCAACATCGACCAGGTCGCGCACGATCGAGTCGACGTCCTTGCCGACGTAGCCGACCTCGGTGAATTTGGTCGCCTCGACCTTGATGAAGGGCGCGTCGGCCAGGCGCGCCAGGCGGCGCGCGATCTCGGTCTTGCCGACGCCGGTGGGTCCGATCATCAGGATGTTCTTCGGCGTGATCTCGCCGCGCATCTTCTCTTCCACCTGCTGGCGCCGCCAGCGGTTGCGCAGCGCGATCGCCACCGCACGCTTGGCATCGTTTTGACCGACGATGTGGCGGTCGAGTTCGGAGACGATCTCCTGGGGCGTCATCGATTGGGTCATTCGAGGACTTCGATCGTGTGCTGCTGGTTGGTGTAGATGCAGATGTCGCCGGCGATCTCGAGCGAGCGCTTGACGATCTCGGGTGCGGCCAGTTCGCTGTGCGCCAGCAGCGCGCGTGCCGCGGCCTGGGCATAGGCGCCGCCGGAACCGATCGCGACGATGCCGTGCTCGGGTTCGAGCACGTCGCCGTTGCCGGTGATGATCAGCGAGGCCTCCTTGTCGGCCACCGCCAGCATCGCCTCGAGGCGGCGCAGCACGCGGTCGGTGCGCCAGTCGCGCGTCAGCTCGATCGCTGCCCGCACCAGGTGGCCCTGGTGTTTTTCGAGCTTGGCCTCGAAGCGCTCGAACAGCGTGAAGGCGTCGGCGGTGGCGCCCGCAAAGCCGGCCAGCACCTTGTCGTGGTGCAGCTTGCGCACCTTGCGGGCGCTGCCCTTGACGACGATCGAGCCCAGCGTGACCTGCCCGTCGCCGCCGATGGCGACGACACCGTTGCGGCGCACGCTGAGGATGGTGGTGCCGTGAAAGGCGGGGTGATCTGTTTCCATGCTGGGCTCTCAGTTGGGGCCAGCAGGCTGGCCTTCAAGCCGCAGGCAACAGGGCGGGCTAGCGTCAGATATTCTTGACGCGCACGCTGGCGTGCTCGTTGATGCCCATCGCGCCGAAGAACAGGGCCACCAGGCGGTGCGCTTCGGCGAAGGTCACGCTGCGGCTCTCGCCGCGTTTGGCCAGCACCCAGTTGAGCAGGTCGCCCGCGGCGATGAAGTCGACGCGGATCAGCTTGCTGCACGAGACCGTGACCAGGGGCGCCTCGGCGAGTTGGGTATCGAGCTGCTTCAAGGTCGCGCCGATGTCGCCGACCAGCTGGCCCGACAGCTCGACCGAGACCATCGTCACCGCCCCGCTGTGCTCGTCGACCGAGGATTCGACGAAGGTCGTCGCCACCTCGCCGACCTGCGACAGCGGTGGAGACTGCGTCGACAGCCCCGAGCCACCGATGCGCACCTGGCAGCGTGCACGCTCCCAGGACGGCGGCGAGACCTCGTAGGTCACGCAGTAGTCGATCGCCGCCTCGTCGAACTGGTCCGGCCGGTTGGCCAGGCGCAATGCATCCAGGCGCAGCACCCAGTACGCCGGGTCGGCGTCGCGCACGCCGGTGGGTGCAGCGTCCTGCAGGGCGAGCAGGAAGCGCTCGCCCGAGAGCCAGCGCATGTCCAGCGCCTCCGGCGCCCACTGGCGGAACAGATCGGAAAGGTGAGCGGCGGCCTCGGGTTCGACCGTCTGCAGCGCACTCCAGTCGAAGACCCAGGGCAGGGGCAACTGCAGGGTCGCCGAGCGCAGGCGCGCAACCGCATCGATGTCGAGCCGCTCCGGGCAGATCCAGCCGATCTCGCCGGCGCTGCGCTGCTCGCGCGGCTTTTCCTGCTGCGCCGACTCGGCCACCAGCTTGGGCAGGGAGAACCACTGCGGCGCCGACCAGCCGAATTGCTGGGCGTATTCGAGCGCCAGGCCCTCGAACTTGTGCTGCTGCCCGGTGGCGCGGTGCAGGTCGAACAGCACCAGCCAGGTTTCGGCGTGCTGGGCACGTGCCCCGCCGCTGCGCGTCAATGCGGTCAGCGATTGCTCGCATTGGTCGAAGTCGGCATTCGCGAACGCGATGACCGCTTCGTCGAGTTCGGGGTCGTGCACGACCTCGCTGACCTCGACCGAGAACGGGCTGGCGAAGTCACTGCTGGCCTGGCCTTGCAGGCCCCCCAACGATACCGCTGCGCCGGCGTTACGAGGCACCGGCGTGACCGGCTTGGCAACCGGCGTTGCCGGGGCTGCGGCAGGGGAAGCGTCGGCGCCCTGTCGCGCCAGCACCGCCGGGCGCGTGGTGGTGTGGCGGAACGGCGCCTGCTGCGTCTTGCCCTCGAACATGCCGACCGGCTTGCGCGAACTCGAGCTGGCAAAGTTGTCGCCGACCATCTGCTGCTCGATCTCGTCGATCTTGGCCTTCACGCCGCTGTCGGCCTGGCGCGAGGTGGCGTCGCTGACCTTCGACTCGGAGTCGTCCAGCCGCGACGAACCGCCCAGCGCGGCGAGCTGCTCGGGCGACAGGCCCTCGCGACGCACCTTGCGCAGCATGTCGAACTCGCGCTTGCGGACGAAGTCGTTGCGCTTCTTGCGCTCGATCATCGCCTTCAGTTCGGACTTCTCGAGGTCGAGTTCCGCGCCCTCGTGCTGGCGCGAGTTGAGATCGGCCCAGTCCGTGGCCGGGTTGGCCACGAAGCGCACCACCTTGCGAAAGAAGCTGTCGCCGTCTTTGGGTGGGGTCTGGGGGTCGGTCATGAATCTCGGGATCGCGCAGGTCAGTCGCCGAACATTTTTTGCTTCATTTCGCGCCGCTGCTGCGCTTCGAGCGACAGGGTTGCGGTGGGGCGGGCAAGCAGGCGGCCGAGGCCGATCGGCTCGCCGGTTTCGTCGCAATAACCATAGTCGCCATTCTCGATGCGCGCCAGCGACTGCGAGATCTTCTTCAGCAGCTTGCGCTCACGGTCACGCGTGCGCAACTCCAGCGCGTGCTCTTCCTCGATCGTGGCACGATCGGCCGGGTCCGGCACGATCGAGGTGTCCTCGCGCAGATGCTCGGTGGTTTCGCCAGCGTTGGATAGCAGATCGTCCTTCAGGGCGCCCAGGCGAGCACGGAAGAAGTCGAGCTGCTTCTCGTTCATGTACTCGCGTTCCGGCATCGCCAGCAGCTCGGCCTCGCTGAGATCGCGGCCATTCTTGTGCTTCCACGCCCCAGCCAGTTTCGGGTCGGCCTTGGCCGCCGGCTTGAGCGCATCGAGCGAGTGGTCGGCCACCGCCCGCGCCACCGGTTTGGGGGGCGCGAAACGATCGGCAAAGCGACTGGCCGACGCGGCCGACGCGGCGGCGGCGCTGGCTGCTGCAGCCGCCGCTGCGGCAGCCGCAGCCGCAGCAGCCTTGCCGGCTGCTGCGGCCGTGCGGGCCTGGCTCATGGGCTTGACGACGGGAGCGGTAACAACGGGCTTGGTAGGGGTCGAAGGCATCGAGCGGGTTTTGGGTTCGGTGAGGGCAGCCTTGGCTGCGCCCTTGACAGGAGAGGAAGCGCCAGCCTTGGCCACTGGACTTGCCTTCGGCGTCGGCTTGGCCGCGGGTTTGGCGGGCGGCTTGACGGCTGGTTTGGCGGCAGCCTTCGCAGCAGGCTTGGCGACGGGTTTGACCGGCTTGGCGGGCGGATTGGCCGCCGGCTTGGTTTTGCTCTTGGCCGTCACCTTGGCAAGCGGCTTCTTGGCGGCGGACTTGCTCACGGCGGCCGCAGGCTTCTTTGCCACCTTCTTCGGCGGTGCTGCGCTCTTTGCCGTGGACTTGCTCATTCGCTCTCCTCGTGCAGGTTTATACCTGCTTGGCGAGCCTGCGGCCCGCCTTCAGGCCGGTTTTCGAAGCGCGCGGATTGTAGCCACGTTGCAAATGAACGCCGCCCCGAGCCGGCGCGCGATCAGACCAGACATTGCTCCAGGCCCTGCAACAGGATGTCCTTGGGCAGGTCGATGCCAATGAAGACCATCTTGCTCTGCTTCTTTTCGCCAGGCATCCACTTCGGCCCCAGATCGCTGCCCATCAACTGGTGCACGCCCTGGAAGATCACCTTCTTCTCGCTGCCCTTCATGTACAGCACGCCCTTGTAGCGCAGCATCTTGGGCCCGTAGACCTGGACGATCGCGCCCAGGAAGTCTTCCAGCTTGGCCGGGTTGAAGGCCTTCTCGGCACGGAAGACGAAGGACTTCACGTCGTCGTCGTGCGCATGGTGGTGCGGGTGGTCGCAGTGCTCGCCGTGCTCATGGTCATGGTCGTGGTGCTCGTGGCCATGGTCGTGCCCGGCATGCTCATCGGCGTTCAGGAACTCCGGGTCGATCTCGAGCTTCGCGTTCAGGTTGAAGCCGCGCAGGTCGAATACCTCGCTGATCGGCACCTCACCGAAGTGCACCTTGCGCTGCGGGGCGCGCGGGTTCATGTGCTTGATTCGGTGCGTCAGCGCGTGCAGCGCCGCCTCGTCGACCAGTTCGCTCTTGCTGATGAAGATCTGGTCGGCGAAGCCGACCTGGCGCCGCGCCTCCTGGCGCGCGTCGAGCTGGCCCTCGGCGTGCTTGGCGTCGACCAGGGTCAGGATCGAGTCGAGCAGGTAGCTCTCGGCGATCTCGTCGTCCATGAAGAAGG
>JAZKIW010000049.1:0-68962 GCA_040384625.1 Pseudomonadota bacterium | reverse complement strand
CCGTCGACCGCGATCGTGCCCTTGAAGCGGCCGTGCACCGAGTCGTACTGCAGCATGTAGGCCAGGTAATCGGGCTCGAGCAGGTCGTTGATTCCGACGACCTCGATGTCATCGGAAAAGTTCTGCACCGCGGCGCGAAACACCATGCGCCCGATGCGGCCGAAGCCATTGATGCCTACTTTGATCGTCATGATGCGAACTCCGTGTGTTCAGTGAAGGATTCAGTTCAGTCCCGTCTGGCGTTCAACGTCCGAGCACCTGGCGCACCGTGTCGGCGACGTTCTGCGCGGTGAGATGGAAGTACTTGAACAACGCCGGCGCCGGCGCGCTCTCGCCATAGGTGTCGATGCCGACCACGGCCGCGCAGCCGTACTTCCACCAACCGTCGGTGACGCCGGCCTCGACTGCGATGCGCGGTACTTTCGCAGGCAAAACCTGGGACTTGTAGGCCACGCTCTGGCGATCGAAGGCCGTCGTGCTCGGCATCGAAACGACGCGCACCGCGATGCCGTCGCCCGCCAGCAGCTGCTGCGCATGCAGCGCGAGTTGCACCTCGCTGCCGGTGGCGATGATGACGGCCTGGGCGGTCTTCTTCAGCCCGACCTCGCCCGGCTCGGCCAGCACATACGCGCCCTGGCTGATGGTGTCGAGGGCCGCCTTGGGCAGGTACGGCAGGTTCTGGCGCGACAGCAGCAAGGCGCTCGGACGCGCCCGGTTGCCCAGCGCCACCGCCCACGCGACCGCGGTTTCGACGGTGTCGGCCGGGCGCCAGACGTCCAGGCCGGGGATCAGGCGCAGGCTGGCAGCGTGTTCGACGCTCTGGTGCGTCGGCCCGTCTTCGCCAAGGCCGATCGAGTCGTGCGTGAAGACGTGTATCACGCGCCGTTTCATCAGCGCCGCCATGCGGATCGCGTTGCGGCTGTAGTCCGAAAAGGTCAGGAAGGTGCCGCCGTAGGGAATAAAGCCGCCATGCAGGGCGACGCCGTTCATCACCGCGGCCATGCCGAACTCGCGCACGCCGTAGTTGATGTGGCGCCCGCCATTGGGGGTGCCCAGGCTGTCGAAGCGCAAGGCGGTCGCGCTCGTGGTGTTGGTCAGGTTCGACCCGGTCAGGTCGGCCGAGCCGCCCAGCATTTCAGGCAGGGCCTTGGTGAAGGCCTCGAGCGCGATCTGGCTCGCCTTGCGCGAGGCCACGGTCTCGGCTTTGCCGTGCGCGGCGACCATCGCATCGACGACGGTCTGCGCGAAGCCCTTGGGCAGGTCGCCGCGCGTGCGGCGCACGAACTCTGCCGCGAGCTCTGGGAACGCGGCCTTGTAGGCGGCCATCGTCGCTTCCCAGGCGGCTTCCGCCTTGGCGCCGCGCGCCTTGGCGTCCCAGGCCGTGTAAGCGGCTTCCGGGACCACGAAAGGCTCGTGGCTCCAGCCGAGCGCAGCCCGCGTCAGCTTGACCTCGTCGGCGCCCAGCGCCTCGCCATGCGCCTTGGCTGTGCCGGCACGGTTCGGCGAGCCCTTGCCGATACTGGTGCGGGCGACGATGAGCGTCGGCTTGTCGGTGCTCTGCCTGGCCTTGGTGATCGCGGCATCGACGGCGGCCACGTCGTGCCCGTCCACGTCGCGCAGGACATTCCAGCCATAGGCCTCGAAGCGCTTGGCGCTGTCGTCGACGAACCAGGGCTCGACGCGGCCATCGATGCTGATGCCGTTGTGGTCGTAGATCGCGATCAGCTTGTTCAACTTCCAGGCCGCAGCCAGTGCGCTTGCCTCGTGGCTCACGCCCTCCATCAGGCAGCCATCGCCGAAGAAGACGTAGGTGTGGTGGTCGACCAATGCATGGCCCGGGCGGTTGAACTCGTGCGCCAGCAGCTTTTCGGCCAGCGCCATGCCCACCGCGTTGGCCAGGCCCTGGCCGAGCGGGCCGGTGGTGGTCTCCACGCCCGGCGTCATGCCTACCTCTGGATGCCCCGGCGTCTTGCTGTGCAGCTGGCGGAAGTTACGCAACTCGCTCATCGGCAGGTCATAGCCGCTGAGGTGCAGCAGGGCATACAACAGCATGGAGCCGTGGCCGTTGGACAGCACGAAGCGGTCGCGCCCCGGCCATTGCGGGTGCGCCGGGTTGTGGCGCAGATGCCGGCCCCATAGCGCCACCGCGATCTCGGCCATGCCCATCGGCGCGCCCGGGTGACCCGAGTTGGCCTGCTGGACGGCATCCATCGCCAGCGCGCGGATCGCATTGGCCATCAGCGCTTCGCGGCTGGCGCCGGTCAAGGGCGCCGGGGCGCTGTCATCGGTAACGCGTTGGGTGTCGAGGCTGGACATCTTGAGGGGCGCGCAAAGGGCGCCAAGGAGGGAGGCTGCGGGCAGGGCGTTCGATTTTAAGCGGGCCTTCCACCGCGCCTACACTGCGCGCCGATGTCACCCGCCCAGCCGCCCGCCCTGATCCTTGCCGCCGGTCGCGGCGAGCGCATGCGCCCGCTCACCGACAACTGCCCCAAGCCGCTGCTGAAAGTGCGCGGCAAGCCCTTGATCGAGTGGCATCTCGAGGCGCTCGCTGCCGCCGGCGTGTCCCAGGTCGTGATCAACACCGCCTGGCTCGAGGAACAGTTCCCCGCTGCGCTCGGCGACGGCGCGCGCTGGGGCCTGAGGCTGCGCTACTCGACCGAGGGGCGCGACCACGGTGGCGCGCTCGAGACCGCGGGTGGCATTGCCAAGGCCCTGCCCTGGCTGGCCGATCACGGCGACGGCGTGTTCTGGGTCGTGTCGGGCGATGTCTTTCTACCCGGCTTTGCGTTCGACGCCGATGCCGCCGCACGCTTTGAAGCGAGCCGCGAACTCGCGCACCTGTGGCTGGTGCCGAACGCGCCGCACCATGCGCAAGGCGACTTCGGCATCGACGTCGGCACCGGTCTGGCAACCATGGATTCGCCGCGCCGCACCTGGGCCAGCGCGGGCTTGTTTCGCGCCGCGCTCTTTGCCGGCATCGCGCCCGGCACACGCCTGGCCCTGCGCCCACGCCTCGACGCCGCACTGGCCGCGGGCCGGCTCGGCGCCGAGGCGTGGGACGGCGCCTGGACCGACGTCGGGACGACCGAGCGCTGGCAGGCCCTGAACAGACCCGTGACCTAGGCTCTTTCCAGGCGCGCCCGCAGGGCCATCGCCGCGGCGGGCGCCTTCTCCTTGGCGCCGCTGATGAAGAACATGAACACGTCGCGCGCCGCGCTGGATGGCACAGGCGCTTCGATGCGAGGCACACCGGCCGGCTCGTGCCCCGAGCGCCACACCTGCGCACAGGCCGCGATCTGGTCCAGCGCATCGGGCGCGTAGCCCTCGGGCAGAGCGGCATCGCTGCGCATCGTGCGGCAGTAGACGAAGTCGCCGGTGACGTCGGCGAAGGACGGGTAGTCGTCGGAGTCAGCGAACACGGTCGCCGCCCGGTAGCGCCGTGCCAGGGCCAGGTATTCGGGCGCCATGAAGCTGGCGTGGCGCACGTCCAGGGCATGGCGCAGCGGCAGGCCATCGGCCTTGTTCGGCAGGCTCTTCAGGAAGGCCTCGAAGTCGTCGGGGTCGAAGCGCTTGGTCGGTGCGAACTGCCAGACGATCGGCCCAAGCTTGGGGCCCAGTTCGGCGATGCCGCTGGCCACGAAGCGCTGGATCGACTCTCCCGCTTCGGCCAGCACGCGCCGGTTGGTCGCGTAGCGCGAGGCCTTGAGCGAGAAGACGAAGTCATCGGGCGTCTCGTCACGCCACTTCGCGAAGGTGGCGGGCTTCTGCAGGCCGTAGTAGGTGCCATTGACCTCGATCGCGCTGAGGCGGCGGCTGGCGTACTCGAGTTCCCGGCTCTGCGGCCAGCCGGATGGATAGAAGTTGTCGCGCCAGGGGTCGAAGGTCCAACCGCCGACGCCGACGCGGATGCGTGCTGGGCCGATCTCACTCATGGGGCACTCCTTTCGGTCTGCGGACTGTAGAGACTTGTCGGGCCCAAGGCACGCTATCGTTCGGCCATGGCCGACATCGAACGCCTGATCGGATCGTCGCGGCTCACGCTGGAGCCGCAGCGCGCGGCGCACGCCGAGGCGATGTTCGAGGTTCTCAGTGACCCGGCGATCTACGAACATGAAAATGCGCCGCCAGAGTCGCTGCAGTGGCTGCGCGAGCGCTTCGAGCGGCTGGAAACACGCTGCTCGGGCGATGGCAGCGAACAATGGTTGAACTGGGTCCTGCGCGAGCGGGCGTCCGACCAGCTCATCGGCTACGTGCAGGCCACGGTGGATGCCGACGGCTGCGCCTTCGTCGCCTACGAACTCGGCAGCGCGCACTGGCACCGCGGCCTGGGCAGTGAAGCCGTCGCGGCGCTGATCGATGAGTTGCACACGGCGTTCGGCGTGCGCACCGTGCTCGCGGTCTTCAAGCGCAGCAACCAGCGTTCTCGGCGCCTGCTCGAAGGCCTGGGCTTCGCCCCCGCCAGCACCGAAGACCTGGCGCGCTGGCCGATGGAGGACGACGAAGACTTGTTGTTGCGGCAGATCGGTAGCAAGGGCGCGGGGACTTCATGAAACACGTCAACTTCTGGTTCGATCCGGTCTCGCCGTTTGCGTACCTGGCCTTCGAGCACCTGCCAACGGCGCTCGAAGGCTGCAGCGTAGCCGTCACCTACCGGCCCGTGCTGTTCGCCGGCCTGCTGGCGCACTGGGGCCAGAAGGGGCCGGCCGAGATCGAGCCCAAGCGCGCCTGGACCTTCCGCCACGTGCACTGGCTGGCGCACCGGCTCGGCATCCGGCTCGACACGCCTGCGGTGCACCCGTTCAACCCCCTACCTTTGTTGCGACTGGCGCTGGCCTGCGGCCCGAACCGGCAAGTCGTTGAAACCTTGATGCGCCATGCCTGGATCGGTGGCGCCGATGCGGCAGATCCGGGGCGCATTGCCGCGCTGACCCAGGCGATGGGACCGCCGCGCGACCCCCTGTCGGGCGAGGTCAAGAGTGCCTTGCGCAACGCCACCGACGAGGCCATTGCGCGCGGCCTGTTTGGTGTGCCGAGCTTCGAGCTCGATGGCCGGGTCTTCTGGGGGTTGGATGCGTTGCCGATGCTGCGCGCTGCCTTGCTTGACGACGCCTGGTTCAAGGGGCCGGCCTGGGACGCTGCTGCAGCAGCCCGGCCGGGCGTGCAGCGCTGACGGCGCCTTAGCCGTCAGCGCGACGGGCCAGGATCTCGAACGCCGGCAGGGTCTTGCCTTCGAGCACCTCGAGGAAGGCGCCGCCCCCGGTCGAGATGTAGCCGATGTCGGCCTCGATGCCGTACTTAGCGATCGCGGCCAGCGTGTCGCCTCCGCCGGCGATGCTGAAGGCCGGGCTGGCGGCGATCGCGCGGGCAACGGTCTCCGTGCCATGGGCGAAGGCGTCGAACTCGAACACGCCGACCGGTCCGTTCCAGACGATGGTGCCGGCGGCCTGCAACTGATCGGCCAGCAATGCTGCCGTGCGCGGCCCGATGTCGAGGATCAGGTCGTCGGCCGCCACGTCGACGGCGTCCTTCACCACGGCCGGCGCATCAGCGGCAAAAGCCTTGGCGGTGACCACGTCGGTCGGGATCGGCACCGCGGCGCCGCGCGCCTTCATGGCCTCGATCACCGCCTTCGCCTCGGCGACCAGGTCCGCCTCGGCCAGGCTCTTGCCGATCGGCATCCCGGCGGCGAGCAGGAAGGTGTTGGCGATGCCGCCGCCGACGATCAGGCCATCGACCTTGGTGGCCAGGCTCTGCAGGATCGTCAGCTTGGTGCTGACCTTGGAGCCCGCGACGATGGCCAGCAACGGCCGCTTCGGCTGGGCCAGCGCCTTCGTGATGGCGTCGATCTCGGCCGCCAGCAACGGGCCGGCGCAGGCGATCTTGGCGAACTGGGCGATGCCGTAGGTGCTGGCCTCGGCGCGGTGCGCGGTGCCAAAGGCATCATGCACGAAGATGTCGCACAGCGTGGCCATCTTCTTGGCCAGCGCTGCGTCGCTCTTCTTCTCGCCCTGGTTGAGGCGGCAGTTCTCGAGCAGCACGACCTGGCCCGGCGCGACGTCGACACCGTCGACCCAGTTCGAGCGCAGCGGTACATCGCACCCGAGCAACTCGCCCAGCCGCGCGGCCACGGGCGCCAGCGAGTCCTCGGGCTTGAAGGCGCCTTCCGTCGGCCGACCGAGGTGCGAGGTCACCATCACCGCCGCGCCGGCATCCAGCGCCATGCGGATGCACGGCACCGAGGCACGGATGCGCGTGTCTTCGGTAATGCGACCCGCATCGTCCTGCGGGACATTGAGGTCGGCGCGGATGAAGACGCGGCGGCCGCTGACACGGCCCTGGGCAACGAGGTCGGTGAAGCGCAGAACGTTCATGCGGCGATTCTAGAAGTCACCAGCCGAAGCCGAGCCTGAGCATCAGCAGGACCGCGGTGCCGCTGATGATCGTGCCGAGGATGCCGCGGCGCCAGAAGTAGTAGGCGCTGGCAACCACCACCGCCGGCAGGCGCGCATCCTTCCAGGTGGAGATCAGCTCGCCATTGGTCAGCACGATCTCGGGGGCCACGACGGCCACCAGCGCCGCCAGCGGCGCATAACGCAGCCCCTGCTGCAGCCACTCGGGCAGCGGCAAGTCGCGCTCAGGCAGCAGGAAGAAGGCGCGCGTCAAGACCGTCAGCAGCGCCAGGCCGAGGATCGCAACCGTGGTCTCGACGGTCGTCACGTCAGATCGTCCTCGGGCACCACGCGGCGTGGCGTGCTGTGGTCGATCAACAGGCCGATCGCGACCGCCGCGGCGATCGCCACCACGATGTTCAGCTTCAGCGGCAACGCATACGCGGCCACGGCGGCACTGCCGGCCACCGCTGCGGCGACCAGGGTCGCGCGGTCCGCGACCAGCGAGTACAACAGGCCGAGCAGGGCAAGGGTGCCGGCGAACCCCAGACCCCAAGAGGCCGGGATGTGGTCGGCCAGCAGGATGCCGGCGAGCGACGGCAGTTGCCAGGCGCTCCAGTTGGTGACCACGCCGCCCCAGAAGTAGGGCAACTGCTCGGGCGCCGGGCGCGGCTCGGGGAATCGGCGCAGGAAGATCACATAGTTCAGGTCGGCCGTGAAGTAGCCCATGCGCACGCGCTGCCAGAACGGCAGGTGGGCGAGGTAGGGGCGCCAGCCGGCGCTGAAGATGATGAAGCGCAGGTTCACGCACAGGGCTGTGGCCCAGACGACCCAGATCGGCGCACCGCCGGACATCAGGGGCAGCACTGCCAACTGCGCGCTACCGGCAAACACAATTAGCGACATCAGGAGCGCCATCGGCAGCGGCAGGCCGCTCTTGGCCATCGCCACACCGGTGAGCAGGCCCCATGCGGCAATGCCCATCGAGACGCCGGCCATCTCGCGCGCGCCACGCGCGAACTCCGGATGACGCCAGATCGGTTCAGGCGCCGCTTCAGCCACACTCATGCGGAGCATTGTCGCCGTGGGAACACGCCCTCGCAGGCGCCGGGGAATCAGGGCTGGCGCTGGCGCACTGTGCCGCTGCCGGCGATCCGGCTCTTGGCCAAGGTGGCGGCACCGACGTACTCAACATCGCCCGAGCCAGCGATCGACACGCTGATGGACTTCTGCGCGGCCACGCTGGCGTCGCCACTGCCGGCGATCGACACGCTCACATCGCTGGATGCGAGCTCGCGCGTGCGCACTTCGCCACTGCCGGCGATCGACACCTCGAGCCTGGTCGCGCGGCCGCTCGCATGCACGTCGCCGCTGCCGGCGATGCTGATGTTGAACTGATCGGTATCGAGCTGGTGCAGCTTGGCGTCGGACGAACCCGAGATGCTGAGCGCCAGGGCCGGTGTCTTCAGCGCTTCGACACTGATGTTGCCCGAGCCCGAACTGGCCAGCGCCGTCAGCTTGATCACATCGACGGTCACCACGACCGGGCTCCGGGTGCGCAGCGACTCACCGGGCTTGAACCGGATGCGCAAGCTGCGGGCTTCGCCACTGCCTTCGACCACCGTCTGGACCATGGGCAGCAAGTTGTCGTCGGCGCGCACTTGCACGCCCTCGCTGCTGCCCTGGCGCACAACGATGTCGATGCCGTCTCGCACCGAGATCGACTGGAAGGTGCCGAGCGCGCGCGTCTCGGTGGCGGACTTGCCGGAGCCCTCGAGCGTGGCTGCGTGGGCGCCCCCGATCAGGGTGCCGGCCGCGAACAGGGCCAGGAAAAAGTGGCGCTTCAGGTGTGTCATCAGGCTGTCCTCCAATGTCGATGGAGGCAGCACGATGCCCAGCCCGGCGCATCCTGTCATGCGCCGAGCGACAGGCTGCAGTAGCACGCGACCAAGCGTCTCAGGACTCGTGCTTCTTGCTCTTTGCAGGCTTCTTCGCCGCGCCGTCGTCGGCCACCACGGGTTCGACCTTCTTGGCGGCGCTGCCCTCGACGGGTTTGTCGGGCACCGCCTCAGCGACCACGCCGCCCTGCGGGGCCACGGCATCGATCTTGTTCTCGCGCATGTAGTCGTTCATCTCGCGCCAGCCGGCGAACAAGGCCGCCTTGTCAGCGCGCTTGTTCAGAGCAAAGCAGTCTTCGATGGCACGCCCGGCATGGCGGCAGGCGCCGCCGATGGCCTTGCCCTCGGCTTCCTTGCGCGCGGCGACGGCTTCGGTCGGCTCACCCCCCATCAGCTGGCAGCCCCCCAGCAGGGCGAGCAGGGCCAGTGGCGCGAACGAGGCGGTGGGGCGAACGGGGCGGGGCATGGTGGGGCGAACGAGGGGCTGTGAAGCCGTTATCGGCGCCGCAGTGTCCGGACTTGAGCCGGCCCGGTCGGGTCAGCCCGAAGCGAAAAGTGCCGCCGGAAGACGCCGGCCGCCTGGACGCTGCAGTTCGAGCAGGTCCAGCGCCTGACCGTCGCCGCAGCTCACCCGCAAGCCGCTGCCGTGCGTCTCGATCGACCCTGCCGGCCGTCCCGCACCCGCACAAACGCTTGCACGCCAGAGCTTGACCGTCTGGCCGTCGAATTCGAAATGGCAACCCGGCTGAGGATCGAAGGCGCGCAGCCGGCGTTCGATCTCGGCGGCGGGCCGCAGCCAGTCGATCGCCCCCTCCGCCTTGGCCAGCTTGTGGGCGTAGGTCACCCCGGCGGCCGCCTGCGGCGTGCGCACCAACGCGCCGCTGGCTGCATCAGCCAGGGCTTGCACGATGAGCCGCGCGCCGAGCGCGGCCAAGCGGTCTTGCAGGCTGCCCGCGCTGTCGCCGGGAAGGATCGCCTCGCCGCTGGCGAGCAGCACGTCGCCGGTGTCCAGGCCGGCGTCCATCTGCATGATCGTGATGCCGGTCTGGGTGTCGCCGGCCTCGATGGCACGCTGGATCGGTGCCGCACCTCGCCAACGCGGCAACAGCGAGGCATGGATGTTCAGGCAGCCCAGGCGTGGCAGGTCGAGCAGCCAGGGCGGCAGGATCAGGCCGTAGGCCGCGACCACCATCACGTCGGCGTGCGCCGCTTGCAGCGCGCCGCGCGCGACATGCGCATCGTCTGCGAAGCGCCCATCGAGCTTGAGCCCCTGCGGCTGCGCGACAGCCAGGCCGTTCTGCAGCGCGTACTGCTTGATCGGCGAGGGCTGCAGCTTGAGGCCGCGGCCGGCCGGACGGTCGGGCTGGGTCAGCACGAGAACGAGGTCGTGGCCGGCCGCGTGCACTGCACTCAGTGCGCTGGCCGCGAAGGCCGGCGTGCCGGCAAAGGCCACGCGCAGTGCACTCATCCGGCACGCAACCCTTCTTCGCGCGCCTTCTTCAGCATCTTGGTCTTGATGCGATCGCGCTTCAAGGGGCTCAGATACTCGACGAAGACCTTGCCCAGCAGGTGGTCCATCTCGTGCTGCACGCACACCGATTCGAGGCCCTCGGCCTCGAACTCATAGGTCATGCCATCGCGGCCGCGGGCGCGTACCGTGACGCGCGCGTGGCGCGGCACCTTGTCGTAGATCGTCGGCACCGACAGGCAGCCCTCGTCGCCGAACACCATCTCGTCGCTGCGCGCCACCACCTCGGGGTTGATCAGAACGCGAGGCCGATCGCGGCCATCGGAGGTGTCGATCACGATCACGCACTCGTGCACATCGACCTGGGTTGCGGCCAGGCCGACGCCTTCGGCTTCGTACATGGTGTCCAGCATGTCGTCGACCAGACGACGCACACGCGCGTCGACCTCGGCGACCGGTTTTGCCACCGTGTGCAGGCGCGGATCGGGGTAACGCAGGATGGGCAGGAGGCTCATGATTCGTGAAAAGCTGCACAGGCCGACGCGCTCGGCTCGGGCGTGAGCAATGCGCAACAGCAGGGTTCGTGAAAGGTGCCACGCCGAGCGAAAGCGCGAGGCACTTTCATTGCGATATCAAGGGTTTAGAGGCAGAATCTGTCAAAGCGTATGAGCATTTTCGCTGGCTTCTCCGAAGCTCGCCGACGACACTGCTCAAAGCCCTCGAAGACCTCCAAAACTTGATAGCGGCACCATTTTCTCATCGCTGCCGAACGCCGGCAGCGGCCCCGGGGAGAGCCTGTACATGATCCGAAGCCACGCCAGCCGCCTCACCACCACCGCGCTCGCCAGCTGCCTGCTGTTGGCCATCGGCAGCGCGAACGCGGCGAACTATCCGGTCACGCCGCAACAGCGCGGCACCGCGCAACAGGTGGCGCAAACCGGCGTGCCCTTGTCCGAGCTGGCGCCGAACGCGCCCGACTCGCATACCGTCAAGCGTGGCGACACGCTGTGGGACATCTCCAAGCTGTTCCTGAAGAGTCCTTGGCGCTGGCCCGAGCTGTGGGGGATGAACCTGGACCAGATCCGCAACCCGCACCTGATCTATCCGGGCCAGTTGCTGGTGCTCGACAAGTCCGGTGGCCGAGCCCGCCTGCGCATGGGCCAGGCCGGCCCGGACGGCACGGTCAAGCTCAGCCCACGCGTGCGCAGCGAAGCCCTAGGCACCGGCGGTATCCCGCCGGTGGCAATGCACCTGATCGCGCCGTTCCTCAACGAAGCGGTGGTCTTCAGCGCCAACGAGCTCGAACGCGCACCGCGCGTGGTGGCCGCCCCCGATGATCGCGTGCTGATGGGCCGTGGCGACAAGGCCTACGTGCTCGGCGAGCTGGCCGGCCTGCGCGACTGGCGCGTGTTCCGCCAGGCCATTGCCCTGCGCGATCCGACGACCAAGGAAATCCTGGGCTACGAGGCGCGCTTCCTCGGAACTGCCGAGTACATGCGCGTGGGCGGCAGTACCGCCAGCGTCGACGGCAAGTCGACCCTGGCTGTCCCCGCGACCTTCGAATTGCTCAGCGTCAAGGAAGAGGTCGCCATCGGCGACCGCCTGGCGCCCGCCCCCGCGCGCGACTTCAGCAGCTTCACCCCGCACGCGCCGGCCAAGCCGATCAACGGCCAGATCGTCGCCGTGTACGGCGAAGGTCTGCTGGCCGGCCAGAACCAGGTCGTGTCGGTCAACCGCGGCGCCAATGACGGGATGGAGCGCGGCCATGTGCTGGGGGTTCTGCGCGATGGCCCGCTGGTGACCGACCGCACCGGCGACAAGCCGACCCAGATCAAGCTGCCCGATGAACGCCACGGGCTGTTGATCGTCTTTCGCGTCTTCGACCGCGTGTCCTACGGCCTCGTGCTCCAAGCCGAGCAGCCGGTGAGCGCGGGCGACCGCTTCGCCCAGCCCTGAAACTCGCCGGGCCGCCGGCCTGCATGATGGCCCGGCCCGAGGATCTCTCCGCGTGGCTGCGCCTGCTGCGCACGCCCGGCCTCGGCCGAGACAGCGCCCGTCGTCTGCTGGCCTCCTGCGGTTCGCCCGACGCCGTGTTCGCCACCCGACCGGCTGCGCTGCGTGAGTTGACCGGTCCGCTGTTGGCCACCGCGCTCGGGGTCGAGCCTGAAGGCCATACCGAACAACTGGCCGCGACCCTGGCCTGGCTTGAAGCAGACGCCTCGCACCACGTGCTGACCCTCGGCGACGCGGCCTACCCGGCGCTGATGCTCGAAACCGCCGACCCGCCCCTGCTCTTGTACGCACAGGGGCGGCTCGAGTTGCTGAACGCGCCCGCGCTGGCAGTGGTGGGCAGTCGCAACCCGAGCGCACAAGGCGTCGACAACGCCCGCGCCTTCGCCGAGCACCTGAGCCGCGTCGGGCTGACCATCGTCTCCGGGCTGGCCCTGGGCATCGACGGTGCTGCGCATGCCGGCGGCTTGGCCGGCCGCGGCAGCACCGTGGCTGTCTTCGGCACCGGTCTGGACCGCATCTACCCCGCGCGCCACCGCGCGCTCGCGCATCGCATCGCCGCGGAGGGTTTGCTGCTGTCCGAGTTCGACCTGGGCATGCCACCGCTGCCGGACAACTTTCCGCGGCGCAACCGGTTGATCGCCGGGCTGTCACGCGGCACCCTGGTGGTCGAGGCGGCACTGGCCTCGGGCTCCTTGATCACCGCCCGGCAGGCGATCGAGGCCGGGCGCGAAGTGTTCGCCATTCCGGGCTCGATCCACTCGCCGCAGTCACGCGGTTGCCACGCGCTGATCAAGCAGGGGGCGAAACTGGTCGAATCGGCCGACGACATCCTCGGGGAGCTGAACTGGGCCGCGGTCCCGCCCGGTGCACCAGGCACCGTGATGCCCGCGCCCGACGCAGGCGAGACCGCACTGCTCAGCGCACTCGGCCATGACCCCGTCACGCTCGACGCCCTGCTCGCACGCACCGGCGAGAGTGCAGCGAGCTTGAGTGCGCAGCTTCTCGAACTCGAACTCTACGGACGCGTTGCCCGCCTGCCGGGCGGCCTTTACCAGCGCCGCAACGTCTCCTGAAGACCGCTGCGGTATAGTGTTTTCATGTTCGATGTGCTGGTGTATCTGTACGAAAACTACTGGCGCCCCGATGCGTGCCCCGACCATGCCCAACTGACCCGCAAGCTGTCGGCGGTGGGCTTCGAAAGCGACGAAATCCAGGAGGCCCTGTCCTGGCTCGACGGCCTGGCCGGCACGGCGCAGGCCTACAGCGGCCAACAGAGTGCCGGCGCGATGCGCGTGTACTCGCCGGCTGAGCAGGAGTTGCTCGGTGAAGAGTCGATCGGCTTCGTCAGTTTCCTCGAATCGGCTGGCGTGTTGCCGCCGCCGATGCGCGAAATGGTGATCGACCGCGCCACCGCCATCGGCGCCACGCCGATCGAACTCGACGACCTGAAGGTCATCGTCCTGATGGTCTTCTGGAGCCTGGGCGAAGAGCCCGATGCGCTGATCCTCGACGAACTCTTCGTCGCTCCGGAAGACCGCCTCATCCACTGAGACGCAGGGCCGAAGGCCCGCTGTCCTTCAGTTCAACAATCTCGCGGGGTCGTTGTCCAGCTTCGCCAGTGCCGTGCGCGTAGCCCGCACCGTCAGCGCCTCGTCTTGTGCCGGCAGCAGCAAACCTGCCTGCAGGTACGACGCCAACCGATGCTGCTCGAACAGCAGGCAGCGCCCGCTGGCCGTCACGAACAAGGACAGGTGCCGGCGCATCCCCTGCCATGCGAGTTGAACGCCTTCGTTGCGGTCGTTGTGCTCGAGCATGTACCAGCTGCCGACCTGCAGTTCGCGCGCCCATGAGAGCATCGCCGGGGTAGGCATCGAGCCGCCTTCGCCGACCACCTCGAGATCGCCGCTGTCGTCGCCCGAGATGTCGAGCATCAGGGTCTGGTCGAGCTGCACGTCGCTGGCGTCGGGCAGCAGTTCTTCCAGGGCTTCGAGGCGTTCGCGCAGCTCCTCGAAACGCTCTGGCGGGATCGCGGCGGCCTTGGCGCTGAAGGCCGCGGCCAAAGAATCGTTGAGCGAACGCACATGCTCGTCGCGCTTGGCCGCCGGCACACCTGCCGACTCCATCCCTTCGCGCAATTGCTTCAGCAGCGGTGGCAGGCGGCGGATCACGTCGGCGCGTTCCTCGCGCGAAACCTTGGCCCCGGCGGACCAGATCAGATCAGTGGCCGCCTTGCGCGCGGCCTTGGTGGCCTCGGCCTGCGCGCCGTGGCGCACGGCGGACATCGCCAGCACGTCGGCCCAGACCTGGAACAGGAACTGGCGCACGCCTTCCTGCACCGGCACCTCATTCAGCAACTTGCGCAACTCAATGGTGTACTGGATCGCCAGCGTCTCGCGCTGCTCGACCTGCTGGGCCAGCGACACGCCGCGCTTGGTGGCCTCGTTCTCGCTCTTGAAGTAGTGCTCGAGGAAGCGCTCGAACTCGGTCAGTACGGTCTGGAACACGCGCCGGCCGGTGTCGGGATAGGCCTCGACGACCTGTACCACGCGCTTGATCTCGCCTTCCAGCGCGTCACCCACGGCACTGGCCGAAGCATCGAACCCCATCACGCAGGCGCCCATGCGGTCGATCAGGCGCCGCGCCGGGTGGTCGACGGTGGCGAAGAAGTCGGGCTCACCGACGGCCACCCGCAGGACCGGCATCTGCAGGCGCGCGAACCAGACACGAACGTTGGACGGAATGCGCTCCTCGGTCAGGATGCTCTGGAACAGCAGGGCCACGATCTCGATCGTGGCGCGTTCGACCGGCGTTTCGGCGGCGCGCTTCAGGGCCTGCTTGCGCAGGTTCAATTCTTCGAGCAGCTGCGGTGACACCGTGGCCAAGGCCGAGCCCGCTTCGTTGCGGTCGATGCGGCGCTGCACCCCCAGCTGGGCCTGGCCGATGGCCTCGGCCAAGGCAGGCGACACGGTTCGCTGCTGGCCGACGCGTGCGGTCTCCGCAAAGGACGGGACCTGACGCTCGATCATGCGGTTCAAGCGGGTCAGCACCGCCATCGCTTCGCCCCCGCCACCTGGGCTGTGGGCCTCGGCGCCAGCGCCCGAGCCGGAGCGCGTCATCAGTCGCGTCTCGTCCTGGACCAGGCCGCCATAGCCGGTGGTGGCGCCGCCACGCGAACGCCGGATCAGCGGCCGCAGATCGATGTCGGGCAGCACCCGCTGCGACACCAGCCAGCTGTTAGCCTCGTGGTAGGACTCCTGCACCAGGACTCCGAACTCTTCGTGCAACACCGGCTGCAGGTCGCGCAGGCCGTTGTCATCGAGGCCAGCGTCAGCCCAAGCCTGCATCACGATGCGCGCCAGGACATGGGTGCGGAGCAGGTCGTGCGGGTCGAGTTCCTCGCGCCGCTCGAGCAGGGCGACGCGCGTGCGCAGATCGTTGAACTCCCAGCTCGCGCGGTCCATGATGGCTAAGGCCAGGCGCGACGTGACGATCTCGCGCTCGATCGTCTCGTCGTCGACCAAGGACAGCTTCTTCGTCGGCCCGCTGAGATCACCGGTGCGCGATGAGGACACACCGTGACGCAGGCCATCCTGCAAGGCCGCGACGATGCCCTGGTGCCAGCCCGGACCGTGCTGCTTGAGCGCCACCGCCGCGTCGCGCAGGCGACCGGTGATTCCAGGATCTGCAGCCGAACTGGCTGTACGCTCGGGCGCCACCGCCCAGGCCACCACCGAATTGACAACCCCCGGCAAGCCCTTGACCAGCTCTTCCGTGTAGATGCGACGGGCCTGGAAGGCCAGGCTGGCTTGATCGCCGATGGGCGCCATAGGGGATCGTTAGAGCCTTTGTTTGCGGGGTCTGTTGACTCTACACCACCGCTTACATCGTCAAACCACCGCGCCGGCGTTCGGGTCGTTCGGGTCGCCTTCCTTTGCGGACAGTTTCACGAGGTCCTCGCGTTTGACGCCGAGCCACATCACGATGGCCGCAGCGACGAACACCGACGAGTAGACGCCGAACAGGATGCCGATGGTCAGCGCCAACGCGAAGTAGTGCAGGGTCGGTCCGCCGAAGATCAGCATCGAGACCACCATCATCAGGGTGCTGCCGTGGGTGATGATGGTGCGGCTGATGGTGCTGGTGATGGCGTGATCGATGACCTCGCGGGTGTTGAGCTTCCTGAACTTGCGAAAGGCCTCGCGCACCCGGTCGAAGATGACCACCGACTCGTTGACCGAGTAGCCGAGTACCGCCAGCACCGCCGCCAGCACCGCCAGCGAGAACTCCCACTGGAAGAAGGCAAAGAAGCCCAGGATGATGACCACGTCGTGCAGGTTGGCGACGATGCCGGCGATCGAGAACTTCCACTCGAAGCGGATGGCGAGGTAGATCACGATGCCCAGGATCGTCACGCCGAGCGCCTTGATGCCGTCCCAGGCCAGTTCGGCGCCGACCGAGGGTCCGACGAACTCCGTGCGCGACAGCTTGAGCGGCTCGGAATCCGTGCTGGTGGCGCACGACGGCCGGCTGACCTGCTCGCCCTGCGGCGTGGTGTATTGCTTGGTACCGACCGTGGCCGACTCGGCCTTGCACAGGGCCTCGAACACCCGCCCGGCTAACTCGCTCTGCTTGGCGTCGCCACGCAGCGGCAGGCGGATCAGCACGTCGCGCGAAGTGCCGAAGTTCTGCACCTGGACCTCGCCCAAGCCGAGGCTGTCGACGGCCGCGCGCGTCTTGCCGAGGTCGGCGGCCTGCGAATACTCGACCTCCATCACGGTGCCACCGGTGAACTCGATCGACAGATGCAGGCCGCGCGTGACCAGAAAAAACACCGCGGCAGCAAAGGTGAGGAACGAGATCACGTTCAGCACCAGCGCGTGGCGCATGAAGGGGATGTCGCGGTGAATGCGGAAGAATTCCATCTTGTTCTTTCCTCAGACTTCCGCTGTCGGCCTGGCCGCGCCATCGGGCCGCCAGACCTGTCCGATCGACACGCCCTTGAGCTTCTTCTGCCGGCCGTACCAGAGGTTGACCAGGCCACGCGAGAACACGACGGCCGAAAACATCGAAGTGAGGATCCCCAGGCAGTGCACCACGGCAAAGCCGCGCACCGGCCCGGAGCCGAAGGCCAGCAGGGCCAAGCCGGCAATCAGCGTGGTGACGTTGGAGTCCAGGATCGTGCCCCAGGCGCGCTCGTAGCCGGTGGCGATCGCCGTCTGCGGGCTGGCGCCATTGCGCAGTTCCTCGCGCACGCGCTCATTGATCAGCACGTTGGCGTCGATCGCCATGCCCAGGGCCAGTGCGATCGCCGCGATGCCAGGCAGGGTCAGCGTCGCCTGCAGCATCGACAGCACCGCCACCAGCAGCAGCAGGTTGAAGGCCAGCGCGATGGTTGAGAAGACCCCGAACAGCAGGTAGTACAGGCACATGAACACGGCGATGGCCGAGAAGCCGTAGATCACGCTGTTGAAGCCGAGCTTGATGTTCTCGGCGCCCAGGCTCGGGCCGATCGTCCGTTCTTCGATGATCTCCATCGGTGCGGCCAGAGAGCCAGCACGCAGCAGCAGGGCCGTGTCGGCCGCCTCGACGGTGTTCATCTGGCCCGAAATCTGCACCCGGCCGCCGCCGATCTCGCTGCGGATCACCGGCGCGGTGACGACCTCGCCCTTGCCTTTCTCGAACAGCAGGATGGCCATGCGCTTGTTGACGTTCTCGCGCGTCACGTCACGGAAGATGCGCGCGCCCTTGGCGTCCAGCGTCAGGTGCACCGCCGGCTCGTTGGCGTTCTGGCCGTCGAAGCCGGGCTGCGCATCGGTCAGGTTCTCGCCGGTCAGGATCACCTGGCGCTTGACGATCAGCGGCGCGCCGCCGCGCTCGATGTAGCGCTCGGTACCGAAAGGCACCGGCCCCGAGCCGACCGCCGCCGCGGCCGCTTCTGCGCTGTCGTCGACCAGGCGTACTTCCAGCGTCGCAGTACGTCCAATGATGTCCTTGGCCTTGGCCGTGTCCTGCACACCCGGCAGCTGCACCACCACGCGGTCGGCGCCCTGCTGCTGGATCACCGGCTCGGCCACCCCGAGTTCGTTGACGCGGTTGTGCAGGGTGGTGATGTTCTGCTTCAGCGCCGCATCCTGCACCGCACGCGCAGCCTGCGGCTTGAGCGCACCCGACAGCTTGAGGCCGTCGCCATCGGCGCTTTCCGTCCAGTCCAGGTCGGGGAGCTGGTCACCGAGCAGGGCGCGCGCTGCATCGAGCGTGGGCTTATCGCGAAAGCGCAGCTCAACGGTGTTGCCGTCGCGGCTTATGCCGGCATGGCGGATGTTCTTGTCGCGCAGCAAGGTGCGCATGTCACCGGTCAGCGACTCGGCCTTCTTCGTCAACGCCGACTTCATGTCGACCTGCATCAGGAAGTGCACGCCACCGCGCAAGTCCAGCCCGAGGTACATCGGCAGCGCGCGCACCTTGGCCAGCCACTGCGGCGAGCGCGAAACCAGGTTTAGCGCGACGATGTACGCGGGGTTCGCCGGATCGGGGTTCAGGGCCTTGGCGATCGCATCCTTGGCCTTGATCTGGGTGTCGGTGGTGTCGAAGCGGGCCCGCACCGAAGTGCCTTCGAGGGCCACGAAGTCTGCGTTCACGCCGGCCGCCTTCAGCGCTTCCTGCACGCGCCCGACCAGGGCCGGCTCCATCTTCACCGTCGCCTTGCCCGACGACACCTGCACCGCCGGCGCCTCGCCGAAGAAGTTCGGCGCCGTGTAGAGCGCGCCGATCAACAAGGCGATGACGAGCATCGCGTACTTCCACAAGGGGTAGCGGTTCATGGGCGACAACTTTCGCGGCACC
This sequence comes from Pseudomonadota bacterium, assembly GCA_040384625.1. Classification (GTDB taxonomy): domain Bacteria; phylum Pseudomonadota; class Gammaproteobacteria; order Burkholderiales; family Burkholderiaceae_C; genus CADEEN01. Next base: position 50,351 of record JAZKIW010000049.1, on the reverse strand, counting down.
GGAGTGGCGCCGCAGCGGATTACTTGATCGTGCCCTTGGGCAACACCTGCACAATGGCCGCGCGCTGCACCTGCACCTCGACGCCGGTGGCGACCTCGACCGAGATGTAGGTCTCGCCGAGCTTGCTGATCTTGCCCAGCATGCCACCGCCGATCACGACCTCGTCGCCCTTGGCGACGGATTCGACCATCGCCTTGTGCTCCTTCTGCCGCTTCATCTGCGGGCGGATCATGATGAAGTACAGCACCACGAACATCAGCACCAGCGGCAGCAGGCTGAACAGGGTCGACTCTGCACCGCCACCGGCGGCGGCGGCCGGCGCGGTCTGGGCAAAAGCTTGGGAAATGAACACGTCGTCGGTCCTAAAGTGATGGGCCACATTCAGATGCGGCTTCGGCCAGGGGGTTCCAAGACCGGGAAAACCTGCAACGCCGCGGGTGTACCGGGCGTTCGGAAGGCGGCGGATTCTAGACGATGGCGATGCCGCTGCCGCGCTGCCCCGACGCCCGCTAGGATCGCCCTCAGCCCATGAAGCCGCTCTCGATCGCAGTCATCGGCGCCGGTCCCGTCGGCCTGGCGCTGGCCCTGCTGGCCGCCCGCACGTTGCCGAAGGCACAACTGAGCCTGTTCGACGCCCGGCCCGCCACGCGTGACGTATCCGGCGATGCACGCACCCTGGCCTTGGCGCTGGGCAGCATCCAGCTGCTCGAACGTGTCGGCGCCTGGGATGGCGCATGCGCCGAGCCGATCCGCGAAGTCTGGGTCTCACAGCAGGCACCTGCATTGGCCGTGCCCGGCTGGCTCGGAACGCCCGAGGTGCGTCTCGCGGCCAGCGCCCTGGGCGTGCCCATGCTGGGGGCCGTACTCGGCTACGGCGCGCTCGTCGCGCCGATGCAGCGCGCGTGGGAGACCGCGGCGGCGGCCGAGCCGGCGCGCCTGCACAGCCGCTTCGGAGCGCCGGTGTCGGCGCTGAAGGATCTGACCGATGGCATCGAGGTCGATGCCGGCGTGGCCGAGCGCTTCGATCTGGCGGTGGTGGCCGAAGGCGGCGTGTTCGGCGACAACAAGGTCGCGGACCTCAGGCACGATTACCGACAGGACGCCTGGGTCGGCAGCGTCACGCTGGCCGAGGGTACCCGCGGCCTGGCGGTCGAGCGCTTCACGCGTTATGGGCCTGCCGCTCTGCTGCCCCTGCCTCCCAGCCTCGCGGACTCCACGACCGGCACCCAGCGCGCTTCGCTCGTGTGGTGCGTGCCGCGCAACGACGATCCAGTGCGCGAGCTCGACACTGCGCAGCGCGCCGCCGTCCTCAACACAGTGTTCGATCGGCGCGTCGGTCGCATTGCTTCGGTCTCCGAGATGAAGTGCTTTCCGCTCGGTCTGGCGGCGCAGAAGAGCCTCGTGCGCGGGCGCCAGGTGCGCATCGGCAATGCCGCGCAGACCTTGCACCCGGTCGCCGGGCAGGGGCTGAACCTCGGTCTGCGTGACGCCTTCGCCTTGGCCATCGCGCTGCGCGACGCGGTCGACCCTAGCCGGGCCGCACCCGACCTCGACCAGGCCCTGTCCCGCGTGGCCTGGCAGCGCGCGCCCGACCGCTGGGCCATGATCGCCGCCACCGACTTCCTTGCCCGCAGCTTCACCTGGCAGACGCCCGGCATCGGCACCCTGCGCGGCGTGGGCATGGCCGTGATCGACCGCCTACCGCCGCTGAAGAATGCACTGGCGCGGCGGATGATGTTCGGCAGTCGTTGACCACCCGCGGCGGCGGCTACACCTACAGCCGGCGATGCGCCAGCGCCGGCAACTGCTGCCGCACCGAGGCCAGGCGCTTCATGTCGATTTCGGCCATCACGACGCCTTCGCCCTCAGGCCGCAGTGCGAGCACCTCGCCCCAGGGATCGACGACCAGGCTGTGGCCCCAGGTGCGGCGCCCGTTCTCGTGCGTGCCCCCCTGGGCCGGCGCAATCACGTAACACTGGTTCTCGACTGCACGCGTGCGCAACAGCAGCTCCCAATGCGCGCGCCCCGTGGTGTAGGTGAAAGCGGCCGGCACGCTCAGCAGGTCGCAAGGCGGGCTGCAAAGCCGTCGGTACAGCTCGGGGAAGCGCAGGTCGTAGCAGATCGACAGGCCGACGCGAAGCGGCCCAGCTTGAAACGTCACCGGCTCGCTGCCGGCCTCGAGCACACGTGCCTCGTCGTAGCTCTCGCGCCCGTTGTCGTAACGAAAGAGGTGGATCTTGTCGTAGCGCGCGGCCAGACTGCCGTCGGGTCCATAAACGCAACAGGCGTTGCGTGCACGACCGCTTGTCGCGGTCTGCAACGGCAGTGTGCCGCCGATCAGCCACAGCCCGTGCTGTCGCGCCTGAGCGGCCAGGAAGGCCTGGATCGGCCCGCTGCCCGGGGCTTCGGCGATCGCCAGCTTGTCTTCGTCGCGCCGCCCCATCAGACAGAAATACTCCGGCAAGGCGGCAAGTTCCGCGCCTTCGCGCGCCGCCTGGGCGATCAGCTGCGCGGCAGCTTCGAGGTTGCGGTCGACGTCGGGCGTCGAGACAGTCTGCAGGGCGGCGATCTTCATCGGCGGTCTCCTCATTGACGCGGCGCCGAAGCCGCGGCGGGTGGGTCCATGTCGGGCAGAGGTGCATCGAAACGGCGCTCGACCCGCTCGACCCGGGGCTCAGCCCACGAGCCCTGAACCGTGAACTCGCGCGTGCTAGCCGCCATCAGCGGACGGCGCAGGAACAGTTGTGCGAGGAAGCTGCCTAGGCCGATCGCCGGGTTGATCACTGCATAGGCCAGCGACGCCGTGCCGGCATTGATCTCGGGTACCACCAGCACACGAAGGTCCTGCGTTTCGCGCGCGATGTCGGCGTTGCCTTCCATCAGAACGGCGGCCTGGACGCCGCGCATGCGCAGGTTGTTGGTGCCGGCCACGCCGTCGTTGATCGTCACGTCGCCGCCGACGTTGTCGAACGCAAAACCTTCCTGGAACACATCGCGGAAGTCGAGCAGCAGGCGGCGTGGCAGGGCCTGCAGGTTGAGCACCGACAGGAGTCGAGCGGCACCGGGTCCGGCCTTGAGGAACTGCCCCGCGTCGAGGGCCAAGTGCATGCGCCCGTCGAGGCTCGGCACATGCAGCGACAACGGCGAGCCGGCCCATTGCAGCTGGCCGCTCAGGCGGCCCTTGCCGCCGCGCATCGTGCCGGGGAAGCCCAGGCGTTCGAGCGCCGCGCCGCTGTTGGCGAGTTCGAGCTTGAAGTCCATCACCATGCGCTGGCGTCCGACGCCGCTGCCGGGCCGCCATTGGCCGGTGCCCGTGAGCTGGGCGTCCGGGTTGCTCACGGCAAAGCGGTTCATGCGCCATTCGCGCCCGCCGCCTTCGGCGGCGCGATTCGCAGCCTCGATCTCGACGCGGCCGAACTTCTTGCCGCGCAACTCGAAGTCGTCGATCACGATGTCCAGTGCGGGCACGCTGGCCGGTGCCTGCACGAGCAGGTTCTCGACAGAATCGGCGTCGCTGGGCGGCAGGGCCAGGCGCGCCAGCCGGGCGTAGATGCGGCCCGGGTTGTTCGCGCCGGAAGCCGCGCGGTATTCGACGTAGCCGCCGAGCTGATCGGCGTCCAGGCTGCCACGCCAGGTCGCTTCTGTGTCCTGGCTCACGCCCGCAACGAGCCTAGTCAATCGGCGTCCACCGGAGCTGAGCGCCTGCGCGCGCAGCGCCACGGTGCGCGGCAGGTAGCCGTCGTCGACCGCCGCGCCCGCGCCGACTGCGTCGCCGGGCGCAGCCTGCAGGCGGTCCGCCAGCGCTTGCCAGGCATCGCCGTCGACGGTGGCCAGGTTGAGAAGGGCATGGACACCACGCTCGGGCAGCGGCGGCAAGGCATCCAACACGGCAATCGCGCCGCGCTGAACCTGCGGCGAGTCGCGCGACAGGTCGCGTTGGTACTGGGCCTGGATCACGTTGCCGAGTTCGACGCGCAACGTGTCGCGCGCAGGTTCGGCGCTCGCGCCGCTGGTCAGCCGCGACTCCGCACGCAAGGGCCAGGCGGCCTCGGCGCTCTTCTTCAAAGGCGCGGGCAAGTCGATCGCCAGGCCGGTCATCGGGCTGGTCAAGCTGAATTCGGTCTGGCCACGCACGATGCCCAGCGCCAGGCGGTAGGTCGTCTGGCCGCTCAGGTGGACCGCCAAGCGAGACAGGGCACCCAGCTCGGGCGCGCGGCGCAGCGCGTCGGCGCTGGCGACCCCCTGCGCCACGAAGCGCTGGCTGCCGTCGGGCTGCGCCCCGCCTTCGATGCTGAGGTCGCCGCCGAGCACACGCGCACTGCCGCCGGCGATCGAGAAGCCCTGCTGGCTGAAGTCGACCCGGGCCTTGGCGCCGGCCAGCAGGGGCATCGCGCTCGACAGCCGAACATCGTTGCCCCCCAGCGTCACACGGCCCTGGACGGTGCTGCGCGGCACATCGCTGATTGGAATCTCGAGCTTGAGCGTCAGGTCGGCAGCGCCGGTGCCGGTGGCGCCGCGCAGGGCGTGACCGGTCCACTCGCCGATCGGCGTGGCCTCGGTGTAGCGCAGCAGGTCGGCCAAGGGCCCGCGGCCCTGGCCTTCGATGCGCAGCAACGGCTGGGTCAGGTCGCGGATCGTGCCGTTGACGCGCGTCAGCTCGACGCCATACATGCGTGCGCGCGCATTGCGGATCTCCATCGCGTTGCGCTCGAACACCAGCTCGCCCTGCACCTGGGTGAAGGCCGGCCACGGCGACGCCCGCCCGGGCTCGTCCGGCACATAGGCCAGGGTCACGTCTTCGGCACGGGCGGCGATGCGGAATTCGCCACCGGTGTGGGTCCCGGTACCGGGCGCCGCAGGAGCGCCAAAGGGAAAGTCCCACAAGTCGCCATTGACCCTGAAACTGGCGCCGGCCACGCGACCATCCAGCACAGCGTGCTGCACATAGCGCCGAGCCGACTCATGCACTCCGAGCGGCAGGTAGCGGGCCACGGCAGCGGCACGGCCACGCGTCAGGCTGCCCACCAGTTCGAGCCGCCCGGGGAAGCGCGCGCCGCGGCCATGTGCAGCGCCCGCCGCACCGGCGCCGGTCTGCCAGCGCAGGACACTCAGCTCGCCTTGGGCATCGGCGTTGGCGAAGCGCGTGTCGCTGAGCGTGAGCTCCAGGCCCGGCGCTGCCCCGCCCTTCTCGGCAGCACGAATGCGCCAGCTCAATTGCGTCGAGAAGCTGTCCAGCGCGACCTCGGCCTGCTCGAACACTCCAGGCAGGATCAGGGCACCCTTGTCGAGCCCCAGCCTGGCCTTGCCGCCGGCCTCGTTAGCATCGAGTTCGATCGATGCATTGCGCCAGCCGGGCCGACCGACCACAGCGGCATCGGCCGACGGCGCTGCGGCGATCGACAAGCCGGCAACGCTGGCCTTGACCTTGTACTGCGACGGCGCATCGAGCGGGCCGCTCCATTGCGCCGCGAGCGCTGTGACCCGGCCACTCGGGGCCAACTCGCCAAGTCCCTTGGCCAGCGCCGCGCCGAGCGGCACACGTGACGCCACCTGGGCCATCACACCCAGATCAAGCAAGTCGGCGCTGAGTTCACCGCCGCTGAAAGCCATGGTGTCAGGCTTGGCGTCGGCGGCTTGCCGCAACGTCAGCGTGAAGTTGCTGCGCGGCCAGAGCACCCCGTCGGTCGTCGCGAACGTCAGCCCCGCTGCAGAGAACTTGAGCTGCCCCTGGCTGCGCTCGGCGCCGATACGGCCCCGGACTTCGGCGAAGGCCAGCGGCTCGACACTCGGCGCAAGCCGCACTGCCACGGCGCGCAGCGCGACATCGGCTGTCGCCGCCTGGGCTTGGCCGCGGCGCACATCGATCCAGGCGCGCAGCGCACCCTCCCCCGCGCCGAGCTCGAAGGGCAGCGTGACATGACGGCGCAGTTCGGCGACGTCGGTGCGCGGCAGCGACACGTGCAGGCTGCCGTCCCAGCGCCGCCAATCGCCACTGGCATCGAGCAAGGATTGTGTGAAGCGACCCTGCACGCTGAAGCGCTCGCCCCAGGCCGGGGGCGGCGTCGCGTCCAGGCGCACTTCGTGTCGACGAAAGCCGTTGCGAACGACCAGGTCGACGCCTTCGAGCTCGAGTGCGGGCGCCTGGCGCTGCTCGTCGATCCAGCGCAGGCGGCCATTGCGAACGACGAACTCGTGCTGCGAGAAGAACCAGTCGGCCGCAAAGCTGTCGGCTTCGGCGCCACCGGGCGGGATCTCGATGCCGGCCACGAAGATGCGGCCCGCAGCGTCGCGCCGGACCTCGAGTGCCGCGCCATCGATGTGCAGCTGCTCGAATCGCAATTCGAGCGCCAGCAACGAACGCGCGGACACGGCCGCATTGACCTTGGGCAGGCGCAGGGCTTCGCGCTGCAGGCGGTCCTTCAGCACGACGTCGCTCAACTCGAACGCGGGCACCCAGCCGCTCGAACGCACGCGGATCGTCCCGATCGATACCGGCACACCGAGAGCCAGGCTGGCGCGGGCTTCGATCTGCGGGCGCCATTGTTCGATGCGAGGCAGAATGCCCCAATGCAGGGTCAGCCACGCCAGCAGCACCAGACTCCAGGCCCCGAACAGGGTGCCGAACGCAATGCGCCATAGCCAACGCAGCGCAGGGTGCCGTCGCCGCTCGACGAAGGCGGCGGCAGGGGCGTTGGCGGGCACAGGGGGCACGGTGGGGACGGTGAGCGACAGGGCAACCGGCGGCAAGCGGCTGCGCATCCGGCGCTGCCGCTCACTGCAACGGCTGAGAGCGCACAACGGCCGACAGCAGGGTGTGGCGGTCCGGCCCAATCTAGCACAGGGTCACTGAAAGACGACCGCCGCCGCCATGGCCTTGCAGAGCGATTCGATCCAGGCCGCGCTGGCGGCGGCCGACCACAGCCGTTTCGTCCAGCGCGTGCGCCGGCGTCACCCCGACGAACTGGTGCTGCTGCCACCGGGCCTGCCCGACGCAGAAGTCGTCAATGCCTTGGTCCAGCGACTCCGTGCCGATGGCCGCACATTGGTAACCGCGCTGCGCGTGGCGCGCCAATTGGTGCTCGAACGACTGGCCGTCCTGGACATCGAGCAGGCGGCGTCCTTGCACGACATCACCACCGCCATGACCGCCCTGGCCGAGTCGACGCTCGAGATCGCGCTGGCCCAGGCGCTGACCGACGCCGATGCGCGGCACGGCGCGCCGCGCTCCGCGCAGGGCCGGCGCATCGAGTTCTGGATCGTCGGCATGGGCAAGCTGGGCGCGCGCGAGTTGAACGTGTCTTCCGACATCGATCTGATCTACGTCTATGAGGAGGACGGCCAGACTGATGGCGCCGAGCCGCTGTCCGCACACGAGTACTTCAGCAAGGTCGCACGCGGCCTATACGCCCTGATCGGGGACACCACCGACGATGGCTTCGTGTTCCGCGTCGATCTGGCCCTGCGGCCGAACGGCAACTCCGGACCACCGGTGGTCAGCCTGGCGATGCTGGAGGAGTACCTCCAAGTCCAGGGTCGCGAGTGGGAACGCTTCGCGTGGCTGAAGAGCCGCGTGGTCGCCCCGCGCGAGGCGGTGACGAGCGGACGCGCCCTGGCACTGCGCGCCCTGGTCACACCCTTCGTCTACCGGCGCTATCTCGACTACGGCGTGTTCGAGGGCCTGCGCCAGCTGCACGCCCGGATCCGCGAGGAAGCGCAGCGCCGCGCCGCCGGACGGCCGGAGCGCAGCAACGACGTCAAGCTGTCGCGCGGCGGGATCCGCGAGATCGAGTTCATCGTCCAGCTGCTGCTGGTGGTGCGTGGCGGCCAGTTCCCCGAGATCCGCACCCGCTCGACCCTGCGCGGCCTGCAGCGCCTGGCCGCCTCCGGTCTGATGAAGGCGGGCACGGCTGAACGCCTGGCCGAGGCCTACACTTTCCTGCGCCGCGTCGAGCACCGCATCCAGTACCTGGACGACCAGCAGACCCACTTGCTGCCAGGCGCCGACGGCGACCTCGGCTGGATCGCCTTGTCCCTCGGCCTGGCCTGCAATGCCGACGCCTGCGAACTGCTCGACCGGTTGGGCCAGACGCGTGAACTCGTCGCCACCGAGTTCGACGCATTGCTGCATGACGGCCAGGCCGCACCGGTACCCGGCAATGGCAACAGCGGCTGCAAGGCCTGCGGTGCCGGGCCGCTGTCGATCGACGACGAAATCTTCCTCGAGCGCCTGCCCGCGGCGCTGGCCGAACGCACCCGCGCCTGGGCGGCGCAGTCGCGAGTGCAGTCGCTGCGCGACAGCAGCAAGCAGCGCCTGGCGCGCCTGGTGCAGCGCGCCGCCGAAGGCATCGAATCCGGCCGCTGCAGCGCCGATGCAGCGCTGCGCTTCGTCGACTGGATGGAGCCACTACTGCGCCGCGAGAGCTACTTCGCCCTGCTGGTCGAGCGGCCCGAGGTGCAGCAGCGCCTGCTCGGCCTGCTGGGCCTGGCGCGCTGGCCGATGCGCTACCTGATGCAGCACCCGGGCGTGATCGACGAACTGGCCGACGCCCGCGAGCTGCACGGCCGCTTCGATCGCCAGGCCTTCATCGACGAGATGAACGAGCGCCACGCCGCATGGCACCGCTCCGGCGAAGCCGGCGAAGAGGCCCTGCTCGACACCCTGCGCCGCGCCCATCACGCCGAAGTCTTTCGCACCCTGGTGCGCGACGTCGAGGGCCACATCACGGTCGAGCAGGTGGCTGACGACCTGTCGGCCCTGGCCGATGCAGTGCTCGAATGCACCGTGCGCTGGGCCTGGGGGCATCTGCGCCAGCGTCATCGCGAAACGCCGCAGTTTGCCGTCATCGCCTACGGCAAGCTGGGTGGCAAGGAGCTGGGCTACGGCAGCGACCTCGACGTGGTGTTCGTCTTCGACGACGACGACGAACCGGATGCCGACAAGGCGGTCGAGGTCTACGGCGCCTTCGTGCGCAAGCTGATCACCTGGCTGACCTTGCGCACCGCGGCCGGCGAACTGTTCGACATCGACACCGCGCTCAGGCCGAACGGCAATTCGGGCCTGCTGGTGACTTCGATAGCCTCGTTCGAGCAGTACCAGCGCGGCCGCGGCAGCAACACGGCGTGGACCTGGGAACACCAGGCCCTGACACGTGCGCGCTGCTGCGCCGGCACGCCCGCGCTGGCCGAGCGCTTCGAGACCGTGCGTCGCGACGTGCTGGCCGCACCGCGCGACCATGCTGCGCTGGCGCAAGCGGTGCAGGCGATGCGCGAGAAAGTGCGCGCAGCGCGACCGGTCAAGGCAGGCCTGTTCGACGTCAAGCACAGTGCGGGCGGCATGATGGACGCCGAGTTCGCGGTCCAGTACCTGGTGCTGGCACACGCGGCGGCGCATCCAGTCCTGCAGGGCAATGTCGGCAACATCGCTCTCCTGCAACGCGCCGAAGACTGCACCCTGCTGCCGACCGGTGTCGGCCATGCAGCGGCCAACGCCTACCGGGAGTTGCGCCGGGCCCAGCACCATGCGCGCCTGGACGAGCGGCCGACGCAGTTCGCCGCCGACGCGCTGGCCGCGCAGCGGGAGGCCGTGCTGGTGCTGTGCCGCGCGGTGTTCGGCGCCTGATGCGGCGCGACCTTTCACGCCCGGCTCCGCGTGCCTGGGCCGCCATGTCCGTCGGCCTGGCGCTCGGCGCGCTGGCGCTGTGGTCGCTGCCTCGCGAAGCGATCGACTGGCAGCCGGAACTCGCCATGACCCAGCCCTGGCGTCTGTGGACAGCCGCATTCGTCCACCTGAGCACTTGGCACCTGCAAGCCAATCTGCTCGGCTGTGCAGTGGTGGCTGCTTTCGGAATCGTCTCTGCGCTGCCGCGTGACGCCACCTGGGCTTGGCTGGCAGCCTGGCCGCTGACCCACGCGGCGCTGGCGTTGCAACCACGGCTCCTGAGTTACGGTGGGCTTTCGGGCCTGCTGCACGCCGGCGTCGCGATCGTCGCCCTGCACCTGGTCTGGCGCACCAGCGGTCGGCGGCGTCTGATCGGTGCGGCCGTGCTCACTGGACTGGCTTGCAAGCTGGCGCTGGAGCAGGCGTGGCTCGGACCGACCCAGGCCGTCGCCGGCTGGGACTTCCGCATCGCCCCGCTGGCCCACCTGACCGGCACGCTCTCGGGTTTGCTCTGCGGCGGCCTGGCCCAGGCCCATGCCGACCGTCGAGCGTCAACAGTTTGAACGCCCCATGACCGTTTCCACCGACGCCGCAGTCGACCACCGCAGACCGCGTCTGGACGGCGTCGCCGTCGCCTCGCTGTTGCTGTGCTGCATCCTGTGGGGGCTGAATCAGGTGGCAGCCAAGGTGGCGCTAGCAGAGATTGCGCCGCTGACGCAGGCCGCCGCGCGCTCGCTCGGGGCCGCCCTGCTGGTGCTGGCCTGGGCGCGCTGGCGCGGCATCAAGCTGACAGCACGCGACGGCACGCTGCGTGGCGGCCTGCTCGCCGGCGTTCTGTTCGCTGTCGAGTTCGCCTGCATCTTCGTCGGCCTGCAGTTCACCAGCGCGTCGCGCATGGCGGTATTCATCTATCTGTCGCCCTTCGTGGTGGCGCTCGGGATGCCCTTCATTGCGCGCGGCGAACGCCTGATGCCGATCCAATGGGTCGGTCTGGTCGCGGCCTTCGCGGGTGTCGCCTGGGCCTTTGCCGAAGGCTTCGCGCCCAGCGGTGCGGCCGGCCCGCGGCAGTGGCTGGGCGACGCGCTCGGCGTGGCGGCGGCGCTGTTCTGGGGCGCCACCACCCTGGTCATCCGAGCCACCGCACTGGCCAACGCGCCGGCCGAGAAGACCTTGCTGTACCAGCTGCTGATCTCCGGCTTGCTGCTCGCTCTGGGTGCCTGGAGCGCCGGCGAGGTGTGGCCGGCGCAGCTCGGCGCCCTGTCGCTGTCTTCGCTGGCTTTCCAGACCGTGATCGTGAGCTTCGCCAGCTACCTGCTGTGGTTCTGGCTGGTGCGCCACTACCCGGCCACGCGCCTGGCAAGCTTCACGCTGCTGACGCCGGTGGCAGGACTGGCGGCCGGGGTGGCCTTGCTCGGCGAGCCTCTTACCATCCGCCTGGGCATCGCCGTCGCGGCGGTAGTGCTCGGCATCACCCTGGTCAGCAGGCGTTGACACCCACCTCCGAGGAAACTCCATGAGCATCACCCTGTGCGGATTCGCGCTGTCGAACTATGTCAACAAGGTCAAGCTGGTGCTGCTGGAGAAGGGCCTGCCTTTCGCCGAAGAGCTGGTCGCACCGGGCCAGAAGCCCGAGGACCTGCTGTCAGCGTCGCCGCTGGGCAAGGTGCCCTTCATCCGCACCGAACTCGGCACCCTGTGTGAGAGCAGCGCGATCGTCGAGTACCTCGAGGCGCTCGCGCCGACCCCGGCCCTGCTGCCAGCCGAGCCCTGGGCAGCTGCGAAGGTGCGGGAGCTGGCACTCTTCATCGACCTGCACCTCGAACTCGTGGCGCGTGAGCTGTACACGCAGGCCTTCTTCGGCGGCACGATCGGCGATTCGCAGAAGGCGCGTGTGCGCAAGCTGCTCGATCGGAACATTCCCGCCTTCAAGCGCCTGGCGAGCTTCGACCCCTTCGTGGCCGGCGACACCTTCACGATCGCAGACTGCGCGGCCTACGTCACGCTGCCCTTGGTGGCTCTGTCCAGCAAGATCATCTACGGCGAAGACCTGCTCGCTGCGCACGGCGTCGACTGGAAGAGCTACAGCAAGCTGGTCGCACAGCGTCCCTCGGCACAACGCGTCGATGCCGACCGCAAGGCCTACCAGGACCAGGAGCGGGCAAGAGCAGGCGCCTGAGCCGCTCGTCGAGGCCCGCGCTCAGGCCGCCGCTGGCGCGTCTGGCGGCGCCAACGAACGCAGCAGCTCCTTGCGGTAGCGATTGAGTTCCTGCACGCTGGCAAAGCTGCGCTCCATCAGCAGGCTCATGTTGTGCAGGATGCGTTCAACGACCTTGTTCTCCCAGACGGCATCGAACTGGATCTGCTTGTCCAGCCACTGCTCAAGCCAGGCCGGGTCGGGCAGACGTGACTGGATGGTGTCGCGCGGGAACAGCTTGACATTGACGTGCAGGTTGGTCGGGTGCAATGCCTGCGCGGTGCGCCGCGCGCTGGCCATCAGCACGCCGACCTTGGCGAAGGCGGCGCGCGCCTCGTCGCCGAACTTGTGCATCGCGCGCTTCATGTAGCGCAGGTAGGCGCCGCCATGGCGAGCTTCGTCGCGGGCCAGGGTTTCGTAGATCGCCTTGATGACGGGCTCGGTGTGCCACTCGGCGGCGCGGCGGTACCAGTGGTTGAGGCGAATCTCGCCGCAGAAGTGCAGCATCAGGGTCTCGAGTGCCGGCGCCGGGTCGAATTCGAAGCGCACCGCGTGCAACTCGGCTTCGCTGGGCACCAGATCGGGCCGAAACCTGCGCAGGTACTCCATCAGCACCAGGGAATGCTTCTGCTCCTCGAAGAACCACACGCTCATGAAGGCAGAAAAGTCGCTGTCGTCCTTGTTGTCGCGCAGGAACATCTCGGTGGCCGGCAGCGCTGCCCACTCGGTGATGGCGTTCATCTTGATCGTCTGCGCCTGCTCCTCGCTCAGCGCCGCGGCATCGAAACGGCTCCAGGGGATGTCGTGCTCCATGTTCCAGCGCACCGATTCAAGCTGCCTGAAAAGTTCGGGATAAAGCATCGCGAGTCCTTGCTGAATGCGCCTCGATTCTAGAGAGGGTCCGGCGCAGGCGCGTCACGTCGCCCCGGGCGTGCCCTGGCGCCAGTCGGCCAATGCGGCCGCCACATCGTGCAGGCTGGGCAGCACGCGCACGCCACGAACAGCACGCCGCTGCAGGACCGGGGCGCTGCCCCCGGCCCACAGCGCAGTCTGAGCAGGCAGCTTGTTGCGCAACTCGGCCAGCCCGTCGATGACCTGATGCGGATTGGTGCAGCCGGTGTAGCTCAATGCCACGATCTCGCTGCGAAAGGCTGTCGCCGCCCGCACGATGTCCCACACCGGCGTCTGCACACCGAGCGAGGTGCAACTGCAGCCCTCGAGAGCCAGCAAAGCCTCGGCCATCAACAGGCCGAGGCCGTGCGGCTCACCGGGCACCGTGGCCAGCAACACGCGGGGCCGTGCCGCGCCAGACGCCGGCAGATGGTGCAGAGCATTGCGCAGCACCACCTGGACCGACTCGGTGTAGAAGTGTTCCTCGAACACTTCCAGGCGGCCCTGCATCCAGGCTTCGCCGACCAAGGTGTTGAGGGGGGCGACGACGTCCAGCACAAAGCGACCGAGACCGATGCGCGACAGGCTGCGGGCCATCGCCCGGCGCAGAAGCTCGCCGTCGTGCTCGCGGATGTTCGTCATGAAGGCGGCCAAGTCGGGTGCGTCGCCTGCGCCGTCGACGGGCCCCACGACGGCACTTCGCACGCCGGTGATCGTCGTCAGCTGATCGAGATCGGCTGGCGTCATCGAGACGATCCGCCCCGGGCGGTGGCCAGCATCGAGAAGGCGCTTGATGGTGCGCAGTCGCTCGACCTGGTCGAAGGGGTAGATGCGCTCGCCCATCAGATCGCGCGCGGGCAACGGGAAACCGTAGCGCCGCTCCCAGACGCGCAGGGTGTCCTTGCTCAAGCCTGTATCGCGCTCGACGGCCGCTATCGACATCGTGATCGGCCGCGCCGAGTAGCTCGCTTGCACCTGCATCCCTTTGCCTTCGCCGTGCGTAATTGAGACTGTTCTGGCCTTTGAGACCGCTTGATTTCAAACACGATGACGATACTTTGTATTGGACAGTTATGCTTAAAACATACGAAAGACCCGCACAAATTCAGGCTATGGTCATCTTTGACATAGACGAACACAATAGAGTATTGTTTTGAACCAATGAGTTCAACCTCTCCTCCAATGCCGTCAACGACACAGGTCGTTGCAATGTGTTTTCGGGAACTTCGCACGCTTGCGGGGGTCCATGCGAAGGTACGGTTTTCATTGCTGCGCAGCCTTCCAGTTCCTCTGGCTGCAATCCCGGAGCGCTCCTCCTCCTCCTCCCTCCCTCCCTCCTTCGCTCCGGGGCGCCGCACAGCAATCTTTTCAGCCAGGGGTACCGCATCTCGCGGTACCCCTTTTGTTTGGCGGGCCTGAGCCTTGCGCCGGGTTGCTGTCATCGGCTCGGGGATCTCAGGGCTCGCCGTTGCCCACGGCGTGGCCGCCGAGGCTGCCGTCACGCTGTACGAGGCCGAGGCCTGGTTCGGCGGGCATGCCCACACGGTCGATGTGCGGCTCGAAGGCGTCGTGCATGGCGTCGACACCGGCTTCCTGGTCTACAACGAGCGCACCTACCCTCAACTGATCGCGCTCTTCGATCGGCTCGGTGTGACGAGCGCACCGTCCGACATGTCGTTCTCGGTCCAGGCGCCACACCTCGACTGGGAATGGTGCGGCAGCGACCTCAACGGCGTGTTTGCGCAACGCGCCAACCTGATGTCGCCATCCTTCTTGGGCATGATGGCCGACGTGCTGCGGTTCAACCACCTCGCCACGGCGATTGCGACACGCGGCGGCGAGGCCGACCTGGACGAGCCGATCGCTGACTTCCTCGACCGGCACCGCTTCGGACGCAGCTTTCGCGAAGGCTACTTCCTGCCCATGATCGCCTGCATCTGGTCCTGTCCGACCGAGCAGATGTCGCGCTTCCCGGTCAGCACGATGCTGCGCTTCTGCCACAACCACGGCCTGATTCAGTTGCGCGATCGGCCCCAGTGGCGCACGGTGCGTGGTGGATCGAGATGCTATGTCGAGAAGATGCTCGGATCGATCGTCGACCAGCGTCTGGCCACGCCGGTGCGCGCAGTGCGGCGCCTGCCGCCAGGCGCAGGCACTGCGGGCGTAATGGTCGCGACAGACGACGGCAGCGAGCGTTTCGACGAGGTCGTGCTGGCCTGCCACAGCGACCAGGCCTTGTCATTGCTCGCCGACGCCAGCCCCGAAGAGCGCGCCGTGCTCGGCGCGATCCGCTATCACACCAACCGTGCCGTGCTGCACACCGACCCGTCGGTGTTGCCGCAGCGGCGACGCGCCTGGGCGGCCTGGAACTGCGAACGCACCGCCAAGCGCGGCCAGGAGGCCGCCGGTGTCTGCCTGCACTACCTGATCAACCGCCTGCAGCCCCTGCCTTGGCAGACGCCCGTGATGGTGTCGCTGAATCCATTGCGGCCGATCCGCCCGCAGGCTGTACTAGGCGAGTGGGAGTACGACCACCCGGTGTTCGACCGCGCTGCCGTGCGGGCCCAGAGCCACGTGCCTGCCCTTCAGGGTCGCTCTCATGTCTGGTTCTGCGGCGCTTGGACGCGCTACGGCTTCCATGAGGATGGCCTGATGTCGGGTCTGGCGGTGGTGGATGGCCTGCGGGCCCGCTGGGCGGCGCAGGCCGGCATGGGCGTGGCGGCGTGAACCCCATCGGCGCACGCGCGCAACTGGCCATCGGCAGGGTGCATCACCTGCGCCTGCGCCCGGCCCGGCACCGCTTCGACTACCCGACCTACTTCCTGCTGCTGCCGCTGCGCTCACTGCGCAGGCAGGCCGACCCCGCCCTGGCGCGCGGGCGCTTCGGTCTGCTTGCCTTCCACGATCGTGACCACGGCGATGGCCGCGACGACTGCCTCGCCTGGCTCGACGAGCAGCTCGCGCGCGAGGGCGTTGGTGATGCCGACGGCGAAGTCTGGCTGCAGACCTACCCGCGCGTGCTCGGCTACGCCTTCAAGCCGGTGAGCTTTTGGTACTGCGAGCGCGCCGATGGTTCGCTCGCCGCGATCGTGGCCGAGGTCAACAACACTTTCGGCGAACGCCACTGCTACCTGCTGTCCGGTCGCGCGCTGGATTGGGGGCGCGAACAGGTCACCGCCAAGGTCTTCCATGTCTCGCCCTTCTGCCATGTCGAGGGGCAGTACCGCTTCCGCTTCGCGCGCAGCGACGATCGGATCGTGGCCCGGGTCGAACACCACGACGTCGACGGCCCCTTGCTGATCACCAGCGTCAGCGGCAGGTTCAGCGCGGCGACGCCCGCCCGCCAGCGCGCGGCATTCTTCGGGCAGCCACTGATGACCCTGAGCGTGATCCTGCGCATCCACTGGCAGGCGCTGCGCCTGTGGGTCAAGCGCGTGCCCCTGGTGCGAAAGCCCGCCACCCCCGACGTGTTCGTGACGCGCTGACGCCCCGAACCCACCCTCGCCCGTTGCCAGACCGAAGCAGTACCGCCGTGACCAGCCTGTCCTCCAGTTCCCCCTTCACACTGCCGCCCACCGCACCGATCGCGGCGCGCGCGGTGCTCCGCCTTCTGGCCGGCCTGCGCCGCGGTCGCCTCGACGTGCAACTGCCCGACGGCGCTCAAGCCCGCTTCGGCGCCGCCGACGACGGCGGCCCGACCGCCGCCATGCGCCTGGCCAACTGGAACGTCTGCGCCTCCGCACTCCGCTCGGGTGACATCGGCTTCGCCGAAAGCTACATCGCCGGCGACTGGAGCACGCCCGACCTGGCGGCCCTGATGAAGCTCTTCGTGGCCAACCGAGACGCCGTCGAGCGCGTCGTCTACGGCCACTGGGGCGGGCGTCTGCTGTTCCGCCTCAAGCACCTGCTGCATCGCAATTCGCGCCGCGGCAGCCGTAAGAACATCCAGGCCCACTACGACCTCGGCAACCCGTTCTACCGCCTCTGGCTCGACGAGACGATGAACTACTCGAGCGCCTGGTTCGACGGCGACCTCACGCGAAGCCTGCCCGATGCGCAGCACGCCAAGGTGCGGCGCGCCATTGCCGAGTGCGGGTTGCGGCCCGGCCAGCGCCTGCTCGAGATCGGCTGCGGCTGGGGCGCGTTGGCGGAAAAGGCGGCCGGCGAGTTCGGCATCGAAGTGACTGGCGTGACCCTGTCCACCGAGCAGTTGGACTACGCGCAGCGCCGCCTTCACGCGGCCGGCCTCGCCGAGCGCACCGATCTGCGCCTGCAGGACTACCGCGAGATCGACGATGCCCCGTTCGACGCGATCGCATCGATCGAGATGTTCGAGGCCGTCGGCCGCGAGTACTGGCCCGGCTTCTTCGCCACGTTGCGCGACAAGCTCAAGCCCGGCGGGCGTGCCTGCATCCAGACCATCACCATCCGCGACGACCTGTTCGAGCGCTACGTGGCCGGCACCGATTTCATCCAGCAGTACATCTTTCCGGGCGGTCTGTTGCCCAGCCCGAGCCAGTTCCGCGCACAGGCACGCGCTGCCGGCTTTGAAGTGATCAGGGAGCTGGCCTTCGGCGCCGACTACGCCGAGACGCTGCGCCGCTGGCGCCAGCGCTTCCTGACCGAAGAGTCGCGCGTGCGACGCATCGGCTTCGACACCCGCTTCATGCGCATCTGGGAGTTCTACCTGGCCTATTGCGAAGCCGCCTTCGAAGGCGGCAACACCGATGTCATCCAGTTCACGCTGCGCAAGCCCTGAGGCGCCTGCGCGGCGCAAGGCGCTGTTGAGCGTGCTTGCCGCATTGTGGGTGCCCACGGTGGTCGCCCAGGCCAATGGGCCGGCGCCGAGCGAGGTCCGAACCGATCTCCCCGGCGCGCGCCTCCAAGGCCAGGGTCGACTGCGTTTCTTCGGCCTGCACGTCTACGACATCCGCCTGTGGACGCTGGCCCCGCTGCGGGCAGACGACGCCTTGCGGACCAATGCTGCACTGGAGATCGAGTACGCGCGCCCTCTGAAGGGCGCGCTGATCGCCGAGCGGTCACTGACCGAGATGAAGCGTGTCGCCGAAATCAGCGCCGCTGACGGCGAACGCTGGCTGACCGGGATGAAGGCCTTGTTTCCCGACGTGCAGCCAGGCGATCGCATCACCGGCGTGCACCGTCCCGGCGAGGGGGTGCGCTTTCACGTTAATGGCGGGCTGATCGGCGAGTTGCGCGATGCGAGCTTCGCGCGCTTGTTCTTCGGCATCTGGCTGTCGCCCCGAACCTCGGAGCCGCAGCTGCGCAACGCCCTGCTCGGGTCTGCACCGTGAACCTGGCGCCGCCGATCGGTACAGCGACCGCCCGCGGCGGCCTGCAACAAGGCCTGAGCTACGGGGCACTCGGCCTGCCGCTGGCCTTCGTCGCGCTGCCGCTTTACGTCGTGCTGCCCAACCATTACGCGACGGTGTTCGGCGTGCCGCTTGCCGCTCTGGGCGCCCTGCTGCTCGGCGCACGCCTATTGGATGCCTTCGCCGACCCCTGGATCGGTCGCTGGGCCGACACCTGGTTTGCGCACTCCGCGCGTCGCGTGCTGGCGCTGGCCAGCGCAGCAGCCGTGGTCCTGGCGCTCGGCTTTCACGGCTTGTTCTTCCCGCCGGTGCGCGAGCCTGCAGCCTTGCTCGCGTGGTGTGGCGCGCTGCTGGCACTGACCTACCTGTCGTACAGCGTGCTGTCCGTCCTTCACCAGGCCTGGGGCGCTCGGCTCGGCGGCGATGCCACCCAGCGCGCGCGGATCATGGCCTGGCGCGAAGGCTTGGCCCTGGCCGGCGTGTTGGTGGCCAGTGTGCTGCCCTCGCTGGCGGGTCTGGGCGTGACCAGTGCCGTGTTCGCGATCGCGCTGGCCTGCGGCCTGGCCCTGTTGGCGATCGCGCCACGTGGTGCGATCGCGGCCAAGGCGCCGCGCGCGCCGTCGCTGCGCCTGCCGCTGGCCAATCCGGCGTTCCAACGCCTGCTGCTGGTGTTCATCGTCAACGGGATCGCCAGTGCGCTACCCGCCACCCTGGTGTTGTTCTTCATCCGCGACCGACTCCAGTTGCCGAGCTACGAGCCGCTGTTCCTGTTCAGCTATTTCGCGGCCGGCGCTCTGTCGATGCCCCTGTGGGTCCATGCCGTGGCGCGCTTTGGCCTGGCGCGCGCCTGGCTGGCCGGCATGTTGCTGGCCATCGTGGCCTTCATCGGGGCAGTGGCGCTCGGCCCGGGCGACCTGGTGCCGTTCACGGTGGTCTGTCTGGCCAGCGGCCTCGCGCTGGGCGCCGACCTGGCCCTGCCCGGCGCCTTGCTGACCGGCGTGATCCAGCGTGCAGGGCACAGCGGCCACGCCGAAGGGGCCTACTTCGGTTGGTGGAATTTCGCGAGCAAGCTCAACCTCGCACTCGCCGCCGGGCTGGCCCTGCCCTTGCTCGGCGCCTTCGGCTACGCGCCCGGGGCGCGCGACGCGGGCGCACTGAAGGCGCTGGCGCTGGCCTACGGGCTGCTGCCCTGTGCGCTCAAGCTGGTGGCCGCGGTACTGCTCTACGGCGCCTGGATGCGCACACCACACGGGGAAATCACATGAGCACGGCTTTGCCATCCCGCCGCGCGGCGATCGTCGCATGCGCCGGCGCCTTGAGCCTCGTGGCCTGCGCCATCGCCCCGACACCGGCCGACTACGCCGCCGAGACACCGCGCCTCGACCTGCGCCAGTACTTCAGTGGCCCACTCAGTGCCCAGGGCCTCTTCACCGACCGTTCGGGCAAGGTGCTGCGGCGCTTCAGCGTCAGGATGACCGGCAGCTGGAACGGCGACCAGGGCGTGCTCGAAGAAGACTTCAGCTACAGCAACGGCAAGACGGAACGGCGTGTCTGGCGCCTTACGGACCACGGCAACGGCCGCTACAGCGGCCGTGCCGATGACGTCGTGGGTGAGGCCGTCGGCCGGGCCGCGGGCAACGCGCTGAACTGGCGCTACACACTGGCGCTGCCCATCGACGGCCGCGTGTGGGAAGTGCAGTTCGACGACTGGATGTACCTGATGGACGAGCGCGTGATGCTCAACAAGGCGGTGATGAGCAAGTTCGGCATCACCCTGGGCGAAGTGACGCTGGCCTTCAGCAAACCCTGAGCGGACCCACCGATGACCTTGAATCCGCGCATCGCGCGCTGGGCTGGCCAGGTGGTCTGGCTGGTCGGTGCCTCCACTGGCATCGGCCGCGCCACGGCCGAGCGCTTGCACTCGGCCGGCGCGACGGTGATCGTGTCAGCGCGCAACGCGACAACCTTGGCGACCTTCAGCGCAGGTAGGGAGCGCACCCACGCGCTGGCGCTGGACGTGACCGACCGCACCGCGATCAACACCGCCGCGACGCAGATCGTAGCCCGCCATGGCCGCATCGATCTCGTGATGTACTGCGCCGGACACTACAGGGCCCAGCGCGCGAGCGCCTACGATCTGGACGAGATGCTCAGACACCAGGCAGTCAACGTGACCGGGGCGCTGTACCTTCTCGACGCGGTGCTGCCCCAGGTGCTGCGGCAGGCGGCCGCGGGGACGCCTGCGCATATCAGCCTGGTGGCCAGCGTCGCGGGCTACCGCGGCCTGCCCAACGCCCTGGCCTATGGCCCGACCAAGGCAGCCCTGATCAACCTGGCCGAGACGCTGTACCTCGACCTGCGGCCCCTGGGCGTCGGGGTGTCGGTCATCAACCCGGGCTTCGTCGAGACACCGCTGACCGCGGGAAACCGGTTCAAGATGCCGGCCCTGATCGGCCCTGACGAGGCGGCGCGGGAAATCGTTGCCGGCTGGGAGGCAGGCCGCTTCGAGATCCACTTCCCGAAGCGCTTCACCCTGTGGCTGAAGGCGCTGCGCTTCCTGAGCGACGGTGCCTATTTCGCGGCGATCCGCCGCTCGACGGGCCTGTGAACGTGGCGCGGTCAGACGATGCGCGCGTGGCTCGGATAGTGGCCTTCTTCGAGCAGTTGAGCCTCGCAGACCTGGCGCGGATCGGGGAGTTCTACAGCGAGGACGCGCGCTTCAAGGACCCGTTCAACGACGTGCAGAGCGTCCTCGCGATCACGGCCGTATTCGCTCACATGTACCGCGCGCTGGAGGGCCCTCGCTTTGTCGTGCACGACATCGTCGTCGACGGCGACCAGTGCTTCCTGACCTGGGATTTCCTGTTCCGCTTCAGGCGTTTCGCGCCGGGCGCCGATCAGCGCATACGCGGCGCGACGCAACTGCGCTTTGCCGCAGACGGCCGCGTTGCGACGCACCGCGACTATTGGGACGCTGCCGAAGAACTCTACGAGAAGCTGCCCGCGGTGGGCGGGTTGATGCGCTGGCTCAAGCGCCGCGCCAACGCCTAACGCTTAGCGCTGGCCTTCGGTGAGCGTGTCGAGCTGGAAACTGCCGCTCTTGTGGACGAGCCAGATCTCGGTGTATTTCACCGACCCCATCTTGGCCGGCGGCGGGAACGGACTGGCCTTCTTGATCATCTCGACGGCCCAAGGGGCGACCTCGGCAGCCGCAGGCTGGCGCACGACGCGCACGTTCTGCACGGAGCCGTCGGAGGCGATCTCGGTTTCGATGATCGCGATGCCATACAGCAGCGGTGGCATCTTGCCTTTGTGGATCTGCTTGCCGTAGGCGGCGTAGAGGTGCCGCGCGCCATCGCTGCGGTATTCCAGGGGCGTCTCGGCCGGCGAAGGCCGCTGGAAGGCGCCGCCAACTTCCGGCGTGGTCTTGAATTGCGCCTGCGCGCCGGTCGATGCCAGCAGGCCCGCCAGCATGAGAGCGCCGAAGAGGGGGATGCGTTGCTGTTTCATGGCAGAAGTCTAAGCAGCCCCCTCGAAAATCGCGTGTGAGCTTCCGCACGTCGGCTTGGCGTTCGTTTGGTTACCGCAGCCAGCCCTTGCGCCGGAAGTAGAACAGAGGCACCGCCACCGACACCGCCATCAGGCCGATCGCGAACGGATAGCCGAGTGTCCAGTCGAGCTCGGGCATGTGGCGGAAGTTCATGCCGTACAGGCTGGCGATCAGGGTCGGCGGCAGCAACGCGACGCTGGCAACCGAAAAGATCTTGATGATCTTGTTCTGGTTGATGTTGATGAAGCCGACGGTGGCGTCCAGCAGGAAGTTGATCTTGTCGAACAGGAACGCGGTGTGGCTGTCGAGCGAGTCGATGTCGCGCAGGATCTGCCGCGCCTCCTCGAACTGCTCGGCGTTGAGCAGGCGGCTGCGCATCATGAAGCTGACTGCACGCCGCGTGTCCATGACGTTGCGCCGGATGCGCCCGTTCAGGTCTTCCTCCTTGGCGATGGCCGCCAGCGCGGCGCCCGCGGCCCGGTCGTCGACATCCTGCTTCAACACGCCGGCCCCCACGGCTTCGAGCGCGTCGTAGATGCCTTCGAGCGCGTCGGCGCTGTATTCGGCATCGGCGTCATAGAGCTTGAGCAGGACGTCCTTGGCGTCTTCGATCAGCGCCGGGATGCGCCTGGCGCGCAGTCGCAGCAGGCGAAACACCGGCAGGTCTTCAGCGTGCACTGAAAACAGCACCTGCTGGTACAAGATGAAGGCCGCGCGCACGTTGCGCGGCGTCACATCGTCGTCGATCAGGAAGTCGGAGCGGATGTGCAGCTCGCCGTTGTCTTCCTCGTAGAAGCGAGCCGATTCCTCGAGGTCATCGTCAACGATGTCGTCTGGAATGGCGATGCCGAACCGTGCATGGACCCAGGCCTTTTCGTCAGCGGTCGGCGACTCCAGGTCAACCCACACCGGACGCACATGGCCCAGGGCATCGGCACTGTCGATCTCTTCCTGGACCAGCCGGCCGTTGACCAGCGTGAAGACGTTGAGCATGGATCGCGGCTCCAGCGCACGGCGGCGCGCAGCAGGCGGGTGTGTTGGCGGGTCGGCACCGCCTCACCCCATCGCGCCACGGTCAACTCGGCGACCGTCAGAGGCTGGAGCGGACGGTCACCGAGGGTGACTCTGGTCCAAACTTGTCTCCGTACAAAGACGATCGATTATGGCACCGCACAAGGAGTCGAAACGGTGTCAGTATGGCCCGCATGCGCTGGTCGCCAACTGTCACGATTACGGCACGCAAGGCCGGCGCAAAGGATCCGAGGCACCTTGCCAGCCCACCCGACCGCCGGCACACTGAACCCGCCGCCCTGGCCGCTACGCCACCGCCTCTTTAGCCTTCTCCCGCGCTCCCCCCATCCCCTCGCAGCGTTGTTGCAACGCTTCCCACCCTTCCGATCCTTACCCAAGGAGGACCTGATGAACCTGACGATCAGCGGACACCACCTCGAAGTGACCCCGGCCTTGCGCGAGTACGTGCTGACCAAGCTGGACCGCGTGACCCGGCACTTCGACCAGGTGGTCGACATCACCGTGCTGCTGACGGTCGAGAAGCAGAAGGAAAAGGAACGAAGGCAGAAGGCCGAGGTGACCCTGCATGTGAAGGGGCGCGACATCTATGTCGAACATGCCAGTGAAGACCTGTACGCCGCCATCGACACCTTGATGGACAAGCTGGATCGCCAGGTGATGCGCCACAAGGATCGCGTCCAGAACCACCATCACGATTCGCCCAAGCGCGTTGATGCAAGCGCTTGAACGAAAGTAAGTGAATACTCAAAAGCGGCCTGCGGGCCGCTTTTGATTGTCCGGCGTCGAGCTTGGTGACGCAGCGCAGCAAATGCGCAACAACCGAGCGCCTGCTCCAGTGACAAAGCACGCGCACCGAGGGCGGATTCCTATAATTCAACGTCCTGTCACAGTTCCCGCAGTCAGCCGCCGGAGTCCCCGTGCGTTGTGCGATGCGGAAGGAACGCCAACGATGAACCGACTCGCCACCATCCTGCCCGCCACGAATGTCATGGTCGACGTCGAGGCGACGAGCAAGAAGCGCGCTTTCGAGCAGGCCGGCCTGCTGTTCGAGAACCAGCATTCGATCGCCCGCGCCACGGTGTCCGATAACCTGTTCGCCCGTGAACGCCTGGGTTCGACCGGGCTGGGTCATGGCGTGGCCATTCCCCACGGGCGCATCAAGGGCCTGAAGAACCCGCTCGCCGCTGTGCTGCGCGTACAGCAGCCGATCTCGTTTGATGCCCCGGACGATGAACCCGTCTCGCTGTTGATCTTCCTGCTGGTGCCCGAAGCGGCCACACAGCGCCACCTGGACATCCTGTCCGAGATTGCCGAGATGCTTTCGGACCGCGCGTTGCGTGAGCGCCTGAAGACCGAGCCCAGCGCCGCGGCGCTGCACAAGCTGATAGCCGACTGGGAGCCGCTGAAGTCGGTGGCGTGAACAGCGTGGCGGGCTGCAACGCATGAAGCCCACCTCGATCAGTGCCGAGGCGCTCTTTGAAGAACACCGTCAGGCCCTGCATTGGGAGTGGGTCGCCGGCCACGCCCACCCCGAACGGCGCTTCGACGAAGCCGCGGTGCGCGATGCCCGCTCGGCTGCCGATCTGATCGGCTACCTGAACTACATCCATCCCTATCGGGTCCAGATCGTCGGCCGTCGCGAGGTCGCCTACCTCAGCGAGGACAGCGAAGACGTGATCGCTCGACGCGTCGCACGCATCGTGACGCTGGAGCCCCCGATGATCATCGTCGCCGACGGCCAGGCGCCGCCGAATCGCCTGGTGGCGATGTGCGACCGCGCCGAGATCCCGCTCTTCGTCACGGCCGAATCGGCCGGCCACGTGATCGACGTGGTGCGCGCCTACCTGGCCCAGTTGTTCGCCGAGCGCACCACGCGGCACGGGGTGTTCATGGACATCCTCGGCCTGGGCGTGCTGCTGACGGGCGAGTCGGGCCTGGGCAAGAGCGAGCTCGGCCTGGAGCTGATCTCGCGCGGCCACGGTCTGGTCGCCGATGACGCGGTCGACCTGTATCGCATCTCGCAAACCGCCCTCGAAGGCCGCTGCCCAGCCCTGCTGCTCAACCTGCTGGAGGTGCGCGGCATCGGCCTGCTGGACATCAAGGCCATCTTTGGCGAAACAGCCGTGCGCCGGAAGATGCGGCTGAAGCTGCTGGTCCACCTGGTGCGCAAGGAGACCATGGAGCGCGAGTTCGAGCGCCTGCCCTACGAGCCCCTGTTCGAAGACATCCTGGGCGTGGCCGTGCGCAAGGTGGTGATCGCGGTCGACGCAGGCCGCAACCTGGCCGTGCTGGTCGAAGCCGCGGTGCGCAACACGGTGCTGCAACTGCGTGGCATCGACACCTACGCCGAATTCGTGCGCCGCCACCAGAACGCGATGGACCACCCGACCGACGGCTGAGGGCTATTTCGGCCGGTGTGCGCAGTCGCTCTTGGTGCAGGCCGCGTAGAGGGCCAACGAGTGGTCGTGCAGCGCGAAACCGCGCTCCTGGGCAACGGCACGCTGGCGCGCCTCGATCTCGGCGTCGTAGAACTCCTCGACGCGGCCGCAGGTCATGCAGACCAGGTGATCGTGATGCTGGCCTTCGTTCAGCTCGAAAACCGACTTGCCGCTCTCGAAGTGGCTACGCTTGAGCAGGCCCGCCTGTTCGAACTGCATCAGCACGCGGTACACCGTGGCCAGGCCGACATCGGCGCCCTCGGTCAGCAGGGCCTTGTAGACATCCTCGGCCGTGAGGTGGCGCACCGCACTGCGCTGGAAGACCTCGAGGATCTTGATGCGCGGCAGGGTCGCCTTCAGGCCGCTGCTCTTGAGTTCGTCGGCGTGGGTCATCGTGGCGCGTGGAAACGGGTCGGGCCGCTAGAATGCATCGCATCATAGCCAGAGCAACGCGGCGAGGGCACTCGACACGCGTTCGTCCATGCCCCGCACCTCCATTTCCCGCCGCCTCGCGGCCAGTGCGATTGCCGCTCTGGCGCTCCTGAACGCCGGCTGCAGCTCGCTCCAGGGTGATCGCCTGTTCGGTGCGATCACGCCTTACCGCATCGATGTGATGCAGGGCAATGTGATCACCAAGGAACTGGCCGCCAACGTCAAGCCCGGCATGACCCGCGACCAGGTGCGTGATCTGCTCGGTTCGCCCTTGCTGACCAGTGCCTTCCACGCCGAGCGCTGGGACTACGTCTTCACGATGCGGCGCCAGGGCGTGGAGCCGCAGCGGCGCAGCGTGGTGGCATTCTTCAAGGGCGACGTGCTGGAACGCCTGGAGGCTCCCGAACTGCCTTCGGAGCGGGACTTCGTCGGCTCGTTGCGGCCGGCACGGTCGTCCGGATCGTCCGAGCCGGTGCTGGCGCTGACCGACGAGCAGCGCAAGGCCCTGCCTCCGCCGCTCAAGGGTGAAAGCACGGCCGCAGCGCAGCCCCTGGGCGCCAACCGGCCGTACCCGCCGCTCGAACCGCAATGAGCCGGGCGCCGCTGCGCATTGCAGTAGCGGGGTCGTCTGGCCGCATGGGCCAGATGTTGATAGAAGCCGTGAATGCCGCACCCGATTGCGTGCTTGCGGGCACGCTGGATATCGGCGCCGACCTGCACGCCGGCCTGGCCGACGCGCAGGTACTGATCGATTTCACGCGCCCCGAGGGCACTTTGGCTCAACTGGCGGTGTGTCGCGAGCTCGGCGTCAAGGCGGTCATCGGCACCACCGGTTTCAGCGACGCGCACAAGGCCGAGATCGAAGCCCATGCGCGCCACATCGCCATCGTGATGGCGCCGAACATGAGCGTCGGCGTCAACGTGGTCTTCAAGCTGCTCGACATGGCCTCGCGCGCACTGGCCGAGGGATACGACATCGAGATCGTCGAAGCCCATCACCGGCACAAGGTCGATGCCCCGAGCGGCACCGCACTGAAGATGGGCGAAGTGGTGGCCGCCGCGCTCGGGCGCGATCTGAAAGACTGCGCGGTCTATGGCCGCGAAGGCGTCACTGGGGAACGCGACCCCAGCACCATCGGCTTTGCCACCGTGCGCGGCGGCGACATCGTCGGCGACCACAGCGTCATGTTCTGCGGCACCGGCGAGCGCATCGAGATCACCCACCGCAGCGCCAGCCGCGCCACCTACGCGCAGGGCAGTCTGCGCGCCGCACGCTTCCTCGCCGACAAGACCAGCGGCCTGTTCGGCATGGACCATGTCCTCGGACTGAGCTGAGGATCGTCATGGACGGCTTCGGCGCCTTCTGGAACACGAGCGATGCCGTCGGCCGCGCGGTCACCCTGCTGCTGCTGGCGATGTCGGTCAGCGCGTGGGTCACTATCCTGTGGAAGCTGTGGGTGCTGCAGCGCGCGCGACGCGACGTGGCCCGCGCGGTGCCTGCCTTCTGGGCGGCGCCAGGGCTGGACGAAGGCCGTCGGCGTCTGGCCGAGCTCGATCGCGAACAGGTCCTGCTGCCCCTGCTGGACGCGGCCACCGCGAGCCCCTTGCCCGGCACCCTCGACACCGGCGCGCACCTCGACTCACAGCTCACACGGCGCCTGCGCGACGCTTTGCACCGCGGCCTCGCCCACCTGCAGTTCGGCCAGGTGCTGCTGGCTTCGATCGGCAGCACGGCTCCCTTCATCGGCCTGTTTGGCACCGTGTGGGGGATCTACCACGCCCTGGCCAGCATCGCCGCCGCCGGCACGATCACCATCGACAAGGTCGCCGGGCCGGTCGGTGAGGCGCTGATCATGACCGCCGCGGGATTGGCCGTTGCCATCCCGGCGGTGCTGGCCTACAACCTGTTCGGCAAATGGGTTGGCGCCGCGGAGGCCGAACTCGAAGGCTTCGCGCACGACTTGCGCGAAATGCGCATCGACCAAGCGAAATGACCCCGCCCGAAGCGCCTGCGGCGCCTCCCCCCAGAAGGCAACGCCACTGGCCCGGCACAGCCGGTTCCACGGCGTTCGCTTGGCGTCGCCCGTTGCCTGCGGCGTGGCTGGCTGTGGCCGCGGTGGAGCACTGAGATGGCCTTCGGCCGACTCGAACGCAGCGCGCGGCCGGCGCCGATGAGCGACATCAACATGACGCCGCTGATCGACGTGATGCTGGTGCTGCTGGTGATCTTCATCATCACTGCGCCCTTGATGACTTCCAGCCTGAAGCTCGACCTGCCCAAGACAGACAGCGCCACGCCGACCAGTGCGCCGAGCTTCATCGCCCTGGCCATCGATGCCGAGGGCAAGCTGTTCTTCGGCGACGAGATGCTGGACCGGGATGCACTGGCACGGCGTATCGGCCTGGCCGCCAAAGCCAATCCGCAACTGGAAGTGCAATTACGCGCCGATCAAAAGGTGCCCTACGGCCAGGTGGCCGAACTGATCGCGATGATCCAGAAGGCGGGGCTGTCCCGCATCGGGTTCGTCACCGAAGCGCGGCGTTAAGCGAACAAGGCCCACTTCTACAATCCGGCGGATGAACGAAAAATACGTCCCCGCCGAAGTCGAAGCGGCCGCCCAGGCCCATTGGCTCGCTCGCGACGCCTACAGCGTCGTCGAAGACCCCACCAAGCCCAAGTTCTACGCCTGCTCGATGCTGCCCTACCCGAGCGGCAAGTTGCACATGGGCCACGTGCGCAACTACACCATCAACGACATGCTGACACGCTACCTGCGCATGCAGGGCATGAACGTGCTGATGCCAATGGGCTGGGACGCCTTCGGCCTGCCGGCCGAGAACGCGGCCATCGACAACAACGTGCCGCCCGCCGCCTGGACGCGCCAGAACATCGCCGACATGAAGGCCCAGATGCAGCCGTTGGGCATGGCCATCGACTGGACGCGTGAGGTCGCCACGTGCGACCCCGGCTACTACAAGTGGAACCAATGGTTCTTCCTGAAGATGCTGGAGAAGGGCATCGCGTACCGCAAGACCCAGATCGTCAACTGGGACCCGGTCGACCAGACCGTGCTCGCCAATGAACAGGTGATCGACGGCCGCGGCTGGCGTTCCGACGCACTGGTCGAGAAGCGCGAGATTCCGGGCTACTACTTCGCGATCACGAAGTACGCCGACGAATTGCTGGCCAACGTCGCCGACCCGGCCTGTCCCGGCTACCTGCACGGCTGGCCCGAACGGGTCCGCTTGATGCAGGAACACTGGATCGGGAAGAGCGAAGGCCTGCGCTTTGCATTCCCGCATGAGATCCGCGACGACAAGCGTCAGCTGATCGGCGACGGCAGGATGTACGTCTTCACGACGCGCGCCGACACCATCATGGGCGTCACCTTTTGCGCCGTGGCAGCCGAACATCCGCTCGCCGCCCACGCTGCCAAGACCAATCCGGCGCTGGCCACCTTCATCGAAACCTGCGTCAAGGGCGGGACGACCGAGGCCGAGCTGGCCACGAAGGAAAAGGAAGGCGTGCCCACTGGGCTGACCGTGACCCATCCGCTCACCGGTGCGCCCATCGACGTCTGGGTCGGCAACTACGTGCTGATGGCCTATGGCGACGGCGCCGTGATGGGTGTGCCGGCGCACGACGAACGCGACTTCGCATTCGCCCGCAAGTACCACCTGCGCATCAAGCCGGTGATCGACCTGCCCGGCCAGACCTATTCCATCGCCGCCTGGCAGGACTGGTACGCCGACAAGCAGCGCGGCCGCTGCATCGACTCAGGCGTTCTCGACGGCTTGACCTACAAGGAGGCCGTCGACAAGGTGGCTGACCTCCTCGTGCTGCAGGGCCTGGGCGAGAAGAAGACCACATGGCGCCTGCGCGACTGGGGCATCAGCCGCCAGCGCTACTGGGGCACGCCGATTCCGATCATCCATTGCCCCACCTGTGGCGACGTGCCGGTGCCGGAAAAGGATCTGCCGGTCGTGCTGCCCGAAGCCCTGGTGCCCGACGGCAGCGGCAACCCACTGCGCAAGCATGCTGCCTTCCTGAACGTCGCCTGCCCGCGTTGCGGTGCCGCCGCGCAGCGCGAGACCGACACGATGGACACCTTCGTCGATTCGGCCTGGTACTACATGCGCTACGCCTGCCCCGACGCGCAGGACGGGATGGTCGACGCGCGCAACGACTACTGGATGCCGATGGACCAGTACATCGGCGGCATCGAGCACGCCGTGCTGCACCTCCTCTACGCCCGTTTCTGGACCAAGGCGATGCGCGACATCGGCCTGGTCAAGTTCGACGAGCCCTTCACCAGACTGTTCACCCAGGGCATGCTGCTCAACGAGAGCTTCTACCGCGAGGACGCTGCAGGCAAGAAGCGCTGGTACTACCCGAGCGAGGTCGACGTCCGGCACGACGAGCGCGGCACGCCCGTCGGTGCCACTGCCAAGGAAGACGGCCAGCCCTTGATGCTCGGCGGCATCGAGAAGATGAGCAAGTCGAAGAACAACGTCGTCGAGCCGCGCGAGTTCATCGGCAAGTTCGGCGCCGACACCGCACGCCTGTTCACGATGTTCGCCGGCCCGCCAGACCAGAGCGCCGCCTGGTCCGACTCCGGCGCCGAGGGAGCGTTCCGCTACCTCCGGCGCCTGTGGGCCTTCGGTGTCAAGCAGGCGGCGGCCGTGCGCGCCGCTGGTGAAGACTTCTCTGCCATCGGCAACGAAGCGAAGTCGCTGCGGCGCGAGGTCCACTTGCTGTTGAAGCAGATCCGCCATGACTACGACCGCCTGCAGTACAACACCGTCGCGTCGGGTGCGATGAAGCTGCTGAACGCGCTCGAGGAGTTCAGCAACGACGGCAGCGCGGCTTCGAACGCCGCCTTGCGCGAAGGCCTGTCGGTGCTGTTGCGCGCGCTCTATCCGGTGTGCCCGCACATCAGCCATGGGCTGTGGAACGAGCTCGGATTCGCCACCCGCCTCGGCGAGCTGCTCGACGCACCGTGGCCGCAGGTGGACGAGGCGGCGCTGCTGCAGGACGAGATCGAACTCGTGCTGCAGATCGGCGGCAAGACACGCGGCGCCATTCGCGTGCCGGCCGTGGCCGACAAGGCGGCGATCGAGGCCGCCGCGATCGCGGCACCCGAATTCGCCAAGTTCGCCGAGGGCAAGCTGGCGCGAAAGGTGGTGATTGTGCCCGGCCGCCTGGTCAACGTCGTCGTCTGATGCAAAGGCGCGCCCTGCTACTGATCTGCACCGCGGCCGTCGCCGCTTGCGGCTTCGAATTGCGCCAGGCGCCCAGGTTGCCCTTCCGCAGCTTTGCCCTGGTCGGCTTCGCGCCGACCTCCCACATCCTCGAGCCCCTGCGCCAGCGCCTCATCGAGAGTCAGGTGCAGCTGCTCGACAACCCGGCGCGTGCCGAGGTCGTGCTCGAGGCCTTGCACGATGCGCGCGAAAAGAGCGTCGTCGCGTCGACAGCCGCCGGCCAGGTGCGCGAAGTGCAGTTGCGCGTCAAGCTGCGCTTTCGCCTCGCCACACCGTCCGGCAAGCTGCTGTTGGCCGCCGACGAACTGCTACTCACGCGCGACATGAGCTACAGCGAAACCGCGGCCCTGGCCAAGGCCCAGGAAGAGGCCCTGCTGTACCGGGCGATGGAAGACGACATCGTGGCCCAGGTGCTGCGGCGCATGGCGGCCATCCGGGTCTGACGATGCAGCTCAAGGCCGACCAGCTCGTCGCACACCTGACCAGGGGCCTGCGCCCGCTGTACACGGTGTACGGCGACGAACCCTTGTTGGCGCAGGAGGCGGGCGACGCAATCCGCGCCGCCGCGCGCACGGCCGGCTTCAGCGAACGCAAGGTCTTCACCGTCGGCAATGCTGCGCATTTCGATTGGAGCGCCCTGATCGGCGCGGCGCAGGCGATGAGCCTGTTCGCCGAGCGCCAGCTGATCGAGTTGCGCATCCCTTCCGGCAAGCCGGGCAAGGAAGGCTCGGAGGCCCTTCAGCGCTATTGCGAGGCGCTCAACTCGGACGACGTGCTGACCCTGGTTCAGTTGCCCAAACTCGACTTCCAACAGCAAAAGAGCGGGTGGTTCAGCGCGCTCGACGGCGCCGGTGTGATGTTGCGGGTCGAGGCGGTCGACCGGCGCGAGTTGGGGCCCTGGATCGCCAGGCGTCTGGCCACGCAGGGGCAACGTGTCGCCGACGGCGACGAGGGGCAGCGCAGCCTGGCCTTCTTCGCCGACCGCGTCGAGGGCAACCTGCTCGCCGCGCACCAGGAGTTGCAGAAGCTGGCCCTGCTCTATCCAGCAGGCAGTTTGAGCTTCGACCAGATCGAGGCCGCCGTGTTGAACGTCGCCCGCTACGACGTCTTCAAGCTCGGCGAAGCCGTGCTTGCCGGCCAGGTGGCACGCGCCCTGAAGATGCTCGACGGCCTGCAGGCCGAAGGCGAGGCAGCTGTGCTCGTGCACTGGACCCTGGCCGAAGACATTCGGGCCTTGAAGCGCGTCAAGGACGCGATCGCCGACGGCAAGCCGCTGCCGATGGCGCTGCGCGAAGCACGCGTCTGGGGCACCAAGGAACGCCTCTACGAGCGTGTGCTGCCGGCACTGGCCGAGCATCAGCTGGCTCACCTGGTCGAAGCGGCCAGCACCTGCGACGGCATCATCAAGGGCTTGAAGCACCCGGAGTGGCCGCTTGACGCCTGGGCCGCCTTGAAGCGACTGATGCTGCTGACGATGCAGCAGCTCGTCACGACCGGTGGCGGCGCGACACGCGGTGCACCAGCGCCTCGGATGCAGCTGGCGCTGCAGGCCTGATTCAGTAGCCGCGCGCCCGGTCGACCAGGTGCCGCAGGGGCGCACCATCGCGCAGGGCGCGCAAATTGGTTGCCACCACTTCAGCTGCGCTGCGCGCATCGGTGAGCGCCGCCACGTGCGGCAGCACCGTCACCAGCGGATGCTGCCAGTAGGCGTGGTCGGGCGACAAAGGCTCGGCCTGAAAGACGTCGAGCAGTGCGTGCCGCAGATGGCCGCCATCGAGCGCCGCAAGCAGGTCGTCATCGATCAGGTGCGCGCCGCGCGCCAGGTTGACGAGGCTGGCGCCCATCGCCATGGCCGCAAAGAATCGCGCATCGAGCAGCCCGCGCGTGGCCGGCGTGAGTGGCAAGAGGTTGATGACGATGTCGGCCGCGGCCAGTGGGCCCGCCAGGGCATCGGTCCCGACACCGACGTCGACGCCCGCTGGGGGTGGGCGCTCGCCGGCCCGCGCATGCCATGCACTGACCCGGTAACCCTGCGCTGCGAGCCGCGTCGCGACCGCGCTGCCCATCTGGCCAAGGCCGAGCACCAGCACCCGGGTGTCCGCGGCGCGATGCTGCGCATGCTGCTGCCACACGCCGGCCCGTTGCTGCCGGGCATAGTCGAAGAAGCCGCGCTGCAGCGACAGCACGGCCCACAGCGCCGTCTCGGCCATCGCCGCAGTCATGGCCGGATCGACCATGCGCGCCAGTGGCACCGCCGGCGGCAGGCTGTCGTCGGCCAGCAGATTCTCGACCCCGGCCCACAACGATTGCACCAGACGCAGTTGCATGCCCGCCAAGGCGCCGGGCGCGGGATTGGCCACCACCGCCGCAGCGATGACCGCACGCGGCGGCTCGCCATCGACGTCGGACCACCAGTTGAATTCCGGTGCGGCAGAGCGCAAGGCGTGCAGGTACCTCTCGCGCTCGGCGTCGTCGATGCGCCCGGTCAGCAGCACATGCTGTATGGCACTCATGCGGCCAGCGCGCACAAGCGTTGCAAGGCGACGACGACCGTCTGCGCGCGCACGTCGGCACGATCACCCGCCAATTGCAGGCGCTCCGATTGCACCCTGCCGCCGCGCTGCATCAGCGCCAGCCAGACCGTCCCGACCGGCTTGCCGGGCACCGCGCCGCCAGGTCCTGCGATGCCGGTGACGGCCACGGCAACATCGGCTGTCGAGCGGGCCAGCGCCCCGGTGGCCATCGCTTCGACCACCGCCTGGCTGACAGCCCCGTGCGCCGCGAGCAAGCCCGCATCGACGCCGAGTTGCTCGCATTTCGCCGCATTGCTGTAGGTGACGAAACCGCGTTCGAACCAGTCGCTCGAGCCGGCGAGCGACGTGCACGCCGCGGCGATCAGGCCGCCGGTGCAACTCTCGGCGGTGGCCAGACGCCAGCCTTTGCCACGCAGGGCATCGGCCAACGGGGTGACCAGGGGCGTGACCGTGTCGATGTCGATCATGCCGGCCAGGCAAAGCGCAGGAGCGCGATCACGAGCAGAGTGCACAGCGCAGCCACCAGGTCGTCGAAGAGGATGCCGAAACCCTGCCGCCAGCCACGCGCCTGCTTGAACAGGCCGTCGGCCCAGCGTACCGGGCCCGGCTTCACCGCATCGAAGAAGCGGAACAGCGCGAAGGCCACGCACTGGGCAACGAAGCCGGCCGGCATCAGCAGCCACAACACGGCCCAGAAGGCGATCACCTCGTCCCAGACGATTGCCCCAGGGTCGGCCAACGCCAGTTCCTGCGCGGTGCGGGCGCAGGCCCAGATGCCGATCATCATGGCGGCCATCAAAACCAGACCCCACTGCAGGTCGTCGAGCCAGCGGTCGAGCAGCAGGAAGCCGATCCAGGCCCACAGGGTGCCGACGGTTCCTGGCGCCCGCGGCGCCAGGCCGCTGCCGAAGCCGAGCGCGATCCAACGTGCGGGGTGGCCGAGCATGAAGCGCAGTGTGGGTCGCTGCGGCAGGGCCGGGCCGGCCTTGCTCGCCAAGCGGGCGTCCTCGATGTCGGCGCTGCTCATGCGGGTGCGCGAAAGTGGTCGAAAGCGGCAAAGGACCGATCGAGTGCCACCCCACGGCCATCGACGATCCGCAGACCCGGCGCTGCCTCGATGCGTCCGATGCGGGTCACGGCGACTGCAGCCGCGCCGGCCGCCGCCAGCACCGCGGGCGCCGCGGCGGGCGGCGCGCTGAACAGAAGTTCGTAGTCGTCCCCCCCGGCCAGCGTGCACTCCCACTGCCACCGGGCGGGCATGGAGGCCAACACGGCGCTGCGCGGCAGCGTGTCGGCGTCGACCGTCGCACCGACGCCGGAACGCCCCAGCACGTGGCCGAGGTCACCTACCAGTCCGTCACTGAGGTCGATCGCACTGGTGGCCACACCGCGCAGGGCCTGGCCGAGGGCCACGCGCGGCGTCGGGCACTCCATGCGCAGACGCACCCGCTCGAGGGCCTCGCCAGGCAGCGACAGCGAACCGCGAAAGCCTTCGAGCGCGAGCCGCGCATCGCCGAGCTCACCGCTGACCCAGAGGTCATCGCCAACGAGCGCACCCGAGCGCAGCAGCGCCTGCCCGTCGGGCAGCGCCCCGAACACGGTGATGCAAAGGGTGAGCGGCCCGGCCGTGGTGTCGCCGCCGACCAGGTCCATCGCGTGCTGATCGGCAAGAGCGAACAGGCCACGCGCAAAGCCCTCGAGAAAGACCTCATCGATGCGCGGCATGCTCAGGGCCAGCGTGAAGGCGACGGGCTCGGCGCCGCAGGCTGCCAGATCGGACAGGTTCACCGCCAGTGCCTTGTGGCCCAGGCGCTCGGGCATCACGGTCGACAAGAAGTGCCGGCCCTCGACCAGCATGTCGCTCGATACCGCCCAACGCTGGCCGGCCGGCAGCGGCGCCAGCAGCGCGCAGTCGTCGCCGACGCCGAGCGCGGCACGGCGCGGCGTGCGCGTGAAGTAACGCGCGATCAGATCGAACTCACCCACCGGTGCCGTGCCCATGTCCGATGTTACGCAGAGGAACGCACGAGCGCGTCGAAGAAGGCGCCCAGCTTGGCGGCGTCGAGCCGCCCATCGCTGCGCACGCCGTTGCACAGGTCCACGCCGCGTGGCTGCACGGCAGCGAGCGCTGCACCGACGTTGTCGGCGCGCAGGCCGCCGGCCAGCCAGACCGGGCGCGACACGCCCTCGCGAATGCGCCGGCTCAAGGTCCAGTCGTGGGTGCGCCCGGTGCCGCCGAGCTGCTTGAGCGCGAGGGCCGGGTTGCCCGAATCCAGCAACAGGGCGTCGACCCAAGGCGCCACGGCTCGCGCCTGTGCCAGCGCCTCGGGGCCGGTGACATGAATGACCTGAACCAGTTGCACGCCGGGCAAGGCGGCACGCAGGTGCTGAAGGTCGGGCACCGCCACCGCATCGACCAGCTGCAGCACCGTGGTGCGGCAGCGCCGGTGCTGCGCGATGATGGCATCGGCGCCCTGCAGGGCCGTCAACAGGAAGGTGTCGATCGACGCCGGCACCGCTGCCGCGATCTCGGCGATCAGGGCTTCGTCGATGGGGCCCGGCCCGCTCGGCATCGCCGACACCAGACCGAGCGCCGATGCGCCGGCGTCGATGGCTAGCCGCGCCTCGGCCAGACTGGCGATGCAGCAGATCTTGACGCGCACCGGCTTCAGAGCTTCTCGTCCCAGTGAAAGCGATGCAGCAGGCGGTGCAACACGGGCGTCAGCACCAGGGCCGCTGTGGCGATGAAGACCAGGCCGGCATACAACGCGTAGCAACCCGCGAATAGCTTGCCGGCCTCGGTCTTGGGCAGATCGACCGGCCCCATGCCACCGAGCAACATGGCGGCATTGAGGAAGGCGTCGAGCCACGGCAAGTGCTCGAACACGGCGTAGCCGGCCATGCCGATGCCCAGCGACACCGCCACCACGCCCAGCGCCAGCGCTAGATGCAGGCCCAGGCGGCGCGCGAAGTGCGCGCGCGGCAGGGGGCGCTGATCCTTGTGCTCGTAGACCATCGCCGGACTCAAGCCAATCGCGCCCGGTGCAGGGCGATCTGCTCGCGCACGCGTGACGGCGCCGTGCCGCCCTGCACCTGGCGTGCGTCGAGCGAGCCACGCAGCGACAGCACGGCGTACACGTCGGCCTCGATCGCAGCGTGGAAGGACTTCAAGGTCTCGAGCGGTAGCTCGGCCAGGTCGAGGCCGCGGTCCATGCCGACCTTGACCGCGTGCGCCACCACCTCGTGTGCGTCGCGGAAGGGCAGGCCCTTCTTGACCAGGTAGTCGGCCAGGTCGGTCGCCGTCGCGTAACCCTTCTTGGCCGCCAAGGCCATGGCTTCGGGCTTGACCACGATGCCGGCCACCATCTCGGCCATGATGCGCAGCGTCGCGGCGAGTGTGTCGACGGTGTCGAACAGCGGCTCCTTGTCTTCCTGGTTGTCCTTGTTGTAGGTCAAGGGCTGGCCCTTCATCAGGGTCAGCAGGCCCATCAAGTGGCCGTAGATCCGGCCCGTCTTGCCGCGCGCCAGTTCGGCGACATCCGGATTGCGCTTCTGCGGCATGATCGACGAGCCGGTGCAGTAGCGGTCGGCCAGATCGATGTAGCCGAAGTTCTGGCTCATCCAGATCACGATCTCCTCCGCCAGGCGCGACACATGCATCATCGTGATCGCCGCCCATGAGGCGAACTCGAGCGCGAAGTCGCGGTCGCTCACCGCGTCCAGGCTGTTGGCGCAGACGCCGTCGAAGCCGAGCGTGCGGGCCACGCGCTCGCGATCGAGCGGGTAACTGGTGCCGGCCAGCGCCGCGGCACCGAGCGGCAGGCGGTTCAGGCGCTTTCTCACATCGGCCAGGCGTTCCGCGTCACGCGCGAACATCTCCACATAGGCCAGCAGGTGATGCGCAAAGCTCACCGGCTGCGCCACCTGCAGGTGCGTCACGCCGGGCAGGATGGTTTCGGTGTGCGGCTCGGCAGCGCTGACGAGTGCGCGCTGCATCGCCACCAGCAGGAGGGCCAGTTGATCGATCTCGCCGCGCAGCCACAGGCGCACATCGGTCGCCACCTGGTCGTTGCGCGAGCGGCCGGTGTGCAGGCGCTTGCCGGCATCGCCGACGAGCTGCGTCAGGCGCGCCTCGATGTTCAGGTGCACGTCCTCGAGTTCGAGCTTCCACTCGAAGCGGCCGGCATCGATGTCTGCCGCGATCTGCGCCATGCCACGCTGGATCGCGGCGTGGTCGTCGGACGAGATCACGCCTTGGGCGGCCAGCATCTCGGCATGCGCCAGGCTGCCGGCGATGTCGGCAGCGGCCAGTCGTCGATCGAAGCTCACGCTCGCGGTGTAGCGCTGCACCAGCTCGCTCATCGGCTCGGAGAACAGGGCCGACCAGGCCTGTGATTTCTTGTCGAGGGGGTTCGAAGACATGAGACCGCCACCGCGCATGCGGTGCCCGAGGTAAAGGAGGCTGGGACACAATGCCGGCAAGCGCCAGCCTTGGTGCGATCGATTCTATCGACGCCCCTGTCCACCTCCTGCATGCCGACGAGCCTGCCCGACACCGCCCCCGCCACCTTGCACGGCAGCGAAGGCGTGAGCCTGTGGCCCGCGTCGACGCGGCCCACCACCCTCGAGCCGGGCGACACCGCGACCAGCGGTGCCGCGTTCGATGTCTGTCGCGGCGCGCTCGCATTGCGTGCCCTGCTGGCCGTCAACGGCGCTGTCGTGCTGGCGGTGCTGGCGGGTGCCGAGTCGGCCGGCGCGGCCTTGGCCTCGCTCGGTCCGGCCGTCGCCTCGGCCTTGGCCGGCACGCTCGCCTGGCTGGCCCTGGTTTGCGCCCTTCGCAAGCCGCTGATCGGCCTGGCCCTGCTGCCGCGCACACTGGCGCTGATGGCATTCGGTGCCGTGCTCGCGCCACTGGCCTGCACGCCGATGTTCTGGATGCAACTGATGGAGGCGCAGGCACCACGATTGATCGCGCTGCCGCTGATCGGCGCCAGCCTGGCCCTGGCCATGGCCCTGTGGCTGCAATGGCGCGAAGGCCGGCGCACCCCGGCCGACGCGCGCGCGCGCCTGGCCGAGTTGCAGTCGCGCATCCGGCCGCACTTCCTCTTCAACACCTTGAACACCGCGGTGTCCCTGGTGCGCACCGACCCGGTCCGCGCCGAAGGCGTGCTCGAAGACCTGGCCGAGCTGTTCCGCGTTGCCCTGGCCGACGACAGCAGCGGCGGCAGCGGCTCGGTCACGCTGGCCAGCGAACTCGAACTGGCACGGCGCTACCTGGCCATCGAGCAATTGCGCTTCGGTGAACGCCTGCGCCTGGACTGGCAGCTCGACGCCGCGACCGATGCGGCGCGCCTGCCGCCGCTGGTGCTGCAACCGCTGCTCGAGAACGCTGTGCGCCATGGTGTCGAGCCGGCCGAGACAGGCGGCTCGATCCGCGTGCGTACACGAGCCCGGCTTGGTCGCGCCGAGATCACCATCGACAACACCGTCGGCAGCAACAATTCGCGCCCGGGCCACGGCCTGGCCCTGGCCAATGTGCGCGAACGCCTGCGCCTGCTGCACGACTTGGACGCGCAGTTCGAGCTGCAGCAGGGCGAGGGGCGCTATCGCGTGCGCATCGTGGTGCCGATGGCGGACAAGGCATGAGCCAGCCGACACCGGCCCTGCGGGTCCTGATCGTCGACGACGAGGCGCTGGCCCGCACACGCCTGGCCACCCTGGTGGCTGAATGCGCCGAACCGCGCTGCAGCGTGACCGGCCAGTGCGCGAACGCGCAGCACGCGCGCCAATGGCTGGGGGAACACGAGGCCGACGTGATCCTGCTCGACATCCAGATGCCGGGCCAGCTGGGTACCGCATTCGCCGCCGAGCTCAAGCGCCTGGCCCGCCCGCCCGCAGTCGTGTTCGTGACCGCGCATGGCGAGCATGCGCTGGCGGCCTTCGACCTCGACGCCGTCGACTACCTGACCAAGCCGGTCAAGCGCGAGCGACTGGCGGCTGCGCTGGAGCGTGCCGCGCGGCGCATGCCGGCGCGCGAAGTTGGCGCCAGCGCGCAGGAACCGGTGCTGGTGGTCAGCGAACGCGGCCGTGTGGCGCGCATCCCGCTCGCCGAAGTGTTGTACCTGAAGGCCGAACTGAAGTACGTGACACTGCGCACGGCCGGACGTAGCTGGGTGCTCGACGACTCGCTCACCGAGCTGGAGCAGCGGCTGGGCGAGCGCTTCCTGCGTGTGCACCGCAATGCCCTGGTGGCACGCGACGCGGTGCGCCTGCTCGAACGCCGGCGCATGGCCGAACACGATGACGACGCCGCAGGCAACGAGATCGGCTGGGCTGTGCAAGTGGCGCCCGTGGCCGAGTGGCTGGCCGTGTCGCGGCGCCAGTTGGGCGCGGTGCGCGAGGCCCTGGCCGCGTCCGGACACTGACCCGGCGCCGCTCAGCGAGCGGCGCCGGCGGCCTTCAGGCGATCGATCTGCTGTTGCATCGAAGCCGTGAGCCGGGCATACAGACGCAGCTGATCGCTTAGGGCGCGCAGGCGATTGGCAATGATCGAGGCCACCTCGGCGAGCAGCTTGGCCGCCACCTGGGGATGCTGCGCCAGCAACTGGTCCAGGCCCTGGCGCGACAGCCCGGCGCACTGCACTGCGGAGACCGCGGTGCAATTGGTGGACCGCGGCTCGCCGTCGAGCAGGGCCATCTCGCCCAGCAGCGAACCTGCTCCGAGGGCAGAGATGGTGACGGCCTCGCTGCTCTGACCGGGCTCGGCTGTCTCGACCGACACCTCGCCGCTCAACAGCAGCAGCATGTAGCCGGTGGCGGCGCTGTCGTACTCGCGCAGCAGGGTGGCCCCCTTGGGGTAATCGAGCAGCTGCATGAACCCGACCACGCAGCGCGCCTCGGCCTCGTTCAGGCCCAGCAGGGCCGGTGGCTTGCGCAGCAGTTCGGTAGCGAGCTGGGCCAATTCGGGAAAGCGAGCGATCGCTCGTGGGTGAAAGCCTGACGGCGCCGCATCGGCGCCTGGGTGGGGATCGCTCGGGTTCATCGCGCGCGCCTGCCGGGGTTGCCAGAGGCGCAGTGTGCGTCAGCTCGGGCGCAACTGCATCCGCCCCGGCAGGGGGGTTGAACGCTGCAGGATGTCTTCCGCCAGCCAGACGGCGGCGCGCCGCGCACGCTCGGCCACCGTCGGCAGGGGCAGCTGCTGATAGTCGTCGTTGAAGACCTCGAAGCTGTAGTCGCCGCGGTAGCCCAGGCGGTCGAGCCGGGTCACCAGTTCGGCCATCTCGGCGTTGTGCACGCCCTCGCCAGGGAAGACGCGGAAAGTGCGCGCCGTGTCGCGACGCTCCTCGGGGGTGCGCACTTGGCGCCACATGAAGTCGGCCAGCTGGACGAAGAAGATCTTGTCGGGGTCGATGTCGTCCAGCGGCGCCAGCGGCGTGTTGGTCGCGAACACATGGTACGAATCGATGCACAGGCCGAGGTTCGGGCAGTCCGCCGCCTCGACCGCGGCCCAGGCCGTCGTGTACTCGTTGATGTGGCGGCCCCAGGACAGTCCTTCATAGACCACCTTGATGCGGTGAGGCAGGGCCAGCATCGCCAGCTTGCGCAGGTCGCGCGCGACGGCATCGAGGTCGCCGGTCGCGTGCTGCGAGGTCGATGAACAGGCCAGCAGCAGCGGGCTTTCAAGCGCGTTGCACATCTCGATCATGCTCTTGGCCTGGTCGACCTTGTAGCCGTGCAGGTGGCCGGTCAGGCCTTCGAAATCGCGCAGCACCTGGAACCCGGTGACCCGCAGGCCACTCGCCTTGACAGCGGCGACGGCCGCCTCGATGCCCTGGGGGTGGCCGACGATGTCGCGCGCCGCGAGCATGATCTGGCTGAACCCGCCCTGCTTGACCGCCCGCAGCTTGGCCTCCAGCGGCCCGGCCAGCGTGATCGTGTCCATGCCGAAATCGTCGATGTACACGATTCAGGCCCCGTGGTGGACGAGTTCGAACATCAGGCTGCCGAACCAGGTCTTGGTCAGCGCGCCGCGCGACTCGACATGCAGGTTCGAGGTCTCAATGAAGCTCACGCTGCGTGCCTGCAGGGCATTGACCGCGGCCAGGACGTCGGGGGCGCCGAAGGCCACGCGCTGCAGGCGCTCGTCGCTGTCGGCGACCATCACCGGATCCGGCTCGATCAGTTGCCAGTAGAAACTGCGGTCGGGGCTTTGCAGCACGCGCCCGCGCGGCAGGATGCCGAAGCGCTCGTCATCGCGCAGCAGCCGAAAGCCGAACAGGGTGCTGTAGAAGTGCAGCCAGTCGTCCATGCGCTCGACGCCGATGTACTGCACGACACCGAACCAGTGCAGTCCGGCCACGACCGCAGGCTGCGCTTCGCCCGTGGCGACGCCCGGGATCGGCACGAAGTCGACGTCGTAGATCGAGAACTCGCGGTGCCGGTCAACGAAGTAGATTCGGCTGGCGCCCGCGCCGTGGATGGCCGGGATGTGCAACTCCATCGGCGCCACCTGCACCGGCACGTCCCACGCGCCGAGTTCGAGCACGGCGGCATGCGCCGCCGCTGCATCACGCACGCGCAGGGCGACCGCGGCCAGGCGCGGGGCCTCGGGTGGGGCCACCGTTGCCGCGTGGGCGTTGACGATCACGTTCATGCCGCCCTGGCGGTACAACAGCACTTCGCGCGAGCGGTGGCGCGCGATCGGCTTGAAGCCCATCTGCTCCAGCACCTGACCGAGGGCCTGAGGCTTGCTGGTCGCGTACTCGATGTACTCGATGCCTTCGATCCCGAGCGGGTTGGCCGTGTCGGCCAGATCCTCGCGAGGGGTGTCCATGCGGGGGTTC
Source organism: Pseudomonadota bacterium (assembly GCA_040384625.1). Lineage (GTDB taxonomy): Bacteria > Pseudomonadota > Gammaproteobacteria > Burkholderiales > Burkholderiaceae_C > CADEEN01. The sequence goes on along the minus strand of JAZKIW010000049.1, from coordinate 8,187 downwards.
ATGCCTTGCTCCGTGTCTGAGACGCAACGCGCTGCAGTATCAGCGTGCTTGGGTGACCAAGCGGCGGAAGTGTGCATCCATCCGCGCCGCATCCGGGGTTTCACCGGTGAACAGCTCGAAGGCGCCGAAGGCTTGGCCCACGGCCATGTGGCCTCCGTCGGCGGTGGCGCAACCGATGCGCCGTGCCGCCTTGAGCAGCGCCGTTTCGAGCGGGAAATAGACGATCTCCGAGACCCACAGGTCGGCCCGCAGCAACGACTCTGGCAGTGGCAGCCCAGGGAGCTTGTCCATGCCGGTCGGTGTCGCGTGGACGAGCCCGGTCGCGCCTGCCAGCGCCGCCGCGGCATCGGTGCCGCCGCTGACGCGCTCGGCGCCATAAAGGTCGTTGAGCTGCCACGCCAGCGCGGTCGCGCGTTCAGTGTCGCTGTCGACGATCGCCAGATGCCCCGCGCCCAGGCGCAGCAAGGCATGGGCGATCGCCGAGCCGGCGCCACCGGCACCGAGCAGAACCACCCGATCGAGCCTGGCCTGCGGCAGCGCTCGCCTGAAGCCCCAGGCCCAGCCCGAACCGTCGGTGTTGTGGCCGATGGCGCGAACAACGTTGCCGTCCTGCCGAAACACGACCGTGTTGACCGCCCCCATCGCCCGAGCTTCGTCGGAGAGTCCGTCGAGCAGCGGTATCACCGCCTGCTTGCATGGGAAGGTGATGTTCAGCCCGGCAAAGCCCATCGTGCGGGCCGCGGCCAACAAGGCTGGCAGCGCCGCCGCGCCCTCAGATGTGCGCTCGAGATCGATCAGCTGGTAGTGCAGGGCCAGGCCGTGGTGTCGAGCCTCTTCTTCCTGCATCGCCGGTGTCAGCGAGCGCTGGATGCCTGCGCCGATCAGCCCGATCAGCAATTTGCGTGCGCCCTTGTTCATCGAGCCTCCTTGGCCCTGCTTCGCTTGGCAGAAGTGCGTGGCCCGTCAATCGCGCTCAAGCGTACCCGATTCCTTCGCGCTCGCAAGCGCGCTGCAGGCGAGCGCCGTCAACCGGTGTTGCGCAGGCCCGCCGCGATGCCGTTGATCGAGATGTGAATGCCGCGCTGCACCCGTTCGTTGGCCGGATCATTGGCCTTGCGATAGCGGTAGCGCCGCATCAGCTCGACCTGCAGGTGGTTGAGCGGGTCCAGATACGGAAAGCGGTGCTCGATCGACCGCGCTAACGCCGTGTTCGACGCCAAGCGGTGCGGCTCGCCGGTGATCAGGGACAGCATCTCGCCGGCCAGGGTCCACTCGGCCTGGATCGCCGCGAAGATGCGCTTGGCCAGCTTCTTGTCCTCGACCAGTTCCACATAGCGCGCGGCGATGCGCAGGTCGCTCTTGGCCAGCACCATGTCCAGATTCGACAGCAGGGTGCGGAAGAAGGGCCACTGCTTGACCATCTTGCGCAGCAGCGCCAGGCGTTGCTTGCGCTGCGTCGGGCTGACGTTCAGCCATTGTTCGACCGCCGAACCGAAGCCGGCCCAACCCGGCAGGGCCACACGGCACTGGCCCCACGAGAAGCCCCATGGGATGGCGCGCAGGTCTTCGATGCGGCGCCCGGCCTTGCGCGCTGCCGGGCGCGAGCCGATGTTGAGTTCCGCGATTTCGCGGATCGGCGTGGCGTCGAAGAAGTATTCGGTGAATCCGGGCGTCTCGTACACCAGCGCCCGGTAGGCGGCGAAGCTGGCATCGCTGATCTGCTCCGCGGCGTCGAGGAAGGCCTTCGGCGCCGTCTTGGTCGGGTGCAGCAGGGTGGCCTCGAGCGTCGCTGCGACCAGGGTCTCTAGGTTGCGACGCCCGATCTCGGGGTGGGCGTACTTCGACGCGATGACCTCACCCTGTTCGGTCAGTCGGATCTGGCCGTTCACGGTGCCGGGCGGCTGGGCCAGGATGGCCTGGTAGCTCGGGCCGCCGCCGCGGCCGACGGTGCCCCCGCGGCCATGGAACAGGCGCAGCTTCAGTCCATGGGCGCGTTCCAGTGGCGCGAACAACGCCACCAGCGCCGTCTCGGCGCGGTACAGCTCCCAGTTGCTGGTGAAGAAGCCGCCGTCCTTGTTGCTGTCGCTGTAGCCGAGCATGATGTCCTGCTCGGGAAAGGCGCCGATGCGGCTGCCCAGCACCAGAGGCAGCACGCCGGGCAAGGCGTAGTAGGCGCTCATGATGGCCGCGGCGTGGCGCAGGTCTTCGATGGTCTCGAACAGCGGCACCACGATCAGGTCAGCCACCGCGTCGCGATCGAGTGTGCCGTGCATCAGACCGCACTCCTTCTGTAGCAGCAGCACCTCGAGCAGGTCGCTCGCCTCTTCGGTGTGCGAGATGATGTAGTGGCGTATCGCGTGGCGGCCGTAGCGCTGCAGAGCATCGCGCGCAGCTTCGAACACCGCCAGTTCGCCCGTCGCCAGTTCGCTGTACGCGTGACCGATCACGCGCAGTGGCCGTGCATCGTTGAGCAGGGCCAGCAGGCAGGCTCGGCGCGCGGCCTCGGACAAGGCCGCGTAGTCGGGCTCGATGCGCGCCACACGCAGCAGTTCCGCGATCACCGCTTCATGCTGGTCCGAGCTCTGGCGCAGGTCGATGGTGGCCAGGTGGAAGCCGAACACCTGCACCGCGCGCATCAGCGGCGCCAGGCGCGGCGCGATCAGCGAGCTGGCGTGATGGTGGTGCAGCGAGACCTCGACCGTGCGCAGGTCGGCCAGGAATTCGGCGGCGCTGGCATACGGGTTCTGCGGCGCAACGGCGTGACGCAGGGCCTCCGTGCCCGTCAGCGCATGCAGGGTCGCCGCCAGACGTGCATAGACGCCGATCAGTGCGCGCCGGTACGGTTCGTCCTCGCGGTGCGGGTTGCGGTCGGGCGAACGTTCGGCGAGCGCCAGCATCGGCGTGGTCACCGGGGCGAGGGTCTGCGAGATCGACAGCTCGGCGCCCAGCGCATGCACTTCGGTCAGGTAGTGGCGCAGCGCGACCTCGGCCTGGCGCGACAGTGCGAGCCTGAGCGTCGGCGCACCGACATTCGGGTTGCCGTCGCGATCGCCGCCGATCCAGTGGCCCATGCGCAGGAAGTTGGCCACCGCATGGCCGTGCAGGGTGCGCTCGATGTCGCGGTACAGGCGCGGGATCTCGCGCAGGAAGGTCGAGTGGTAGTAGGACAGCGCGTTCTCGATCTCGTCGGACACACTGAGCTTGACCGGGCGCAGCATGCGCGTCTGCCAGAGCTGGGTCACACGCGCGCGCAGCAGGGCCTCGTTGTCGGCGCGTTCGCGCTCGGTGGCCAGGCGGTCGCGCTCGCCAACCAGTTCGGCGATGGCTCGTTCGGCGTCCAGGATGCTCTTTCTCTGCACTTCGGTCGGGTGCGCGGTCAACACCGGGCTGATGTGGGCCTGGCCCAGGGTGGTGGCGATCTCGCTGGCACGCAGGCCGGCGTCGAACAGGCGGTCGAAGGCCATCGCCAGCGACCCTTCCTGCAGATGTCCCTCGCGCTCGTGGTGCTCGCGCCTGCGCACGTGCTGGCGGTCTTCGGCAATGTTGGCCAGGTGGCTGAAGTAGCTGAAGGCGCGGATCACACTGACGGTCTGGTCGCCGGACAGGTTCTTCAGCAGGCGGTCGAGCACACGGCCGGCCGAAGCGTCCTTCTTCAGTCGATACGCCACCGACAGCTGGCGCACTCGCTCGATCAGCTCGAAAGCCTCGTTGCCTTCTTGCTCGCGGATCACGTCACCGAGGATGCGGCCCAGCAGCCGGATGTCCTCGACCAACGGCCGGTTCTTCTCGGCAGCATCGTCGCTGCGATCGACAGGGGCACGACGGGCGACGCGGGGCATGACGGGCTCCTCGAACCGGCGCACATGTAATCCGGTTACAGAATTGGATGTTATCAATGACGCGCCGAAATGGCCGCGGCTGCGGCTCGGCGCGCGCATCCAAGGCCTAGCGATAATCGTTCCATGCCTTCGCCCAAGCCGTCGTTTCGCAAGCGCACGCTGACCATCGCCACCCGTGAAAGTCGCCTCGCGCTGTGGCAGGCAGAACATGTGCGCGGCCTGCTCACGGCCCGCTTCGGTGTCGAGGTGAACTTGCTCGGCATGACCACCCGTGGCGACCAGATCCTCGACCGCACCCTGTCCAAGGTTGGCGGCAAGGGCCTGTTCGTCAAGGAGCTGGAAATGGCGCTCGAAACGGGCCAGGCGGACCTGGCCGTGCACTCGCTCAAGGATGTGCCGATGGACCTGCCGCCCGGCTTCGCCCTGGCCGCTGTGCTCGAACGCGAGGACCCGCGCGACGCCCTGGTGTCGCCGCGTTACGCCTCGCTGGCCGAACTGCCCTACGGCGCCTGCGTCGGCACCTCGAGCTTGCGCCGCGCCGCCCAGTTGGCGACCCAGCGGCCCGACCTGCGCATCGAGCCTCTGCGTGGCAATCTCGATACGCGCCTGCGCAAGCTCGACGAGGGCCAGTACGACGCCATCGTCCTGGCCAGCGCCGGGCTCCTGCGCCTGGGCCTGGCCGAGCGCATTCGAACGCGCTTCGAAGCGGCACTGATGCTGCCCGCTGCCGGGCAGGGGGCGCTGGGGATCGAAGTGCGTGCCGACGACGGCGAGCTGCGCGAGGCCCTGGCGAGCCTGATCGATCAGCCGACCTGGCTCGCGGTTCACGCCGAGCGTGCCGTGTCGCGCGGCCTCGGCGGCAGTTGCTCGATGCCGCTGGCCGCGCACGGATCCTGGCAGGGCGCCACGCTGCATCTGGCGGCAGCCCTCGGCCACGCCGAAGATCCGAAACGGCCGCTGCTCGTCGCGCACGCCAGCGGCACAGTGGCAGACACCGCCGCGGCAGAAGCGCTCGGCGCGCGGGCGGTGGCTGCGCTGCAGGCCGTCGGCGCAGGCGCATACCTCGGCGCCTGAGCGGCAACCGCGATGCCGTTGCGCCTGCTCGTCACGCGACCGCAGCCGCAAGCCGACGCCTGGGTCGCTCGCCTGCGCACGGAGGGCGTAGAGGCGCAGGCCCTGCCGCTGCTGGCGATCGACACCGTGCCCGATCTGAGCGAGTTGCACGCCGCCTGGCACGACCTGCCGCGCTACACGCTGGCGATGTTCGTCAGCCCGAACGCGGTCAGCCACTTCTTCGCCGCAAGGCCGGCGGCGGTCGCAGCACAGGGCTGGCCAGCGGGCACCCGCGCCGGCGCCACCGGGCCCGGCACCCTGCAGGCGCTGCTGATGGCCGGCGTTCCGGCCGCCCAATGCGTGGCCCCGCCCGCCGACGCGTTGCAGTTCGACTCCGCTGCGTTGTGGTCCCGCTTGCGCACTGAGGCCTGGACAGGCCGTGAAGTGCTGGTGCTGCGCGGCGACGGCGGGCGCGACGAGTTCGCGGCGCTGCTGCGCGGCGCCGGTGCAGCCGTGCACTTCACCCAGGCCTACCGGCGCGGACCGGCCTTGCCGACGGCCGACGAGCGAACTCGCTTGGCCCTGGCCCTCGCCGAGCCGGCGGCACACATGTGGTGGTTGTCAAGCACCGAGGCGGTCGGCTATCTGCCGTCACTGGCGCAAGTGGCGCCCGGGGCCGGTTGGCAGTGCTCGTTGGCGCTGGCTTCGCACCCGCGCATTGCCGAGCGGGCGCGCGAACTCGGCTTTGGTCATGTCTTCGAGGCGGCGCCGACCGTCGATGCAGTGCGCAGCGCCCTGGGGCAGATCGAGGCCTGCCTACAATCCTCGCCACCTTGAATGCTCCCGCCCCGAGCGACGCTGTACCCGCCGAGAGCAGCGCCGCGCCATCTTCTTTGACGCGCCGACCGGGCCCACCCTGGCTTCCGGCGCTGGCCGTGATCGCGCTGGTGCTGACGATTGCCGCGCTGGCCCTGGCCTGGAACACGCAGCAGCGCGTCAAGTCGCTCGAGCGAGAACTGGTGCGCCGCCAGGCCGACAGCCAGACCCAGGCCGCCGAGGCACGTGCAGCGGCGCGGGCCGCGCAGGACCTGGCGCGCGAAACCGCCGCCAAGGCCGCCCTGCTCGAAGCGCGTGTCGCCGAGGCCTCGATGCAGCGCTCGCAGATCGAAGAGCTGCTGCAGTCGGTATCGCGTTCGCGCGATGAGAACGTGGTCGCCGACGTCGAGGCCGCCGTGCGTGTGGCCTTGCAGCAAAGTGCCCTCACCGGCAGCGCCGAACCGCTGGTGGCGACATTGAAGCAAGCCGACGAGCGCCTGGCGCGCTACAACCAGCCGCGCCTGGAGCGCGTGCGACGCGCCGTCAACCGTGACCTCGATCGCGTTAAGGCGCTCGGCGTGATCGACATCTCCAGCCTTTCAGTGCGCCTGGACGAAGCCATTCGCCAGGTCGACGAGCTGCCGTTGTTGGCCCTGCCCGTGACGCGCGCCAAACCATCGGCGCCTGCCCGACAGGTGGCCTCCGTGGCTTCAGCGGCTTCGACAGCAAGCGGCCCGGCGGGCGCCGACTGGCGCGACCGGGCCCAGCAGTGGTGGTCAGACACCAGCTCGCACATCGGCAACGAGATCCGCTCGCTGGTGCGAATCACCCGCATCGATCAGCCCGAAGCCATGCTCGTGGCCCCCGAGCAGCAGTTCTTCGTGCGTGAAAACCTCAAGCTGCGCCTGCTCAACGCGCGCCTGGCGCTGCTGTCGCGCCAGTTCGACATCGCGCAGTCCGACATTCGCGATGCGCAGGCCGCGCTGGACCGCTACTTCGAGCGCAGCTCCAAGCGCTCGGCCGCGCTGGCAGAGCTGCTGCGCCAAGTCTCGACCCAAGCGCGCCAGACCGGCGTGCCGCGCCCCGACGACACGCTGGCCGCGCTGGCCACAGCGTCGGCCGGGCGCTGAACATCGAGCGCGAGGCGTCATGCGCAGCGTGATCTGGCTGGTGCTGCTGTTCGTGACGGCCGTGGTCGCCGCCACCACGCTCGGGCGCAACGACGGTCTGGTCAGCCTGTACTGGAGCGGCTGGCGCATGGATGTGTCGCTGAACCTGTTCGTGATCGGCCTGGTCCTGACGTGCCTGATGTTGCTGTTGGCGATTCGCGCTCTTCAAGCGCTGGCCAGCCTGCCCGCGCGGGCCCACGAGTGGCGTCTCCTGCGCCGCGAGCGCGCCGCGCAATCGGCCCTGCGCGAGGCCCTGGCCGAATACTTCGGAGCCCGCTACAGCCGCGCTCGCAAGGCGGCGTCGCGCGCCGTGGCGATCCACGATGCCACACCCGAACTGGCTGGGGACCTGCAGACGCGGTCCTTGGCGCACCTGCTGTGGGGCGCCAGCCTGCACCGCTTGCAGGACCGGACGCAACGCGACCGCCAGCACGAACAGTTGCGCAAGCTGCGGCTCGAGGCCGGACCGACGCAACGCGCCACCGACGACGGCGTGCAGCTGATGGCGGCCGAGTGGGCGCTCGACGATCGCGATGCCACGCGGGCGCTGAACCTGCTGGCCGAGTTGCCCCCCGGCGTGGCACGCCGCACGCATGCGCTGCGGCTCAAGCTGCAGGCCCAGCGCCTGGCCGGGCAGCCCGACGAGGCGCTGCGCACGGCGCGCCTGCTGGCCAAGCACCAGGCCTTCTCGCGCAGCGCCGCGCAGAGCCTGCTGCGCTCGCTGGCGGGGGAGAGCCTGGCCAGCGCGCGCGACCCCGAGCAGTTGGCGCGCGCCTGGGCCGAACTCGACACTCCCGATCACGACGACCCCTTCATCGTCGCGCACGCTGCAATGCGGGCGGCCGACCTCGGCGACTGCGAGCATGGTCGCCAGTGGCTGCTGGGTCCCTGGCAACGCCTGACGGAGCTGGGCCGCGAGGAATGCGAGGCAGTCGCCTTGGCACTGATCGCCAACCTGGAGGGTCTGCCGGCCGAGTGGCTGCCGCGCATCGAAGCGGCAGAGCGCGCCCTGCCGGCCCAACCGGCCGTGCAGGCAGCCGCCGGTAGCGCCTATGCCGAACGCCAGCTCTGGGGCAAGGCACGCAGCCCGCTTGAGCGAGCGGCCACCGCACCGACCTTGCGCGGCAGCGCCAGGCGCGCCGCCTGGCGCAGGCTGGCGGCGCTGGCCCGCGCCGAGGGCGACGAGCCTCGCGCAGCGCGTTGCCACGAGGCCGCAGCCGCCATCGAGTAAGTTGGGCGCTGATATACTGCGCGGCTTCGCGGCTGTAGCTCAGTTGGATAGAGTACTTGGCTACGAACCAAGGGGTCGT
>JAZKIW010000048.1:39620-108249 GCA_040384625.1 Pseudomonadota bacterium | reverse complement strand
TCCTGGCGGAGGGAGCGGGATTCGAACCCGCGGGGGGCTGTTAACCCCCACACGCTTTCCAGGCGTGCGACTTAAACCGCTCATCCATCCCTCCGGCGACAGCGGAAGCGATCTTAGCTGACAGTCATTTGACGACAGGTGCCGGACCCCGGTTGATGATGGCCATCGCGGTGGCGATCAAACCCGACACTTCGCTCATGTTGCCCGGGACGATCATGGTGTTGTTCTTCTGCGCGAGCTGACTGTAGGCCTCGACGGCCTTCTCAGCCACCTTCAACTGCACGGCCTGCTCGCCGCCCGGCTCGCGGATCGCCTGCGCCACCTTGCGGATTGCCTCGGCGGTCGCTTCGGCCACGGCGACGATGGCGGCGGCCTCGCCTTGCGCATTGTTGATCTCGGCCTGCTTCTCGCCCTCAGAGCGGGCGATGAAGGCTTCGCGTTCCCCGGTGGCGATGTTGATCTGTTCCTGGCGCCGGCCTTCGGATGCCGCGATCAGTGCCCGCTTTTCGCGCTCGGCGGTGATCTGGGCCTGCATTGCGTGCAGGATCGCCGCGGGGGGTGTCAGGTCCTTGATCTCGTAGCGCAGCACCTTGACACCCCAGTTCAGCGCTGCCTCGTCAAGCGCGTTCACCACCGCGGTGTTGATCGCGGTGCGCTCCTCGAAGGTCTTGTCGAGCTCCATTTTGCCGATCACGCTGCGCAGCGTGGTCTGCGCTAGTTGGGTGATGGCGATGATGTAGTTCGACGCCCCGTAGCTCGCGCGCATCGGGTCGGTGACCTGGAAGTACAGGATGCCGTCGACCGTGAGCTGGGTGTTGTCCTTGGTGATGCACACCTGGCTTGGCACGTCGAGCGGGATCTCCTTCAGCGAGTGCCGGTAGGCCACGCGGTCGATGAAGGGGAACAGGATGTTGAGGCCGGGGGTGAGGGTCGCGTGGAACTTGCCCAGGCGCTCGACGACCCAGGCATGCTGCTGCGGCACAACCTTGAGCGAGCGGGCGATGAAGATCGCCGCAATGATCAGGATGACGATGAAGACGGCTTCCATGGCAGGGCTTTCAGGAGTCGGTGGGAGTGGGGGCGCGCTGCAACAGCAAGCGGTTGCCGTCGACGGCATGGATCACGAACGGTCCTGGCGTCGGCGTGCCGGTACCCGCATAACGGACGGCCCAGGCAGCGCCACGGTATTGCACCTGGGCGCTGCCATCGGCATTCCAGGCTGCGACATGCACGCTTTCGCCGATGTCGAGGTTGACGTCGCGGTTCTCACTCGCCGGCAGGGCAGCAGGCTGCGCGCCGCGTCTGAGATGCCACACCGCGACTGCGCCGCCGCCGACCACCGCGGCAGCCAGCAACTGGCCGTTGAACGACATGTCGGCATGCGCCCCCAGCGCCGCGGCCACGGCACCGACGGCCAGCATCAGCAAGTAGAAGGTGCCGGTGGCCAGTTCGGCGGCGACCAGCACGCCAGCCACGATCCACCAGCCAGTGGCTGCACCCATGTCCATCGAACGCTCCCTGAGTCCGCGCGCAGTGTATCGACTTGCCGTAGCCCTACACTGCGCGCTTTTCCGCGCCTCCTGACTGGGCCCCGACGATGCAGCGCTTTCACTTCCCGATCGTCATCATCGACGAGGACTACCGCTCCGAGAACACCTCCGGCCTGGGCATCCGTGCGCTGGCGCAAGCGATCGAGAAGGAAGGTTTCGAGGTCCTGGGCGCCACCAGCTATGGCGATCTGTCGCAGTTCGCGCAGCAGCAGAGCCGGGCCAGTGCCTTCATCCTGTCGATCGACGATGAGGAGTTCACTGCGGGCCCCGAGCTCGACCCGGCAGTGCTCAACCTGCGCAAGTTCATCGCCGAAATACGTTTCAAGAACGCCGACATCCCGATCTACATCTACGGCGAGACGCGGACCTCGGCACACATCCCGAACGACATACTGCGTGAGCTGCACGGCTTCATCCACATGTTCGAGGACACGCCGGAGTTCGTGGCCCGGCACATCATCCGCGAAGCCAAGAGCTACCTCGACGGCCTGGCGCCGCCCTTCTTCAAGGCCTTGATGGAGTACGCGCAGGACGGTTCGTACTCATGGCACTGCCCGGGGCACTCAGGCGGCGTGGCCTTCTTGAAGAGTCCGGTCGGCCAGATGTTCCACCAGTTCTTCGGCGAGAACATGCTGCGCGCCGACGTCTGCAACTCGGTCGAGGAACTCGGTCAGCTGCTCGACCACACCGGCCCGGTGGCGCAGAGCGAGCGCAACGCCGCGCGCATCTTCAATGCCGATCACTGCTTCTTCGTCACCAACGGCACTAGCACCAGCAACAAGATGGTGTGGCACCACACGGTGGCGCCGGGCGACGTGGTGGTGGTCGACCGCAACTGCCACAAGTCGATCCTGCACTCGATCATCATGACTGGCGCGGTGCCGGTGTTCCTGACGCCCACGCGCAACCACTTCGGCATCATCGGGCCGATCCCCGAGAGCGAGTTCTCGCCGGAGACGATCCGCAAGAAGATCGCCGCCAACCCGCTGCTGGCCGGCATCGATGCCAGCAAGGTCAAGCCGCGGATCCTGACACTGACCCAGAGCACCTACGACGGTGTGCTCTACAACACCGAGACGATCAAGGCGAAGCTCGACGGCTGGATCGACACCCTGCACTTCGACGAAGCCTGGTTGCCGCATGCGGCATTTCACAAGTTCTACGCCCAGTACCACGCGATGGGCAAACACAGCCCGCGACCCAAGGACGCCCTGGTATACGCCACGCAGAGCACTCACAAGCTTCTGGCCGGCATCAGCCAGGCCTCGCAGGTGCTGGTGCAGGACAGCGAGCGCAACAAGCTCGACCGGCACCTGTTCAACGAGGCCTACCTGATGCACACGTCGACCTCGCCACAGTACGCGATCATCGCGTCCTGCGATGTCGCAGCGGCGATGATGGAGCCCCCCGGGGGACCGGCGCTGGTGGAGGAGAGCATCCGAGAAGCGCTGGACTTCCGCCGCGCGATGCGCAAGGTCGACAAAGAGTTCGGCAAGGACTGGTGGTTCAAGGTCTGGGGACCAGAGAAGCTGGCGGCGGAAGGCATCGGCAGCCGCGACAACTGGGTCCTGAACGCAAACGAGAAGTGGCATGGCTTCGGCGATCTGGCGCCGGGCTTCAACATGCTCGACCCGATCAAGAGCACGATCATCACGCCGGGCCTGGACGTGAGCGGCAAGTTCGCCAAGACCGGCATTCCGGCCTCGATCGTCACCAAATTCCTGGCCGAACATGGCGTGGTTGTCGAGAAGACGGGCCTGTACTCGCTCTTCATCATGTTCACCATCGGCATCACCAAGGGCCGCTGGAACACCCTGCTGACAGCGTTGCAGCAGTTCAAGGACGACTACGACCGCAACCATCCAATGTGGCGCATCCTGCCCGAGTTCTGCGCTGCCTACCCGATGTACGAGCGCATGGGCCTACGCGATCTGTGCCAGAGCATCCACGAGACCTATGCAAAGGGCGACATCGCGCGCCTGGTGACCGAGATGTACCTGTCGGACCTGCACCCGGCCATGAAACCGGCCGATGCCTATGCCCGCATCGCCCACCGCGACACCGAGCGCGTGGACATCGATCTGCTCGAAGGCCGCATCACGACCACCCTGCTGACGCCATACCCGCCGGGCATTCCGCTGCTGATTCCGGGTGAGCGCTTCAACAAGAAGATCGTCGACTACTTGCGCTTCACGCGCGAGTTCAACCAGCGCTTCCCAGGCTTCGACACCGACGTGCACGGCCTCGTGCAGGACGAGGCGGCCGGCCCCGACGGCAGCAAGCGCTACTACGTCGACTGCGTGAAGGTCTAAGGCGCTTGTGGCCTAATTCGCCCTTCGTTTGCAATTCACCAATCATCGAGAGCACCATGGGCAACAAGATCAAGACCGAAGCCGACCGCAAGGCCACCCCGCGCCCCGCCGCGCCTCCCGGCGTGGCATTCACCACCGGCAAGGGTCAGAAGGTCAGCCTCGAACGCGGTTCCCACACGCGCAGCAAGAAGAACCCGGGAAAGCGGCCCAAGAAGGGCGGCTGAACTTCCTTCGCGGCGCAGCGCATGCTGCGAGTCACCGAACTGCGCCTGCCGCTCGAACACGATGCAGGGGCATTACGCCCGGCCGTCGTTGCGCGCCTGGGCATCCGCGATGTCGAACTGGGCGCGCTGACCGTCTTCAGGCGTGCGTACGACGCGCGCAAGAAGTCGGCGATCCAGCTTATCTACACGGTCGACTGCGAGGTCGCTGCTGAGGCACAAGTGTTGGCGCGTCTCGGCCACGATCGCCATGTCCGACTAGCGCCCGACACCAGCTACCGCCTTGTCGGCCATGCGCCGTCCGACTTCCGGGCCGACGCTCGGCCGCGCCCCTTGGTGGTCGGCTTCGGCCCTTGCGGCCTGTTCGCCGCCCTGGTCTTGGCGCAGATGGGACTGCGGCCGATCGTGCTCGAGCGTGGCAAGGCTGTGCGCGAGCGCACCCAGGACACTTGGGGCCTATGGCGAAAGGGTGTGCTGGAACCGGAGTCGAACGTGCAGTTCGGCGAGGGCGGTGCGGGTACGTTCTCGGACGGCAAGCTGTGGAGCCAGATCAGCGACCCGCGCCACCTGACGCGCAAGGTGCTGACGGAGTTCGTCAAGGCCGGTGCGCCGGAGGAAATCCTCTTCGTCGCCAAACCGCACATCGGCACCTTCCGTCTGGTCGGCATGGTCGAGAGGATGCGGGTCGACATCGAAGCGCTGGGCGGCGAGATCCGCTTCCAGCAGCGCGTGACAGATGTGTGCATCGAGGACGGCTGCCTCCGTGGCGTGACGTTGGCCTCCGGAGAGCAGTTGCGCGCCGACCATGTGGTGCTCGCGCTCGGCCACAGTGCGCGTGACACGTTCCAGATGTTGCACGAGCGCGGCGTGTTCATGGAGGCGAAGCCGTTCTCGATCGGCTACCGCGTCGAGCATCCGCAGGGTCTGATCGACCGTGCGCGCTTCGGCCCCAGCGCGGGTCATCCGGTTCTGGGTGCGGCCGACTACAAGCTGGTGCACCACGCCAGCAATGGGCGCTCGGTCTACAGCTTCTGCATGTGCCCTGGAGGCACCGTGGTCGCGGCGACCTCCGAGGTGGAGCGCGTCGTCACGAATGGCATGAGCCAGTACTCGCGCAATGAGCGCAACGCCAATGCCGGCATCGTCGTCGGCATTGCGCCGCAGGACTACCGGCAGGACGGCCGCCTCGACGGCCCGGTGAGCCCGCTCGACGGCATGGCGTTCCAGCGCCACTGGGAGGCCCGCGCCTACGTCCTGGGTGGCGGTGGCTATGTGGCGCCCGGCCAGCTGGTCGGCGACTTCATCAAGGGGCGACCCAGTGTCGCGCTCGGCGCCGTTCTGCCGTCCTACAAGCCTGGCGTGCGCATGACCGATCTGGCCGAACCCGGCCGGCCGAGCCTGCCGGACTACGCGATCGCCGCGATCCGTGAGGCTCTGCCGGCCTTCGAGCGCCAGATTCAGGGGTTTGCAATGGCCGACGCGGTGCTGACTGGCGTCGAGACCCGCACCTCGTCGCCGCTGCGCATCACCCGCGGCAAGGATTTCCAGAGTCTGAACGTGAAGGGCCTGTACCCGGCGGGCGAGGGCGCGGGGTACGCCGGCGGCATCATGTCGGCAGGCGTCGACGGCATCGAAGTGGCCGAGGCCCTCGGCGCGAACTTGCTCAGCCTGGCCCGCCCATGACCTGGCTGAACCCACCGTCGACGTAGGTGATTTCGGCGCTGATGCCGGCCGCCAAGTCCGACAACAGGAAGGCGGCCGCGTTGCCGACGTCGTCGATCGTCACCGTGCGGCGGATGGGGGCAGTGGCCGCGAACTCGGCCTGCAACTTGCCGAAGTCCTTGATGCCCGAGGCAGCCAGGGTCTTGATCGGGCCGGCCGAAATGCCGTTGACGCGCACGCCGCGGGCACCCAGGCTCTGCGCCAGGAAGCGCACGCTCGACTCCAGCGAGGCCTTGGCCAGGCCCATCAGGTTGTAGTTGGGAACGTAGCGCACGGCGCCCAGGTAGCTGAGCGTCAACAGCGCGGCACCTGGGCGCAGGCGGGGCAGGGCGGCCTTGGCCATAGCCGGAAAGCTGTAGGCGGAGACTTCGTGAGCGACGCGGAAGTTTTCGCGCGTGAACCCGTCCAGGAAATCGCCAGCGATGGCCTCGCGCGGCGCGAAGGCGATGGCATGGACGAAACCATCGAACTGGTCCCAGGACTCGCCCAATTGGGCGAACAGGCGTTCGATCTGGGCATCGTCGGCGACGTCGCATTCATAGACGAGCTTCGAGCCGAAGTCGGCCGCGAACTCGGTGATGCGGTCCTTGAAGCGCTCGCCCTGGTAGCTGAACGCCAGTTCGGCCCCTTCCCGGTGGCAGGCGCGGGCGATGCCATAGGCGATCGAGCGGTTGTTCAGCACTCCGGTGATCAAGAGGCGCTTGCCGGCGAGAAAGCCCATGGAACACTCCGGGGGAAGACAAAAGCGAGGCGGCGATTCTGGCACGCGGGCAAGGCCGCCTGTTGCCGGTACGCCTCTTGCAGAGTACAATCCACGTTTCGCTGAAAACCCCGAATTACCCTGTGGGCGGATTCTTCCAGCCCATTTTTTTTGCTTGATCGCTTTCCCACTCTTTCGCGCATGAACTGGCAGGACGCCACCCAACGCACCGTTGCCGGCCTGGGCTATGAACTGGTCGACCTCGAACGCTCGGGGGGTGGTCTGCTGCGCGTGTTCATCGACCGCGTGCCGGGCACGGTGTATCCGACCGGCGAATCAGAGTCGGTGACGGTCGAGGACTGCGAAGCGGTGACACGTCAATTGCAGTACGTGCTTGAGGTCGAGGAGTGCGACTACAGCCGCCTCGAGGTGTCTTCCCCCGGCCTGGACCGGCCGCTGAAGCGTGAGGCCGACTACGTCCGCTTTGCCGGCTCGACGATTGCCTTGACGCTGAAGCTGCCGCTCGCAGGGCGCAAGAAGTTCGAGGGTGTGCTGGTGGCGCGGGATGGCGGCTGGCGCGTCGAAGTGCCTGCCAAGACGAAGGGGCCGGCCGCGCAGGCGCTCGATTTTGTGCTGGACGAAGTGCGTGAAGCGCATCTCGTTCCGGTGGTGGATTTCAAGGGCAAGGCCCGCATCAAGCCGGCCGTGCCGGCGTTGACGCAAGCGGTCGCTGCGCACGACGGAGAGTGAGACAAGAATGAACCGCGAAATGTTGATGCTGGTCGATGCAATCTCGCGCGAGAAGAGCGTGGAGCGCGAAGTCGTGTTCGGTGCCGTCGAGGCTGCGTTGGCTTCAGCGACCAAGAAGCTGCAGGGCGGCGAGGTCGACATCCGCGTCTCAGTTGACCGCGAGACCGGTGACTACGAAACCTTCCGTCGTTGGCACGTGGTGGCCAACGAAGCCGGGCTGCAGATCCCCGACGCCGAGATCCTGCTCTTCGAAGCCCAGGAGCAGATCGCCGACATCGAAGTCGACGACCACATCGAAGAGCCGATCGAGTCGCTGACCATCGGCCGCATCGGTGCGCAGGCGGCCAAACAGGTGATCCTGCAGAAGATCCGCGACGCCGAACGCGAACAACTGCTGAACGACTTCATGTCGCGCGGCGAGAAGATCATGGTCGGCACCGTCAAGCGCCTGGACAAGGGCGACATCATCGTCGAGAGCGGACGCGTCGAGGGGCGCCTGAAGCGCAGCGAGATGATCCCGAAAGAGAACCTGCGCTCAGGCGACCGGGTGCGCGCTTTCATCAGCGGCATCGACGACACCATCCGCGGTCCGCAGATCATGCTGTCGCGGTCTGCGCCGGGTTTCATGATGGAGCTGTTCGCGCAAGAAGTGCCTGAAATGGAGCAAGGCCTGCTGGAGATCAAGAGTTGCGCGCGTGACGCCGGCTCGCGCGCCAAGATCGCGGTCGTCTCCTACGACAAGCGAGTCGACCCGATCGGCACCTGTGTCGGTGTGCGTGGTTCGCGCGTCACCGCGGTCACCAACGAACTCGCTGGCGAGCGCGTCGACATCGTGCTCTGGTCGGAAGACCCGGCACAGTTCGTGATCGGCGCGCTGGCGCCGGCCAACGTGCAGTCGATCGTCGTCGACGAAGAGCGCCATGCGATGGACGTGGTCGTCGACGAGGAAAACCTGGCGATCGCTATCGGCCGTGGCGGGCAGAACGTTCGCCTGGCCTCTGATCTGACCGGCTGGCGCATCAACATCATGACCGCCGAGGAGTCAACCGCCAAGCACGCGCTGGAGTCGGATTCGGTGCGCAAGTTGTTCGTCGACAAGCTCGACGTCGATGCCGAAGTTGCAGACATCCTGATCGCCGAGGGCTTCACCAGCCTCGAAGAAGTGGCCTACGTGCCCATGCAGGAAATGCTCGAAATCGAGAGCTTCGACGAAGACACCGTGAACGAACTGCGCACGCGTGCCAAGGACGCCTTGCTGACGATGGAAATCGCCAAGGAAGAGAGCGTCGAAGAGGTGTCCCAGGACCTGCGCGACCTGGAAGTCGACGGCAAGGGCCTGTTGCCCGAGCTGATCGGCAAGCTCGCTGAAGGCGGCATCCACACCCGCGACGATCTGGCCGATCTGGCCGTCGACGAGTTGACCGAAATGACGGGCATGGACGACGCCCAGGCCAAGACTTTGATCATGCAGGCGCGCGCGCACTGGTTTAACGATTGATCGCATTGACGCCCGCCCACCGAGGATCCCCACAATGGCTGTGACCACCGTCGCACAACTTGCCGCCGAGCTGAACCGCCCGGCCGCCACGCTGCTCGACCAACTGCAGTCGGCCGGCCTCTCCAAGGGCTCGGCCGACGATGCGCTGACCGACGCCGACAAGGCTCGTCTGCTAGAGCACCTGCGTTCGAGCCACGGAAACGTGGCTAGCACCGAACGCAAGAAGATCAGCATCACTCGCAAGAGCACCAGCGAGATCAAGCAGGCCGATGCGTCGGGCAAGGCGCGCACGATCCAGGTCGAGGTGCGCAAGAAGCGCACCTTCGTCAAGCGTGACGAGGCGCCGGTCGCCGATGAGCCTGCGGTGCCAGCGGCGCCCCTGATCGACGAAGCCGAACTTGCCCGCCGTGCGGACGAGGCACGCCAGCATGCCGAACTGCTGCGGCGCCAGGAAGAAGAGCTGGCTGAGAAGCGCCGCCTGCGTGAAGAGCAGGAGCAGCGTGAGCGCGACGCCGCCGAGGCGCGAGCGCAGGCTGCGGTCGACAAGGCGGCCAGCGAAATGGCCGCCGGGACCCCGTCTGCGCAACCGCAGGTGACTCCTGCAGCGGCGCCGCCCGTTGAGGCGCCCAAGCTGCGCGTGGTCAAGGCCGTCGATACCGAGGCGGCCGAGAAGCAGCGCCTGTCGGATCTTGAGCGCCGGCGCAAGGTGGCTGAGACCGAAGCCGCCGCGATCCGCGCGATGATGAACGCGCCGAAAAAGGTGCTGCTGGCGAAGAAGCCTGAAGAGGCCAAGCCCGTGGTCGACCCTGCCGGCATCAAGGGCACCATCCACAAGCCCGCCGCACGCCCCGGTGCACCGGGTGCCGCCGCGGGTGTGGCCAAACCGGGCGACAAGAAGTCTGTCAAGTCCGAGAAGCTGTCGTCGAGCTGGGCCGACGATGCCGCCAAGAAGCGTGCGCTGAAGACGCGTGGCGATACCGGTGGCGGCCGTGCCGGCTGGCGCGCCCCCAAGGGCGGCCGCGGCCGCGGCGATCGCGGCGACAGCAATGGCTCGTCCTTCGTCGCCCCGGTCGAGGCGGTGACCCAGGAAGTCCACGTGCCGGAAACGATCACGGTGGCCGACCTGGCGCACAAGATGAGCGTCAAGGCCAGCGAGGTGGTCAAGCAGCTGATGAAGCTGGGTCAGATGGTCACGATCAACCAGTCGCTCGATCAGGAGACGGCGATGATCCTGGTCGAGGAAATGGGGCACAAGGCCTTCGCGGCCAAGCTCGACGACCCGGAAGCCTTCACCGAGGAAGAAGAAGCCGCGTCCACGGCCGAGCAATTGCCGCGCGCGCCGGTCGTCACCGTGATGGGCCACGTCGACCACGGCAAGACCTCGCTGCTCGACTACATCCGCAGCAAGCGTGTCGCGGCGGGCGAGGCCGGTGGCATCACCCAGCACATCGGCGCCTACCACGTCGAGACGCCGCGCGGCATGATCACCTTCCTCGACACCCCGGGCCACGCTGCCTTTACTGCGATGCGTGCGCGTGGCGCCAAGGCCACTGACATCGTGATCCTGGTCGTGGCAGCCGACGACGGTGTGATGCCGCAAACCAAGGAAGCGATCCACCACGCCAAGGCGGCGGGCGTGCCGATCGTCGTAGCGATGAACAAGATCGACAAGCCCGACGCCAACATCGAGCGCCTGAAGAGCGAGCTGGTGGCCGAGCAGGTCGTGCCGGAAGACTTTGGCGGCGACTCGCCCTTCGTGCCGGTCTCGGCCAAGACAGGCCAAGGGGTCGACACCCTGCTCGAGCAGGTGCTGCTACAGGCCGAGGTACTGGAGCTGCTGGCACCGAAGGACGCGATGGCCAAGGGCCTCGTCATCGAAGCCCAGCTCGACAAGGGCCGTGGTCCGGTGGCGACGGTGTTGATCCAGTCGGGCACCCTGAAGCGCGGCGACGTCGTGCTCGCCGGTTCGAGCTATGGACGCGTGCGCGCGATGCTCGACGAAGACGGCAAGACGATCACCGAGGCCGGCCCGTCGATCCCGGTCGAGATCCAGGGCCTGACCGAAGTGCCGCAGGCGGGCGATGAGTTCATGGTCTTGTCCGACGAGCGCCGAGCGCGTGAGATCGCCACCTTCCGCCAGGGCAAGTACCGTGACGTGAAGCTGGCCAAGCAACAGGCCGTCAAGTTGGAGAACGTGTTCGAGAACATGGGCCAGGCGGCGGCGCAGACCTTGTCGCTGATCATCAAGGCCGACGTGCAGGGCTCGCAAGAGGCCCTGTCGCAGTCCCTGGTCAAACTGACCACGGACGAGGTCAAGGTGCAGATCGTGCACGCGGCAGTGGGCGGCATCAGCGAGAGCGACATCAACCTCGCGATCGCCTCCAAGGCGGTCATCGTCGGCTTCAACGTGCGCGCCGACGCCAACGCGCGCAAGCTGGCCGAGGGCAATGGCGTCGACATTCGCTACTACAACATCATCTACGACGCGGTCGACGAGATGAAGGCGGCGATGACCGGCATGCTGGCGCCAGAGCAGAAGGAAGAGATCATCGGCACGGCCGAGATTCGCACCGTGTTCGTGGCCAGCAAGATCGGCACCGTCGCCGGTTGCATGGTCACCGCCGGCCAGGTCACTCGCAACGCGCGCTTCCGCCTGCTGCGCGAGAACGTGGTCATCTACACCGGCGAAGTCGAATCGGTGAAGCGGCTGAAGGACGACGTGCGCGAGGTCAAGGAAGGCTTCGAGTGCGGTATCAAGCTGAAGAACTACAACGACATCGTCGCCGGCGACCAGCTCGAGTTCTTCGAAGTCAAGGAAGTTGCACGCACCCTGTAGTGCGGCGTTCGACTCATCCGAGCCAACCCCGCCTACTGCAAAGTCGGCGGGGTTTGTTCTTTCCGGGGCCCCACCATGTCACGCCACAAGAAAGCCATCCCGAACCGCAGCTTCCGCGTCGCCGACCAGATCCAGCGCGATGTGGCCGGACTCGTGCGCGAGCTGAAGGACCCGCGCATCGGCATGGTCACGATCACCGGCGTCGATGTCACGCCTGACTACGCCCACGCCACCGTGCGCTTCTCGCTGCTGGTCGGTGATACGTCCGAGTGCGAAGCGGCCCTCAACGAGGCGGCCGGCTTCGTTCGCAACGGTCTGTTCAAGCGCCTGCAGATCCACACCGTACCGACCTTGCACTTCCAGTTCGACCGTACGACCGAGCGCGCCTTGGAGCTGTCGGCCTTGATCAGCCGCGCCAACGCAACGCGGGCCTTGGACGAGTGATGAACCTGCGCCCACGCATCGTCAGGCGCGCCGTGCACGGCGTGCTGCTGCTCGACAAGCCGCTCGGCCTGTCGAGCAACGATGCCTTGCAGAAAGCCAAGCGCCTGTTTCGGGCAGAGAAGGCCGGCCACACCGGCACGCTCGACCCGCTGGCGTCGGGGCTATTGCCGTTGTGTCTCGGTGCCGCCACCAAGTTCTCGCAGAACAGCCTGGACGCTGACAAGCGCTACACCGCAACGCTGACCCTGGGCCAGACCACGACCACCGGCGATCTCGAGGGATCGCTGGTCGACGAGCGCCCGGTACAGCTGACGCGCGCCGACATCGAGGCCACTTGTGTGCGCTTTACCGGTTCGATCGAACAGCGCCCGCCGATGCACTCTGCGCTCAAGCACGAAGGCAAGGCGCTGTACGAGTACGCACGCCAGGGCATCGAAGTCGAGCGTGCCGCCCGCGGCATCGTCATCCACCGCATCGACATCCTGGATTGGCGCGAAGCCACGCTGGTGCTGGACATTGTCTGCAGCAAGGGCACCTATATCCGAACCCTTGCCGAGGAAATCGGGGCGGCTCTCGGCTGCGGTGCACATCTCGCCGCCTTGCGGCGCACCGGCAGCGGGCCGCTCAGCATCGACGGCGCGATCTCGCTCGAGGCGCTGGCCGCACTCGACGACGCCGCACGCGACGCGAGGCTGCTGCCGCCCGACGCACTGCTCGCCGACTGGACGGCCCTGCGCCTGGCCGCCGACGAAGCCGGCCGCTTTCTCACTGGCCTGCGCCGCCGTGTCGACGCGCCCGACAACCGGCGAGTTCGTGTCTACGGCCCCGAGCCGAAGGCGCTGCTCGGCGCGGCACACATTACCGCCGGGGAACTGATCCCCGACCGCCTTCTCAGCCCTGCCGAGTTGCAGAGTCTGCTCGATTCCTGAAGAAACCTAAGACCATCATGACCCGACCGATCCGCAACATCGCCATCATCGCCCACGTCGACCACGGCAAGACCACCCTCGTCGACCAGCTGCTGCGTCAGAGCGGCACGTTCCGCGAGAACGAGAAGGTGGCCGAACGCGTGATGGACAGCAACGACCTGGAACGCGAGCGCGGCATCACGATCCTGGCCAAGAACTGCGCCATCGAGTGGAAGGGCACCCACATCAACATCGTCGACACCCCCGGGCACGCCGACTTCGGCGGCGAGGTCGAGCGCGTGCTGTCGATGGTCGACAGCGTGCTGCTGCTGGTCGATGCCGTCGAAGGCCCGATGCCGCAGACGCGCTTCGTGACCAAGAAGGCGCTCGCTCTGGGCCTCAAGCCCATCGTCGTGGTCAACAAGGTCGACCGCCCCGGCGCGCGGCCCGACTACGTCATCAATGCCACCTTCGACCTGTTCGACAAGCTGCACGCCACCGAGGAGCAGCTCGACTTCCCGGTCATCTTCGCCTCGGGGCTGAACGGTTGGGCGACGCTGGAGCAGGGCACGGTGGGCACCGACCTGGCCCCGATGTTCGATGCCATGCTGCAGCACGTGCCGGCGCACGAGGGCTCACCCGAGGCTCCGTTGCAGCTGCAGATCTGCTCGCTCGACTACTCGACCTATGTCGGGCGCATCGGCATCGGCCGCATCAACCAGGGCACCTTGAAGCCCATGCAGGACGTGGCGCTCTACAGCGGCCCGGACAGCGCCCCGATCAAGGCGCGCGTGAACCAGGTGCTGGTGTTCGAAGGCCTCGAGCGCAAGCCGGCCGACAGCGCCGGACCGGGCGACATCGTGTTGATCAACGGCATCGAAGGCATCGGCATCGGTGTCACGCTGACCGACCTCGAGAATCCGCTGCCATTGCCGATGCTGACGATCGACGAGCCGACGCTGACGATGAATTTCTGCGTCAACAACTCGCCATTGGCCGGCCGCGAGGGCAAGTTCGTCACCAGCCGCCAGTTGCGCGACCGCCTCGAGCGTGAACTGCAGAGCAATGTCGCGCTGCGCTACAAGGACACCGACGAGGACGGCATTTACGAGGTCTCGGGGCGCGGCGAGCTGCACCTGACGATCCTGCTCGAAACGATGCGCCGCGAAGGCTTCGAGCTGGCGGTGAGCAAGCCGCGTGTCGTCTTCCACGAGGTCGACGGTGTGCGCCACGAGCCGATCGAGCTGGTCACGGCCGACGTCGAGGACAACCACCAGGGCGCGATCATGCAGGCCTTGGGCGAGCGCCGCGCCGAGCTGGTGAACATGGAGTCGGACGGCATGGGGCGGGTGCGCCTGGAGTACCGGATCCCCGCGCGAGGCCTGATCGGTTTCTCCAACGAGTTCATGAACCTGACCCGCGGCACCGGGCTGATCAGCAACATCTTCGACGGCTACGAGGCCTTCAAGGGCGACATTGCCGGGCGCAAGAATGGGGTGCTGATCAGCCAGGACGACGGCGAGATCGTGACCTACGCCTTGGGCAAGCTCGACGACCGTGGCCGCATGTTCGTGCGCGCCGGTGATCCGGTCTATGAAGGCATGTTGGTGGGTATCCACAGCCGTGACAACGACCTCGTCGTCAATGCCGTGCGCGCCAAGCAGCTGACCAACTTCCGCGTCAGCGGAAAGGAAGACGCGATCAAAATCACGCCGGCAATCGATCTGACGCTCGAGTACGCGGTCGAATTCATCGAGGACGACGAGCTGGTCGAGATCACGCCGAAGTCGATTCGACTGCGCAAGCGCTACCTGAAGGAGCACGACCGCAAGCGTGCGTCCCGCGAAGCCGCATGACGCATCGCAGGGCAGTCGCCCTGATGGTCCTGTGCACCCTGATGTGGAGCATTGCCGGGGTCGTCACGCGCCATCTCGATGCGGCGCGCAGCTTCGAGGTCACTTTCTGGCGCAGCGGGTTCAATGCGGTGGCGTTGCTGCTGGCCCTGATCGCGATTCGCGGCCGCGCTCTCGTGGCCGACCTGCGCACCGGCGGCGTCGCGCTTTGGTTCTCGGGCCTGTGCTGGGCGATCATGTACACGAACTTCATGATCGCGTTGACCTTGACTACGGTGGCCACGGTGTTGGTGACGATGGCGATCGGGCCTTTGGTTACGGCCCTGTTTTCCCGTGTCTTCCTGCACCACCGGCTGCCCGCGCGCACCTGGGCCGCGATCGGCCTCGCCATGGCTGGCATCGCCTGGATGTTCGGCCGCCAGGCCCTGGCGGGCGGTGCCTCGATGACCGGTGCCCTGGTCGCCCTGGGCGTGCCGCTGGCTGCAGCGGCCAACTGGACCCTTCTCCAACACCTGCACCAGCGACACGCGGCCGACCCGAGCGTCGAGGAGCCGCAGATGCTGCCGGCGGTCTTGCTCGGTGCCTTGCTGTCGGCCGCCGTGACCCTGCCCGTGGCGCTGCCGTTGTCGGCCACCCCGCATGACCTCGGCCTGCTGGCCCTGCTCGGCGTGGTGCAACTGGCGATCCCCTGCTTGATCGTCGTGCGCCTAGCCAAGGTGCTGGCCGCGCCCGAGATCTCGCTGCTCGGCCTCCTGGAAGTCCTGTTCGGCGTGCTCTTGGCCTGGATCGGCGCGGGAGAGGCGCCGGGCAGTGAGGCCCTGGTCGGTGGCACCCTGGTCCTGGTGGCCCTGGTCGGCAATGAGTGGTGGGCGCTGCGCACGCGCGAAACATCCTAGGGTGATCACCGGTCCGGCACCCCATGGCGCGCGCCTAGCATCGGCCAGATGAAACGCCTGTCCGGCCTCGACGCTTCCTTCCTGTACCTCGAGACCCCGGAGATGCCGATGCACGTCGGCGCGCTGCATCTCTTCGAGTTGCCCGCGGGCTTTCGCGGACGCTTCGTCAACGCCCTGCGCAAGCACATGGCCGAGCGCCTGCCGATCGCGCCAGCCCTGCGGCGCCGCTTGTGGCAGATGCCGCTGAACATGACCAACCCGGTCTGGCTCGACGCGGTGCCCGATTTGAAGCAGCACATCGTCGAGATCAAGCTGCCGCGCAAGGGCAACGACATGGCCCAGCTCGAGGCCCTGGTCGGCGAGCTGCACACGAAGTTGCTCGACCGCAGCCGGCCGCTGTGGAAGTTCCATGTCATCGAGGGCCTGTCGCCGGGCGAGGGCGGGACAAAGCGCCTCGCCCTCTACACCCAGCTGCACCACGCGGCGGTGGATGGCCAGGCGGCGGTGGCCCTGGCCAACGCGATCCTCGATCTGAGCGCGAAGCCGGCGCCGCTCGAGGCACGCCAGTCGGGGCGCGTCAAGCGCTTCGAGCTCGGCTTGGTCGAGATGATCTCGGGCGCCATCGGCAGCGAGGTGCAGCAGATCACGCAACTGATCCGAGCCCTGCCGGGCACGGTCGGCTCGCTCTCGTCGGCGGCCACCCGCCTCGCGGCACGCAGCGAGATCGTCACCGGCAAGAAGCGAAGCGGCAGCCTTGGGCTGGCACCGCGTACGCGCCTGAATGCCTCGGTCACTGCCGGCCGCGCCTTCGCCACGGTCTCGCTGCCGCTGCATGAGCTCAAGGCGCTCGGTCGTCTGCACGAGGCGACGCTGAACGACATGGTCCTGATGCTGTGCAGCACGGCCCTGCGACGCCACTTTGGCAAGCACGGCCCAATGCCGCGCAAGTCGCTGATCGCCGCGGTGCCGGTGTCGTTGCGCCAGAAGGGCGACACGCGCTCCGACAACCAGGCCTCGATGACCCTGATCAGCCTGGGCACAAACATCGCCGACCCGATGCGCCGCCTGGCCCACATCAAGGCCGCGACCCTGTCGATGAAGGGAACGTTGGCAGGGGTCAAGAACATCCTGCCGACCGACTTCCCCTCGATCGGCGTGCCCTGGCTGATGGAGGCCGCGACCTCGCTCTACCAGCGCGCCAGGGTTGCCGACAAGCTGCCGCCGGTGGCCAATGTGGTGATTTCGAACGTGCCTGGCCCACCAGTGCCGCTGTACATGGCCGGCGCCAGGATGCTGACCAACTACCCGTGCTCGATCGTCGTGCACGGGGTCGGCTTGAACATCACCGTGCAAAGCTATGACCAGTCGCTCGACTTCGGCCTGATGGCCGACGCCACTGCGATGCCCGAGGTGCGCGAGCTGGCCGAGGCACTGCGCGTAGCCTTCGACGATGTGCGCGCCTTGCCGGTCGACGACGCCGAGGACGAGGCGGCCGCCTCCGCAGCGCAGGTCGCCCAGGGCGCTGCCCGCAATGCCGGCAAGGCGTTGAAGCGTGCTGCAGGCGCGGCCCTGGACAGCGCCAATGAACTGCTGGCGCGGCCTGCCAGGCGCGCTGCGCGCAAGGCCATCTCAGGCGCCGCGAACTCTGCCGGCGACGCTTTGGGCAAGGCCGCGACGCGGATCGCCAAGGTCGCGATGCGCAAGCGCTGAGCGCCGGCGTGCGCATGACCTGTCGCACAGGCGACAGCGCCCTAGGGCAAGCGCTCGACGGCGCAGATGCCGCTGCCCGATAGGATCGGGGTCGATGAGATCGCGTCGTCCACCGCCCAACGCCGCAGCGCCCCCGCTGTTCCACGAAGCCGACCTCAAAGCCCCAGCCCCCTGGCTGTTGTTGATGGAGAGCCGGGCGCCATGGGAGTACGCCGCGTTGCTGGCCTCGATGCCCTGGCTGAAGCGCCTGCCGGCGGGCGACGGCCATCCGGTGATCGTCTTTCCTGGACTCGGCGCCGCCGACGTCACCACGCAGCCGCTTCGCAGCCTGCTCGAGGCGCTCGGTTACAGCGCCTACCCGTGGAAGCAGGGTTTCAACTTCGGGCCGCGCCACGGTGTGCTCGAAGCCTGTCGCGACCTGCTGCGCCGAACCGCCGATCGGCACGGCACCCGTGTCAGCCTGGTCGGCTGGAGCCTGGGGGGTTTGTACGCACGCGAGATGGCCAAGGAGATGCCTGAGCTGTCGCGCTGCGTCATCACGCTCGGCACCCCCTTCAGCGGCCACCCGCGCGCCACCAATGCCTGGCGCTTCTACGAGATGGTGAGCGGCCAGAATGTGCACGACCCGGAGCTGATCGAGCAGATCCGCGGAACGCCCACGGTGCCGACGACCTCGATCTACTCCAAGACCGATGGCGTCGTGGCTTGGCAGTGCAGCATCAACGAGGCAGCGCCGCACGCCGAGAACATCGAGGTCCACGCCAGCCACATCGGCATGGGCATGAACCCCTTGGCGCTGTACGCCGTCGCCGACCGGCTTCAGCAAGACCCGGATAACTGGCGGCCGTTCGATGCCCGCGGTGCGCGGCGCTGGTTCTACAAGACCACCGGCCATGCACCCTTGCAAGCCGCCAGCGGGTTCTAGTCGACACGATGCAACTGTCCGCCAACGGCTTGTCGATCGAGGTCGACGACCAGGGCCCTGCGAGTGGCCCGCCGCTCCTGCTGATCATGGGCCTGGGCATGCAGCTCACGGGCTGGCCGGACGGTCTGGTGAACTTGCTGGTGGGGCGGGGTTTTCGGGTCATTCGCATCGACAACCGCGATGCCGGCCTGAGTCAGGGCTTCGAGGCCGCAGGCACGCCCAACCTGGCCTGGGCCACGCTGCGCTACTTGCTGCACCTGTCGGTGCCCGCGGCCTACGGCTTGGCCGACATGGCCAAAGACAGCTTCGGCGCGCTCGACGCCCTGGGCATCGACAAGGTCCAGGTCTGTGGCGCCTCGATGGGCGGCATGATTGCCCAGCACATGGCGGCGAGTCAGCCCGATCGAGTGTCGCGCCTGACCCTGGTGATGACCAGTTCGGGTGCGCGGTCGCTGCCGCAGCCGAGCATGAAAGTGCGCTCGGCCCTGCTCGAACGGCGCCCGGCCGGTGCACTCGATGTCGATGCCGAGGTGGCGCGCTTGATGCGCCTGTTCACCCTCATCGGCAGCCCCGGCTACCGGCCCGATCCTGCGGACTTCAAGGCGCGCCTCAGGGCGTCGGTCCAGCGTGCCTGGCGCCCGAGTGGCGTGGCGCGCCAGCTGGTGGCGGTGGCGGCCGACGGCGACCGCACGCCGCTGCTGGCGCGCATCAGCGCACCGACCCACATCGTGCACGGGGCAGATGACCCGCTGGTTCCGGTGGCCGCGGCGCGCGACCTGCAGGCCCGAATCTCTCGCTCGACGCTCGAGATCATCGAAGGCATGGGCCACGACCTGCCAGCGCAGCTGTGGCCGCGCCTGGCTCAGGCGATCGCCGGGCCGACGCCAGCCTCTTCGTAGTGCGCATCGGGTGCAGTGTGCGATGGCGCACTGACGCGCGTCACGCCGGTATTCAGGATGGCGAGAGCCTGTCCGGTGGCGCCGCCGAAGGTCGTCGATGAAGAAACGGATGAACAAATTGACGTCGGGATCGGCGCTCGAACGAATTCGCTCGTGGCGCTGGGTGGACGCGCGCGCGGCTCATGTCCTCACGCATCCCGGCGCGTTCGCCCTTCAGGTGCTGAAAGGCTTCCGCGCCAACCAGGGTCTGTTGCTCGCCGGTGCGGTGGCGTACTACGCCCTGTTGTCGATCGTGCCGCTGCTGATCCTCGCGGTGATCGCGTTGTCGCACCTGATCGACCAAGCCGACCTGCTACGCACGATCGGGCGCTACCTCGAGTGGCTCGTGCCGGGGCAGTCGCGCGCGATCGTGGCCGAGCTGGCCAGCTTTCTGGCGCACCGAGACGTCATGGGCTGGGTTCTTCTCGTCAGCATGCTGTTCTTCAGCTCACTGGCATTCACGGTGCTCGAGAACGCGATGTCGGTGATCTTTCTCCACCGTGTCGTGGAGCGTCGGCGTCATTACCTGGTGTCGGCCATCATTCCCTACTGCTACATCCTCAGCCTCGGAGCCGGCTTGCTCCTGGTGACTCTGGTTGCGGGCAGCCTGCAGGTGATGGGCGAGCGCGAGGTGGAACTGTTCGGGCGCCTCTGGTCGCTCGAAGGGGTGTCGGGCGCGCTGCTGTACCTGCTCGGGCTGGCCGGCGAGATCTTCGTGTTGACCTCGATCTACCTGGTGATGCCGGTCGGCCGGCCCTCGGCCTGGCATGCGCTGTTCGGTGCCATTGCGGCGGCCCTGCTGTGGGAGTTGTCTCGCCACGGCCTGATCTGGTACTTCTCGACCCTGTCGCAGATCGGCACCGTCTACGGCTCGTTGACCACGGCCATCGCGGTGCTGCTCAGCCTGGAGATCGCCGCCGCGCTGCTGCTGCTCGGTGCGCAGGTGATCTCCGAGTACGAGCGGCTCGGCCGCCGCGCCAGCGCTGCCCCGGCCGAGGCCGAGGCCTTCACGACGGCATCGGCTGGCCGCCCGGACCGCTGAACTCGCGCAGGGCCTCGGCGCTGGGCTCATCCAGGTCGGTGAACATCGCGCCGATCTTGAAGCCAGCGGCGCCACTGTAGGACGAGTAGACGACCTTCAAGCCCCCCTTGATGCTGACCTGGCGATCGTGCAGCGGCAAGTCGAAACTGACGCGGCAGGCGGTCCCGGGCGAAATCGGTCGGGCGCAGTGGAGCGACAGGCCGTCGACACCGACATCCGCACTCGTTCCCTGGCGCACGCTGCCGTCGGGCAACACCAAGGTGCAAGGCTGGCGCAGGCCCTTGCGGCGACTGGCGCGTCGGTTGGACGGGGAGGAGGCAGGAGTCTTCATCGGTGTCGATCGTTCTTGCGCGCAGTTTAGCCAGCCGCGCGCAGATCGCCCGGATGGGTACTGCCCCTGTCGCGCGTCAGGGGCCGGCACGGGAGAATGACGCTCCGATCCATCGACCAGGAGATTGCATGGCCCCGCCCCAACCGCCCACCCCGGTCGCAGTTGTCACCGGGGGTGCTCGCGGCATCGGCCTGGCTGTCGGCCAGTGGTTCCTGGCCCACGGTCACAAGCTGGCGCTGATCGACATTGATGCGCAGACACTGCAGGCCACCGAAGCCATGCTTGCCGACCGCGAACGCGTGCTGGCGATCCACGCCGACGTGTCCAAGCCCGATCAGGTCGAAGCCGCGATCCGCCAGATCGACGGCCGTTTCGGCCGCATCAACGCGCTGGTGAACAACGCCGGCGTGGCGATCTTTAAGCCGATCCTGCAGACATCGTTCGAGGAGTGGCGCCACGTCATGGACACCAACCTCGACGGCGCCTTCCTTTGCACCCAGGCCGTAGCGCCGCTGATGCTGCGCGGTGGCGGCGGCAGCATCGTCAACATCGCCTCGATCTCGGGCCTGCGCGCGAGCACCCTGCGCGTGGCCTACGGCACCAGCAAGGGGGCCCTGATCCACCTGACCAAGCAGCAGGCCTGCGAACTTGGCAACGCCGGCATCCGCGTCAACGCGGTGGCGCCGGGGCCGGTGTTGACCGAGATGGCGAAGAAGGTGCACAGCACCTCGATCATCTCGGACTACTTCGACGCGATCCCGCTCAACCGCTACGGCACGCCGGAAGAGATCGCCGAGGCGGTCGGCTACCTGTGCAGCAGCGCCGCGAGCTATGTCAACGGCCAGGTGTTGGCGGTCGACGGCGGCTTCGATGCCAGCGGCGTGGGTCTACCGACGCTGCGGCGCGGCGCTGCGAAGGAAGCCTGAATGAAGCCGAACGCGATCAAGGCCGACGTGCTCGCCGGCAAGACCGTCGCCGGCGCGATGGTCTTCGAGTTCTTCTCGCCCGGCATGTCGGCCATCCTGGCCAATGCTGGATGCCGCTATGCGATCTACGACATGGAGCACACGGGCCTGGGCTTCGAGACCCTGAAGTGGCTGTTTTCCTGCTGCCGCGGTCTGCCCATCGAGCCGATGGTGCGGGTGCCGCGCGGCGAATACACCTGGCTCGCACGGGCCCTCGACCTGGGTGCGCGCGGCGTGATGGTCCCAATGGTCGAGTCGCAGGCGCAGGCGAAGGCGATCGTCGAAGCCTGTCGCTATCCGCCGGTCGGTCGCCGGGGTGCGGCCTTCGGCTTCGCACAGTGCGACTACCTCGGCGGCGATGTCGGCGAGAAAGTCCGGCGCTACAACGAGCGCACGCTGGTGATTGCCCAGATCGAGACCGAGCGTGGCCTCGACCAGGTCGAGCAGATCGCCGCGGTCGACGGCATCGATGTGCTCTGGGTCGGCCACTTCGACCTGTCGAATTTCATGGGCATCCCGGCGCAGTTCGACGACCCTCGCTTCGACGCGGCGATGCGCCACGTCGCCACGGTCGCGCGACGCCACGGCAAGGCCGCCGGGTTCATGGCCACCGACGGGGCCTGGATCGCGCGCGCCAAAGCGATGGGCTACACGATGATCGCCGGCGGCACCGACAGCGGCCTGCTCGAGCTCGCGCTGAAGACCATGGTCGGCCAGATTGAGGTGGCCGGATGAGCGCCATCGGTGCTCGCTTCCGCGTTGGCCTGACGCGCGATCTGTTGAGCGCCGCGGGCGAGCCGTCGTTCGGCCGCGGCCCGCTGGCCCTGCTCGACAACGATCCACGCATCGAATGGGAGTTCCTGCCCGACTCGGTCAGCGAGATCACGCCCGACATCATGGCGCTCTACGACGGCCTGTACGTCAACTCGCCGCGTGTCGGCGCTGCCGCAGTGGCCCGCACCGATCGTCGCGTGCGGATCGTCAGTCGGCACGGTGTCGGCTACGACTCAGTCGATGTGCCTGCGCTCGCGGCCAAGGGCGTGGCCGTGACCAACACACCGGTCGCTGTGCGCCGCCCGGTCGCGGTGGCGGCGCTAACCTTCATCTTCGCGCTTGCCGGCAAGCTGATCGAGAAGGACCGCCTGACGCGTGCCGGCCGCTGGCACGAGCGCACCAATCATATGGGCCTGGGCCTGACCACCCGCACGCTCGGTGTGATCGGCGCCGGCGGCATCGGACGAGAACTGCTCGCGCTGGCGCGCCCCTTCGGCTGGAAGATGCTTGCGGCCGATCCTTATGCCGACCCGAACGGGGTGGCGGCCCTCGGCGCCGAAGTCGTGCCGCTCGAGCGCCTGCTGCGCGAGGCGGACTTTGTGGTCGCGACGGTGCTGCTGAACGACCAGACGCGACATCTGATGGACGCCTCCCGCTTCGCACAGATGAAGCCGAGCGCGTACTTCATCAACCTGTCGCGCGGGCCGATCGCGGACGAGGCCGCGCTGATCGTGGCCCTGCAGCAGGGCTCGATCGCCGGTGCCGGTATCGACGTGTTCGAGCAGGAGCCGGTGGTGCCGGACAACCCGCTGCTGGCGATGGACAACGTGTTGCTGACGCCGCATGCCCTGTGCTGGACCGACGAATGCTTCGACGCGATCGCGCGCGAGGGCCTGGGCTGCATCGTCGACTTTGCGAACGGCCGCACGCCGCAGTCTGTGCTCATGAAGGTGAACCATGTTTGATCTGAGCGGAAAGGTCGCCCTGGTGACCGGCGCGTCGCGTGGCCTCGGTTGGGCGATGGCCGAGTCGCTGGCCAAGGCCGGCGCCCACGTGGCCTTGAACGCCCGTGACGGCGCGGCGCTCGACGAGCGCGTGGCCGAGTTGAAGGCGCGGGGCCTGTCGGGTGAAGCCTGCGCCTTCGACGTCACCGACAGCGCGCGCGCCGAAGCCTGCGTCTCGGATCTGGCGCAACGGCACGGCCGCTTCGACATCCTCGTCGCCAACGCCGGCATCAACCACCGCCAGGCGATCACCGGCTTCGAGATCGCCGACTTCCAGCGCGTCCTCGACACCAACCTGACCGCGGTCTGGGTGCTCTGCAAGGCGGCGGCGCAGCAGATGGTGCCGAGGAAGCAGGGCCGCCTGATCCTCACCGGGTCGATCAGCGCGATGAACGCGCGGCCGACGATCTCGGCCTATGTCGCTACCAAGGGCGCCGTGCACTCGCTGACCAAGCAGCTGGCGGTGGAGCTGGCGCGTGACGGCATCACCGCCAACTGCATCGCGCCCGGCTTCTTCGCCACCGAGATGAACACCGCGCTGATCGACAACCCGGCCTTCAACGACTGGGTCTGCCAGCGCACGCCGGCCGGGCGCTGGGGGCGGCTCGAGGAGATCGGCCCGGCGGCGGTGTTCCTCGCCTCGGACGAGGCTTCCTACGTCAGTGGGCTGGTGATGACAGTGGACGGCGCCTTCACGGCCGCGATGTGACGATCACAGGGCGACCGTCGAGATCCACGGCACGCCGGCAATGACAACCAGGCCGACCAGCAGGGCGACCAGGTAGGGCCAGATGGCCCCCATCACGTCGTCGGGCGGCGCGTCGCCGATGCGGCAGGCGACATAGAAGCCGACCCCGATCGGCGGCATCATCAGGCCGATGTTCATGGCGGTGACGACGACCATCGCGTAGTGGATGTCGTGGATGCCGAGCTTCTTGGCGATCGGGAACATGATTGGTGCGAGCAGCAGCAAGGCCGGCAGGCCTTCGAGCACGCAGCCCAGGATCAGGAAGACGGCGATCGTCACCGCCAGGTAGGCCCAGGCGCCGCCGGGCAGGGTGGTGAGGAAGCCGGACAGCTGCTGCACCACGCCGCTCTGGGCGATGGCCCAGGCCATGCCAGAGGCGGTGCCCAGGATCAGCAGGATCGCGCCGCTCAGGGCGGCGGTGTCGACCAGCATGCGGTAGACCAGGCGCGCGCCGAGGCCGCCATAGAGCCACTTGCCGATTACGAGCGCGTAGAGCACCGCGATGGTCGACACTTCGGTGGCCGTGGCCACCCCGCCGCCGACCGCGCTGCGGATCAAAAAAGGCAGCACCAGGGCGGGCGCTGCGATCAGCAGCAGCTTCGCGACGGCGGCCATAGGGGCGCGGCGCACACCCTCCATCACTTCATGGCGCGCCTTCCAGCGCGCCAGCACCAGGAGCGCGGCCAGCAGGACCATGGCGACGATGAAGCCGCTCTGGAACAGCCCGGCAATCGACACCCCGGCCACCGAGCCGAGCACGATCAGCACGATGCTCGGCGGGACGGTGTCGGCCATGGCCGCGCCCGTGGCCAGCAAGGCGACCATCTCCTTGGG
This sequence comes from Pseudomonadota bacterium, assembly GCA_040384625.1. GTDB lineage: Bacteria > Pseudomonadota > Gammaproteobacteria > Burkholderiales > Burkholderiaceae_C > CADEEN01. The sequence continues at coordinate 83,288 of JAZKIW010000048.1, read as the reverse complement.
CTGATGGCCGCGCCGTCGCATTTCGGGGAACAGGGCCGGCGCCACGGTGGCCATGTCTGAGACCTTCGAGCCCGAGATGCCCGAGACGATGAACAGCGAGCCGAGCAGCACGTACGACATGCCGGCGCGGATGTGGCCGAGCAGGGCGGCCAGCACGTCGACGATGGCCTTGCCCATGCCGGTGCTGTCGAGCACGCAGCCGAGCAGCACAAACACCGGCACCGAGACCAGGATGATGCTCGACATGCCCTCGTCCATGCGATTGACGACCACGCTGAGCGGCACCGTGGTCGTGAAGCCCAGGTAGGCCAGGGTCGCGATGCCGAAGCAGAAACCGATCGGCACGCCCGCGACCAGGCACAGGCTGACCAGGCCGACGAGGAAGATCAGCAGGTTGAGGTTGCCGAGCTGCTGCAGTGTCGCGCTACCCCACCAGCACACCAACGCGAGCCCGCCCACCAGCAGGGCGGCCGCCAACAGCTGCCTGACCGACACCGTGCGCAGGGCGAACAGCAGCACCAGGGCCAGCATGCCCAGCACGCCGAAGGCGATGGCCGAGACGCGAAACGAGTTCGGCAGGCTCAGCTCCGGCGTGCGGATGGCCCACTCGTCGTGCGCATACTCCAGCGCCGGCAGGGCCAGCGCGAGCAAGGTCGCGACCACCGCGCACAACGCGAACGCCTGTACGTAACCCCGCAGGTGCTGCGGCACGCGCTCGACCACCAGGGTCAGACGCAGGTGCTCGTTGCGGTGCATCGCGATCACCGCGCCCAGCATCGCCAACCACAGGAAGGACAGTGAGGCGATCTCGTCGATCCAGATCACCGGCAGGGAGAACGCATAACGCGCCACCACGCCGGTGAAAAGCAGCACCACGATCAGCGTCAGCAGCGCGGCGCTGGCAGCCTCCAGCGGCCGCATCAGCCGTGCGGCGACGGCCTGGCCCGAGGTCACGTCAGGCCAGCTTGCCCGAGTACTTTTCGAGCTTGGCCAGGGCCTCGTTGCCGAACTTCTCGCGCCACTCCTTGTAGAAGCCGGCCTTGGACAGGGCGTCGCGGAAGCTCTTCACGTCGGGGTAGTTGAAGACCAGGCCCTTGGCCTTGAGCTGGGCCTCGAGGCCGTTGTTCAAGCGCCGGATGTCGTCGCGCTGCTTCATCACTGCGTCGGTGACGTGCTTGGTGATCAGGGCCTGCACGTCCGGCGGCGTGGCGGCCCAGCGCCGGCCGTTGGCCAGGATCCACTGGCCGTCCCACATGTGGCCGGTCATCGAGCAGTACTTCTGCACTTCATAGAGCTTGGCGATGTCGATGATCGCCAGCGGGTTCTCCTGGCCCTCGACCACCTTGGTCTGCAGTGCCGAATAGACCTCGCTGAAGTTGATGCCTGTCGGGGCCGCGCCGAAGGCCTTGAACATCGAGGTCCAGAGCGGGCTCACCGGCACCCGAATCTTGAAGCCCTGCAGGTCGGCCGCGGTGTTGATCGGCTTGGTCGAGGTGGTGATGTTGCGGAAGCCGTTGTCCAGGATGCGGTCGAAGCTGTGCAGGTTGGCCTTGCCGATCGCCTCGCGGATGAAGGCGCCCAGTTCGCCGTCCATCGCTTGCCACACGGTCTGGTAGTCCTTGAACGCGAAGGCCAGGCCGTTGATGCCGGCCAGCGGCACCAGGGTCTGCAGGATCAGGCCCGACAGCGGGAAGAAGTCGATGGCGCCCGAGCGCACCTGGGACAGCATGTCGGTGTCGCCGCCGAGCTGGTTGTTCGGGAAGACGGCGATGTCGACGCGGCCGTTGCTCTCCTTCTTGATGGCGTCTGCCGCTTCGCGCACGCGGATCGTCGACGGGTGCGTGGCAGGGATGTTGTTGGCCCACTTGAAGTTCAGTGTCGCGCCTTGCGCGAACACCGGCGCGCCGATCGAGGCCAGCGCCCCGGCCGAGGCCGTGGCCTGGATGAAACTGCGGCGGCTGCGGGAGGGGGCGAGGTTCATGGTGCGGGTCTCCGGTGGTTGTCGAGTGCAAAAAGGGGCAAGGTGCTAGCGCCCGCCGCGAAGCAGGCTCTGGGCTGCGGCAGCAATTTTGTCAGGGCTCAGGCGAGATTCATTTTCGAGCACCTGCGCATAGCCGACGGGGATACGCGGCGCTCCCAGGCGCGCGATGCGGCAGCCGGTGACCTCGGCCGCGCGCGCGGCCACCTCGGCACCAAAGCCGGCGACCTGGACGGCTTCATGCACCACCAGCAGACGGCCCGTGCGCGCGCTCGACTCGAACACCGCCTCCTGGTCCCATGGCCAGAGCGTACGCAGGTCGATGACTTCGACGCTGGTGCCCTTCAGGCCATCGAGTTCGAGCGCCTCCAGGGTCGGCCCGACGCCGCGCGACCAGGTGACGATGGTCAGGTCGCTGCCGCGGCGCAGCGTGTTGGCGCGACCGAGCGGCACCTCCAGCGCGGCATCGACTTCGCCCTGCACACCCCACAGCTCCTTGTGCTCCATGTAGATCACCGGGTCACCCGAGGCCAAGGCGGCCTTGAGCAGCGAAAAGTTGTCCTGCGGCGTTGCAGGACACACGACAGCGACACCAGGGAGGTGTGCGAACCAGGCCTCGAGCGACTGCGAGTGCTGCGCCGCCGAGGCCGACCAGATGCCGATCGGCATGCGCGCCACCAGGGGCACGCGGCCCTGGCCCCCGAACATGAAGCGGTTCTTGGCTGCCTGGTTGACGATCTCGTCCATCGCGCACAGCGCGAAGTCGATGACGCGCATCTCGACCACCGGGCGCAGGCCGGCCAGGGCCATGCCGACCGCGGCGCCCATGATGTTGGCTTCCGAGATCGGCGTGTCGATCACACGCGCAGCACCGAATTCCTGCTGCAGGCCGCGGTACTGGCCGAACACGCCGCCGCGGCCGAGGTCTTCGCCGAGCGCGACCACGTTCGGGTCGGCCTGCATCGCCTGTTGCAGCGCCAGCAGGGCGGCCTGGGCGTAGCTGAGACTGCTGACGCTCATCGCCATACCCCCGCGCCGCTGTTCATCACGTTGTCGTAGGCGGCCGAGGCGACGGGCCAGGGGGCTGCCTCGGCGATCTCGAGGGCATGCGCGATCTCGGCCAGCGCCTCGCGCTCGATGGCGTCGATCTCGGCCTGCACGACACCGGCCGCCAGCAATTGGCGCTGCGTGATCAACAGGGGATCGTTCAACTTGGCGGCCTCGACTTCTGCCGCGTCGCGGTAGGTGCCGGGGTCGACCGAGACATGGCCCTTGAAGCGATACGTCACGGCGTGCAGCAGGCGCGGCCCGCCGCCGGCGCGCACTTCGGCAACCAGGGACGCGGTGGCGGCATCCACCGCCTGCGCGTCGTTGCCGTCGACCTTCAGGGCACTCATGCCGAAGGAGCGCGCACGTGCAGAGACGCCTTCGCCCGCCGTCATCGCGCTGGTGGGGGTGGTGGCCGAGATGCGGTTGTCCTCGCACACGAAGAGCACCGGCAGCTGGTACACCTGGGCCCAGTTCAAGCCTTCGAGGAAAGGCCCCCGGTTGGCCGCGCCGTCGCCGAAGAAGCAAGCCACGACGTGCGGCAGGCCGCGGATCTTCAGTGCCTGCGCTGCGCCGGTGGCGATCGGGATGCCGGCCGCCACCACGCCATTGGCCCCGAGCATGCCGACCGAAAAGTCGGCGATGTGCATCGAACCGCCTTTGCCCTGGTTGTAGCCGGTGGCGCGGCCGAAAAGCTCGCACATCATGCGTGCCGAATCGGCCCCCTTGGCCAGGGTGTGACCGTGGCCGCGATGCGTCGAGGTGAGCAGGTCTTCGCGCTGCAGGTTCAGGCAAACGCCCGCGGCCACCGCCTCCTGGCCGGTCGACAAGTGCAGCGGGCCGCGCACCAGGGCCGGCTTGGCGGCGGCCGCCAAGCCCCAGGCCGCGACGCCGCCCTGGCTGGCGACTTCGGCAGCGTCCTCGAAGGCGCGGATGCGCCGCATCAGCCGGTACAGCTCGAGCAGGCGCTTCAAGGGCAGACCCCGCTGCGGCCCGGCAGGCGTGCGACCGATGGCGCGGCGTCGTGGAAACTAAGGTTGTATCTGTGCATGGCCGTCGGATTCTAGGTTTCAGCGCCGACGCCGCCGGCCCTGGATTGCCCTCGGTGACAGCAGGTGCGTCATGATGTGCATCTCCATCGAAACCTGACCCCCTGGAGGTCCGAATGACCATCTTTCGCCTCACCCGTCGCGACGCGCTGCGCTTGGGCGCAGTCGGCGCCGCTACCGGCCTGCTGCCGTTTGCGCGTGCGCAGGCCACATGGCCGACCAAGGCGATCCGCTTCGTCGTCCCATTTGCGCCCGGCGGCAGCTCGGAAATCGTCGCGCGCGCTGCGGCCGTCGAAATGACCAAGCTGCTCGGACAGAGCGTGTTCGTCGACAACAAGCCCGGCGCGGCCGGCAACGTCGCGATGAGCGAGGTTGCACGCGCCGACGACCAGCACACGGTGATCCTCGGCCACATCGGCACACTGGCGGTCAATCCGTACATCTTCGACAAGCTGCCGTACGACGCGAACAAGGACTTCCGGCCGCTCTCGCTGCTGGCAAAGGTGCCGAGCCTGTACGTTGTGCGGCCCGACCTGCCGGTGAAGGACCTGAAGGAGTTCATCGCCCTGGCCAAATCGAAGCCGGGCCAGCTGAACTACGGCTCGGCGGGCAACGGCAGCGCAGGACACCTGGCGTTCGAATACCTGAAGATGGCGAGCAGCACGTTTGTCGTGCACGTGCCCTACCGCGGCACCGGTCCGCAGCTGACCGACCTGATGGGCGGTCGCCTCGACGGCGCGGCGGTCGGAGCGCCGGCGGTGTTGCAGTTCATCAAGACCGGCAAGCTGCGCTGCATCGCCACCGGCACCACCCAGCGCCTGCCGCAGCTTCCCGATGTGCCGACCGTCGCCGAGCAGGGCTTCCCCGGGTTCGAGATGACGCAGTGGTACGGCCTGATGGCGCCGACCTCGTTGTCGCAGGCGAATGCCGACAAGCTGGCACTCGCGGCGGCCCGATCGGTCAAGGAGCCGGCGGCGCTCAAGCTGCTCGAAAGCGAGGCGGCATTGGCCATCGGCAGCACCCCTGCCGAGTTCGTGCGCTTCATCCAGACCGAGCAGCAGCGCTGGAAGCCGGTCATTGCGCGAGCGAAGATCAAACCGGATTGACTTGGGCGTGCCGATGGTTGTCGACGTACAGAGCGAGGAGGCAGCAGCGCTTTCGCAGTGGCGCCTCTGCGTCGCGCCGATGATGGACTGGACGGATCGGCACTGCCGCTTCTTCCACCGCCAGATCACGCGACGCACGCGGCTCTACACCGAGATGGTGACCAGCGGCGCGTTGCTGCATGGCGATGTGCCGCGGCATCTCGACTTCGATCCGCACGAACAGCCGCTGGCGCTGCAGCTCGGCGGCAGCGAGCCGGCCGATCTGGCCGCCTGCGCCAGGCTGGCAGCGCAATGGGGCTACGACGAGGTCAACCTCAATTGCGGCTGCCCGAGCGAGCGGGTTCAGCGCGGTTCGTTCGGCGCCTGTTTGATGGCCGAGCCGGCTCTGGTTCGCGACTGCGTGGCGGCGATGTGCGATGCAGTCGACCTGCCGGTGACGGTCAAGCACCGCATCGGCATCGACCGCAGCGAGAGCTATGACTTCGTGCGCGACTTCGTCGGCACGGTCGCCGAGGGCGGCTGCACGGTCTTCATCGTGCACGCGCGCAATGCCTGGTTGAAGGGCCTGTCACCGAAGGAAAACCGCGAACTGCCGCCCTTGCGCCACGAGTTCGTCTATCGCCTGAAGCGAGACTTCCCGGCGCTGACCCTGGTGCTCAATGGCGGCGTCGGCAGCAACGAGCAGATCGCCGAACACCTGGCGCATGTCGACGGCGTGATGCTCGGCCGCGAGGCCTACCACCGTCCTTGGTTGATGGCCGACTGGGATCGGCGCTTTCTCGGCGACGCCCACGCTGATGCGCCCCGGCGCGAAGCGATCGAAGCTGCGATGGCCGACTACATGGCAACGCTGGTGGCCCGCGGCGTCACCTGGCCGCATGCCGCGCGGCACATGATGGGCCTGTACCACGGCATGCCGGGCGCACGACGCTGGCGCCAGGTGTGGAGCGACCACCATTTGAAGGACAGCGCCCCGGCGCAGGTGATGGAACGAGCGCGCCAGGCCATGGCAGAGCGCACCGCTGAGGCCGAGGTCCTTGGATGACCGAGCTGAGGACGCCGACGATCGACCTGCTGCCGTCCTATGTCGACGCACTGCAGCGCGACTGGTCGCCCGACAACGTGCGCGGCCGAGCCGCGGCCGAGGAGCATCTGGCAGCGATCGCGAAGGACGCCACCGCCTTCATCGCGCGCCAGACCGACCCCGACGCCTTGGGTCCCCCGGTGATCCTGCCCGACGGCTCGCAGGTGACGCGCCTGCCCGGCCGCATTTTCTGGATCTGGGACGGTGACTTCTGTGGCTCGTTGGGGTTTCGCTGGCAGAGGGGCTGCGCCGATCTGCCCGCGCATGTGCTCGGCCATGTTGGCTATTCGCTCGTGCCCTGGCAGCGCGGTCGAGGTGTCGCTACGCGGGCGTTGCGCGAACTGCTGCCCCATGCGCGCGCGCTGGGCCTGCCCTTCGTCGAGATCACCACCGACCCCGACAACATCGCATCACAGAAGGTGATCACCGCCAACGGCGGCATCCTGTTCGAGACCTTCACGAAGCCGACGGCCTTCGGCGGCGCACCGGGTTTGCGCTATCGCATTCCGCTTTGACCCGTGAGACAAGGGTGAGGCCATGCGCGACAAGATCGTCTCGGCCGCCGATGCGGTGGCCGTCGTCCGACCCGGCGACACCCTGGCCACCTCGGGCTTCGTCGGCATCGGCACGCCGGACGAGTTGCTGGCGGCACTGGCGGCGCGCTTTGTTGAAACCGGAGAACCGCGCAACCTGACCCTGGTGTTCGCCGCGGGGCAGGGCGACGGCAAGGAGCGCGGTCTGAACCGCCTGGGCCTCGACGGTTTGCTCGGTCGGGCGATCGGCGGCCATTGGGGCCTGATCCCCAAGGTCGCTCAGCTGGCGATGGAAAACCGCATCGAGGCCTACAACCTGCCGCAGGGCTGCATCTCGCACCTGTACCGCGACATCGCGGCGGGCAAGCCGGGTACCCTGTCCAAGGTCGGCCTCGGCACCTTCGTCGACCCGCGTCTGGGCGGCGGCCGCGTCAATGGCGTGACCACCGAGGACCTCGTGCGGGTGATGGAAATCGACGGTCAGGAGTGGCTGTTCTACAAGGCCTTCCGGATTGACGTGGCCTTCATCCGCGCCACCACGGCCGACACCCACGGCAACCTGACGATGGAACGCGAGGCCCTGACACTGGACAACCTGGCGATGGCGATGGCCGCGCGCAATTCGGGCGGAGTGGTGATCGCCCAGGTCGAGCGCATCGCCAAGGCCGGCTCGCTGAACCCGCGCCTGGTCAAGGTGCCTGGCACCTTGGTGGATTGCGTGGTGCTGGCCGCACCCGAGCACCACCGCCAGACCTATGCCACCGCGTATTCGGCCGCCTTTGCAGGCGAGATACAGGTGCCGCTCGACGGCCTGAAGGCGCTGCCGCTGGACGAGCGCAAGGTCATCGCCCGGCGCTGCGCGATGGAGCTGCCCGTCGAAGGTGTCGTCAACCTCGGCATCGGCATGCCCGAGGGCGTGGCGGCGGTTGCCAACGAGGAGCGCGTGCTGGATCTGATCACCCTGACCGCCGAGCCGGGGGTGGTCGGTGGCGTGCCAGCGAGCGGCCTGGACTTCGGCGCGGCCTACAACGTCGAAGCGGTGATCGACCAGAACCAGCAGTTCGACTTCTACGACGGCGGTGGCCTGGACCTGGCGGTGCTCGGCATGGCCGAGTGCGATGCCGAGGGCAATGTCAATGTCAGCCGCTTCGGGCCCAAGCTCGCTGGAGCGGGCGGCTTCATCAACATTTCGCAGAACGCCCGCAAGCTCGTCTTTGCCGGCACCTTCACCGCCGGTGGGCTGGAGACCGAGGCGCGCGATGGCCGCCTGCGCATCGTGCAGGAGGGGCGGGGGCGCAAGTTCCGCGGCAAGGTCGAGCAGATCACCTTCGCCGGCCGCCGCGCGGCCGCGCTCGGCCAACGCGTGCTCTACGTGACCGAGCGCTGTGTGTTCGAGTTGTCGCCCGAGGGTCTGCGCCTGGTCGAGGTCGCGCCCGGCATCGACATCGAGCGCGACATCCTCGCCCAGATGGACTTCAGGCCCCACGTCGATCGCCCCGCCGCGATGCCGGCCTGTCTGTTCGACGTCGCGGCGATGGGGCTGCGCGCGCGCCTGCTCGACCTGGACCTGTCGCGCCGCATCAGCTACGACGCGCAACGCGCCATGCTCTTCCTCGATTTCCGCCACCTCCACGTGCGACGCCACGAAGACATCGAGGACATCCGCGAAGCCGTCCAGGCCTGCTGCCGGCAGATCGGCCATCGGGTCGCGACGATCGTCAACTACGACGGCTTTCAGATCGACCCGGACATGGCCGAGCCCTATGCGCAGATGACGCGCGAGATGGAAGCCGCCCACTACAGCCGGGTGTCACGCTATGCCAGCGGCGCGTTTGAGCGGATCCAGCTGACGCAGTTGCTCGGTGCGGTAGCCGTGCCGCCGCTTTTCGGCAGCGAAGGCGAAGCAGTTGCCTACCTGCGGCAGGGCGGTTGAGCGCTCGTTTCGCAGCAAGCGTTAAGTAATTCACGGCGATCCCCCGCATCGAACGGGTCTGGAGCCGGGTCACCTGTGCCAGCATGGCTCGACTGCAGCCCGTGCCATCCGTCGGGCCACCAACCTGCGGAAATGGTCCATGAAACAGCCCCTCTTGATCCTCGTTCTGGCCTTGATGGGCCTGGCCACGGCAGCGTCGGCACAGAACGCCGCGTCCTCCGCCAGAGCCGCGGCATCCAGGCCGCACCCAGCCAAGCCCGCGTTTCCGCAACTCCTCCTGGCCGACCGCAAGTCGCAGGGCCAGCGCGCGGTGGACCTGCTGGGTGCGCGCCTGCCCGAAGTGGCCGCCTGGTACGGCAAGTCGCCTGACGAACTGCGTGCCCTGCTGCTGAACGACCACCGGCTCAAGCTCGACCAGCGCGGCCGACTGTTCGTCGAAGACGAACTCGATGCCCCGCTGCCGGCCCCGTCAGCCGCCGCCGCTTCGGGATCGATCAGCGGCACGCTCGCCCCGCTGGACCAGACCTTCCTGCTGCATAGCCGGCCCGGCGCGCAACGCACTATCTATCTCAACTTCCGAGGCGCCCAGCTCGTCAACACGGCCTGGAACAGCGGCTCGGGCGCGACGATCACGGCCTTGCCCTTCGACACCGACGGCCTTCCGTACTCGAACACCCAGGCTGAACTCGAGCGCATCCAGTACATCTGGCAGCGCGTGGTCGAGGACTACGCGCCTTTCGACGTCGACGTCACCACCGAGCCGCCACCGCCCGACCGGCTGACGCGCAGCGACGCCGGCGACCTGGTTTTCGGCACCACGGTAGTGATCACCAGCCGCAGCGGCGTCTACAACTGCAGCTGCGGTGGCGTGGCCTATGTGGGCATCTTCGACGACACCTCGGATGTGTATAAGCCGGCACTGGTCTTCTACGACGCCCTGGGGCCGGGCAACGAGAAGTACGTCGCCGAAGCGATCTCGCACGAAGCCGGCCACAACATGGGCCTCCAGCACGACGGTTACTCGGGTGGCGGCTACTACGACGGACACGGCAGTGGTGCCACCGGGTGGGCGCCGATCATGGGCGTGGGCTACTACCAGCCCCTCGTCCAATGGAGCAAGGGCGAATACGCCACCGCGAACAACGTGCAGGACGACTATGTCGTGATGGCCGCCAACGGCCTGCCACTGCGGGCCGACGATCACGGCAACACGATCGGCACCGCCAGGGCGCTCGACAGCAGTAGTGGGGGTGGTGTCACCACCTTGAGCGCAGAAGGCGTTATCGAACGGCCGAGCGACGTCGACGTGTTTTCCTTCAGCGCTGGCGCAGGCACGCTGTCGTTGAGCGTGGCCACCGCTGCGCGCTCGTCCAATCTCGACGCGCTGATCGAGTTGCGCGACAGCGCCGGCGCCCTGCTGGCCAGCGCCAACCCGGTCGACGCGCTGCCGGCGACGCTGAGTTTCTCGGTGGTCCAGCCCGGAACCTACTACCTCACCGTCCAAGGCGTGGGCAAGGGCGACCCCTTGAGCACCGGCTACACCGACTACGGCAGCCTGGGGCAGTACGCGGTGACGGGCAGCGTGACGACGGTCTCCGGCCAGCCGCCGACCGTGGTGCTCAGTGCCACGCCGACCAGCGGGACGGTGCCGCTGACGGTCGCTTTCAACAGCACCGGCTCGACCGATCCGGACGGCAACATCGCCGCCTATCAGTGGACCTTTGGCGACTTGTCCGCCGTCGTGACGACGCCGGCGACGAGCCATGTCTACACCATGGCAGGCGACTACACCGCGCAACTGAAACTGACCGACAACAGCGGCCTGACGTCCACCCGCAGCGTGACGATCACCGTCCAGGCGCCGGTCGCGCTGGTCGACATGCGCGTGGCCGACATCGCGATGAGCCTGACGCAAGGCAAGGCCCGCAGTGCACGGGCGGCGGTCACGGTGCGCAATGCCAGCGGTGCGTTGCTGCCAGGCGCCAGCGTCACCGGCACCTGGAGCGGCGTGGTGGCCGGCAACGCGAGCGCCACGACGGGTAGCAACGGCATCGCCACGCTGAACTCACCGACCACCAAAGCCAACGGCACCTTCACGTTCACCGTGACCGGTATCACCCTCTCGGGCCACAGCTACCAGCCGGGCCTGAACACGGAGACTCAGGACTCGATCTCACGCTGAGCACGCAGCTTCTGGAACTCAGGGCGATGCGGGCGCGGGCGTCGCGCTCGCCCGTTCCGGCCAGGTCGCCAGCAGCAGCCCGGCCAGGGCCAGCGCAAAGGCCAGCGCTTGCACGCCGCTCAACCGCTCGCCAAGGAAGAGCAGGCCGACGGCCGCTGCCGTGATCGGCAGCATCACGGTGAAGACGCCCGCGCGTGAAGCGGGTACATGGCGCAGCCCGGTCATCCACAGCCACACGGTCCACATGCTGGCCGCCAGCGAATAGAAGAGCAGCAGCGCCCATAGCGACGGCGACAGGGTCCCGAAGTCGAAGCTCAGCGCCTGCCAGATCCCGAGCGGAGTGACCAGGGCCAGGCCCCACAGATTGACCAGGGCACTGATGCGCCGCGGCGACACGTTCCCGGTGAGCTTCTTGCCGATGACCACGTAGCTGGCTTCGCACAGTACGGCAGCAAAGAGCAGGGCGTTGCCGAGCAGGGTGCCATTGGTTGCCGCTTCCGACGCCGGCGCGCGCACTGCCGACACCAGCGCAATGCCACCGACGGCGCAGACGATGCCGGCCGCGACACGCGGCGTGATGCGTTCGCGCAGGAAGGCCCAGGACATCAGGGCCACAGCGGCGGGGATCGCGGCCATGATGACGCCGGCCGCCAGTGCGGTGCTGTGCAGCACGCCGAAGAGCATGCAGATCGAGAACAGGAAGTTGCCGAGAAAGCTTTCCCAGAACAGCAACACCCGGTCGTGGCGCGACAGCGGCGCATCGCCGCTGCCACGCCGTCGCACCCAGTGCGCCATGGCCACGGCAGCGATACTGAAGCGCAACCAGGCCAGCAGAAAGACCGGGATCACCGCGACGAGCAATTTCGACAAGCCGACATAACTGCCCACCAGGGCCATGCTGGCGGCAAGGCACGCATAGGCGGCGACCGGGGCGCGGGCGGACCCCGACATCAGAACGCGGTCGCGTAGCGCTGCAGTTCCCAATCGGAGACGTGGCGTGCGTACTCGGTGTGTTCGCTGCGCTTCAAGGCCACGAACTCGCGCGCCAGCGTATCGCCGAGCGCACCGCAGACCGTGGCGTCGGCCTCGAGCGCGTCGATCGCCTCGGCCAGACTCTGTGGCAAGAGTGCGATGCCGCGTTCGGCGATCTGTGCCGGCGGCAGCGTGAACAGGTCGTCTTCGATGTCCGGGCCGGGATCGAGCTCACGCTCGATGCCGTCCAGGCCGGCGGCAATCAACCCGGCCAGCATCAGGTAGGGGTTGGCGCTGGCGTCCGGCGCGCGCCACTCGAAGCGGCCATGCAGGGTGCGCACGAGCGCGGTGCGGTTGTTCGGCCCGTGCGCCACATGGGCCGGGGCCCAGGTGGTGCCTGAGAGCGATTCGCCCACCGTGAGGCGTTTGTAGGAGTTGACGGTCGGCGCGGCCAGCGCGGTCAGCGCAGCAGCGTGGGCGAGCACGCCCGCGACGAATTGCCGCCCCATCGGCGACAGGGTGGCGGCTGCGTCGATCGAGCCGTCCGCGCGGTGCGGTACGAAGATGTTGCGGCTTTCACCCTTGTGGCCCTGCAACAGGCTGACATGGCAATGCATGCCGCTGCCCGGCTGGTTGGCGAAGGGTTTGGGCATCATTGAAAACAGCATGCCGTGACGCTCGGCAATGGCCTGCGCCGCGAGCTTGAACAGCATCAGGTGGTCGGCCGTGGCCAGCGCGTCGGCGAACGCGAAGTTGACTTCGTACTGGCCCTGCGCATCCTCGTGGTCGATCTGCAGCACATCCAGGCCGCAGCGCTCCAGCGCCTCGTGCAGTTCGCGCAGGAACGGCAGTTGCCGGCCCAGGCTCTGCAGGTCGTAGCTCGGCTTGTCCAGGCGGTCGGCATCGTCTGCTGGCAACCAGCGCTCGCCGACGCGTTTCAACAGGAAGAACTCGGGCTCGATCCCGACCTGCAAAGACAGGCGCCGATCGTCCAGCCGGGCCACCGCGCGCTTGAGCACCTGGCGCGGACAGGCATCGAAGGCCTCGTCGGCCACGAAGCCGTCGGCCACGATGCGGGCCACGCCGGGCCACCAGGGCAGGGGCATCGCGGTGCTCGCGGCGCCACGCGCCATGTACTCCGAGCGCGGTCCGGTGCGCGCCAGGCCGGTGCCCGAGATCGACGGGCCGGAAAAGCCGGCACCGACGGCCAGGACGTCGTCGAGGTGCGACAGCGGGACGAGCTTGCCCTTAGCGACCCCATGCAGGTCGGTGAACTGCACCAGCAGGCTGTGCACCCCGGCCGTGGCCAGGCTCTCGCGCAGCGCCTTCATGGACGTGCAGCCAGCATGGCGTCGCGCAGGAGGTCCAGCGCCTCGTCGAAGACCGCCTGCGGCGCGGCGAGCGGAAACAGGAAGCGCAACACATTGGCGTTCACGCCGCAGGTCAGCAGGATCAGCTTGCGCTTCAGCGCCTCGGCCTGCACGCGCTGGGTCATGGCCGCATCGGGCGCGCCGTCGGGCGCGGCGAACTCGACCGCGACCATCGCTCCGAGGCCGCGTACATCGGCGATCTGCGGCACTTGCGGGCGCAGGCCGGTCAGGAGCGCTTTCAGTTGGTCGCCGAGGCGGGCGCCGCGTTGGGGCAGCTGCTCGTCGACCATCACCTCTATGACCGCATGGGCCGCGGCGATAGCCAGTGGGTTGCCGGCGTAGGTGCCGCCGAGGCCGCCCGGCGCTGGCGCGTCCATGATCTCGGCGCGCCCGCTCACAGCGGATAGCGGCATTCCGGCGGCGAGGCTCTTGGCGATCGTCATCAGGTCGGGCACGACGCCGAAGTGCTCCATCGCGAACATCTTGCCGGTGCGGCCGAAGCCGGTCTGGATCTCGTCAGCGATCAGCACGATGCCATGCTCGTCGCAGAGTTCGCGCAACCAGCGTACGGCCTCGGGCTGGATGATGTTGAAACCGCCTTCGCCCTGCACCGGCTCGAAGACGATGGCAGCCACCCGGCTCGGTTCGATATCGGCCTTGAAGATGTTCTGCACCGCCTTCTTGACCTCGCTGAGATTGGCGCAATGGCAGGGGAAGGGCGCGTGGTAGATCTCGGGCGGGAAAGGCCCAAAGCCGGCCTTGTAGGGCTGCACCTTGCCGGTCAGGGCCACGGCGAACATCGAGCGCCCGTGGAAGGCGCCGCCGAAGGCGATGACGCCGCTGCGCTTGGTGTGTGCGCGGGCGATCTTGACGGCATTCTCGATCGCTTCCGCACCGGTGGAGAAGAACGCCGTCTTCTTGGCGTGCGTGCCTGGCGTCAGCTGGTTCAGCTTTTCGGCCAGCGCGACGTAGCTCTCGTAGGGCACCACCTGGTAGCAGGTGTGCGTGAAGCGCCGCAACTGCGCTTCGATCGCGGCCAGCACCCTGGGATGCCCATGGCCGACGTTCATCACGGCGATGCCGCCGGCAAAGTCGATGTAGCGCCGGCCTTCGACGTCCCACAGCTCGGCCCCTTCGGCGCGTTCGGCAAAGAAGCTGCCCATCACGCCGACCCCGCGCGGCGTGGCAGCGGCCTTGCGAGCCATCAGCTGTTCGTTCTTCGAGTGGTTCATGGCGAAACCTTTCAGGCCGGGTCGATGCGCAGCCAGGTGGTTTTCAGCTCGGTGTACTTGTCCAGGGCGTGCAAGCTCTTGTCGCGGCCGTTGCCACTCTGCTTGTAGCCGCCGAACGGCACGGTGATGTCGTCTTCGTCGTACTGGTTCACGTGCACCGTGCCGGCGCGCAGGGCTCGCGCGACGCGGTGGGCGCGGTTGACGTTGTCGCTCCAGACGCTGGCCTGCAGGCCGTAGTTGGAGGCGTTAGCCAGCTCGAGCGCCTCGGCCTCGGTCTTGAAACGGATGACGCTCATCACCGGACCGAAGATCTCCTCGCGCGCGATCGTCATGCCGTTGGCCACGCCATCGAACACGGTCGGTTCGACGTAGAAGCCGCCGCTGGCCTCACGTGCACGCTGGCCGCCGACGACGGCGCGGGCGCCCTCACGCACACCGGCCTCGATGTAACCCAGGACCGTGCGCAGCTGGCCCTCATCGACCAGGGCGCCCATCGTCGTGCTGGCGGTCAAGGGGTCTGCCGGGCGGTACGACGGCGCCTGCGCGGCGACGATCTCGACGAAGCGCTCGGCGATCGACTCGTGCACCAGCACGCGCGAAGGCGCGTTGCAACTTTCACCCTGGTTGAAGAAGAGGCTGCCCGCAGCCGTCTTGGCGGCACGCTCGACATCGGCAAAATCCTCGAAGACGAGGAAGGCCGATTTGCCGCCCAGTTCGTTGTAGACGCGCTTCAGGTTGCTGCGCCCGGCGTACTCGAGCATCTTTCGACCCACCCGCGTGCTGCCCGTGAAGCCGATCGCGTCGACATCCATGTGCAGGGCCAGCGCCTCACCGGCTTCTTGACCGTAACCGGGAACCACGTTGAACACCCCGGGCGGGATGCCGGCTTCGACGGCCAGTTCGGCCAGGCGCAGCGCTGTGTAGGGCGATTTCTCGCTCGGCTTCAGCACGACGGAGTTGCCGGTGGCCAGGGCCGGCCCGAGCTTCCATGCGGCCATGATCATCGGGTAGTTCCAGGGCACGACGACGCCGACCACGCCCATCGGCTCTCGCGTGATCAGCGCCAGCGACGACGCCGGTGTCGGCGCAATCTCGTCGTACACCTTGTCGATCGCCTCGGCGTACCAGGCGATGGTGCGCGCCGCGGAAGGCACGTCGACCGCGAGCGAGTATTGGATCGGCTTGCCCATGTCCAGCGTTTCGAGCAGGGCCAGTTCCTCCTTGGCAGCGAGGATCCGTTCGGCGAAGCGCTGCAGCAGCTTCTTGCGCACGGCCGGGGGCTTGCCGCACCAGCGGCCGTCCGCAAAGGCGGCGCGCGCACTCTTGACGGCGGCGTCGATGTCGGCCTCTCGGCAACGGGCCACCGGGCCGAGCGCGCGCCCGTCGATCGGCGACGCTTTGGCGAAGGTCTCGCCGCTCAACGCTGCGCAGCGCGCGCCATAGATGACGGCGCGCCCGTCGAAGGAAGCCGAGCCGGCGCGCGCGTGCCAATCGATCGCAGCAGTGACCATGTGCCGAGTGTCGCGCTAGAAGCTCACCAGCACCGAGGCACCGAACAAGCTGTTGCTCTTCTTGTAGGTACCGTCCTTGACGTTCTCGAACACGGGCAGGCTCGCCCGGTCGAGCCGGTACTCGACCTTGAAGGTCGTGTTGAGATCGAACAGGTAGGAAAGGCCCAGGGTGAGTGCCGTCCGGTTGGCGCCGACTTCGGGGTCGCCCGCGAGATCGGGGCCCAGACCGTTGCGGCCATCGGCAAAGTTGTAGCCGAGCAGGCCGCCGCCGTTCTTGTTATTCCTGACGTAGTCCAAACGCGTGGTGCCTTCGAAACGCGGGGTGAACTTGTAGGCTGCCAATGCCGACACGCCCCACCATTTCGCGTCCCGCAATTCGCCGGTGACGGGGTCGGCCGTCATGGCGGCATTGCGCTGCCTGCCGAAGCTGAACTGGCCTTGCACGGTCCAGTCGCCACGGATGAAGTAGCCGTCGACCTCGAACAGGTTGACCGCCGTGTCGGCCAGGCTGTACGGCTCGAACGTCACGGGGTTGCCGACGCCATCGTCGGCGCGGAAGTTGGCCGCTTTGCCGTGTACGCCAGCGAAACCGAAGCCCTGGAATTCGCCGCGCGAGTAGTCGACGCGGTAGGCCAGCACCGGCGTGTTGTTGCCGGAGGCCTTGCGGCTGGCGTTCATGTTGGCCAGCATCGTCTTGATCAGCCACTTGCCTTCGGTGATCTCCATGCCGACACCGGTGTAGGCAGTGGGCAGGGTGAAGTCGAACAGCAGGTTGTGGGTGATCAGCTTGTTCAGCGTCGGTTGCAGGTACTCGTAGCCCGACCAGTCAGGGATCTGGCCGGCGATCAGGCGCTGCTGCAGACTGCCCAGCGGGACCGAGACGCTGGCTTCGTGCACCGGCGACTGGCCGTCGAACACGGCGCCGACGCCGCGATTGGGCGCCAGCGTCAGGCGCCAGCGGGTGCCGCTTTCGGTCTCCTTCTGGAAGTCGATGACCGCGGCGCCGAAGTAGGAGTTGTCGTAGTTGTAGCCGTCGTCACCCACGGCGTTCAGGAACTGGAAACCGCTGCGGTTCTGTGCCTTGTTATAAATGAATGTCGGGTCCATGTAGCCGCTGATCTTGAGCTGGCGCAGGCCCGCGGCATCGCGCGCGTCCTCCAGCGCCTCGGCCTTGACCGTGATGCGATTCAGTTCACGCGCCTGCTCGGGCGTCATTCCCCATTGCCCTGCCGCGGGCGTCTTGGTCTCGGCCGCCTTTAACTTGTTCTCCAGATCGGTGACGCGCTCGCGCAAGGCACGCAACTCGTTCAGGACTTCGGCGTTGGACTGCGCGAATGCCGGAAAGCAGGCTCCGAGGGCCAGGGCCAACAGGGTCGGGCGCAGGGGGGTCGACTTCAACATCGCAGGATCTCCTCGGTTTGATTTTCGACAATGAAAGATGTTCAGGCGCGGTTGGCCGCGGCCATTTCGAGCGTGCGTCGGCGCTCGGATCGGGCGATCAGGTAGCTGGCGATCACCACACCAACGGCCACCAGCACGACGATGATCGTGGCCACCGCATTGACGCTCGGATTGAGGCCCAGGCGCGCCCGCGAGAAGATCACCAGCGGCATCGTCGTCGCCCCGGGTCCCGAGAGGAAGGCCGACAGGACCACATCGTCGAGCGAGAGCGTGAAGGTCAGCAGCCACGCCGACAGCATCGACTGGGTGATCATCGGCAGTGTCACCAGGTAGAACACCTGGTGCGGCTTCGCGCCGAGATCCATCGCCGCCTCTTCGAGCTGCGGGTTCAGATCGCCCAGCCGAGCCTGGATGACAACCGTGGCATAGGCCATGCCGAGCAGCATGTGGCCGAACCAGATCGTCATCAGGCCGCGTTCGGGGAAACCGATCGCGCGCTGGACACTGACCAGCATGAGCAGCAGCGACAGGCCGACCACCACCTCGGGCATGACCAGCGGCGCATTGACCATGCCCGAGAACAGGGTTCGCCCCGTGAAGCGCTTGTACTTGACCAGGGTAAACGCCGCGAGTGTGCCGAGGATGACCGAGCCGCAGGCGGTCATGAAGGCAATCTTCAGGCTCAGCCACAGGCCGCCCAGCATCTCGCTGTCGGCCGGCAGCGCGGCGTACCACTTCAGCGTGAAGCCACGCCAGACGTTGGGCAACGGCGAGTCGTTGAACGAGTACAGGACCAGGGCGACGATCGGCAGGTACAGGAAGACGAAGCCGGCGCCGAGCCAGCCCCGGCCGAACCACCTGTTCAGCGCAGCGGCATTCATCGCCGTGCCTCCTGCGACTCGGCCTGGTACTTGTTGAAGACCGCCAGAGGCACGATGATCAGAAGCACCATCACCACGGCCACGCTGGCCGCCATCGGCCAGTCGTTGTTGGAGAAGAATTCGTCCCACATCACGCGGCCGATCATCAACGTGCGCGGCCCACCGAGCAGTTCGGGAATCACGAATTCGCCGACGCAGGGGATGAAGACCAGCATCGAGCCGGCAATGATGCCGGCCTTGGACAGCGGCACCGTGATCTTCCAGAACGCGACCCAGGCTGTGGCGCCGAGGTCGGCCGCCGCCTCAAGCAGGCGCAGGTCCATCTTGGCTAGATTGGCGTACAGCGGCAGCACCATGAAGGGCAGGTAGGTGTAAGTCATGCCCAGCACCAGCGAGAACGGCGTGTTCATCAGCCGGCCCGGCGCTTCGATCAGGCCGGCGGCGACCAGCAACAGGTCCAGGCCGCTGCCGACGATGAGCTCTTCGACCCACCCGTTTTCGCTGAGCAGGCCCTTCCAGGCATAGACGCGCAGCAGGAACGAGGTCCAGAACGGCAGCATCACCAGCATCAGCAGGGCCGGCTGCACGGTCGCCCTGGCGCGGGCCATGAAATAGGCGAAGGGGTAGCCGATGGTCAGGCAGAGCAGGGTCGTCGCAGCGGCGTACTTCAGGCTGCGCAGGTAGGTGTCGAAGTAGAGCGAGTCCTCGGCGATGAACTGATAGCCGCTGAACTTCAGCGTCAGTTGGAGCAGGCCGTCCTTGAAGGCGACCAGGTCCTTGAAGGCGACGTTATCCATCTCCGACACGCTGATGCGCGCGACGATCAGGAATGGCAGCAGGAAGAACACCAGCAGCCACAGGTACGGCACGCCGATCACCGCGGCGCGACCGCTGGTCAGGTATCGGAGCAGGGCACGCAGGCGATCGAGCATGGTCAGGTCGTCAAAACCACGTGAGCCGAGGGCGACCACTGCGCCCAGGCCCGGTCACCCCAGGTGAGCGCGTCGTCGCTGTGGCGTTCGGTATTGGCCTGACTGATCTTGAGCCGTGCCCCACTGGCCAGCAGCACGTGATAGACCGTGAAGCTGCCGAAGTAGGACATCTCCTTGACCGTGCATTGCACAGCGTTGAAGCTGGCGTCGGCCGGGGCCTCACGCGTCAGCGTGATCTTCTCCGGCCGCAGGGCCACGGTGACAGCCATGCCTTCGGTACCGGTGATGCCGTGGCCGACATAGTGCTTCACGTCGGCGCAGCCGATGATGCAGTGATCGGCTGCGTCGACATCCAGCGTGCCGTCCATCAGGTTGACGTTGCCGATGAAGTCGGCGACGAAGCGGCTGGTGGGCGTTTCGTAGATGTCGGCCGGGGCGCCGACCTGGAGGAACCGACCTTCGCTCATCACCGCCAGGCGCGAGGCCATCGTCATCGCTTCCTCCTGGTCGTGCGTGACCATCACGCAGGTGACGCCGACCTGCTCGATGATGTTGACCAGTTCGATCTGCGTTTCCTCTCGCAGCTTCTTGTCCAGCGCCCCCAGCGGTTCGTCGAGCAGGAGCAGCTGCGGCTTCTTGGCCAGGCTGCGCGCCAGCGCAACGCGCTGTTGCTGACCGCCCGAGAGTTGGTGAGGCTTCCTCCTGGCGTATTTGCCGAGTTGCACCAGCTTGAGCATCTCCTCGACTCGCTCGACGACCTCGGCCTTGCTCATGCCCGAGCGGCGCGGGCCGAAGGCGACGTTGTCCCAGACCGTCATGTGCGGGAACAGCGCGTACGACTGGAACATCATGTTCATCGGGCACTCGTAGGCCGGCATGCCCGCCAGGTCCTGGCCGTTGAGCACGATGCGTCCCGAGGTAGGCGTCTCGAAGCCGGCCAGCATGCGCAACAAGGTGCTCTTGCCGCAGCCCGAGGGACCGAGCAGGGCGAAGATTTCGCCCTTGGCGATTTCCAGGCTGACATGGTTGACAGCCAGGTGCCCGTTGAAGTCCTTGACGACGTCCTGAATCTGCAGAAATGCCGCCATCACAAACCAGTCTTGAACCCGGTGTAGGTGCGCGTCATCAGGCGCCGAAGATCATTCGACAGCGAATCGGGAGCGACCATGTTCTTCAGGTCGGCCGGCGGCAGGAACACGGTCGGGTTGCTCGCCACCTCGGGTTTGACGAAAGGCTTGGAAGCCAGGGTCGGGTTGGCGTAGAAGACCTTGTTGGTCAGGCTGGCCGAGACCTCGGGCCGCAGGATGTAGTTGATGAATTTGTGCGCGTTGCCGGGGCGCGCCGCGTCGGCCGGGATGACCATCGCATCGAAGAACAGCAGGCCACCAGTCTTCGGAATCAGGGCCTGGATGTTTTGGCCGGTCTTGCCGTCGATGGCGCGCTGGCGCGCGATGTTGATGTCGCCCGACCAGCCCAGGGCCAGGCAGATCGATCCGCTGGCCATGTCGTTGATGTAGCCCGAGGAACTGAAGAGGGTCACGTAGGGCCGCACTGATTTCAGCAGGTTGGCCGCCGGCGTGTAGTCCGCCGGGTTCTTGCTGAACGAAGGCTTGCCCAGGTAGTGCAGCGCAGCCGGCACGATCTCGGTCGCCGAGTCGAGGAAGGCCACGCCACAGCCCTTCATCTTGCTGATGTACTCGGGCTTGAAGACCAGGTCCCAGGCGTTGTCGGGCATCGGCGTCGAGCCCAGAGCCGCCTTGACCTTGTCGACATTGATGCCGACCGTCGTGTAGCCCCAGAGCCAGTTGACCATGTACTCGTTGCCCGGGTCCATGCGTGCCAGTTGCGCCTGCACCGAAGGGTCGAGGTTCTTCAGATTCGGGATCTGGCTCTTGTCGAGCTTTCGCAGCAGGCCACCGTCGATCTGCAGTTTGGCCCAGTTGGACGAGGGCACGACGATGTCGTAGCCGGTCTTGCCGGCGACCAGCTTGGCGTGAACGATTTCGTTGTTGTCGAAGATGTCGTAGCGGACCTTGATGCCGGTCTCTTTCTCGAAGTTCTTGATCGTGTCTTCGGCGATGTAGTCGGACCAGTTGTAGATGTTGAGGACCTTCTCCTCTTCCTGGGCCATCAGACCTGAGGACACCAGTGCCAGCACCGAGAGCAGACCGAACGAACGCAACGAGACCCGCATGTTCATGATCGAAAGACCTCCGGAGGGGGATTGAAACAAAAATTATCCATGCGCCAGTCTAGGGAGCGCCCGACCGGTCGCCATTGGGGTGAATGCTCAACACAAGGTCATCGGTCCCAGCCGCGCGCACGCACGTCGGCAAGGGTCAGGTCCAGGCAGCGGCGAATCAGCGCCAGCATCTCGCCGATCTGGTCGCGCGTCATGACCAGCGGCGGCGCGATGATCATGCGATCACCGACGGCACGCATGATCAGGCCGTTGGCAAAGCAGTGGCCGCGGCAGACCATCCCGACCTCGTGATCGGGTGCAAAGGCGGTGCCGCGACCCTTGCGGCCGGTCTTGTCCTTGACCAACAGGAGCGCTCCCATCAGGCCGCAGGTCTGCGCCTCGCCCACAAGCGGGTGCTCCTGCAACTGCTCGAAGGCCTTTGCAAGAGTCGGGCCGACATCGTCGTGCACACGCGCCACCAGGCCCAGTTCACGCACCAGGCGGATGTTGGCCAGTGCCACGGCACAGGCGACCGGGTGGCCCGAGTAGGTGTAGCCGTGGTTGAACTCTCCCCCTTGATCGATCAGCACTTTGGCCACGCGGCCGCCCACCAACACGCCCCCGAGGGGGATGTAGCCGCTGGTGACGCCCTTGGCGAAAGTCATCAGGTCGGGCTTGAAGCCCATGGTTTCGCAGCCGAACCACTGCCCAGTGCGGCCGAAGCCGGTGATGACCTCGTCGCTCACCAGCAGGATCCCGTGCTTGTCGCAGATGCGCTGGATCTCTGGCCAGTAGCTGGCCGGCGGGACGATCACGCCACCCGCGCCCTGCACCGGCTCGCCGATGAAGGCCGCCACCTTGTCGGCTCCGAGCTCGACGATCTTGTCTTCGAGCCAACTGGCGGCGAGCAAGCCGAAGTCCTCGCGCGACATGCCCTCGGGCGCGTACTCGTACCAGTAGGGCTGCTCGATGTGCACGATCCCGGGGATCGGCAAGCCACCTTGGGCGTGCATCCCGCTCATGCCGCCGAGCGAGGCGCCCGCCATCGTCGAGCCGTGGTAGGCGTTGTGGCGGCTGATGATCACCTGCCGTCCGGGCTGGCCGAGGATGTCCCAGTAGCGGCGCACCATGCGCACCACCGTGTCGTTGCCCTCCGAACCCGAACCCGAGAAGAAGACGTGCTGGAAGGAGGGCGGCGACACCTCGGCCAACAGCTCGGCCAGTTCGATGGCCGGCGGCGTGGCGGTCTGGAAGAACGCGTTGTAGAACGGCAGCGTCTCGAGTTGCCGCGTGGCCGCATCGATCAATGCCCGCTGGCCGTAACCGACATTGACGCACCACAGGCCGCTCATCGCGTCGAGGATCTTGTTGCCGTCGCTGTCCCACAGGTAGATGTTGTCGGCGCGGGTGATGACCCGCGAGCCCTTGCGGGCCAGGGCCTGGAAGTCGGTGAAGGGGTGCAGGAAGTGCGCCGCGTCGGCGGCCTGCCATTCCTTCGTGCTTCGGTTCGTGCTCATCGCTGGCGCCTCAGACATGCAGAAGGAGATGCTCACGCTCCCAGGGCGAGATCACCTTCATGAACTCGGCGTATTCGATCTCCTTGACCTCGGTGTAGACGGTCACGAACGACGCACCCAGCACCTCGGCCAGATCCTTTTCGGCGCGCAGCAGGCCCAGGGCCTCACCCAGGCTGCGCGGCAACTGGAAGTCGCCGAGGTAGGCGTCGCCCTTGCACTCGGGCGAGGGCTCGATGCGGTTCTTGATGCCGAGATAGCCGCAGGCCAGGGTGGCCGCCAGCGCGGCATAGGGGTTGGCATCGGCGCCGATGACGCGGTTCTCGATGCGGCGCGCGGATGGCGTGGCCACCGGACTGCGGATGCCCACCGTGCGGTTGTCGGTGCCCCACTGGATGTTGATCGGCGCGGCATTCGAGCGAACCAGGCGGCGGTAGGAATTGACGTACGGCGCGAACAGCGCCATCGCCGCCGGCACATACCTCTGCAAGCCCCCGATGTACCAGAAGAACTCTTTCGAAGGGCTGCCGTCGTCGTTGCTGAAGATGTTCTTGCCGGTCTGCTTGCTGACGATGCTCTGGTGCACATGCATCGCGCTGCCCGGCTCGCCGGCGATCGGCTTGGCCATGAAGGTGGCGAACATGTCGTGCCGCATCGCCGCCTCGCGCACCGTGCGCTTGAAGAAGAAGACTTCATCGGCCAGGCCGAGCGGGTGGGCGTGGAAGAAATTGATCTCCATCTGCCCAGCGCCGACCTCGTGAATCAGGGTGTCGACGTTTAGCTCCATCTTCTCGCAGTAGGCGTAGACGTCCTCGAACAGGGGATCGAACTCGTTCACTGCGTCGATCGAGTAGGCCTGGCGCGAGGTTTCCGCGCGACCACTGCGCCCGATCGGCGGCTTCAGCGGGATATCGGGGTCGGTGTTCCGCGCGACAAGGTAGAACTCGAGCTCCGGCGCGACCACCGGGTCCCAGCCTTCGGCGTCAAAGAGGTCGCAGACACGGCGCAGCACCGAGCGCGGCGCGAAAGGCACCAATTTGCCTTCCTTGTCGAAGCAGTCATGGATCACCTGCGCCGTCGGGTCCACCGCCCAGGGCACGATGCGCACCGTGCTCGGGTCGGGCATCAGGTGCATGTCGCGGTCGTTCGGGCTGATCACGTCGTAGTACGGCCCTTCCTCCGGGAACTCGCCGGTCACGCCCATCGCCACCACGGCTTCGGGCAGACGCATGCCACGATCCTCGGTGAACTTTTCGCGCGGCAGGATCTTGCCGCGCGCCACGCCCGTCAGGTCGGGTACCAGGCACTCGATCTCGGTGACGCGGCGCTCGTTGAGCCAGTTTTCTAGTTCGCTGAAAGTGAAGTTCTCTCGCACGACCATGGTGGTCACCTGTTGTGTTGTCTCGTCATTCGATAGGCGCGGCAGGCGGCGCCGAAAGCTGCCAGGATCCGCATCGACACCGGGTTGTGCTCGGCCTGCCATTCTGGGTGCCATTGCAGGCACAGGTTGAAGCCCGGCGCGTCGGCCTTGGAAAAGGCCTCGATGACGCCATCGGGTGCCCGGGCCTCGATGCGCAGACCCTGGCCGAGGCGGTTGACGGCCTGGGCATGCAGCGAGTTGACTTCGAAGCGGCTGCGATCGAGCAGCCCCGCCAGTACACCACCAGGCTCCACGCTCACATCGTGGGCGGGTCCGTACTGCACATCGACAGGCGCCGCATCGTCGTCACGGTGGTCACGCCGGCCTGGCAGTTCCTGCACCGCCTGGTGCAGGCTGCCGCCGAGGGCCACATTGGTCTCCTGCGCACCGCGGCACACGGCCAGCAGCGGCACACCCCGCGCCAGCGCCTTCGGAATCAAGGGCAAGGTCCAGGCGTCCCGGGCAGCATCGAGCGGCAGGCTCGGGTCGTGCACGTCCTCGCCGAAGTGGCTCGGATGCACGTTGGACGGCGAGCCGGTGAGAAAGAGTCCGTCAGCCAGATCAAGCAGGGCATCGAGTTCGTCCGACCCGGCGCTCGGCACGACCAGTGGCTGGCAAGCCGCGAGGCGCACCGCGTCGATGTACTTCTTACCGGCGATGTGAAAGAGATGGTGGCCCAGCCTGCGGTTGCAGGCGGGCACCAGCACGACGGGTTTGGCAAGCGGGGTCAAAACATGTCCTTCAACCGGTAGTAGGCCATGCCGAGCACGAGGGCAGGTGTGCGCAGCGCTCGCCCGCCCGGAAAGGGTCGATGTTGCAGGCGTGCGAAGCTGTCGAATCGGCTGGCATCTCCGGCCATCGCCTCGGCCACCAATTTGCCGGCCAGGCCGCTCAGGGCCAGGCCATGGCCTGAGAAACCTTGCAAGTAGTAGACCTGATCACCGAGTTCGGGCAGACGGCCGAAGTCGGGTGCGCGGTTCATCGAGATGTCGACAAACCCACCCCACGCGTACTCGACCTCCAGGCCCCGCACCTGCGGGAACGTGGTGGCCATCCGCTTTTGCATCGACGCGGCAAGATTGGCTGGCGTCGCCGTGCTGTAGCTGACGCGACCGCCGTACAGCAGTCGGTGGTCAGCCGTGCCACGGAAGTAGTCGAGCACGAAGTTGGTGTCGCAAACCGCTGCGCCGCACGGAATCAGGGCATCGGCATGCGCGGCAGGCATGGCTTTCGAGCACACGATGTAGGTGCCGACCGGCATGATGCGCGCCGCCAGCCGCGGCGCCAGCGCCGGCGCAAGCTCTTGCAAGTAGACGTTGCCCGCCAGCAGAAGCTGGCGCGCGCGCAGGGAACCACCTGCCGACGTCCATAGGCCAACGTTGCCCGGTCCGCTCTCGATGCGGGTGACGACGCTGCCTTCGTGCACGCGCACACCCAGCGCTGCTGCGGCGCGCGCCAGGCCCAGGCAGTATTTGAGCGGGTGAAGGTGGCCGGAGCGCGGATCGTGCACGCCGGCGACGTAGCGCGGACTCGCGATCCACTGCGGCAGGTCCTTGGCACCGATCCAGCGCAGCGGGTAGTCGTAGTGGCTGGCCAGGTGATCGGCGTCGGCGTGCAGGGCGCGGGCCTTGCGCTCGCTGGTGGCCACGCCGAGATAGCCGTCGCGCCAGTCGCAATCGATCTGGAAGCGCTCGCAGCGCTCGCGGATGAGGTCCAGCGCCTCGAGCGACATGCCGAACACGCGCCGCGCTTCGTCGCGCCCGAGCTGGGCTTCGATGGTCGCTGGTTCGCACGCGAGGCCATGGATTGCCTGGCCGCCGTTGCGTCCACTCGCGCCCCAGCCGATCTGATGGGCCTCGAGCAGGACGACATCGAAGCCCCGCTCGCGCAACTCGATCGCCGCCGATAGACCCGCCAGGCCACCGCCGACGATGGCTACATCACAGACGCCTACATCGCCCTGCACGGCCGGGAAGTGCTGCGTGCGCGGCGCGGTAGCGGCGTAATACGAGTGGCGCGTCAGGTCGCGATCCGTGTCGAGCAGGGGCATACGGTACGCGCTAGGCAGCTTCCTTTGTGCGAGTCGGCGCGGGCCCCGCTCAGGCGCAGCGCTTGATGGCCGCGCCGAGCACGTCGACGATGCGGTCGATCTGCGCCTTCTCGATGATCAGCGGCGGTGACAGCGCGACGGTGTCGCCCGTGGTGCGCACCAGCACGCCCTGTTCCCAGCAATCGAGGAAGACATTGAACGCCCGCTTGGCCGGCTCTCCCGGTAGGGGGGCCAGTTCGATGCCCCCGACCAGGCCGATGTTGCGGATGTCGATGACATTCGGCAGGCCCTTGAGCGAGTGCACAGCGTCGGAAAAGTAGGCCTGCAACTCGCTGGCGCGCGTCAGCAGGCCGTCGTCGGCATAGGTCTCCAGGGTGGCCAGCCCCGCCGCACAGGCCAGCGGGTGCGCTGAATAGGTGTAGCCATGGAAGAACTCGATCAGGTGTTCGGGTCCGTTCATGAACGCATCGTGGATCATGTCGCTGGCGAACACCGCGCCCATCGGCACGCAGCCGTTGGTGATGCCCTTGGCCACCGTCATCAGGTCGGGCGTGACGCCGAAGGTCTGCGCCGCGAAAGCCTGGCCGGTGCGGCCGAAACCGGTGATGACCTCGTCGAAGATCAGCAGGATGCCGTGCTTGTCGCAGATCGCACGCAGTCGCTCCAGGTAGCCCTTGGGCGGCAGCAGCACCCCGGTCGATCCGGCCACCGGCTCGACGATCAGCGCGGCGATCGTCGAGGCGTCGTGCAGGGCCACCAGGCGTTCGAGGTCGTCGGCCATCTCGGCACCATGCTCGGGCTGACCGACCGAGAAGGCGTTGCGCTGTGGGTCATGGGTGTGGCGGATGTGATCGACGCCCGCCAGCAGCGTGCCGAACATCTTGCGGTTGGAGACGATGCCGCCGACCGAGATGCCACCGAAGTTGACGCCGTGGTAGCCGCGCTCGCGGCCGATCAGGCGCGTGCGCGAACCCTCGCCACGCACGCGGTGGTAGGCGATGGCCATCTTCAACGCCGTCTCGACCGCCTCCGAGCCGGAGTTGGTGTAGAAGACCTTGGACAGCCCGGCTGGCGTGATCCCGACCAGCGCTTCAGCCAGCTCGAAGGCCTTCGGATGCGCCATCTGGAAGGGCGGCGCGAAGTCCAGTTCAGCGGCCTGCTCTGCAATCGCCTGCACGATCTTCGGTCGCGCATGACCGGCATTCACGCACCACAGGCCCGCCACGCCATCGAGGATCTCGCGCCCCTCCGGGGTCCAGAAGAACATGCCGCGGCTCTTGGCCAGCAGGCGTGGCGCCTTCTTGAACTGCCGGTTGGCCGTGAACGGCATCCAGTACGCATCCATGTTCCGGGCCATTGCGGATCTCCGATTGAAGGGCATCAGTCTAGGCAGACCGGGGCGCAATAGGGTTGCGCAAAGCCCAAGGGCTTACCCGGCGCCGCGCAATATCATGCGCTGTATCGAAGTCAACTGGGCATTTCATGCGAAACGGCAGCAGCGTCGTGCAACTTGATGCGATCGATGGGGCGATCCTGAACCAGTTGCAACACAACGGCCGACTCAGCAACCTGGATCTGGCGCAGCGTGTCCACCTGTCGCCGTCGGCGTGTCTGCGCCGCGTCAAGCGGCTAGAGGAGTCGGGGGTGATTGCGCAGTACGTCGCCCTGTTGAATGCCAGAGCCGTCGGCCAGCATGGCACCAGCTTCACCATCGTCAACCTGGAGTCGCTGACGAACCCTCTCCTCGAGGCCTTCGAGCAGGCGGTGCGCGACGAGCCGCGCGTGCTCGACTGCTACTACGTGGCCGGCAGCAACGACTACCTGATCCGCTTCAGCTACCGGGATGCCGAGGATCTGGAGCGCTTCCACACCGAGGTGCTGATGCGCCTGCCCGGCGTGATGCGTTCGAACTCGATGCTGGTGCTCCGAACGGTGAAGAAGACCACAGCATTGGCCCTGCCGCAGAGCTGAGCCTCAAGGTCGACTCGCGGCGATCCTCCCGCACAGATAGGTCCAGACGAAGGCAGCCGCGGCATAGCTGGTGAGTTCGGCATGGTCATAGGGTGGCGCCACCTCGACGCAATCCATGCCGACACAGTCGACATCCTGCAGCCCTTCGAGGACCGACAGCACCTGGTTGCTCGTCAGCCCGCCGGGCTCGGGCGTGCCTGTCCCCGGCGCGAAGGCCGGGTCGAGGCAGTCGATGTCGAGGCTGACATAGAGGGGCGGCGAGCCATGGGCCGCAAGGCGCGCGCGAAGCGCGTCGAGCACCGGCGCCAGTTGCTTCGGACCTTCGAGGCCGCGCAGATCGCGCGCGGTATAGACCAGACCGCCCTGGTCGTGCACGTACTCGCGCGCCGCGCGTGGTCCGGCCGAGCGGATACCGAGCTGGGTGAAGCACTCGTTCAGCACCAGCCCTTCCCGCATCGCTTCGTGTACCCAGGTGCCGTGACCGCTGGGCTCGCCGAAGTGGTCTTTCCAGGTGTCGCAATGGGCGTCGAAGTGCAGCACCGCCAGCGGCCGGCCGAAGTGGGCGCGATAGGCGCGCAGCAGGGGCAGGGTGATCGAATGGTCGCCCCCGAGCCAGACCATGTGGTGCTTCGCAAGCAGCGGTCCCAGCTGCGGGCCCATCGCTTCGCGCATCGCGGCCAGGCTGGTGTTGGGCAGGGGCAGGTCGCCCAGGTCGCCCAAGTGGCCCAGCGGGCTGACGTCGAAGTACGGGTGCGTGCCGTCGCACAACATGTGGCTGGCCTCGCGGATCGCGCGCGGCCCCAGGCGCGCGCCGGGCCGGTTCGTCGTCGATCCGTCCCAGGCGATGCCGGCCACGGCGTAGGCCTGGGTGTCGGCTGGTGGCGCCTTCAGGAAGCTGTTGTTGGCAGTGAAGGCGAATCCGGTCATGGCATCCGAGACGGCTTGTCGAAAGAGGCGGCGATCTTACGTAGCCTGGTCGACGCGTTGAGTTTCACGTTGCCGAACTCGCGTTGCGCATCGTGGAATGCAGGTGAGCGAGTCATTGAAAGGTGGTTTTGTGCGCTGCATCAGCATTTCATATCGCGACAGACTGAGCGCAAGTGATTGATTTATAAAGGACAAATAAATTGTCTTCTATAAGACATAAGTCAGATTTATGACCCAACGTCGCGGTACGCTCGGAGCGCTGCTTTCCCACTTCCCATACCTCAGGAGCCTTCGAATGAACCAGCCGACCCGTGAACAACAAGCCGCCGCCCTCGAAAAGGACTGGGCTGAAAACCCGCGCTGGAAGGGCATCTCGCGCGGCTACAGCGCCGCCGACGTGGTGCGCCTGCGCGGCTCGCTGCCGATCGAGCACACGCTGGCTAAGCGCGGCGCCGAGAAGCTCTGGAACCTGATCAACACTGAGCCTTTCGTCAACACACTCGGCGCACTGACCGGCAACCAGGCGATGCAGCAGGTCAAGGCCGGCCTGAAGGCGATCTACCTGTCGGGCTGGCAGGTCGCGGCGGACGCCAACGACAACGGCGAGATGTACCCCGACCAGTCGCTGTACTCGGTCGACTCGGTGCCCAAGGCAGTCAAGCGCATCAACAACACCTTCGCCCGCGCCGACCAGATCCAGTGGAGCGAAGGCAAGAACGAGGTCGACTACTTCGCCCCCATCGTCGCCGATGCCGAGGCCGGATTCGGCGGTGTGCTGAATGCCTTCGAGCTGATGAAGGCCATGATCGAGGCCGGCGCGGCGGGCGTGCACTTCGAGGACCAGTTGGCATCGGTGAAGAAGTGCGGCCACATGGGCGGCAAGGTGCTGGTGCCGACGCGCGAAGCGGTGGCCAAGCTGATCGCGGCGCGCCTCGCAGCCGACGTGATGGGCACACCGACGATCCTGCTCGCGCGCACCGATGCCGAAGCGGCCGACCTGGTGACCAGCGACGTCGACGACATCGACAAGCCCTTCCTCACCGGGGAACGCACGGTGGAGGGCTTCTACAAGTCACGCAATGGGCTCGAGCAGTCGATCAGCCGCGGCCTGGCCTACGCCGAGTACGCCGATCTGATCTGGTGCGAGACTGGCAAGCCCGACCTGGCCTTCGCCAAGGCCTTTGCCGACGCGATCCACGCCAAGTTCCCGGGCAAGCTGCTGGCCTACAACTGCTCGCCGTCGTTCAACTGGAAGAAGAACCTCGACGACGCGACGATCGCCAAGTTCCAGCGCGAGCTCGGTGCGATGGGCTACAAGTTCCAGTTCATCACTTTGGCTGGCTTCCACAGCCTGAACTACTCGATGTTCGAGCTGGCCCACGGCTACGCGCGCAACAACATGAGCGCCTTCGTCGAGCTGCAGGAGAAGGAGTTCGCGGCGGCCGAGCGCGGCTTCACCGCGGTCAAGCATCAGCGCGAGGTCGGCACCGGCTACTTCGATGCGGTCACGACGACGATCGAGCGCCTGTCGTCGACGGCGGCACTGAAGGGCTCGACCGAAGACGAACAGTTCTTCGATCAGAAGCACGGCTGAGCCGCACGCCCTTCAGCGCGGGCCCGCCGGTTGCGGCAGGGGCGGCATCACCAGCGCCCGCGTGCTGAACTCGGCGTCGTGCACTTCATAGCGCCATCCACCGGTGCTGTCGCTGCCCCAACGCGGGTAGCGCGCACCGCCGGCGTGGCGCGCCAGGGGGCCGAATGTGCTCCCGGGCGCCTTCTCGTCGCTGCCGAACTGCAATGGCTCGCCGGCGGCGTTGAGGCGGAACCAGGCCAACAGGCCCTTGCCCTCCTCGAACACCGCGAGCCGGTCGCCGTCGATCAGGCGCACGCTCAGGGCCGGGTCGGGCAGTGCCAGTCGGTGCAGGGTGCGGTAGAAGTTACCTGACCACCAGGCGCGCTCGGAGGCGATCCGCGCCGCGGTCAGTGGCGTGACGGTGCTGCCGTCGTCGCGCCAACCGGCTTCGCCGTCGTAGCCGAAGACACGCAGCAGATCGCTGTTCGAGGCTTCGATGTGCAGGCGAAAGCGGCGAAAGTCGTTCCAGATCACGTTGCGGTAAGGCAGGCGCGTCTCGGTGCTGTAGTGAGTGGCGGTGATGCGTGCGCCGATGACCTGCCGCCAGGTGGCTGCACCGCCCATGGCTTCGAGCAGGGCGTCGCGCTGTTGCTCGGCACTGCCCTGCGCATGTGCCTGCGGCAGGAGCAGCACCCAGACGAGTCCGATGGCGGTGGCGATCTTGCGCATGGTCGGGGCCTCCCACCGCGCCATGCGGTGTAGGCGGGACAGTAGGGCCGCTGCGCTGCGCGCGCGACACCCTTGCGACCGGCGCCGCCCGAGCGCGACGAACGACGGCCCGCGCGACGTTGCGGCGCACACAGGCCGGAAGCACCGACCTCCCTACATCGAGGTTTCCAGCATCGATCGATAGTCGTCGCGTGTGGCCAGCCGCGGATTGGTCTTGTGGCAATGGTCGGCCATCGCCCCATCGATCACACGCTCGAAGACTTCGGACGTGACACCCATGGCGCCCAGGCCGGCCGGAAGGCCGAGCGAGGCATTCCTCGCGCGGATCGCTTCGGCCACGGCCCGGCCCTGCGCGTCGCCGTCGGGCAGGCCCATTGCCAGCGCCAGGCGCTGCAAGCGCCGCTCGCGCTGGATGGATTCGGCCGCGGCGTTAAAGCGCACGACCGCCGGCAGGAACATTGCGTTGAGCGTGCCGTGGTGCAGCTTCGGGTTCACGCCGCCCAGGCTGTGCGACAGCGAATGCACGCAGCCCAGCCCTTTCTGGAAGGCCATCGCGCCCTGCATAGATGCGCTCATCATCTGCCAGCGCGCGTCGAGGTCGTCGCCCTGGCGGGTGGCGCGCTCGATGTGGGCCCAGCCGCGTTGCAGCCCATCCAGGGCGATGCCGTCGGCGGGTGGATTCACCGCGGGGGCCATGAAGGTCTCCATGCAGTGCGCGATGGCGTCCATCCCGGTCGCGGCGGTCAATGAGGGCGGCAGACCCACCGTGAGGATCGGATCGAGCAGGGCGGCCTTGGGCAGCAGGTGCCAGCTGTGAAAGCCGAGCTTGCGGCCGTCGTCGACGATCAGGATCGCGCCACGCGCCACCTCGCTCCCGGTACCGGCCGTCGTCGGCACGGCGATCAGGGGCGCGACACGTTCGCTGATCCGGCCACTGCCGCCTTCGATGGTGGCGTAGCCGACGAGCGGACCTTCGTGGGTGGCGGCAATGGCGACGCCTTTGGCCAAGTCGATCGACGAGCCGCCGCCGACCGCGATTAGCCCGTCGCAGCGCTGGCTCGAGTACACGAACGTGGCGGCCCGCACCGCCGATTCGGTCGGGTTAGAGGGCGTGGCGTCGAACACGGCATGCGGCATGTCGCCCAGGGCGTCGAGCGCCTGGTCGAGCACGCCGGCTGCGCGCACGCCGGCGTCGCTGATGACCAGCGGCTTGCGGATCCCGACGCGCTCGCACTCCTCGCGCAGGCGCTGCACGACACCCGCGTCGAGGTGAATCTGGGTCAGGTACTGGATGTGGGCCATGGTCGAACAGGGGAGGGCAGGGAAGAGGGTCTCAGTATGCTTCGCAGCCGATGCGTCCTCCGACTTCCCTGCTGACCCCCGCGATGAGCCGCGTGCTCGACGCCATTCGCCTTGCCGGCCGGCCACCGTTCTACGCCTTGAGCGTCGCGAACGCGCGCCGCGCCTACACCCTGGCCGCTGAAATGCTCGAGCCTCCGCGGGCACCGCTGGGCCGCGTCGAAGCCTTGCGAGTGCCGGGCGCGGACGGCCACATGCTGCCGGCGCGGTTGTACGCGCCGTCGCACGAACGTCTGCCCGTGTTGCTCTACCTGCACGGTGGTGGCTT
The DNA here is from genome assembly GCA_040384625.1 of Pseudomonadota bacterium. Lineage (GTDB taxonomy): Bacteria > Pseudomonadota > Gammaproteobacteria > Burkholderiales > Burkholderiaceae_C > CADEEN01. The sequence continues at coordinate 50,084 of JAZKIW010000048.1, read as the reverse complement.
CGTGATCGGCAACCTCGAAACACACGACAGCCTGTGCCGCCAGCTCGCACTACGCAGCGGCGGTGCGGTGCTCGCACTGGACTACCGGCTGGCACCGGAACACCGCTTCCCGGCCGCGCTGGACGACACCTGGGCCGCGTTGCGCTGGTTGGCGTCGCATGCGCAGTCCCTGGGACTGGACGGCACGCGCCTGGCGGTGGGCGGCGACAGTGCCGGCGGCACCCTCGCCGCGGCCGCGGCCCTCCTGGCGCGCGACAGCGACCTGCGCCTGACGCTGCAACTACTGGTCACGCCGGGCACCGACGCCAGCGGCAGTTTCGCGTCTCGCATCCGGTTCGCCGACGGGTTCCTGCTGGATGCTGCGGGCATCGACTGGTTCTTCGACCACGCCATCGACCGCCAGCAGCGCAGCGATTGGCGCTTTTCCCCATTGCATGCCGACGAGCTGACCGGCGTGGCACCGTCCTGCGTGATCCTGGCCGAGTGCGATCCGCTGGTCGACGAAGGGCTGGCCTACGCCGACCGTCTGCGTCTCGCCGGCGTCGACGTGCGGCTCGAGCTGGTGCGCGGCGTGACGCACGACTTCATCAAGATGGGCCGAGCATTGAAGGAAGCCGGGGCGGCCCAGCAGTTCGCCGCCGACACGCTGGCGCAATCCTGGAGCCTGACATGAGTGAACTCACCGCCGCCAAGCGCAGCAACTTCCGCCACCTCGAACGCCTGCGCGTGCGCTGGGCCGAGGTCGACATGCAGCAGATCGTCTTCAACGGTCACTACCTCATGTACATCGACACGGCGGTGGCGGGCTACTGGCGCGCCCTCGCGCTGCCTTACCAGGCCACGATGCTGGACCTTGGCGGGGACCTGTACGTGCGCAAGGCCACGTTGGAGTACGAAGGCTCGGCGCGCTACGACGAGCAGGTCGACGTGGGCGTGCGCTGCGCGCGCATTGGCAACAGCTCGATGCTGCTGCATGCGGCGGTGTTTCGCGGCGAACAGCGCCTGGTGCAGGGTGATCTGGTCTACGTGTTCGCCGACCCAGCCGTGCAGGGTTCGAAACGGATACCGCCGCGGCTGCGCGAAGTGCTCCAGGCCTTCGAGGCGGGCGAGGCGATGGTCTCGGTGCGCACCGGCGACTGGGCCAGCCTCGGCATTCCGGCGCGCGCGATCCGCGAGGCCGTGTTCATCCAGGAGCAGGGCATCCCCGCGGATTTGGAGCAAGATGCCGCGGACGGCGATGCGCTGCACGTGGTGGCATTCAACCGGCTCGAGATGGCGCTCGGCACGGGCCGCCTGCTCTGCGTCGCCCCAGGTGTGGCCAAGATCGGCCGCCTGGCCGTGCTGTCCGCTGTGCGGGGCTCGGGCGTCGGCCGGCCGTTGCTCGATGCCTTGGTCGCCGCGGCGCGGGCACGCGGCGACCAGGAAGTGATGCTGCACGCACAAGCCAGTGCGGTGGGTTTCTACCTTCGCGCCGGGTTCACCTCGCGCGGCCCGGTCTTCGAAGAAGCCGGCATCGCCCATCAGGAGATGGTGTTCAGGCTGCGCTGAGTGGCTCGTCGCAGACGGGCGGGGTCTCGTCGCTGGACAGTGGCCAGCGTTCGAGCCGGGCGTGTCGTTGACTGATTGGGCGGCCGGCGGCATCGAACTGGCGCTCGATCATGTGCACGGACAGGCCGTCGGCGCGCCGCTCGGCGATCAGCAAGGTCGAGCAGCGTGTGCCATAGCGGGCATCCGGGCTGCGAATGAAGGCAGGCGCGAGCCAGCGCTCGCGCTCCAGGCCGATGCCGGTGTCGGGCAGGGCCTCATCCGGCACCGGGCTGCGGTCGACCAGGGCGGCGAACAGCTGCGCTTCGAGTTGCGCCATCGATGAGGCCGCATCGACAGCCTGGGCCAGAGCCCGTTTCAAACGCTCCACCTTGGGCCAGGGCGTGTCGAGCCGCGCGTTGGACAGGCCGTAGAGCCCGGGCTCGAGCATGTGTGGCGTGTCGGCGCGGTCGTCGGCCCACCACCATCGGCCTTGCGTCAAGTCACCCGCCAGCACATTGAATGGGTTGTGGCCGAGCAAGACCGTGTCGCGCCAGAACGTCGGCGTGTCGGCCTGCGTAGCCAGCCACGCCGGCACGATCGCTCCGCGTGACGGCGCCGCTGAGCGCTGGCGCGCTGGGTCGCGCACATTGGTCAACATCGCGACGCGGCCGTTGGTACCCAGGCCCATCCATGTACCACCGGCCTGCAGGTCACGACCACCGAGCAGCGGTGCCTCGGTCGGCAGGGCTCGCCACCAGTCGAGCGCAGCCGCGGGGCGCTGCAGGAATTCGTCGCGGTTGGCTGCGATCACCAGCGGGAGATCAGGACGCTGGCCGAGGGCCAGGCCGATCAGGCACATGGCACGAACACCTCGACATGGCGCTCACCTGCGATCCAAGTGGACAGCAGATCAGACGCATGCTGCTCGATCTCTAGCCGCCATGCCGGGCCGACGCCGTCGGCATGGGCGTAGCTCTCCATCAGCGTCTGCAGATCGGCCGGGGCATCAGCGCGCCGGCTCAAGCTGCAGGCCAGACCCGGCATCAGCGTCGGCAAGCGAGCGTGCAACACCTGCACAGCAGCGACCACGGCCAGCAGATCGGCGGCCCGGACGCGGTAGTAGACGAAGACCTGTGCAGCAGGCGGATCAGGGCGGCCCGCTGGGCTCACGCGGCGACTTCGAGTGGCACCGCGTAAGGCTGCTCCGCCAGGCGCTGCAAACGCGGGCCGGACGCCGTGCCCAGGTGCAGGCTACCCGCGGCGAGCGCCGCCAGCTTGACCTCGACCAGGGCCCTGTGCGCGCCGGTCAGGGACGCCGCGTTGATCACCATGCCGGCCGGCTGCTCCGGATCGGCGCTGTGAAACACCTCCTGCCCTGCCACGGCAGCGCCCTCGGCATCGAACACGAATGCACGGCGCTTGGTGGTGCCGCGGTACTGGCTGCGCGCGACGATCTCCTGACCTGGGTAGCACCCCTTCTGGAAGTTCACGCCGCCGATCAACTCGAAGTTCACCATCTGCGGTACGAACTGCTCTACCGTGGGTGCGACGATGCGAGCCACGCCGCTCGTCACCTCAAGCCAGGACCAGGCCTCGGCCGACAAAACCGGCAGCGCTGGCGGCGCCGTGTCGGCCAGCGCAGCGAACAGGTAGCGCGCCTCGCCAGCGCTGTCAGGAAGGCGAACCACCTGCGCGCCAGCGACCGCGCTGCAGCGCCATGGCGCCGTCGGCGCGTTGGCGCCCAGCGCGGCAGTGGCGGCACGCCCTGCCAGACCGTAGAGGGACAGCGTGGCGCCGGCGTCGCTCAGCTTGCACTTGGCGCGCAGCACGAACATCGACAGGCGCTTCAACGTGGCTGGCAAGACGTCGGCACTGCAGGCCAGGAGCAGTTCATCGGTAGCGGCGCGCCAGACGATCAAGCTCGCCAGCAAGCGTCCCTTAGCTGTGCAGTAACCGGCCAGGCGCGCACTGCGCTCGTCCAGTTGCTGAACGTCCTGCGTCAACTGGCCGTGCAGGAAGCTGGCCGCGTCGGCCCCCTGGGCGCGGATCACCCCCCAGTCGTTCAAGCGCAGCGCGCCTTGCAACGATTCGAGATGGGCTGCGTTCATGCGGCCATTATCATGGGCCGCACATGAACCTTGCAGTTTCCGGGTGATGCGCTGGTTGCTCCGATTGCTGCTGCTGGCTGTCCTTGCGGCGGGCAGCGCGGCGGGTGCGGCATGGTGGTGGCTGCAGCAACCATTGGCGCTGGCAACGCCGACAGTCGAAGTGTCGATCGAGCCCGGTCTGACGCCGCGCCGCGTCGCCGAGATGTGGGTCGAGGCGGGCGTGCAGGTCTCGCCGCGCTGGCTCTACGAGTGGTTCCGCTGGTCGGGTCGCTCGCGCCAGATCCGCGCCGGCAGCTACGAGATCGAGACCGGCGTCACGCCGCAGGCGCTGCTCGACAAGATGGTGCGCGGCGACGAGGTGCTCGAATCGGTGCGACTGGCCGAAGGCAGCACCTTCAGCCAGATGCGCGAGGCACTCGCGCGTGCGCCGTCGCTCAAGCCGGCCTCGCGCGGACTCAGCGACGCGCAACTGATGGCCGCCGTCGGTGAGCCGACGCTTGCGCCGGAAGGGCGCTTCTTTCCGGACACCTATGCCTACAGCCGAGGTGTCAGTGATCTGACGGTGCTCAAGCGCGCCCATGCGGCGATGCAGCGCCGGCTCGTCAGCACCTGGGCCGAGCGTGCGGCGGACCTGCCACTGAAGTCGATGGACGAGGCCCTGATCTTGGCCTCCATCGTCGAGAAGGAGACCGGCCGCGATGGCGACCGGGCACTGGTCGCAGCCGTGTTCGCCAACCGCCTGCGCATCGGCATGCCGTTGCAGACCGACCCGACCGTCATCTACGGCTTGGGTGCCGCTTTCGACGGCAACCTGCGCAAGCGCGATCTGCTGGCCGACACGCCCTACAACACCTACACCCGGCCCGGCCTGCCGCCGACGCCAATCGCATTGCCCAGCGCCGCCTCGCTGCGCGCCGCGGTACAGCCCGCCAAGACCAAGGCCTTGTACTTCGTAGCGCGCAGCGATGGCGGCGGCGGGAGCGTCTTCAGCGAAACGCTCGCCGACCATAATCGTGCCGTCAATCAATTCCAGCGCGGCGGCAAGGCGCCGCCCTGAGGCTCCGTGGTCCGAGGCAGATTCATCACCTTCGAAGGCATCGACGGCGCCGGCAAGTCCTCGCACATCGAAGCGCTGGCGACCTGGTTGCGTGAGCGTGGCCGCACAGTGCTGGTGACACGCGAACCCGGCGGCACGGCGTTAGCCGAGCGCCTGCGCGACTTGATCCTGCATGAGCCGATGGATCCATTGACCGAGAGCCTGCTCGTGTTCGCCGCGCGCCGCGACCATCTGCAGCAGGCGATCGAGCCGGCGCTGACGGCCGGCTCGGACGTGCTCTGCGACCGCTTTACCGATGCCAGCTTCGCCTACCAGGGCGGTGGTCGCGGCTTCGATCTGGCCCTGCTGACCCAGCTCGAAAACTGGGTTCAGCAGGGGCTGCAACCCGATCTGACGCTGTGGTTCGAACTGGCGCCAGCGTTGGCTGCCGAGCGCCGCGCCGCGGCGCGCGCCCCGGATCGATTCGAGCGCCAGGACGAAGCGTTCTTCGCCCGCGTGCATGCCGGGTATCTCCGGCGTTGCAGCGCTGAACCAGGTCGCTTCGCGCGTATCGACGCCGCGCAGGCGCGCGACGCGGTGTGGGCCCAGGTGGTGTCTGCCATGCAGCCCCACGTCGCCGCATGAGCGAAGGTCCCGCCGGCCTGCCCTGGCTCGCCGCACCGTTGGCCCAGGGGCTGGCCTTGCGTGCACACGCCTTGCTCTTGCACGGGCCGGCCGGGGTCGGCCAGTTCGAGCTTGGGTTGGCGCTCGCGACCGGCTGGTTGTGCGAGGCCGATTCGGCCGCCGTGCGGCCTTGCAGCCAGTGCGCCAGCTGCCGGCTGATGGCCGCGCACATGCACCCCGACTTCCACCTGCTTTTGCCCGATGCACTGCGCGAGCCGCTCGGGTGGGGCGCGGCCGAGGAGGGCGCCGACAGTGACAACGGGGCCAAGGCGGGCAAAAGCAAGGCCAAGCCGAGCAAGGAGATTCGCGTCGAGGCCGTGCGCGCGGCCATCGATTGGGGCCACAAGACCACTTCGCGTGGCCGCGCCAAGGTGATCGTGATCCATCCCGCGCAGGCGATGAACCTGATCGCCGCCAATGCGCTGCTGAAAACGCTCGAGGAGCCGGCCGGACAGTTGCGCCTCGTGCTCACGGCGCACGACCCCGAAGCTCTGTTGCCGACCGTGCGCAGCCGCTGCCAGCGGCTGCGTCTGGACTTGCCTCCTGCTTTGCAGGCCTTGGCCTGGCTCAGTGCGCAGGACGTGGCTCGGCCCGAGGTGCTGCTGGCCGCCTCCGGAGGGCAACCGCTCGAGGCCTTGGCGCTGGCTGCGGACGGCATTGCCGGCGACGACTGGGAGCGCCTGCCCGGCGCGCTGCGGCGCGGCCAGGCCGAGGCCCTGGCCGGTTGGCCCTTGGCTCGCTTGGTCGACGGGCTGCAGAAACTCTGCCACGACCTGATGTGCCTGCGTGCCGGCGCCGCACCGCGCTACTTCGCGCCGGGCGTCCTCGCGCCATTGACGCACTCGGGCGGCCCGCACTGGCCGGCGCTAGGGCAATGGGCGCGCGACTTGACGCTGGCCGCGCGCCACGAAGAACACCCCTGGCATGGCGGTCTGCGCACCGAGGCACTGGTCGGACAAGGGGCGAGGCTGTGGCAAACGCCACGCTCGCCGGCAACCGCGGCCGCCGGACCATTGGATACACTCGGCGTGCAATGAGCGAAGCTGTTACCCGCACCACCCAAGCCAACGCACCGGCCAACGCGTCGGGGCGCCCGAGCGTGATCCAGTTGGTGTTTCGCGAGAAGGGTGCGCTGTACGCCGCTTACATCCCGCTGTTCGCCGACGGCGGCCTGTTCGTGCCCACGACGCGCGACTACAAGCTCGGTGAAGACATCTACCTGCTGCTGTCGCTGCCGGATGATCCGCAGCGCTACCCGGTCGCCGGCAAGGTCGGCTGGATCACGCCGGCCAATGCTTCCGGCGGCCGCACGCAGGGCGTGGGCGTGCGCTTCCCCAGCGACGAAAAGACCCGCCTGCTCAAGCTGCGCATCGAAGAGACGCTCGGTACCTCGATCCAGTCGGCCAAGCCCACGCAGACGATCTGAGCGGCGCGCGACCGCGGCCGGCGCGATGTACGTCGATTCCCACTGCCACCTCGCGTTCGAGGGCCTCTACGAGCGCATCGATGAGGTGCGCGCGGCGATGGGCGGGGCCGACGTCGACCGCGCCCTGGTCATCTGCACCACCCTCGAGGAGTTCGACAAGGTGCACGGTCTGGCACTGCGCTTCCCCGAGTTCTGGGCCAGTGCCGGCGTCCACCCCGACAACCAGGGCGTTCAGGAGCCGACAGTCGATGACCTGGTGCAGCGCGCCGCCTTGCCCCGCGTGGTGGGCATCGGTGAAACCGGCCTCGACTACTACCGCCTCGAGGGGCGCAGCATCGCCGACATGGCCTGGCAGCGCGAGCGCTTCCGGGTTCACATCCGCGCTGCGCGTCTTTGCGCCAAGCCTTTGATCATCCACACCCGCAGTGCCAGCGTGGACACGTTGGCGATCCTGCGCGAGGAGGGCGGTGAGGCGGTCGGCGGCGTGTTTCACTGCTTCACCGAAACGGCCGAAGTGGCGCGCGCCGCGCTCGACCTGGGCTTCCACATCTCGTTTTCGGGCATCCTGACCTTTCGCAACGCCCAGGACTTGCGTGACGTGGCGACCTTCGTGCCGCTCGATCGGCTGTTGATCGAAACCGACAGCCCCTACTTGGCGCCGACGCCTTACAGGGGCAAGACCAATCAGCCGGCCTATGTCCCCTTCGTCGCGAAACAACTGGCCGCGCTGAAGGGACTGACCGACACTGCGGTTGCCAGCGCCACCAGCGCCAACTTCGACCGACTGTTCAAGCCACGATGATGTTGAGAAAACACTTCATATATGCTCTTTATCTAGTTGTCACGCTTTGTTTTTCAAGCGCGAATGCTGGCAGCTACGAAGACTTCTTCCAGGCCATCAACCGGAACGATGCCGACACCATTCGAGCCTTGCTGCAACGCGGATTCGATCCCAACTCGCGAAATCCCGACGGCCAGACGGGCCTGCATCTGGCGCTGCGAGATCAAGCGCCGCGCATTGCGCAGGCTCTGTGGACCAGCCCGGCGCTGGATGTCGATGCTCTCAATGCGAGCGGCGAAACGCCGCTGATGATGGCTGCGCTGCGCGGCGATCTCGATTGGGCTGAGCGCCTGATCAAGCGCGGCGCGAAGATCCACAAAGACGGCTGGTCACCGCTGCACTATGCCGCGACCGGCGAGGAGCCGAAACTCGTCGCCATGCTGCTCGATCGGGGCGCACCTATCGACGCCCGCAGCCCGAACGGCAACACGCCGTTGATGATGGCCGCACGTTATGGCGCAGAAGCCAGTGTCGATCTGCTGCTCGCCCGGGGGGCCAGCAAGGCCTTGCGCAACGCTCTCGGGCAGGACGCCAGTGACACCGCCACGCTCGCGGGGCGGGAGTTCCTGTTGCGCCGACTCGACGCCGGCCCACGCTGATCGCGCAGAAACGCGCTGTAAGGCACATTCCGATCGCAGTTGTGGTGAGCGGCTGACTTCTCAGGCCGCGCGATCTGGCTAGAGTGGTCCGCACACCACCGGAGGTCACCCGAATGCACGCTTCAATCCACGCCGCGAACCCGTTTGGCATGCTGGTCGATCCGCAAGCAATCCTCGATGCGATCGAGCACTCGGCTGCGCTGGAAGCGCTGGACCGCAAGGTCTGGCGCCCCCTGGAGCGCAACATCGTGCCGAAGGTTGTGTCCGGTGCCGATGTCGCAGCTTTCGATGCGGCGCTCGACCGAGCCTCAGACACGGGACTGTCCTGAGAGCTTAGGAACTGTTGGTCGCGGGGCGGTCTTGCCTACCGTTCAATACGCGACAATGTATATTATGTCTACTATCTGAAAAGTGTCAGAGGCGCTCGCAATTTCCCTGTCGTGACTCGTCCACCCTGCCAACGTGCCTCGCTTGAGGTGCCAACGCGACAGCAAGTTGACTTTGCTAACGGCGGCCGGCCCAGTCTGCGGTCCTATCCCTCCGACCAACCAGGTCTAGTGCAGACCTGACGCCCACGCAGAACTGCCGAAGTCGCGCTGTTGGCTGAGTTCGACCAGCCCGCGACGACGACGTAACGAGCGTCGTACGCAACCCCGCACTGAGCTCAAACTGCGACCCCGTCCCTCTCGCGGACAGGTGTCGGTAAGTCCTCAGCAAGGCGCTTCGACGACCCTCGGCCGCCCGGGCCCGACAGCTCTTCCGACGCTCCACTCGACCACATCGCCAGGGCGCGCCGGTGGCAATGCCGGCCTCTCTGACGCCTTGCCGACCTCGAGCTGCTGCTCGCGCGAGAGCGGCGCTGGGGGTTTCAGTGTGTCATTGGCGATGGGGTGCGGGCTGCTTCAGCAGGTAACGTTGCCATATGGGCTAATGAAGTCTCATTTCCTGTAAGCCTATCAGCTATCTTTTTATTGACATTTACTAGCCTTTGAGGAACCATCCTAGCTGTGTTTGATAGCTTTTGAGGAATCAAGTGTCCCCCAAACTGAATCGCCTACGTCTTGAGCAGACCTCCAAGGCGCTTCAGGTCTTTGAACCGCTGACGGCCAGCCGAACGCCATCTGGCGGGTGGCTGCGCGTCATCAGGGAGGCGCTTGGCCGAACGCAGCGGCAGCAAGCGGGTCGATTGGGGATCGCCGCCCCGACCCTCCACAAGTCTGAAAAAGCTGAGGCAGAAGGCCGCATTACTCTCGCTCAGCTGCGCAAGTTGGCCGCAGGACTGGACTGTGAGTTGGTCTACGCACTGGTTCCTCGCAGGCCGTTGGCAGAGCAAGTGGAGGCTCAAGCCGACCGAGTCGCACGCCTGGAGGTTCAAGGCGTCACGCATTCGATGAAGCTTGAGGACCAAGGACCCTCCAACGAGTTCGTGCAGAGGCAAATGCAGGAACGTCGGCATGAGCTGCTGACTGGCAAGTGGTCGAATCTGTGGCGGTAGCTTTCAACTACGAGCCTGGTCAGACGCCTCTGGACCCAGATGAGGCAGCGCAGCTTGTACCCGCCCACATCACGACACAGGCTGCCCTCAACGAGTGGGAGGCGACCAACATCCTCGGAGCTGTTCAGTGGCTCGCCCGTGCCCGCATTCCGGATGTATTGACCGAGGGGTTCTGCCGTGACCTGCATCGCCGAATGCTCGGCGACACCTGGAAATGGGCGGGGACCTTCCGGACGTCGGACAAGAACATTGGCTGTGACTGGCGCCAGGTCCCCATTAGGCTGCATCAGTTGCTCGAGAATGCCGCGCACTGGCTGAAGGAGGATGCTTTCGCCGTCGATGAAGCCGCCGTTCGCTTTCACCACCAGCTCGTGCTCGTACATCCCTTTCCCAACGGGAACGGAAGGCATGCCCGACTGATGACTGACCAGCTTCTCTCCCAAGTCGGGGCAGCGCGGTTTAGCTGGGGTGAACGGGGCGACATGGTTGCGGCAGGCGTGGTACGAGCTCGATACTTGGCCGCCCTGCGGACCGCCGATGCCGGCGACATTGCGCCCCTCCTGGCGTTTGCGCGGAACTAAGGGCCCCCGTCCTCGCCTGCTTCAACCGACAGGGCAACCCGCTTAATAGGTGGACCTTAGCGCTTCGCCAGTGCCGCGCGCTCCACTGCATCAGCTCGCACGCGGCATCGCAGACGCGCCCCACCCCACCTGAGAAGGCGCGGCACCGATGACGTCGCTGCCCTCGA
>JAZKIW010000048.1:0-39520 GCA_040384625.1 Pseudomonadota bacterium | reverse complement strand
TCCCCAAGTCCAACCTCCTACGAGTACCTGACCGACTTCAAATACCTAGTAGGTACGGGTTTTGGTGAAGTGACCCGGAGCCTGCAGGCAGTCGGCCCAGTTCTTCTACCCGGCATTGCCGTTGGTGGCTGTGACGCGGTGGACTTTTCCGGATTCGTGGCAGGCAGCATTGCGCTGATTGAGCGCGGCGGCTGCAACTTCTCGGAGAAGGTAGATCACGCGACCGCGGCAGGCGCGGCCGGTGTGCTGATCTTCAACTCTGGCGTGGGCGGCGATGCGGGAATACTCGCTTTCGATGGCACCATGGGAGACGGAGTCTTCGCATCAATTCCCGTTTTCGCGTTGTCCTATGGCGCCGGCCTGGGCCTGTACACCCTAGTGCAGAGTGGACCTGTCACGGTGCACATGCGTATCCTCGAAGAAGACGTACCAGCGGCAGTGCCCGAGCCCGGCTCGCTCGCCCTCGCAGGCCTTGCGCTGGCTGGGTTGGCCTTGGTGCGCCGCCGTAGCCCTGCCTGAGAGTCATCTGGCCTCGCCACCGGCTGCCCCTTCGGGCCGTTGATGCATGGCAGCCCGCGGTGACATCAAGCCCAGACCGCCGCCTGCCAAGGAGGTGTGGCTGGCCGCTTTCGAGGCCGAACTGCTGAAACTGCGCCCGCACCTTGCGCCAGAGTTCGGAACGTCGAAGCTGATTCACGCGATGGCTCTGCAAGCGCACGCTCAAGGCGAGCCTGACCCGGTGAAGGCTGCGAAGGATCTTCACCAGAGACGACCGACGCAGTAGACGCAAGTGCAGGCGAGTTACGCTACACACCGACCCACCCGAGGAGGGGCGCCCATGACTGCACTGAGGTCCATCACGCTGGGCCAGCTAAGAGGTTCGCTGCTCGACCTGCTAGCCCTGCCCGATGACACACTCGTTTCCTTCGGCAGTGGCGACCTGACTTTCGTTCGCATCAAGTCATGCGATCCGACACCAGATGGGAGCGCAATGCAGCAGTTTGAGTTCAACGAGCTCTACTGCGTGACCGTAGCCGGCGTGGACTGATGCAGCGGGGTCGCGACGGGTTGCAATGGTCTGCATCGAACTTTGGAGTGAAACGCTCTTACCAGTTCCCCCATCTGCGACGAAAAAAAGCCCCTGAGAGGGGCTACTGGCGGAGTCGGAGGGATTCGAACCCTCGATGCAGGTTTTGCCCACATACTCCCTTAGCAGGGGAGCACCTTCGGCCACTCGGTCACGACTCCAGCGCGGCGGATTCTAGCAGTCGCCCCCTCCGCGGCCGCGCGGAGGAGCCCATGGAACGCCGTCAAACAGAGCAGCCGGCGAGTGGCTAAGGTCTCGCCCCGACAGATCAGGTGGTGGCCGGTTCGCCGTCGAGTTCGAAGGTCCGATGCAGGGCCCGCACCGCGAGCTCCATGTACTTCTCGTCGATCACGACGCTGGTCTTGATCTCGCTGGTGGAGATCATCTGGATGTTGATGCCCTCCTCGCTCAGCGTGCGGAACATCGTCGCCGCCACGCCGACATGGCTCTTCATGCCGATGCCGACGATCGAGACCTTGCAGATGCGCGGGTCACCAGTCACCTCGGCGGCACCGGTGGCCGGGGCCACCTGGGTTTTGAGCAGGTCCAGGGTGCGCTGGTAGTCGTTGCGGTGGACCGTGAACGAGAAGTCTGTCTTGCCGTCATGCGAGACGTTCTGGATGATCACGTCGACATCGATATTGGCCTCGGCGACGGCACCCAGGATGCGGTACGCCACGCCCGGCTTGTCGGGCACGCCGAGCACCGTGACCTTGGCTTCATCGCGGTTGAATGCGATGCCGGAAACGACGGCTTGTTCCATGTTGGCTTCTTCCTCGAATGTGATCAGGGTCCCCGACTTGGCTTCCTCTTCGATCGGGATGTCCCAGTCGGTGAAGCTCGACAGCACGCGCAGCGGCACACGGTACTTGCCGGCGAACTCGACGCTGCGGATCTGCAGCACCTTGCTGCCCAGGCTGGCCATCTCGAGCATTTCCTCGAAGCTGATCGTGGCCAGTCGGCGCGCCTCGGGCACCACGCGCGGGTCCGTCGTGTAGACACCGTCGACGTCGGTGTAGATCAGGCACTCGGCCGCCTTCATCGCGGCGGCGATCGCCACCGCCGAGGTGTCGCTGCCACCGCGACCCAGCGTGGTCACGCGGCCCAATGCGTCGATGCCCTGAAAGCCGGTGATGATGACCACCCGGCCTGCGGAGAGATCGGCGCGTACTTTGCTGTCGTCGATGCTCTCGATGCGCGCCTTGGTGTAGGCCGAATCCGTGACGATGGGCACCTGCCAGCCCGCATAGCTCACCGCATCGAGCCCCTCGGCAAGCAGGGCGATGGCCAGCAAGCCGACCGAAACCTGCTCACCGGTGGCAGCGATGGTGTCCAGTTCACGCATCACCGAAGCGGTCACTTGGGTCGGCGACAGCTCCTTGGCCAGGCCGAGCAGGCGATTGGTCTCGCCGCTCATGGCCGACGGAACGACGACGATCTGGTGTCCGGCGCGCACCCACTTGGCCACCCGCTTGGCGACGCTGCGGATGCGCTCGGTGGACCCCATCGAGGTACCACCGTACTTGTGAACGATCAGGGCGGCCATGTGCGGTGCGGAAGGCGCGGACGAATGCAAAGCCTGCGATTCTATCGGCGCACACGCGCTCGCCGGGACGTCCTCAGCGGCAGTGCTCCCACGCGAGGGCACATTGCGCCTCGCCCGGTGCCGCCAGTACGCGCGCATCGATGCCTAGACCGGGGACAAAAAGCAGGCGCCCGTCCGCCGAAAAGAGCAGAGGTACGTCGCGCTGCCAGGCCGCGAGGCCCGCCGCTTGAAACTGCTTCTTCAGGCTGCGCGGCGGCGTATCCTGTGCGCGCTGAAAGTGCAGGCCTTCACTGCGCGGGCGCCACGTTGCGCCGCGCAGCAGGGCGAGCGCAATGCCACCCTCCTCCACCGGCGTCGATCTGAGCACGCCGCTCGCACCCGGTCCAGGCCTGGTGAGGACAGTCAAGCGCCCCCGGTAGCGGCGCAGCGTGCCGCCCTCGCATGGCCACTGCGCCGGGCCCGTGCCCGGCAACTCCTGCATCAACCGCGCAACCAGGGTCTGCGGCGCGCCCTGGCCGAGCTGCTCGCGCAACCAGGCGCGCAAGGTGTTGAGTCGCCGTCCATCGCTGAGCTCGCGCCAGGCAGCCAGTCGCAGCGACGGACCCTCCGTCGTCTGCAGCAAATCGGCCTGCGCCACCTCGTTCAGTACCACCTGGGCCTCGGCGCAGCGCACGGCGGCCGCCGCCAACAAGGGTTCGGCCTGCGCGAACGCCTGCCGCAGGGCCGGCATCACCTGCGTGCGCAGGCGGCCGCGCGCGAAGCGTGGATCGGCATTGCTCGGGTCGAGTGCGAAGCGCAGCCTGTGGCGGCGCGCGTAGGCATCGATGGCCTCGTCGGGCATGTCCAGCCACGGCCGGGCCCAGACGATCCCGTGTCGGGCGGCCTGCCGCGGCATAGCCGCCAGTCCGGCCGGGCCGGCAGCGCGCAGGGCCTGCAGCATGAAGGTCTCGGCTTGGTCGCGGCGGTGCTGTGCCAATAGCACGATGTCGGTCTGAATCTCGCGCGCCATCGCCGCCAGTGCGGCGTAGCGGCCCTCGCGCGCCCAGGCTTCGACGCTGTCACCCCGTGCCGGTGTGCCGCTCAGGCGTCGCATCACGAAGCGCAGCTTCCAACGCTCGCAGGTGCTTTCGACCAACGCCGCCCACGCGTCCGCATCGGCTTGCAGGCCGTGGTGCACATGCAGTGCAATCACCTCGATGCCCAACGCCGCGGCGGCCGAGCGAGCGCAGTGCAACAGGGCGATCGAATCGCGGCCACCACTGACGGCCACCGCGACAAGCTTGTTCACCGCTCTTTCGTATCGCCGTAGCGGCCGTACGACTGCAGGCGCTGGTAGCGGCGCTCGAGCAGTTCCTTGGGTTTCAGGTCCGCCACCTGGCGCAGGGCGTCGCCTAGCGCGCGCTTGAGCGAGGCACACATCGCCTTCGGGTCGCGATGCGCGCCACCGACCGGCTCGCTGACGATCTTGTCGACCAGGCCGAGTGCTTTCAGGCGGTGTGCGGTGATGCCCAGTGCATCAGCGGCATCTGAAGCGCGCTCGGCCGACTTCCACAGGATCGAAGCGCAGCCTTCGGGCGAGATCACCGAATAGACCGAGTACTGCAACATCAGCAGCTGGTCGCCGACCGACAGGGCCAGCGCGCCACCCGATCCACCCTCGCCGATGATGGTGACGATGATCGGGACTTCGAGTTGCGCCATCTCGAAGATGTTGTGGCCGATGGCCTCGCTCTGTCCACGTTCCTCGGCGCCGATGCCGGGGTAGGCACCGGGGGTGTCGACGAAGGTGAACAGCGGCAGCTTGAACTTCTCTGCCAAGCGCATCAGGCGCAGGGCTTTGCGGTAGCCCTCGGGCCGGCTCATGCCGAAGTTCCGTGCCGAGCGTTCCTTGGTGTCACGCCCCTTCTGCTGGCCGATGACCATGCAGGCCTGGCCGTTGAAGCGGGCCAACCCGGCGACGATCGAGAGGTCGTCGGCGAAGCTGCGGTCGCCGTGCAGCTCGGTGAACTCGGTGAACAGTTCGTTGATGTAGTCCAGGGTGTAGGGACGCTGTGGGTGGCGCGCGATCTGGGTCACCTGCCAGGGCGTCAGGCTGGAATAGATGTCCTTGGTGAGTTGCTGGCTCTTCTTGTCCAGGCGTTCGATCTCTTCCGAGATGTCGACCGCCGATTCGTTCTGCACATAGCGCAACTCTTCGATCTTGGCGTCGAGCTCGGCGATCGGCTGTTCGAATTCGAGGAAGTGGCGTTTGCTCATGCGCTGATTCTCCTCTTCAACTCAATATTCCACAGGCAAGGGATCCAGGCTGCGCCACACGTACCAGGTGGCGACCGACTTGAACGGTGCCCAGGCATCGCCGACCTCGCGCGCCTCGGCCCTCGTCACGGGTTCGCCACTGAAGTAGTTGACGCTGATGCCCTTGATCAGCCCGAGATCATCGAGCGGCATCACGTCGGGGCGCATCAGGTGGAAGATCAGGAACATCTCGGCGGTCCAGCGACCGATGCCACGAATCGCCACCAATTCGTCGATGATGGCTTCGTCATCCATCTGCTGCCACTCGCGCACGTGCACCAGACCACTGTCGAAGTGGGCGGCCAGGTCGCGCAGGTACTCGCACTTGCGCGCCGAAAGGCCCGCGCCGCGCATGGCCGGGGCTTCGAGCGCCAGCACGGCGCCTGGCACCAGACGGGTCGGTGGCTGGGGCAGTAGCGCGGCGAAGCGATCCCACACCGATTGCGCCGCCTTCACCGAGATCTGCTGCCCGACGATCGACCGCGCGAGGGTGGTGAAGGCATCGCCCCGGCTCTGCAAGCGGGCCTCGCCGAACTGTGGGATCAGCTTCTTCATCACCCGGTCGCGTCGCGACAGGTGCTTGCACGCATCGTCCCAGTAGCCGGGCGTGACGATCGCAGCCGCGGCCGCGCCGGGTGAGCGCACCATCTCAGGCCTTCACCCAGGTCGTGCCGTCAGCCGAGTCCTTCAGCAGGATACCCTGGGCGGCAAGCTGTTGTCGGATACGGTCGGCCTCGGCAAAGTTGCGCGCCTGCTTGGCCGTATTGCGGCTGGCGATCAAGGCATCGATCGCCTGTTCATCGACCGCCTGGCCGCCTTGAAGGTAGGCCCGCGGCTCCAGTTGCAGCACACCCAGGGTCGCACCGAGCGATCGCAGCAAGGAAGCCGTGCGGGCCGAACGCGTGCGGTTCAATTCGCCGGCCAGGTCGAACAGCGCCGCCAGAGCCAGAGGCGTGTTGAAGTCCTCGTTCATCGCGTTGCGGAACGCGGCAGCCTGCGGCTGCGACCAGTCGACCTCGCCCGCCGGCGCGTCGACACCGTCCAGCGCCGTGTACAGCCGACGCAGTGCAGTGCGTGCGTCGTCCAGGTGCACGTCGCTGAAGTTGAACGGGCTCCGGTAATGGGTGCGCAGCATGAAGAAGCGCAGCGTCTCGCCGTCGTAGCGCTTCAGTACGTCGCGAATGGTGAAGAAGTTGCCCAGCGACTTCGACATCTTCTCGTTGTCGACGTTGAGAAAGCCGTTGTGCAGCCAGTAGCGCACGAAGGGCCCGCCGCTCGCGCCTTCGCTTTGGGCGATCTCGTTTTCGTGATGCGGAAAGGTCAGGTCCATGCCTCCGCCGTGGATGTCGAAGGGTTCGCCCAGCGTGGCATGGCTCATCGCCGAGCACTCGATGTGCCAGCCCGGTCGGCCGGGGCCGTAGATGCTGTCGTACTTGGCGTCTACGGGCTCGTCTGGTTTGGCCGACTTCCAGAGCACGAAGTCAAGCGGGTCCTGCTTGCCATCCAGCACGGCCACCCGTTCGCCTGCACGCAACTCGTCCAGGCTCTTGCCTGACAGCTTGCCGTAGCCCGGGAACTTGCGCACGGCGAAGTTCACATCGCCATTGGTCGAGCGATAGGCCAGCCCCTTCTTCTCGAGTTGGCCGATCAGACCAAGCATCTGCGGCACATGGTCTGTCGCGCGCGGCTCCTGGGTCGGGGCGACCACCCCGACGGCACCGAGGTCGGCACGCATTGCTGCGATCATCTCGTCGGTCAATTCGCGGATCGTGATCTTGCGCTCCAGGGCCCGCTTGATGATCTTGTCTTCGATGTCGGTGATGTTGCGCACGTAGGTGACGTCGTACCCAAGCGTGCACAACCAGCGGTAGACGACATCGAAGGCCATCATCATGCGCAGATGGCCCATGTGGCACAGATCGTAGATCGTCATGCCGCAAACGTACATGCCGACCTTGCCGGCGCGCAGCGGATGGAAGTCTTCGAGCGAACGGCTGAGCGTGTTGTGGATGCGCAGGGTCATCGCTTCTGGAAACAAAGTGGCAGCGGCCTCGATGCGTCAATGCAGGAGGCCGCTCGGTAGAATCGAAACTCAGTATAGCGGGCCAGTTGCCTGCGAACGTGGAGCCAATTACCAATGAAAACCCGTCTTGCGATCCTCTTGTGCGCGGGCCTCCTGTCCGCAGCGTGCCTGCCGGCGCTGGCCCAGAAGGTTCGCCTGGCCACCAGCCAGGGCGACGTCGTGGTCGAACTCGACAAGGAAAAGGCGCCAAAGACAGTCGAGAATTTCCTGCTGTACGTCAAGTCCGGCCACTACGACGGCACCGTCTTCCACCGCGTGATCGAGAACTTCATGATCCAGGGCGGGGGCATGAAGGCCGACATGAGCGAGAAGGCGACCCGTGCACCGATTCCACTTGAGAGCCGCAGCGGCCTGAGCAATGTGCGCGGCACTATCGCCATGGCGCGCACCATGGACCCCAACTCCGCCACGGCGCAGTTCTTCATCAATGTGAAGGACAACGTCAACCTCGACCAACCCAACGCGCGCGATGGCAACGGCTACGCAGTGTTCGGCAAAGTGGTTGCGGGCATGGACGTCGTGGACAAGATCAGGGCCGTCGCTGTGGCCGACAAGGCCGGACACCAGAACGTGCCGACGACGCCGGTAACGATCAAGAAAGCTTCACTGGAGAAATGACATGAGCAAATTCGCCGAGATCACCACCAGCGCCGGCACGATGCGCATCGAGTTGAACGATCTGAAGGCGCCCGCCAGCGTCGCCAACTTCCTGGCCTATGCCGCCAAGGGGCATTACGACAACACCGTCTTCCACCGCGTCATCAAGGGCTTCATGGTCCAGGGGGGCGGATTCGAGCCCGGCATGAAGCAAAAGCCGACCGATGCGCCGATCGCCAACGAGGCAAGCAATGGACTGAAGAACCAGCACTACACCCTGGCGATGGCGCGCACTTCGGCGCCGCATTCGGCAACCGCGCAGTTCTTCATCAACACCACCGACAACGGGTTCCTCGACTTCAAGAGCGAGTCGCCGCAGGGTTGGGGGTATGCGGTGTTCGGCCGTGTCGTCGCCGGGACCGAAGTAGTTGATGCGATCGAAGGCGTTCGCACCGGACGCAAGGGTGGCCACGACGACGTACCGCTCGAGGATGTGGTCATCCAGCGCGTGGCCGTGGTCTGAGACTCGCCGCGTCGGCGCCAGATGGCCTCTTCCACGCCGCCGGCGCTACCGACCCTGTATGAACTCGAAGCGGACGCTGCATGGCGTTCGATCGAGTTCATCTCCGACCTGCACCTGAGCGAGCAGCAGCCGCGCACCACCGCCGCCTGGGCCGACTACCTGGCCGGGAGCACTGCTGACGCGATCTACATCCTCGGTGATCTGTTCGAGGTCTGGATCGGTGACGACGCGCGTCAGCCCGGACGCTTCGAACAGCAGGCCGCCGACATCCTGGCCGACGCTGCCAGCCACCGCTCGATGGGCTTCATGGCCGGCAACCGCGACTTCCTGGTCGGAGCCTCGATGCTGCAGGCCTGCGGTCTGGTGGCCCTGCCCGACCCCACCGTGCTGTCGGCCTGGGGCCAACGCGTGATGTTGACGCACGGCGATGCGCTGTGCCTGTCGGACGAGCCCTACCAGGCGTTTCGCCGCCAGGTACGCAGCGCCGCCTGGCGCGAGGACTTTCTGCGCAAACCACTCCCGGTGCGCGAACAACTTGCGCGCCAGATGCGGGATGCGAGCGAGGCGATCAAGCGACGCCAACCTGCTGCCGACTGGAGCGACGTCGACCCCGCCGCCGCCGTGGCCTGGATGCACGCGGCGGGGAGTCGCGAGATGGTCCATGGCCACACGCATCGGCCGGGCAGCGAGGTGCTGGCGCCGGGCTACACGCGGCATGTCCTCAGCGACTGGGAGTTGGACGGCACACCGCTGCGGGCCCAGGTCCTGCGCCTGACGCGCGACGGATTCACGCGCCTCGACCTGGTGCCGTGATCGCAGCCTGGTGGGAGGCCCTTCGGCAGCGTCGTGAGCGGCGCTCCCTGGAACGACGTGCCATCGACGAGGTCTTGTGGCGGCTGGCCTTGTCCCGCTTGCCCTTCCTGGCGAGCCGCTCGGCCGACGAACTGCAACGCCTGCGTCGACTGGCCAGCCTGTTCCTCGACAGCAAGGAGTTCCACGGTGCAGGCGGCTTCATCGTCGAGGACGCGACGGCCCTCTCGGTGGCCGTGCAGGCCAGCCTGCCGGTGCTTGAACTCGGCATCGACCAGTACGACGCCTTCGTCGGCATCGTGATGTACGCCGATGCCGTCGTCGCCAAGCGCGAGGTCGTCGACGAGGACGGCGTCGTGCATCGCTACGACGAGGTGCTGGCCGGCGAGGCGATGGAAGGGGGTCCGCTGATGCTCAGTTGGGCCGACGTCCAGGGCACCGACAGGGTCGAGCCCGCGTCGACCGCCTACAACGTGGTGATCCACGAGTTTGCCCACGTTCTGGACATGCGCGACGGCCAGGCCGACGGCGTGCCCCTCCTTCCCAGCCGACAGCAACGCGAGGACTGGCTGGCCGTTCTGATGCCGGCATACGACCGCTTCTGCGAACGCACGGTCTGCGGTCATGAATCGGTGCTCGATGCCTATGCCGCAGAGGCCCCCGACGAGTTCTTCGCGGTGGCCTCGGAGGCCTTCTTCGTCACGCCGAGCCCGCTCAAAGCGGAACAGCCGGACGTCTACCGGCTGCTCATGTCGTACTACCGCCAGGATCCGGCGGCGCTGGCCTGAACCTCAGGACGTCGTCGCCGGCTCGGCCTTGGGCTTGTCGCTCTTCTTGGGCGGCTGGATGTCGAGCAAAGTCTCGCCAGCGTCGTCCACGTCCACCGTCAGGCGCCCGCCGTCGACAAGTCGGCCGAACAGCAACTCATCGGCCAAAGCGCGCCGCACCGTGTCCTGGATCAGGCGCTGCATGGGTCGCGCACCCATCAGCGGGTCGAAGCCCTTCTTGGCCAGATGGGCGCGCAACTTGTCGGTGAAAGTGACTTCGACCTTCTTCTCGGCCAGCTGCGCCTCTAGCTCGAGCAGGAACTTATCGACCACGCGCATGATGATTTCTTCATCGAGCCCGCGGAAGCTGATCGTCGCGTCGAGGCGATTGCGGAACTCGGGCGTGAAGAGGCGCTTCAGGTCGGCCATCTCGTCGCCCTGCTCGCGCTTGGTGGTGAAGCCGATGACGGACTTATTCATCGTCTCGGCGCCGGCATTGGTAGTCATGATGATCACCACATTGCGGAAATCCGCCTTGCGCCCGTTATTGTCTGTCAGGGTGCCATGGTCCATGACCTGCAGCAGCACGTTGAAGACGTCGGGGTGCGCCTTCTCGATCTCGTCGAGCAGCAGCACTGCATGCGGCTTCTTCGAGATCGCCTCGGTCAGCAAACCGCCCTGGTCGAAGCCGACGTAGCCCGGGGGCGCACCGATCAGGCGGCTGACCGCATGGCGCTCCATGTACTCGCTCATGTCGAATCGAATCAGCTCGATGCCCATGATGAAGGCCAGCTGCTTCGCCACCTCGGTCTTGCCGACGCCGGTCGGGCCGCTGAAGAGGAAGGAGCCGATCGGCTTCTCGGGGCGGCCCAGGCCCGATCGCGCCATCTTGATGGCGGCGGCGAGCGCGTCGATGGCCGGATCCTGGCCGAAGACCACGCTCTTCAGATCACGATCCAGCGTCTTCAGCTTGCCGCGGTCGTCGCTCGACACGCTGGCCGGCGGGATGCGCGCGATCTTCGAGACGATTTCCTCGACCTCGAGTCGCGTGATGGTCTTCTTCTGCTTGTTCTTGGGCAGGATGCGCTGCGCCGCACCGGCCTCGTCGATCACGTCGATCGCCTTGTCGGGGAGATGGCGGTCATTGATGTATTTGGCGGACAACTCGGCCGCGGCCTGCAGCGCACCGAGCGCGTACTTGACGTTGTGGTGCTCCTCGAAGCGCGACTTCAGACCCTTCAGGATTTCGACCGTCTGCTCGACCGAAGGCTCGACCACGTCGACCTTCTGGAAGCGGCGCGACAGCGCTGCGTCCTTCTCGAAGATGCCTCGGTATTCGGTGAACGTGGTGGCGCCGATGCACTTGATCTGGCCCGAGGACAGAGCCGGCTTCAACAGGTTGCTGGCATCCAGCGTTCCACCCGAAGCGGCGCCGGCACCGATCAGGGTGTGGATCTCATCGATGAAGAGGATAGCGCCGGTCTGCTCCTTCAACTGCTTGAGCACGCCCTTCAGGCGCTGCTCGAAGTCGCCGCGGTACTTGGTGCCGGCCAGCAGTGCGCCCATGTCGAGGGCGTAGACATTCGCATCGGCCAGCACCTCGGGCACCTCGCCCTGGGTGATGCGCCATGCCAGCCCTTCGGCAATCGCCGTCTTGCCCACTCCGGCCTCGCCGACCAGCAGCGGATTGTTCTTGCGCCGGCGGCACAGCACCTGGATCACGCGCTCGACTTCGAGTTCGCGCCCGATCAGCGGGTCGATGCGGCCATCGCGCGCGGCCTGGTTCAGGTTCTGGGTGAACTGGTCCAGCGGCGAGGCCTTGGCATCCCCGCCCTCCTCCTTCTCACCCTCGCTGCTGTTGCTCTCGTTCGACTTTGCCGGTTCCGGCGGGTCGCTCTTCTTGATGCCGTGGGCGATGAAATTCACCACGTCGAGGCGCGTCACCCCTTGCTGGTGCAGGTAGTACACCGCGTGCGAGTCCTTCTCCCCGAAGATGGCCACCAGCACATTGGCGCCGGTCACCTCTTTCTTACCGCTGCCCGTTGACTGCACATGCATGATGGCGCGCTGGATCACGCGCTGGAAGCCGAGTGTCGGCTGGGTATCGACCTCTTCGTCGCCGCCCACGGTCGGGGTGTTTTCCTTGATGAAGGCCGCCAGGCTCTTGCGCAGGTCTTCGATGTTGGCCGCGCAGGCGCGTAGCACCTCGGCTGCGGACGGATTGTCGAGCAGAGCCAGCAGCAGGTGCTCGACTGTGATGAATTCGTGGCGCTGCTGGCGCGCCTCGACGAACGCCATGTGCAGGCTGACTTCCAACTCTTGCGCAATCATGCGGCCTCCATAATGCATTGCAGCGGGTGACCGGCGCGCTTGGCGGCGGCTTGCACCAGTTCAACCTTGGTCGCGGCGATGTCTCTGCTGTAGACACCACACACACCACGCCCTTCGTGGTGGATTTTGAGCATGATCTGGGTCGCCGTGTCGATGTCTCGCAGGAAGTATTCCTGCAAAACCAGGACCACGAACTCCATCGGCGTGTAGTCGTCGTTGAGCATCACCACCTGGTACAACTTGGGTGGCTCGACGCGCTGTTCCTGCTTCTCCGCAACAACCGCGCCTTGACCGTCATCGCGCCCGGGAGCGCGCGACGGATCGGGCGGATTCGGTGCCTTGGGCGCTGGCGACGGGGGCTCGGAGGGCATGCGGCGATTCTATCGAGTCGGGCTCTACAGACAGGCTAGGAGGGCAATCTGGCGCCGCATCCAGCTTTGTCAAGTACCTGGCTTCGGCTGGACAGCGCCTTGACACGCCAGCGTCAACATCTTGACAATTGCCTGCGCAGTACGGAGACAGGAGAAAAAGATGGCCTTCGGCAACGTCAAGTGGTTCAACGACGCCAAGGGATTCGGCTTCATCGAGCCCGAAGGCGGTGGCGGCGATGTGTTCGCCCATTTCTCCTGCATCCAGATGGGCGGCTTTCGCACCCTCAAGCAGGGTTCGCGTGTGGCCTATGACCTGGTGCAGGGTCCCAAGGGCGATCAGGCACAGAACATCCATCCGGTCGATGCCCAAGGTGTTGCCCTGCCGGCCCCGACCGGAGCTGCATCACCCGCGTAAGTGAAAAGCCCGCCAGAGGCGGGTTTTTCTGGCAAAAGGAGATCGGCCGCGCGAGCCGCGGCACAGGGCGCCCTTGTGCCTGCGCAAATGCGCCGTTGCTGCGCGAGTACCTCAAGACAGGGCGGCGATTGCCCCGTTGAACGTGGGGCTCGGGCGCATCACGGCCTTCACCTTCTCGGTGTCGGCCTTGTAGTAGCCACCGATGTCTGCCGGCCTGCCCTGCACCGCAGCAAGTTCGGCAACGATCTTCTGCTCGTTCGCCGAAAGCGTCTCGGCCAAGGATGCGAAGGTTGCGGCCAGCGCCGGGTCATCCTTCTGCGCCACCAGCTCCTGAGCCCAGTACATGGTCAGGTAAAACTGACTGCCACGATTGTCGAGCTCGCCTGACTTCGGCGATGGTGACTTGCGGTTGTCGAGGAGCTTGCCGGTGGCGACGTCGAGCGTCTTGGCCAGGACCTTCGCCTTGTCGTTGCCGGTCTTGATGCCGAGTTCCTCGAGGCTGGCCGCAAGGGCCAGGAACTCGCCGAGCGAGTCCCAGCGCAGGTGGTTCTCCTCCACCAGCTGTTGCACGTGCTTGGGCGCCGAGCCGCCGGCCCCGGTCTCGTACATACCGCCGCCGGCCATCAGCGGCACGATCGACAGCATCTTCGCGCTGGTGCCGAGTTCCATGATCGGGAACAGGTCGGTCAGGTAGTCGCGCAGGATGTTGCCGGTGACCGAAATCGTGTCGAGGCCGCGCACGACACGCTCGAGCGTGTAGCGCATCGCCCGCACCTGCGACATGATCTGGATGTCCAGCCCTTCGGTGTCGTGGTCGCCGAGGTACGTCCGGACCTTCTTGATCAGCTCGTTCTCGTGCGGCCGGTACGGGTCGAGCCAAAACACAGCCGGCGTGCCCGAATTGCGGCAGCGCGTGACGGCGAGCTTGACCCAGTCGCGGATTGGCGCGTCCTTGACCTGGCACATGCGCCAGATGTCACCGGATTCGACGTCCTGCGTCAGCAGCACCTCGCCGGTGGCGAGGTCGGTGACGTTGGCGACGCCGTCCTCGCCGACCTCGAAGGTCTTGTCGTGCGAGCCGTACTCCTCGGCCTGCTGCGCCATCAGGCCGACGTTGGGCACGGTGCCCATCGTCTTCGGATCGAACTGGCCGTGCCACTTGCAGAAGTTGATCATCTCCTGATAGATGCGCGCGAACGTGCTCTCGGGCATCACCGCCTTCACGTCCTTCAGCCGACCATCAGCACCATACATCTTGCCGCCGGCGCGCATCATCGCTGGCATCGACGCGTCGACGATGATGTCGCTCGGCGAATGGAAGTTTGAGATGCCCTTGGCCGAATCGACCATCGCCAGTTCGGGCCGGTGCTCGTGGCAGGCATGCAGGTCGCGCAGGACCTCCTCGCGCTCGGTATTCGGCAGCTTCTCGAGCTTGTTGTACAGGTCGACCATGCCGTTGTTGACATTCACGCCGATGCGATCGAACAGCTTGGCGTGCTTCTCGAATGCGTCCTTGTAGAAGATGCGCACGCAATGGCCGAAGACGATCGGGTGAGAGACCTTCATCATCGTCGCCTTGACGTGCAGGGAGAACATCACCCCGTGCTTGCGCGCGTCTTCGATCTCGCGCTCGTAGAAGGCGAGCAGCGCCTTCCTGCTCATGAACATCGAGTCGATGACCTCGCCCGCGAGCAGCGAGACCTTGGGCTTGAGCACGAGCGTCCTTCCGCTCTTCGTGATGAGCTCCATCTTCACGTCGCGGGCGCGATCGAGCGTCATGGACTTTTCGCCGTGGTAGAAGTCGCCGGCGTGCATGTGCGACACATGTGTGCGCGACGCCTGCGCCCACTCAGTCATCGAATGCGGGTTCTTGCGCGCGTACTCCTTCACCGCCCGCGGCGCGCGCCGGTCGGAGTTGCCCTCGCGCAGCACGGGGTTGACGGCCGATCCGACGCACTTCGCGTAGCGCGACTTGATCGCGGCTTCCTCTTCGGACTTCGGGGCCTCGGGGTAGTCGGGTACCTTGTAGCCCTTGCCCTGCAGCTCTTTGATCGCGGCCAGCAGTTGCGGCATGGACGCGCTGATGTTGGGCAGCTTGATGATGTTGGCGTCCGGCTCGAGCGTTTTCTTCCCCAGTTCGGTCAACGTATCGGGCGCGCGCTGCTCGGGCGCCAGATAGTCCGAGAAGCTGCCGAGGATCCGGCCGGCGACCGAGATGTCAGCGAGTTCGATTCGTATGCCCGCAGGCTTGGCGAAGGCGCGGATGATGGGCAAGAACGCGGCGGTCGCCAACGCCGGCGCTTCGTCGGTCAATGTGTAAATGATGGTCGGCTCGTCGCTCATTGAGAGTCTCCAGGTTGCGGTAATCGCTCGGGCATTCGGTCACGCGGGCCGGATGAAAAAAGCAAAAACCCCAGTCAAATCAATCAACTGGGGTTCTTCTGTGCACTCAGGTGCACCGGCACTGACGTCATTGCATGTGCTCGATCATCACCTGCCCAAAGCCTGAGCACGACACCTGCGTCGCACCCTCCATCAGGCGCGCGAAGTCATAGGTCACCTTCTTGCTGGCGATGGATCGCTCCATCGAAGCGATGATCAGGTCAGCTGCCTCGGTCCAGCCCATGTGGCGCAACATCATCTCGGCCGAGAGAATCTCGGAACCGGGGTTGACGTAGTCCTTGCCGGCGTACTTGGGTGCTGTGCCATGGGTGGCCTCGAACATCGCCACCGAGTCTGACAGGTTGGCCCCAGGCGCGATGCCGATGCCGCCGACCTGGGCCGCAAGGGCGTCGGACACATAGTCGCCGTTCAGGTTGAGCGTCGCGATCACCGAGTATTCAGCCGGGCGCAGCAGGATCTGCTGCAGGAAGGCATCGGCGATCGAGTCCTTGACCGTGATCACACGCCCGGTCTTCGGGTTCTTGAATTTGCACCACGGTCCGCCGTCGATCAGCTCGGCGCCGAATTCCTTCTGCGCCAACGCATAGCTCCAGTCGCGGAAGCCCCCTTCGGTGAACTTCATGATGTTGCCCTTGTGCACGATGGTCACGCTGGGCTTGTCGTTGTCGATCGCGTACTGGATGGCCTTGCGCACCAGGCGCTCGGTACCCTCGCGGCTCACGGGCTTGACGCCGATGCCCGAGGTGTTGGGGAAGCGGATCTTCTTTACGCCCATCTCGTCCTGCAGGAACTTGATCAGCTTCTTGGCCTTGTCGCTCTCGGCCTCGAACTCGATGCCGGCGTAGATGTCTTCCGAGTTCTCACGGAAGATGACCATGTTGGTCTTCTCGGGTTCCTTGACCGGGCTCGGCACGCCCTTGAAGTATTGGATCGGGCGCAGGCAGACGTAAAGGTCGAGTTCCTGGCGCAAGGCCACGTTCAGGCTGCGGATGCCGCCGCCCACCGGGGTCGTCAGCGGGCCCTTGATCGACACGACGTACTCGCGCACCACGTCCAGCGTCTCCTGCGGCAGCCAGACGTCGGGGCCGTAGACCTTGGTCGACTTCTCGCCGGCGTAGACCTCCATCCAGTGGATCTGGCGCGTGCCACCGTAGCTCTTGGCCACAGCGGCATCGACCACCTTGAGCATCACCGGCGTGATGTCCAGCCCGGTACCGTCGCCCTCGATGTACGGAATGATCGGCTGGTCGGGCACGTTGAGCGAGTAGTCCGGGTTGACGGTGATCTTCTTGCCGCCTTCGGGGACCTTGATGTGCTGGTACATGGCGGGCGCGAGCTCCGGGTTGAGGTGTCTGCTTCGATCGATGGCCGAGCCGGAAATTCTAGTTCACGGGCTTGTCCGTCGAGGCAGGCGCCTTACGCCGTCCCTGCTTCTTGTAGCGCAGGCGGCGCGCCTCCTTGGGGTCGACTATCAGGGGGCGGTAGATCTCGATCCGGTCGCCGTCACGCAGCGGATGGTCCAGCGGTTGCGCCCGCCCCCAGACGCCGCAGCGCAAGCCCTCGAGCGCAAGGCCATGGGCCTCGATCCAGCCGCTCGCCCGCAGTGCACCAACCACCGTGCTGCCGGCAGGCAGATCGAGCGCGAGCGTCAGCACCTGCCGGGCCTGCGGACTCCAGGCCAGTTCGACATGCAGCTTGGCCTCAGCGGGGGCCATGGACCTGCTCTGCGCGCTGCACGAAAGAGTCGACAAGGGTGTTGGCGATGCGGTCAAAGACCGGGCTGACGACCGCTTCGAGCGCAACATTGGCAAAGGCGTAGCGCAAGTCGAACTCGACGCGGCAAGCTTTGGCCTCGTCGCCTGGCGCTGCGCCGCCCCGGCCAAGCGGCAGGAAGCGCCAGATGCCGTCCAAGCGCGAGAACGGGCCGTCGACCAACTGCACCCGCACCTCTTCGTCGGGTCGGTGCAGGTTGCGCGTCGTGAAGGCATGCCGAACACCAGCCTTAGCCAGAGTCAGGCGTGCCGTCATGCCGGCATCATCGCGCTGCAGAACCTCGGCCCGTTCGCACCAGGGCAGGAAATCAGGGTAGTCCTCGACCGCAGTCACCAAGTTGTACATCTCACGCGGGGAGTACCACAGCAAGACGGACTTCTTCACGTGCTTCATACAATCGACGGATTCTAGAAGCCGCCTCCATGTCGATTGCCGAGAACCGCCGCGCCCGTTTCGAGTACCACATCGAGGAGACCCACGAGGCCGGCGTCGTGCTCAGTGGATGGGAGATCAAGGCCATCCGCGCCGGGCAGGTGCAGCTCACGGACGGCTATGTGGTGATCCGCGACGGTGAGTTGAGCCTGATCGGCTGCCGCATCAATGCTCTCGGTTCGGCCTCGACGCACGTCAAGCCCGAACCCGATCGGACCAAGAAGCTGCTGATGCACAAGGAGGAGATCCGCCGGCTGATCGGCAAGGTCGAGCAGAAGGGCTTCACCCTGGTGCCGCTGGACCTGCACTACAAGGGTGGACGCGTCAAGGCAACCATCGCGCTGGCCAAAGGCAAGGCCGAGCACGACAAGCGCAACACCGAGAAGCAGCGTGACTGGGACCGCGAGAAGGGCCGCCTGATGCGGCACAAGGTCTCATCGAAGGCCTGAGGCCTATAAAGCCGCCAGCGCCTGCTCGGCGTCGGCAATCAGGTCCTCGACTGCCTCCAGGCCGAGGCTGAATCTCACCAGCGAGCCGCGGTACGGCGTCGGCCGGTCGCGGATCGTCGCGGCCTGGTACGGCACCGCCAGGCTCACCGGGCCGCCCCAGGACCAGCCGATGCGAAAGCGCCGCAACGCGTCGACGAAGGCATCCGCCTGCGCCGGCGTGAACTGCGGATCGATCTCGACACAGACCAGGCCGGCCGCCGCCCGGCAGTGCGAGGCCCAGTGCTCGTGGCCCGGCGAGCCGGGCAGGGCCGGATGCAGGACGCGGGCAAATTCGGTTCGTGTCGTGCACCATTGCGCCAGCGCACGCCCACTGGCGTCCTGCGCGGCATAACGCAGGGCCAGTGTCGGCAGGGAGCGCAACAGGATCTCGACGTCGTTCGCGCCCACGCCATGGCCGACACGGCTGCGCGCCAACGACAGGGTTCGCGCCAGGGCATCGTCGCGGCAGACCACCGAGCCCATCAGCACGTCACCACCGCCCGACGGGTACTTGGTCAGGGCGTGGACGGTCACATCGACGCCCTGCCCTTGACCGAGGTCGAAGGCGTCGAACGCCAGGCCCGCGCCCCAGGTGTTGTCCAGCGCCACCACGGCCTGGGGCGCCCGCTCGCGCACGCTGCGCACCAACGCGCGCAGGTCAGGAAACTCGAGCGTCACTGAGCCGGCCGCTTCGAGCCAGACCAGCTTGGTTGCGGCACTGAGCGCGGCAACCAGCGAATCGGGATCGAGCGGATCGTAGGTCGCAAGCCCGACACCCCAGCGCGCCAGTTCATGGCGCGTAAAGGACTTGCTCGGCCCGTAGACGTTATCGGGCAACAGCACCTGGTCGCCACTCGCCAGCAAGGCGATGTCAACCAGGGTGATGGCTGCCAGACCACTGCTCACGAGGACGCAATGGCGACCGCCTTCCAGCGTTGCCAGGCGCTCCTCGAGCGTGAAGGTGGTGGGCGTGCCGTGCAGACCGTAGGTGTAGCCGCTGCGATCGACCCAGGTGCGCGAGCGCAAGGCCGCCACGTTCGGGAAAAGCACCGAGGAACCCTTCGCTACCGGCACCGCCGGCGACTCGAAGCCCTCGGGTGCGCGGTACGGATGGTGAATCAGCCGCGTGCTCTTGGCTTCTTCGCTCATGGCGCTGTGCGCTTCAGACCGGCTGGGCGATCAGGTCATGGCCGTCGGTGGCCACGATGCGCGCCTGCGTGAACTCGCCGACCTTCAAGACCTTGCTGGCCTTTTCGGGCGGCAGCAGGCGCACGCTGCCGTCGATCTCGGGCGCGTCGGCATAGCTGCGGCCGACACCGCCCTTGCGGCC
Source organism: Pseudomonadota bacterium (assembly GCA_040384625.1). Lineage (GTDB taxonomy): Bacteria > Pseudomonadota > Gammaproteobacteria > Burkholderiales > Burkholderiaceae_C > CADEEN01. Next base: position 20,269 of record JAZKIW010000048.1, on the reverse strand, counting down.
GAGCGCGGGTGCACTGTCCACGAGCACCTGCATCGTCGCGCCGATGCGGCGTTGCAGGCGCGTTGCCGAGACTCGCTCGGCCACGGCCATGAAGCGCGCCCGGCGCTCTTCGCGGAGGGCCGTCGGCAGCGCTCCCGCCAGCTCGTTGGCCGCAGCGCCCGTGACCGGCGAGTAGGCGAAGCACCCGGCCCGATCGATGCCAGCCTCTTCGACGAACTGCAGCAAGTGCTCGAATTCGGCCTCGGTCTCTCCCGGAAAGCCGGCAATGAAGGTGCTGCGCACGACCAGTTCGGGACACAGTTCGCGCCAGCGAGCCAGGCGTTCCAGGTTCTTCTCGCCGCTGGCCGGCCGCTTCATGCGCCGCAGCACGTCGGGGTGCGAGTGCTGGAATGGAACGTCGAGGTAAGGCAGCACGCGGCCTGCGGCCATCAAGGGCAGCACCTCGTCGACGTGCGGGTAGGGATAGACGTAGTGCAGCCGCACCCAGGCGCCATGCGCGTCGGCCAGCTCACCGAGGCGCTGGCACAGCTCGAACATGCGCGCCTTGACGGGTTGGCCGTTCCAGAAGCCGGTGCGGTACTTGACGTCGACGCCGTAGGCACTGGTGTCCTGGCTCACCACCAGCAACTCCTTGACGCCGGCCTCGAACAGGCGCTGCGCCTCGCCGAGCACATCGCCAATCGGCCGCGACACCAGGTCGCCGCGCATTGAAGGGATGATGCAGAAGGTGCAACGGTGGTTGCAGCCTTCGCTGATCTTCAGGTACGCGTAGTGGCGCGGCGTCAGCTTGATGCCTTGCGCCGGGACCAGATCGACGAACGGATCGTGCGGCTTGGGCAGGTGCAGGTGCACCGCATCCATCACCTCCTGCGTCGCATGCGGGCCGGTCACCGCCAGCACCTTAGGATGCACCTGGCGCACCAGGTTGGCGCCGCTGCCGTCGTCGGCTGCCTTGGCGCCGAGGCAGCCGGTGACGATGACCCGGCCGTTCTCGGCCAGCGCTTCGCCGATGGTGTCCAGGCTCTCCTTCACAGCCTCGTCGATGAAGCCGCAGGTGTTGACGATCACCAGGTCGGCGCCAGCGAAACTCTTGCTCGTGCTGTAGCCCTCGGCGCTGAGCTGGGTCAGGATCAGTTCGGAGTCGGTCAGGGCCTTCGGGCAGCCGAGGGAAACGAAGCCGACCTTGGGTGCGGCGGCGGTGAGGGCTTGGTTCATCGCGGGATTGTCCCGCACGAGCGCCTCAGCTACTTCTTGCCCGCCCCGAAGCCGGTCAACGGGAACAGTGTGCCGGCCTGCTTGCCGACCTGTTCCTGCATCTGGACGAACAGGTTCTTCGACTGTTCGAGGTAGCTGCCCATCAAGCCTTGCATCATCGGCGCCTGCCCGCTCATGAACTGCGTCCACATTTCGGGCGTGAAGTTCTTCGGGTCGTACAGGCCCTTGGACTGCTCGGCAAAACGCGCTTGCATGTCGGTGAAGGTCTGCAGGTTCTGCTCGAGGTAGCTGCCCATCACGCCCTGCATGGCATGGCCATAGAAACGAATAATCTGCGCCAGCGACTGGGTCGAAAACATCGGTGCGCCGGCGCTCTCCTCTTCCAGGATGATCTGCAGCAGGATGCTTCGCGTCAGGTCTTCGCCGCTCTTCGCATCGCGCACTTCGAAGGCTTCGCTGTCCAGCACCATCTGCTTGACGTCGGCCAGCGTGATGTAGCTGCTGCTCTGTGTGTCGTACAGGCGCCGATTCGGATACTTCTTCAACACGCGCGGCGTGGCCGGCGCGGCCTGCCCTGCGACGGGCGGGCTGCTGCGGGGACGGCGGGCGCTGGGCATGTGTAAGCTCGTTTCAGGCAGGGTGTGGCTTTCATTCTAGAAGCGCGTCGTTTGCGCGCGCCGGAGGGGTTTACCCGGGCGCAGACGCCCAGTGCACGACCGCTGCGACGGGGGGCGCCTGCTCCCCCAGGCTGATCGCGCCGAGCAGACGTTCGCGCGCAGCGCTGGCATCGGCTTTGCTGCGTGCATGCACACGCAGCAGTGCGTCGCCGCGCTGCACCCGCGAGCCGATGGCGCAGACGCTGCTGCAACCCACGGCGGCATCGATGACATCGCCCGCGCGCATGCGGCCGCCGCCAAGCCTCATCACGGCCAGGCCGACCGCGCGCGTGTCGATCTTGGTGATGAACCCGCTGCGCGGTGCTGGTAAATCGATCACGACCGCGGCCTTGGCCAGCCCGGCGAAGCGCATCGACAGGACATTGCTCGGCCCGCCCAGCCCGGCCACCATGCGCGCAAAACATTCCGCTGCGGCACCGCTGTCGAGTGCTTCGGCGGCGCGGCGGCGGGCCTGCGTCCGATTGGGCGCTAGGCCCGCGACTTCGAGCATCTGCGTGGCCAGCGCCAGCGTGACTTCGAGCAGTCGGGGCTCGCGCGCCTTGCCAGTGAGAAAGTCGATGGCCTCGCGGACTTCGAGCGCGTTGCCCGTCGTGCTGCCAAGCACCTGGTTCATGTCGGTGATCAAGGCGCGCGTCGGCAGACCCGAGCCGGCTGCCACCTGCACCAGGCTGTCGGAGAGCGCACGGGCTTGCGCCAGATCGGCACAGAACGCGCCATTTCCGACCTTGACGTCCATCACCAAGGCCTCGAGACCAGCGGCGAGCTTCTTGGACAGGATGCTGGCGGTAATGAGCGGCACTGACTCGACGGTTGCCGTGACGTCGCGGATCGCGTACAGGCGCCGGTCGGCCGGTGCGACGCGTGCGCTGGCGCCAATGATGGCGCAACCCGCGTCGTGCAGCACACGCGTCAGGCGCGCCCGGCTCGGCGCCACCTGGTAGCCGGCCAGGCTCTGCATCTTGTCGAGCGTGCCGCCGGTGTGGCCGAGACCGTGCCCGCTGATCATCGGCACCACCCCGCCGCAGCTCGCGACGATGGGCGCCAGCATCAGGCTGACCTTGTCGCCGACGCCGCCGGTCGAGTGCTTATCGACGATGGGGCCATCGAAGCCGGTGCGCGACCAGTCGAGTATGTCGCCCGACAGCAGCATCGCCCGGGTCAGCGCCACGCACTCGTCGCGCGACATCCCCCTGAGCAGCACAGCCATCGCCAGGGCCGCGACCTGGCCTTCGCTCCATCGCGCGCCGCCGCGATCGATCAGGCCCAGGACGAAGGTTTGGATCTGCGCCACATCGAGCGCGCCACCGTCGCGCTTGACGCGAATGATCTCGGCCGGCGTCATGCCTTAGTAGGTCGAGCCCGGCGCAGTGGGGGCAGGCGCGCTGCCCGACAACAGACGTTCGATGTCACCGAGCAGCGCACTGGCACCGAAGCGCAGACGCGCGGCGTTCAATGCCGCCGGGCCGAGGATGCGCCGTGCCAGCGTGATGTAGACGGCGGCATCGGCGACGCTGCGGATACCGCCCGAGGCCTTGAAGCCGATGCCGGCGCCGCGCGGGTGAGCGGCAATGGCGTGCAGCATCGCACCACCGGCCTCAGGCGAGGCTCCATGTGCGGTTTTGCCAGTGCTGGTCTTGAGGAAGTCGACACCCGCGTCCAGGCCGATCGCGCAGGCTTGAGAGATCGCGGCCGGCGTCGGCAGTTCGCCCGACTCGATGATCAGCTTCAAGCGTCGGTCCGCACAGGCCTCACGCACCCGGGCAACCAGTTGCGCCACCTCGGCGTGTCGCCCTGCCAGCATCTCGCGCCAGGGCAGCACGAGGTCGACCTCGTCGCCACCGGCCTCGACGATGCCGAGGGCATCGGCGATCGCCCGCCCCGCGTCGAGTGCGCCGGCGGGGAAATTGGCGACGGCGGCCACGGCGATCTCGCGTGGCAGGGCCGCCCTCGCCTGCGCCACGAATCGCGGCCACACGCACACCGCTGCCACCGGGCCCCAGGGCGTGACGGCGCGCGCGCACAGTGCGTCGATCGCCTGCGCATCGTCTGCGTCGTTCAGGCTGGTCAGGTCCAGGCAGGCCAGCGCGATGCGCGCATCGTCGTGATTCATCCGACGTGCTCCACTGCGGCCTGCGCGACTGGCAGCACATCAGGGTCGCGACCATCCAAGCGCACGCCGCGGATCGGGCTCCGTCCGGCCGCCGGCGTGGCCCCCTCGAGGGGGAGCGGCGAAGCCGCTGCGGGGGTGATCCCAGTCAACGGCGCACCACGTCAGGCGGCGGCACGAAGTCGGCGGCCTTGATCGGGCTCCTCGCTGCGACGAAGCCACGCATCACGTCGGCATCGGTGAAGCCGGTGTTGACATGCCCCGGGTGGTCGGACAACTTTGGATAGCCGTCACCGCCGCCGGCGGTGAAGTTGTTGATCGCCAGCCGGTACTCGCGCCGCGCATCGATCGGCTGGCCCCCGACCTTGGCCTCCTTCAGGACGTTGGCCTCGATCAGCATCTGCACGCCTGCGGTCTGCGGGAAGGCACCCGAGCCCGGCGTCATCTTGGCCACCGCCTCCAGGTATTTCAGTAGCTCGGCGCCGCTGAGACGAACCAGCGAGACCTGGTTGCCGAAGGGTTGCACCTTCAGCACGTCGCGGTAGGTCAGTCGGCCCTCCGGCAGAGAGTCGCGAACGCCGCCCGCATTCATGATCGCCAGGTCGGCACCGGTACGTTCCAGCATCGAGCGTGCGATCAGCAGACCCAGGTTGGTCGGCTGCGCCCGGACACGGTTGCGGTCGCCGTCGAACACCCCCACCGCCTCACCCACCGGCAAGGTCAGGCGCGCGGCGCCGTTGTCCTGGAAGGGCTTGAGGAAGTCGCGCACCGCTGCGTCCTCGGCGATGCGCTCGGTGTAGACCTTGCGCGTGCCGTCGGCCTGGCGCTGCGACAGGTTGACCGGCAGCAACTGGTATTTCAGCAGTTCGACCTTGCCGGCGTCGATGACGAAGTCGGCGCGCCCGACATACTTGCCCCATTCGTGGGCCTGCACGATCCAGGCGCCGTTCTGGCGGTCGGGTGCGCAAGGCTGGCCGGGCACGTAGGCGTCGTTGCGCTTGTTCTCGGTGCTCATGCACACCGGGTTCTGACTATGGCCGCCGACGATCAGGTCCAGGCCCTTCACCGCACGCGCCATTTCCACGTCGCCCGGTGCGTTGACGCCGCTCCGGCCGTCGGTGTAGTGGCCCATGTGGGTGGCCGCGATCACCATGTCGGCCTTGCCGCGCAGCTCGGGCATCAGCTTGCTCGCCTCGGCGGCTGGTGGGCGGAAGTCAACGTTGGCGATGTTGGACTGCATCACCATCTTCTGAGTGTCGTCCGTGGTCAGGCCCATCACGGCGATGCGGTAGCCCCCGCGCTCGAAGACTCGATAGGGTTCGAACATGCGCTGCCCGGTCGTCCGGTTGTAGATGTTGGCCGCCAGCAGCGGGAACTTCGACCACTGGCGTTGCTTCTCCAGCACCGCCAGCGGTTTGTCGAATTCGTGGTTGCCGACCGCCGAGGCGTCGTAGCCGAGCAGGTTCATGCCCTTGAAGTCGGGCTCGGCGTCCTGCAAGTCGCTCTCGGGCACGCCGGTGTTGACGTCGCCACCGTCGAGCAGTAGCACCTGCCCGCCCGCGGCGGCCACTTCGGCCCGGATGCGATCGATCAGGGTCTTGCGCGCGGCCATGCCGTACTCGCCGTCGTTGTTCGGCCAGAAGCGGCCGTGGTGGTCGTTGGTGTGCAGCACGGTCAGCTTCAAGGGCGGGCGCTGCGCCGGCGCGAACGCGCAGCCGGCCAGCAGCATGGCCGCCGCAGCAGCTACAAGGTGTCGATGGTCGATCATGTCGAAATACCTCCTGAGGAACCGGATCATGCCAAGGCGCCCACCAGCGCCTGGACAAAATGTGCCGCCCGATCGCCCGCGGCCTGCGCCGCCGCAAGAGTCTGTGCGTGACTCAGCGGCTCGGCGTCCAGGCCGGCAGCGAGGTTGGTGATGAGTGACAACGCCAGCACCTTCATGCCGGCATGGCGCGCCAGGATGGTCTCGGGGACCGTGCTCATGCCCACCGCATCCGCGCCCAGCATGCGCAGCATGCGGATCTCGGCCGGCGTCTCGAACTGCGGGCCCAGCATCCAGGCGTAGACCCCCTCGTGCAGGGTCAGGCCGATGCGCTGCGCCACGTCATGCGCTGTCGCGCGCAGCGCCGGGTCGTAGGCGTCGCGCAAGTCGACGAAGCGCGAGGAGCCGGCCTCGCCATGCAGGGGCGTGCGCTGGACCATGTTGAGATGGTCGCTGAGCAGCATCAGGGAGCCGGTGTCGACCGCGGGCCTCAGACTGCCAGCCGCATTCGTCAGGACCAGGGTGCGAACGCCCAGCGCCGCCAGCGTGCGGATGGCGCCCTTCATGGCGTCGGCGTGGCCGTCTTCGTAGGTGTGCTGCCGACCCGCGAGCACCGCCACCTCCGCGCCGCCCAGGCGACCGAGCGTCAGCAGGCCGGCGTGGCCAGCCACGCCGACGGCGGGAAAGGCCGGCAGCTCGGCGTACGCAATCTCGACCGCCTCCTGCACCAGCCCGGCCGCACCATGCCAGCCCGAACCGAGCACGATGGCCAGCGCGGGCCGACGCGGTCCGGCCAGCGACGTGATCCGCGCCACCGAGTGCGCGACGGCTTCGCTCACTTCAAGTGCTCCGGCCCGAAGCTCGCGGGCAACAGTTCGCCGAGCGTGAAGCGAGCGCGCAGAGTGTCCATGTCACCGACGAGTACCGGCATCTCATCGCCGCCGAACTCGCGCAACTTCTGGCGACATCCGCCGCAAGGCGTCACCAGCGGTGCGCCCTCGCCGACCACGGCCACAGCCGTGATGCGTCGGCCACCGGCAAGCACCAAATGGCCGAGCGCCACCGCCTCGGCGCACAGGCCTTGCGGGTAGGCCGCGTTCTCGACATTGCAGCCGGCGTGGATGCGGCCCTGCTCGTCGAGGAAGGCGGCGCCGACGGCAAACTTCGAGTAAGGCGCATAGGCATAGCCGCGCGCCGCGCGCGCTGCTTCGAGCAGGTCTTCGAAGTCCATCCAAGGTTCCCTCTATCGTTCCTTGACGTAAGGCACACCCAGCGCCCTCGGAGCGTAGGCGTGGCCGATGAAGCCGGCCAGGAGCACGACCGTCAGCACGTAGGGTAGCGCCTGGATGGCCTGCACCGGCACCGCGCCGCCGCCCAGGGCTGCGGGCAGCGCAACGCCCTGCATGCGGATGGCCAGCGCATCGAGGAAGCCGAACAGCAGGCAGGCCAGGAAGGCGCCCACCGGGTGCCACTTGCCGAAGATCATCGCTGCCAGCGCCATGTAGCCGCGCCCGGCCGTCATGTTGGGAATGAACTGCGGGTTCTGTGCCAGGACCAGGAAGCAACCCGCAAGTGCGGTCAGTACGCCATTGCCCGCCAGCGCCAGGTAGCGCAAGCGCGCCACCGAAACACCCGCCGCATCGACCATCGCCGGGTTCTCGCCGGTGGCGCGCAGGCGCAGGCCCAGGCGCGTTCGGTAGAGCAGCCACCAGACAGCGCCCACCAGGGCAATGGCGACATACACCAATGCGCTGTGGCCGAGCAGGCCGTTGCCAATGATGGCGCCGAGCAGCGGCACGCCCTGCAGCGCGTCGGCCACGCCGCCGAACCAACGCGGCAGGCGGACTTCGTCGGGCAACGGCGGCGTCTGTCCACCCTGGTGGAACCAGGCAATACCGAGCACGACGGTCAGTCCAGCCGCCGTCATCGTGATCGCCATCCCCATCACCACCTGGTCGCCACGGTGGCTGACGCAGGCGTAGCCATGGAGCATCGACAAAGCCAGGCCGACAGCGATGGCGCTGCCCATGGCCAGCACCAATGAGCCGCTCAGCGCGCCGACGGTCGCAGCGGCAAATGCCGTCGCCAGCATCTTGCCTTCCAGGCCCAGATCGATCACGCCGGCCCGCTCGCAGAGCACGCCGGCCAGTGCGCACAGCAGGAGCGGCGTGGCCACACGCAACGTCGAGGCCAGCAGCGAGCCGACGAGCAGCTCATCCACGGCTGCTCTCCAGCGCCAGCGCCGCATTGCGCCGGCGCAGGGCCAGCCAGGCCCGCCCCAGCCAGGCGGCAGCCACCTGCGACATCGCACCGGCGAAGAGCACGATCAGGCCCTGCAGTGTGAACACCATGTCGCGCGAGAAGCCTTGGATCTCGAACGCCAGCTCAGCGCCGCCCTGGTACAGCGCGCCGAACAACAGGGCTGCCAGCACGATGCCCAGCGGATGACTGCGTCCGATCAGCGACACCGCGATGCCGGTGAAGCCGGCCCCGCCGACGAAATCGGCCAGCAGCCGGTTGTGCACCCCGGCGATCTCGTTGATGCCGACCAGGGCTGCCAGCGCACCCGACAGTCCCATGGCGTACAGCACCAACCAACGTGGCCGGATGCCGGCGTAGTGCGCCGCGTCCGCGGTGTGGCCCACCGCGCGCAGTGCATAGCCGAGCTGCGAACGCCACAGCAGTAGGTACACCGCGACCGCGGCAACCAGGGCCAGCAGCAGGCTGAAGTTCAGAGGTGTGCGCGGCCACTCGATCCCGATCCAGCCCAGCATCTCGTGCATTCCGGCAAGCATCGCATTCGGCCCGAAGGCACGGCTCTCCGGCGTCATATTGCCGGGCTCCTTGAGCACATTCACCAGCAGGTAGATCAGCAGCGCCGAAGCGATGAAGTTGAACATGATCGTGGTGATCACGATGTGGCTGCCACGCCAGGCCTGCAGGGCACCCGGCACCGCCGCCCAGACCATACCGAAGAGCATCGCGGCCAGGACCATCAGCGGCAGCAGCAACCAGGCCGGCAACGCCTGCCCAAGGGCCAGTGCCACCAGTCCGGCGCCAAGACCGCCCATCATCGCCTGGCCCTCGCCGCCGATGTTGAACAGGCCAGCGTGAAAGGCCACGGCGATAGCCAGGCCGGTGAAGACGAAGGTGGTCGCGTAGTACAGGGTGTAGCTGAGACCAGCCCGGCTGCCGAATGCCCCCTTCACCAGCAGCACCAGCACCTGGACAGGATCCTGGCCGATCGCCAGCAGCACCAAGGCCGAGACGGCGAAGGCCAGCGCCAGGTTGACCAGGGGAAGGACCACCAGGTCGAGCCAACGTGGAAGCTCCATCGGCTGGCTCATGTCATGCCGCCTGCGACGCCGTGTTCGCCTGGATGCCGTCCACGCCGCACATCAGCGGGCCGAGCGCCTCGACCGTGCAGCCGTCGATGCGCAATTCGCCGGTGATGCGGCCACCGCACATCACGATCACGCGGTCGGCCAGGGCCAGCACCTCGTCCAGCTCCGAGGACACCAGGAGCACTGCGCCGCCGGCGTCCCGCATCGCACGCAGGCGGCCGTGGATGAACTCGATGGCGCCGATGTCGACGCCGCGCGTCGGCTGGCCGACCAGCAGGATGTGCGGTTTAGGTGCGGCTTCGCGCGCCAGCACGAGCTTTTGCTGGTTGCCGCCGGAAAACTTCGACGAACGTAAGGTGGCGTCGCGCGGACGCACGTCGTAGTGGTCCATCATGACCTGCGTGTCGTGGCGCATGACCGACTGGCGCAGCCAGCCGTGGCGGCTGTAGCGCGGGCGTTGCTGGTAGCCGAGCACGGCCGATTCCCAGGCCGGAAACGGCAGCACCAGGCCGCGTCGATGGCGGTCTTCCGGCACATGGGCGATGTGCAGCGCGCGCGCCTGGGCCGGGCTCAGCCAAGAGGCCGGCGTGAATGCCCGGCCTTCGACTTCGAGCGTGCCGGATTGCGGCACCAGCAGGCCGGCCAGGGCATCGAGCAACTCGCTCTGGCCATTACCCGAGACCCCGGCGACGCCGACGATCTCGCCTGCGCGCAGCTGCAACGAGACATCGACCAAGCGCGCCACGCCCAGCTCGTCGCGCCAGTTCAGGTGTTCGGCACGCAAGCGCAGGTCGCCGGCGTTCGCCGCATGCGCCGACCGGTGTTCACCGGCGCGTCCAAGGTTGACGCGGCGGCCGACCATGGCCTGCGCCAGAGCGTCCAGGTCGGTCTCGGTGGTACGGGTGTCGAGTACGACGGCGCCGGCGCGCATCACCGTCACCGCATCGGTCAGCGCGATAATTTCCTTCAGCTTGTGGGTGATCAACAGGATCGTCGTGCCGCGGTCACGCAAGGCGCGCAGGGTGACGAACAGTTGATCGGTTTCCGGCGGCGTGAGCACGGCGGTCGGCTCGTCGAGGATCAGGATGCGCGCACCGCGGTACAGGGCTTTCAGGATCTCGAGCCGCTGGCGCTCGCCAACAGGCAAGTCGGCGACTCTGCTGTCCAGTGCCACCGCCAGCCCGGTGTCACGCATCAGCGCATCAAGGTCGGCCCGCACCTGGGCTCGGGCCGCGTTCAGTTGCCAAGAGGGCTCGGCGCCCAGCATCACGTTGTCCAGCGCGCTGAAGCTCTCCACCAGCATGAAGTGTTGGTGCACCATGCCGATGCCCTGTGCGATGGCGTCATGCGAGTTGGCGATGCGCGCCGCCTTGCCCTCGATCTCGATCGTGCCGCTGTCGGCCTGGTAGAAGCCGTACAGGATCGACATCAGGGTGCTCTTGCCGGCGCCGTTCTCGCCGACGATGCCGTGCACGGTGCCGGCGGCCACCGTGAGGTTAACCGCCCGATTCGCGTGCACCGCGCCGAAGCGCTTTTCGATCGCCCGCATGACGACCGCGGGCGCGACGTTGCTCATTTCAGCGAGCGCCGAACGCCCTGCGTTTCCAAGTAGACGCCGCGGATCGGGCTACGCCCGTCCGCTGGCGGCGCCCCCCTGGGGGCGAGCGGCGAAGCCGCTACGGGGGGGATCAGCACTTACTCGAGGTCATGTAGTCGACGACCTTGATCTTGCCGCTGATGATGTCGGCGCGGGCCGCGTCGAGCTTGGTCTTCATCGCCGGCGTCACCAGCTTGGCGTTGTGCTGGTCGATCGCGATGTCCACACCGCCCTCCTTCAGGCCGAGCGAGGTGACGCCTGCCTTGTGCTGCTTGAAGCTGTTGTAGACCGCGACGTCCACGCGCTTCACCATCGAGGTCAACATCGTTCCGGGGTGCAGGTGGTTCTGGTTGCTGTCGACGCCGATGGCCAGCTTGCCGGCGTCCTTGGCCGCCTGGTAGACCCCCACACCGGTGCCGCCCGCGGCGGCGAAGACGACATCCACCCCTTTGGCGAACTGCGCCTTGGCCAGCTCTCCGCCGCGCGCCGGGTCGTTCCAGGCGCTCGGGGTCGTGCCGGTCATGTTGGCGCTGACCTCGGCTTTCGGGTCGGCGTACTTGACGCCCTGCTCGTAGCCGCACTGGAACTTGCGAATCAGGGGCACGTCCATGCCGCCCACGAAGCCGACCTTGCCGGTCTTGCTGGTCATCGCGGCCATCATGCCGACCAGGAAGCTGCCTTCGTGCTCCTTGAAGACGACCGACTCGACGTTCGGCAGGTCGATCACGAAGTCGATGATCGTGAACTTGAGCTTCGGAAACTCCTTGGCCACCTTCTCCATGCTCGAGCCCTGCGAGAAGCCGACCCCGATGATCGGGTTGGCATTGCGCTCGGCCATTTTGCGCATCGCCTGTTCGCGCTGCGCCGCATTGGCGATCTCGAACTCGAGGTAGGGCTTGCTGCTTTCCTTCTTCCAGCGCTCGGCGCCGTTGTAGGCCGCCTCGTTGAAGGACTTGTCGAACTTGCCGCCCATGTCGAAGATCACGGCGGGCTGCGACTGGGCCAGTGCCGGAACCGATACCAGCGAGGCGGCTGCCGCCGCGGCCAGTGCAGTGCAAAGGTTTGAGACGTTCATGGTCAGGCGCCCTTTCCGGTTCGATCGGTGAGAGGTGACGCAGGATAGCAAGAGCCGTGCACGCTGCGGCTCAGGGCCTGCACCCCTCGGCGCTGCACTACGATCCGGACATGCCGGACGCCCATGCCCTTGCGCGCTCGCTGCCGAAGGTGCTGCTGCACGAGCATCTCGACGGCAGTCTGCGCGTCGCGACCCTGTTCGAGTTGCTTCGCGAGCGCGGACTGCAGGTGGCCGACGACATACCCGGCCTGGCCTTGTGGTTCGAGCGGCGCGCGCACGCCGGCAGCCTCACCACCTACCTGCAAGGCTTCGCCCTCACGGTCGAGGCGATGGCCAGCCCCACAGCCCTGGAGCGGGTGGCCTTCGAAGCCGCGGAGGATGCGCTTGAGGACGGCTGCGTGTTGGCTGAGTTCCGCATCGCGCCCTTGCTGTTCGAGGCCCACGGGCTGGCGGGCGAGGCGGTCGTCGAGGCCTTGCTGGCAGGCCTGGCGCGCAGCGCCCTGCCCTCGGGCCTGATCGTCTGCAGCATGCGCCACCTGCCGGAGGGCGAAAGCCAGCGCGCGGCGCGCCTGGCGCTGCGCTACCAGGGCAGCGGTGTCGTGGGTTTCGACCTTGCCGGGGCTGAGGCTGGCCACCCGCCGGGTGATCACGCCAGCGCCTTGGCGCTTTGCCGCGATGCCGGCCTGGCGTTGACCCTGCACGCTGGCGAAGCCGACGTGGCCGAGCGCGTGGTCGACGCGATGCATCTGGGCGCGCGGCGCGTCGGTCACGGCGTGCGTCTGGTCGATGCCTTGCAGGACCCCGAACGCCGCGCGCTAGTCGATGAGGTGTTGGCAGGCGACATTCACCTCGAGGTCTGCCCGACCAGCAATGTGCACACCGGTGCTGCTGCGTCGATTCCCGAGCACCCGATCACGGCACTCTGGCGCGCCGGCCTGTCCCTGAGCTATCACACCGACAACCGACTGATGTCGCGCATCACGCACAGCAGCGAGGCTACGGCCCTCCTGCAGCACACCCCCCTGTACCTCGCCGACCTGCTGAGCATGGGCCGGGAAGCGGCGCGCCACTCCTTTCTCGGCGCCACTGCCCGTGCGGCAGCGACGGCGCACATCGACGCCTGGGGAGCCAGCCACGATCCGCTCGCCCAGCAACCACCGCTCCACCTGACGCCACCGAGGTCCCGATGATCGAACTGCTCTACGACCCGCAAGCCTGGATCGCCTTCGCTACGCTGACCGCGCTGGAGCTGGTGCTGGGCATCGACAACATCATCTTCATCTCGATTTTGGTCGACAAGCTGCCGCGCGAGAAGCGCGAGTTTGCACGCCGCATCGGCCTGTTCATGGCCATGTTCATGCGCATCGGCCTGCTGATGCTGCTGGCCTGGATCGTCGGCCTGGTGACGCCGCTGTTCAGCGTGTTCGGGCAGGCGATCTCGGGTCGTGACCTGATCCTGATCTTGGGCGGCCTGTTCCTGATCTGGAAGAGCACCGGTGAAATCCACCAGTCGCTCGAAGGCGAAGAGGATCACGCCTCAGGCGCCGTTCAGGCCACGTTCGCCGCAGTGATCCTACAGATCATGCTCGTCGATCTGGTGTTCTCGCTCGACTCGATCATCACCGCCGTCGGCATGGTCGACGAACTGGCAGTGATGATCGCGGCCGTGATCGTGTCGGTGGGGCTGATGATGCTGTTCGCGGGGCCGATCGGCCGCTTCGTCTCGGACCACCCGACCATCAAGATGCTGGCGCTGTCGTTCCTGGTCGTCGTCGGCGTGGTCCTGGTTGCCGAAGGCTTTGGCCACCATGTGCCCAAGGGCTACGTCTACTTCGGCATGGCCTTCTCGCTCGGCGTGGAGATGCTCAACATCCGCATGCGGGGCTCCAAGAAGCCGGTGAAACTGCGCGCGCCCCACGTGCCGGGCGAAGACGCCGGCCGGTGATGCCAGAAAAAAGCCCCGGCTCTCCTATGAGAACCGGGGCTGTCCGTGTTGGTAGGCGCGATTGGACTCGAACCAACGACCCCCACCATGTCAAGGTGGTGCTCTAACCAGCTGAGCTACGCGCCTGGAAGGGCGGCATTGTATCGCAGCCCTCGCGCTACTTTCGGCGTGCCGAGCGCACGCCGGCGATGTGCGCCACCTGCGTCAGAACCTGGCTCAGGCGCTCTGCATTGCCGACCTCGACGGTGAAGGTCATCCAGGCCACGGCACCGCCACTGCCCTTGACGCTTTGGCTGTGCACGCCCGTGACATTGACGCTGGCCTTGGCAAAGATTTCGGTGATGTCGCGCAGCAGGCCGGGGCGGTCGCCGGCCTCGACCAGTACGTCGATCGGAAACAGCGCGCCGTCGCGCGGGCTGCGGCCCCACTCGACCGCGATCACGCGCTCCGGCGAGCGCTCGCGCATGTGGCGCAGGTTGCTGCACTGGCGGCGATGGATGGCCACGCCCTTGCCGCGCGTGACAAAGCCATCGATCGCATCGGGCGGCGCCGGGCGGCAGCAGCGCGCCAGGCTGGTCATCAATGAATCGACGCCCACCACCAGCACGCCGCCGCGCCCGGCCCCTTCGGCCAGACGTGAGCGTTTCAGCAGGGGTGCGTCATCGCTGGGTGCCGCGACCGCGGGGCGTAGCAACTGCTCGATGGTGCGCAGCGAGAACTCGTCCTTGCCGACCACCTCGAACAGGGCTTCGGCGTTCTTGAATCCCAGTCGCGAGGCCAAGTCGTCGTGCTTGAGCGCCGTCTTGCCTTCGCGCTGCAGCAGCCTTTCGACCGCGTCGCGGCCCCGGGCAATGGTCTGCGCCAGCGCCTGGGCATTGAACCAGGCGCGCACCTTTGCGCGCGAGCGCGCACCGGCCAGGTAGCCGAGTTCGGGATTGAGCCAGTCGAGCGACGGGCCACCGTCCTTGGCCGCGTTGACCTCGACCGTCTGCCCGTTGGCCAGCGCCGTGTTCAATGGCACCTGCACGCCGTCGATGCGCGCACCGCGGCAACGGTGACCGAGGTCGGTGTGCAGCATGTAGGCAAAGTCGATCGGCGTCGCGCCGACCGGCAATTCGACCACCGTCGCCTGCGGTGTGAAGACGTAGATGCGCTCGTCGGCCACACCGGCGGCAGCCGGGATCGCGGCGAAATCGCGCTCCCATGCCAGCAACTGGCGCAGCACGGCCTTGCGCGCCTCGGCGATGCGCTCGTCATGGCTGCCGCTGGCGCTGACACCGGCGTAACCTTTGACGCCGGCTTCCTTGTAGGCCCAGTGCGCGGCCACGCCGAACTCCGCGTGCTCATGCATGGCGCGCGTGCGGATCTGGATCTCGACCGGCTGCTCGCCCTCGGTGCGCACCACCGTGTGGAGAGATTGGTAGCCATTTGCCTTGGGCTTGGCAATGTAGTCGTCGAACTCGCCCGCCACCGCCGGCCAGCGCTCGTGCACGCGCGCCAGCACGGCGTAGCACGCCGCCACATCCGGCACGACCACGCGCACTGCGCGCAGGTCGAGCACCTGGGCAAAGTCGAGCCGCTTGCCCTGCATCTTCTTCCAGATGCTGAACAGGTGCTTGGGCCGGCCTTGCACCTCGGCATCGATGCCGTGCGACCGCAGGTCGGCGGCCAGCAGGGCACGAAACCCTTCGATCGCCGCCTCGCGCGCGCTGCGTGTCTGATCGAGCCATCCGGCCACGCGCTTGTAGTCGGCAGGCTGCAGGAAGCGGAAGGACAGGTCTTCGAGCTCCCACTTGATCTGCCAGATACCCAGACGGTTGGCCAGCGGCGCGAAGACCTGCTGCGATTCGCGCGCCACCTGCTCCGGGCAGTCGACGCGCGCAGCGGCGTGCCAGCGCAGGGTCTGCAGGCGTGAAGCCAGGCGCAGCAGCACGACGCGAAGGTCGCGCGAGAAGGCCAGCAGCATCTTGCGCACGCGCTCGGTCTGTTCGGCCTGGGCCGCGGCATCGCCGGCCGGGTGGGCCTGGCGCGCGGCACGCTGGATCTGCACCAGCTTGCGCGTATGACCGACCAGTCCCGCATAGCTCTCGCCGAAGGCCTTGGCGACAACCTCCTCCGGCCGCTGCAGCCAGTCACCGGCATAGACCAAATAGGCCGCGGCCTGCATCGCCGGGGCAGCACCAATGGCCTGCAGCACCGCGGCCACGCCATCGGCATGCGCCAGTGCGTCCTCACCGGTATCGAGGCGATGCCCGGTCAGCAGGGGCTCGGCAAAGGCACGCGCGCGAACTAGCGCCGCTTCACCCTGGTCGGGCGGCTCGTCGCCGGCTAGGCGCAGGATCGGCGCCGTGGCCTCGGCCGTGGCCGCCGAGGTCTTCATGGCGACAGGAGGAACTCGCGCACGGCCTGCACTTGATCGGCCTGCACCAGCGTAGGCGCATGACCGACGCCGGCGAATTCCACCAACCGCGCGCGCGGTCCGCGCGTGGTCATGGCCTGGGCGGTTTCATGCGAAAGCAGGTCGCTCTCGGCACCACGCAGGAGCAAGGTAGGCAGGGTCAGGCTGTCGTAGGCCTGCCACAGCAAAGATTCGCCGGCCTGGGCGAACTCGGGCGTCACGGCGCGAAAGGGCAGTGCGATCGCCAGGTCGTAGTGCGGCTTGAAGCCCTGGCCATCGGCGATGAGCTGAGGCAGCGTGAGCGCCAGCCACTGCTCGCGTGTGTGCGGCCCGAAGCCGGTGGACACCGCCCACAAGGCATCGGCCGCTTCCTCGGCCGTGCGCCAATGCACCGGCATCCCAAGATAGGTGCCAATGCGCTGCAACGAGGCGGCCTCGATGGTCGGGCCGATGTCGTTGAGCACCAGGCGCCGCAACGGGGACCCTTTGAGGGCCGCGACGCCCAGGCCGATCAGGCCGCCCATCGAGGTGCCGACCCAGTCGACGGTGGCTGCATCCAAGCGTGCCAGCAGGGCCACCATGTCGGCGATGTACTGGTGCAGCTGGTAGCTCATGGGATTTTCCAGCCGGTCCGAGCGGCCGCGACCCGCGACATCGGGGCAGACCACGCGAAAGGTGCCGCACAGCGAGCGTGCCAGAGTGTCGAAGTCGCGCCCCAGGCGCGACAGGCCGTGGGCGCAGATCAGGACACGCGGATTGGCCGCATCACCCCATTCCCAGTAGGCCATGCGGTGCAGGGCCATGCGGGTCGGGCTGGGTGTGTCGATGCATTGCACGTGCTTGAGTCGCGGTCCGTCAGTCACGGGTCATCCTTCATTCGATAATCAATGCTATCAATCACTGGAGGGTTCACTCATGTTGACGGGCAAGACTGCGTTGGTCACCGGGTCGACCAGCGGCATCGGGTTGGGCATCGCCAAGGTGCTGGCCTCCCAAGGCGCCAACATCGTGCTGAACGGTTTTGGCGACGCCGAAGCGGCTCAGCGGGAATTTGCCGGACTCGGTGGCAAGGTCGGCTACCACCCGGCCGACATGAGCAAGCCCGAACAGATTGCCGACATGCTGGGCTACGCGCTGCGCACGATGGGCGCGGTCGACATCCTGGTCAACAACGCCGGCATCCAGCATGTGGCCAATGTCGAGGATTTTCCGCCCGAGAAGTGGGACGCGATCATCGCCATCAACCTCAGCTCGGCCTTCCACACCACGCGCCTGGCCCTACCGGGCATGAAGGCGCGCAACTGGGGCCGCATCCTGAACGTCGCCTCGACGCACGGCCTGGTGGCCTCGGCAGGCAAGAGTGCCTACGTCGCGTCCAAGCACGGGCTGATCGGCTTCACCAAGGCCGTCGCCCTCGAGACCGCCACCACCGGGGTGACGGCCAATGCCATCTGCCCGGGCTGGGTCCTGACGCCGCTGGTGCAGCAGCAGGTCGACGCGCGGGCGGCCAAGGACGGCGTCGACGTAGAAGAAGGCAAGCGCCGTCTGCTCGCCGAGAAGCAGCCCTCGCTCCAGTTCACGACGCCGGAGCAACTCGGGCAGATGGCGGTCTTCCTGTGCTCGACCGCGGCAGACAACATCCGCGGAGCGGCCTTCAATGTCGACGGCGGCTGGGTGGCTCAATAGTGCCCACGCCGCACCGGGCCGCGTCGCGGGCAGTCATCGCGTCATCTGCGCGGAGCCATTGACGCTGGCGCTGACCTCGCCCTTGCCGGCTTCGGTGGGCAGGGCTTCGTCGGCCGCGGAGGCGCGTGCGGCCTTCATCATCATCGGTACCGGCGGCTGCGGTTGGGAGTCGTTGGTCGAGACATTGACCTCGCGCACGCTGTAGCCGGCGTAGCCGAACTGCTGCGCCATCAGGGCCGCCTTGGCACGCCAGCGGGCGATTGCCTGGGCGGTCACGTCGGCCTCGACCTTTTCCCGGGCCTCGCGCGACAGCGAGTAGCCGACTCGGGCGATCGTCATGCTCTGGATGCGCCCGCTGAGCTGGGCGATGCCTGAGATGTCCTTGCCCTGCACCAGCAACTCGGCACTGCCCTGCCAACCGTTGATGACCGCCTGCCCGCCCTTGGTCGGGGTCGCGTAGCGCGGGTACAGCGAGAAGTTGCCCGTCTGCACCTCCACCTGGCCTGGCTTGGCGATCTTGCGGGCCTCTGCCAGCGCGGCATCGAGCGCCTGCTTCAGGCCGCTCTGCACGGCCTGCGCATCGTTGCCTTCGCGGGTGACCGAAAACGCCACCGTCAGCACATCCTTGGTGACTTCGACACTCGCCGAGCTGCTGACATTGAGAACGCCGCTGGGTGAAGGCGGCGCACTCTGAGCCTGAGCGCCGAGCGCGATCAGCACGCTGACCAAGCCGACCGGCCACGCGAACTTGACTTGCATTTCGATCCTTTCAATGACGATTGCTTGCGAACCAGTGTCGCAGTGTGCCCAAGGGCGTGTGAACAACTGCCGCCAACGCCCCGTCGCGCACACGCGCAGCCGCAATACTTGTAACAGCCGGTCAGAACAAGGGTAAACCCGCAACTCATCCGCCTTACCATGCCGTTGTTACAAATTTGGAGTTGACCCATGAATGCACCCGCCAATGCCCGCCCCGATCGAGTGGTGGTCGTCGACGACGATGCACGTATCCGCGACCTGCTGCGCCGCTACCTGACCCAGGAAGGGTTCGAGGTGCTGCTGGCTGAAGACGCCAAGGCCCTCAACCGATTGCTGACGCGGGAAACGATCGATCTGATCGTGCTCGACCTGATGCTCCCCGGTGAGGACGGCCTGTCGATCTGCCGCCGCCTGCGCGCGGCCAACGACGCCACGCCGATCATCATGCTGACCGCCAAGGTCGAGGACGTGGACCGCATCGTCGGCCTCGAGGTCGGTGCCGACGACTACCTGCCCAAGCCCTTCAACCCGCGCGAGCTGCTGGCCCGCATCCATGCCGTGCTGCGTCGCCGCCCGGCGATGGAAGCCCCCGGCGCACCGGCCAAGGACCAGCAGAGCGTCACGTTCGGACCATTCGAGTTCGACCTGTCGCTGCGTCGCCTGACCAAGGACGGCGAACAGATGGCCCTGACGACCGGCGAGTTCTCGATGCTGAAGGCCCTGGTGCGGCATCCGCGCCAGCCGCTGTCGCGCGACAAGCTGGCCCAGCTCGCGCGCGGCCGGGAGTTCGAGCCCTTCGACCGCAGCCTCGACGTGCAGATCTCGCGTCTGCGCAAGATGATCGAGCCCGACCCGGCGCAGCCGCGCTACATCCAGACGGTCTGGGGTGTCGGCTATGTTTTCGTCCCGGATGGCACCAATTGAGCGCGGATTGATCGCGCCGGCCTGAGGCATCATCGCGCCCCATGCCCCGCACCCCGGTCGGCCTGAGCCTCTTCTCGCGCACGTTCTTCCTGTTGGCACTGCTGCTGGCCGGCGGCATATTCGCCTGGGTGCAGACCCTGCGCGCGCTCGAGCTCGAGCCGCGTGCGGTGCAGGCTGCGCAGCAGATCGCCAGCCTGGTGAACCTGTCGCGCGCCGCGCTGCGCTACTCCGACAGCATCAATCGGGTGGCCGTGGTAAAGACCATGACCGATCAGGAATCGATGCGCGTCCTACCGCGCGAGCCGGCCGACCGCTGGGAGCCCTTCGAGATCGACCGTTTCACGCGCCGTGTCGGCGCCGAACTGCGCTCGCGCCTGGAGGCCGACACCGTCGTGGCTCGCGCCGTCAACGGCCAGCCGGGCCTGTGGGTGGGCTTCAACATCGAGCGCGAGCCGTACTGGCTGCAGGCCGACGCCACGCGCGTGGTGCCGCTGACCCCGGGCACCTGGTTCGTCTGGGTCGGCATCGCCCTGCTGGCCACGCTCGTCGGCTCGGTGTCGATCGCGCGCCTGATCAACAAGCCGCTGCGCGAACTCAGCTTCGCCGCCAGCCGCATCCGCGAGGGCGAGTTCGATTCCGTGCTTGACGAGAACACCCTGACCAGCGAGATCCGCGAGGTCAACATGGGCTTCAATCGCATGGCGCGCGAATTGGCCAAGGTCGAGGAGGACCGCGCGGTGATGCTGGCCGGCATCAGCCACGACCTGCGCACGCCGC
>JAZKIW010000047.1:0-13677 GCA_040384625.1 Pseudomonadota bacterium | reverse complement strand
CGCATGGTCGAAGGCGTGAACATCCTGGCCAACGCGGTCAAGGTGACCCTGGGCCCCAAGGGCCGCAACGTGGTTCTGGAGCGCAGCTTCGGCGCGCCGACCGTGACCAAGGACGGCGTGTCCGTGGCCAAGGAAGTCGAGCTGAAAGACAAGCTCCAGAACATGGGCGCGCAGATGGTCAAGGAAGTCGCTTCCAAGACCAGCGACAACGCCGGTGACGGCACCACCACTGCCACCGTGCTGGCACAGGCCATCGTTCGCGAAGGCATGAAGTACGTGGCCGCGGGCATGAACCCGATGGACCTGAAACGCGGCATCGACAAGGCGGTCACCGCTCTCGTGGCCGAATTGAAGAAGGCCAGCAAGGCCACCACGACCAGCAAGGAAATTGCACAGGTCGGCTCGATCTCGGCCAACAGCGACGAGTCGATCGGCAAGATCATCGCCGATGCGATGGACAAGGTCGGCAAGGAAGGCGTCATCACCGTCGAAGACGGCAAGAGCCTGGACAACGAACTCGATGTCGTCGAAGGCATGCAGTTCGACCGCGGCTACCTGTCGCCCTACTTCATCAACAGCCCGGAGAAGCAGTCGGCCCTGCTCGACAACCCCTTCGTGCTGCTGTACGACAAGAAGATCAGCAACATCCGCGACCTGCTGCCCACGCTCGAAGCCGTGGCCAAGGCCGGCCGCCCGCTGCTGATCGTGGCCGAAGAGGTCGAAGGCGAGGCGCTGGCCACGCTGGTCGTCAATACCCTGCGCGGCATCCTGAAGGTCGTGGCCGTCAAGGCCCCGGGCTTCGGTGACCGCCGCAAGGCCATGCTCGAGGACATCGCCATCCTGACCGGTGGCAAAGTCATCGCCGAAGAAGTCGGCCTGACGCTCGAGAAGGTCACGCTGGCCGACCTGGGTCAGGCCAAGCGCGTCGAAGTGGGCAAGGAAAACACCACCATCATCGACGGCATGGGTGCCGCTGCCGACATCGAGGCGCGCGTCAAGCAAGTGCGCGTCCAGATCGAGGAAGCGACGAGCGACTACGACAAGGAAAAGCTGCAAGAGCGCGTGGCCAAGCTGGCCGGCGGCGTGGCGCTGATCAAGGTCGGTGCCGCGACCGAAGTCGAGATGAAGGAAAAGAAGGCTCGCGTCGAAGACGCGCTGCACGCCACGCGTGCGGCCGTCGAAGAAGGCATCGTCGCCGGTGGTGGCGTGGCCTTGCTGCGTGCCAAGCAAGCTGCGGGGGCCATCAAGGGTGACAACGCCGATCAGGAAGCCGGCATCAAGCTGATCATGCGCGCGATCGAAGAGCCGATTCGCATCATCGTCGCCAACGCTGGCGGCGAGCCGAGCGTTGTCGTCAATGCCGTGCTGGGCGGCAAGGGCAACTACGGCTTCAATGCCGCGAACGACACCTACGGCGACATGATCGAAATGGGTATCCTGGACCCGACCAAGGTCACGCGCATGGCGCTGCAGAACGCGGCCTCGGTGGCCTCGCTGATGCTGACCACCGAAGCCATGGTGGCCGAGGCGCCGAAGGACGAGTCCGGCGCCGGCGGCGGCATGCCGGGCGGCGGCATGGGTGGCATGGGCGGCATGGGCGGCATGGACATGTGATGTCCGCAGCGGTCGAGCGATCGACCGCGACAGCCGGCCTGAGTCCGGACTCAGCCAGCAAAGGGCCACAGCGATGTGGCCCTTTTTCATTGGCTCGGCACAATCTCCTCATGATGCCGTGCCCATCCCTCCTGAAGCCCGCATTGGCCGCTCTGCTGGGTCTGCTGGTGTCGCTGCCCACCGCGGCGCAGGGGCCATCGAGCACTGCGCAGGCAGAACAAGTCGCGGCTCGACCGCGCATCGGCCTGGTGCTGTCGGGTGGCGGCGCGCGCGGCCTGTCGCATGTGGGCGTGCTGAAGGTGCTTGAAGCCCAGCGCATCCCGGTCGACGCCATCGCAGGCACATCGATGGGGGCGATCGTCGGTGGCCTGTACGCCAGCGGGATGAGCGCCGCCGAACTCGAACGCGAGTTCCTGAAAGTCGAGTGGGCGAGCGTCTTTTCGCCGCGCGTCGACCGGCAGTACCTGTCGCAGCGGCGCAAGGAGGAGGATTTCGAGATCTCCCCCTTGGTCGAACTCGGCATACGCGATGGCCAACTGGTAACGCCGACCGGCGCAGTATCGAGCCGCGGCCTGGAGACCTTGTTGCGTCGTTACACCCTGCCCGTGCGCGCGGTGAAGGAATTCGACCGCCTGCCGATTCCATTCCGGGCAGTGGCCACAGACCTGGAAACCGGCGCCGCGGTGATCCTCGACCGCGGCGACCTGGCACTGGCACTGCGCTCGTCTATGAGCGTGCCGGGCGTCTTTCCGCCCACCGAGGTCGACGGCCGTGTGCTGGGGGACGGCGGACTCGTCAACAACATCCCCCTGGACGTCGCGCGAGCCATGGGGGTGGACGTCGTCATCGCGGTCAACATCGGCACACCGCTGGCGGGGCGCGAGACGCTGACCTCGGTGATCGGTGTCACGGCGCAGATGATCAACATCCTGACCGAGCAGAACGTGCAGCGCAGCCTGGCCACGCTGGGACCGCGCGATGTGCTGATCTCACCCCAACTGGGGATGCTCAGCGCCGGTGACTTCGAGAAGGTGGTCGAGGCCATCCGGATCGGAGAGCGCGGGGCCACAGCCGTGCTGGCGCGCTTGCAGCCCTATGCGGTGTCGACCGAACGCTATGCGCAGTGGCGTGCCGAGCACCCCAAGCTGCATCGCCCCGAAGCCACTGTCGACTTCATCGCCTTCGAAGGAACGACAACGACCAATCCCGCGCGCTTTGCCGCACAGCTGGAGTCGCAGCCCGGCCAGGCGTTCGATGCCAACCGCGCGGAGCGCGATGCGCGCTCGCTGGCCGCCAGCGGTGACTACCTGCGTGCCGACTATCAGCTCGTGTCCAGGCCCGACGGCGGCGACGGCCTGGTGTTCGACCTCGAAGACAAACCCTGGGGCCCGAACTACCTGCGCATCGGCATGGACCTGGGCACCGACTTCAACGGCAGCGGCAAGTTCAACCTGAAGCTGAGTCACAACCGCCACTGGCTCACATCGAGCGGCACCGAATGGCGCAACCGCTTGCAGATCGGCGAGGTGCTGTCGTACAGCACCGAGCTGTACCACCCCCTGAACTGGACCATCGGACTGGCCAATGACTGGTTCGTCGCCGCCTATGCCAGCGCCGAGCGCAGCGAAGGTACCCTGTACGACGAGAGTGGCGATGAGCTGGCGCGCTTCAAGCGCACCAACTCACGTGCCGGCATCGACCTCGGACAGCCTTGGGGCCGCTTCGGCGAGTTGCGCGCGGGCCTGTCGACACAGCGCCTGCGCGCGGCGCCGACCCTCGTCGCTGCCTCGCTGGGCGATGTACCGAGGCGGGTCGAGGCCGTCGAGACCGGCTTGCGCCTGGCCGTGGTGATCGACCAGCTCGACTTCGCCAACTTCCCGCTGCGCGGTTACCGGTTGGTCGGTGAGGCGGCGATCGGAGACGGCAGCAGTGCTGGGCGCTTCCAGCGCCTGGAAGCGTCGGCCACGGCGGTGCGCACCTATGGTCGTCACACCTTCAATCTGTTTGCAGCCGCGCGCGGAGCGAGCCAGCAGGAGGGCAGTGCGATCGGCCGCTACGCGCTCGGTGGTTTTCATCAGCTGTCGGGCTACCACGACAACCAGCTGCTGGGCAGCTATGTGCTGTTCTCGCGCCTGGCTTGGTACATGCGACTGTCGGAAACGCCTTCCCTGGCGCGCGGCTTCTTTGTCGGAGGCACGGCCGAGTTCGGCAACGCCTATGCGACACGCGAGGCCGTGCGCAGCGAATCGCTGCGCTCTGGCATGAGCCTGTTCGTCGGCGCCGACACCGGGCTCGGGCCGCTCTACCTGGGTCTGACTTATGCAGCCCGTGGCCATGCCGGCATCGTGCTGTTCCTCGGCCGACCCTGACTGACGCAGATTGACCGCCAGGGCGTGCGCATTTCACGGCCCGGGCTGTGCATGCAACTTGCGTCCCCTCAGGCGCGGGACGCCGCGTTCGAAACCATGTCCACAGACTGAAACCGAACGCTTCCGTAGCCCGCGTGGAGACTCGAGATGAATGCAAAGCTTCAAGCCAAAGGCGATGGCGCTGTGTCGTGCAGCGACGGCTGGGCCGTCCGCTTCGTGGCGCCCGACCTGCTCGAATACAGCCACGGCCAGGCGGCTTGCCTGGTCAACGTCGGGTACGAGGCCAGCGAGCGCGAGCGCCGCATCTACGCCAGCGAGTCGTCCTCCGATCTGTTCCCGCTGCTGCGCGAGCACCTCCAATCCGCGGTGGGGCACTTCAAGGGGCAGTACGTGGTGGTCTGATCAACAGGCGCTCGATGGTGTCGACCACGCGTACCGGTTGCTCGTTCACGATCCAGTGACTAGCGCCAGCGACACGCAGCACCTCCAGCGTTTGCACGTGAGCATCGAGGCCATCGAGCAGCGCCGGCGGCAAGGCAATGTCGGCATCCCCCCAGAGCACCGTTGTCGGCACCTTGACCTGGGTCGAGGCCAGCGGCAGCACCAGGGTGTGTATCGCGTCGCTGTCTGACAACGCCGGCCTGAGCGGCGACGCACGGTAGTAGTTCAGCGCAGCGCCCAGCCCGTGCTGCCACAGCGCGCGATAGGCCGCCCGCTTGTCATCGGTCAACCACGCTGACCCGCCCATGTTGGTGAAGAAGGGCCACAGGCGCGCATAGTCATCCGCTGCCAGCAGGTTCGCGGCGTCGGGGCGGCACAGGAAGTTCATGTAGGCGCTGGCCTCCTGCTGCGCCGGGTTGTGTCGCAGTTCGCGCAGAAAGGTGGCCGGGTGCGGCGAGTTGATGATCAGCAACCGACGGATCAGCTCGGGTCGCTGCGCCGCCAGGCTCCAGGCCAGCGCGCCACCCCAGTCATGCGCCACCAGCAGATCGATCGGCGCACCCATGACTTCGATCAGCGAAGCGATGTCCTTGACCAGGTGCTTGGCGCGATAAGCCTCGACCCCAAGCGGCGCGCTCGAGCGTTCATAGCCTCGCAAGTTCGGCGCGACACAGCGTGCGCTGCCCTGCAGGCGCAGCATGACTTCGTCCCAGATGAACGCCCCCTCGGGAAAGCCGTGCAGCAGCAACACGCGCCGAGGCATGTCGGGCGACCCGCTGGCACGGCAGGACAAGGTGATGCCATGCGGCAGCGCCTGATCGAACAACTCGATCGTCACGCCGATACCCAGCTGCGCAGGGTGATCGCGGCGTCGTCCACGCCGCTCTTGTTCAGGGCCGAGAACAGCAGCACGCCGATGTCGGCGTCGTCTGTCGATAAGTCGGCCAGGGCGGCGGTGGCGGTACGCACCGCGACCTCGGCCTCCTTGCGCGACAGCTTGTCGGCCTTGGTCAACAGAACCAGCAGGCGGACCTCGCCTGTGCCCACCCGTGGCGCAACCCAGGCCAGCAACTGACGATCGAGATCGGTCAGTCCCAGACGCGGGTCGACCATCAGCACCACGCCAGACAGGCTCCGACGCACGGCCAGGTAGTCGGCCATGACCTGCTGCCAGCGCAGCTTGGCGGCGCGCTCGACCGCCGCGTAGCCATAGCCCGGCAGGTCGGCGAAGTAGGCATTGGGTGCGTCCTTGGGGCCGAGTGCAAACAGGTTGATGTGCTGCGTGCGCCCCGGCGTCTTCGAAGCGAAGGCCAGCCGCTTCTGTTGCGCCAGGGTGTTGATGGCGGTCGATTTGCCGGCGTTGCTGCGGCCGACGAAGGCGATTTCCGGCAGCTCGTGAACAGGCAGCTGATCGAGCTGACTGGCGGTTGTCAGGAAGCGCGCGGTATGGGTCCAGCCCAGTGCGGCCTTGGCCTCAGGGGAAGTATTCATGCGGCATTGTAAAATTCGCCGGTTTTACACCTGCCGCATTGTCCTAACACCCGAGCCCGCACACCCATGATGAAGGCACTTTCCGCCCTCGCCCTGCTTGCCACCCTGGTTGCGCCCGCCCTCGCGGCCAGCCCGCCAGCGGCCACCAAGCCCGACCTCGCCAAGGGCCAGGCGATCTCGACCCAGGTCTGCGCCGCCTGCCACACGGCTGACGGTTCACGCGGCAGCCCGGCCAATCCGATCATCGCGGGCCAGCACCCCGAGTACCTCGTCAAGCAGCTGCAGGAGTTCAAGTCCGGCAAGCGCAACAACGCCATCATGAAGGGCTTTGCCAGCACGCTTTCAGATGAGGACATGAAGAACGTCGCCGCCTTCTACGCCGGCAAGGGTGCCAAGCCCGGGTTTGCCAAGAACAAGGACTCGGTCAAGCTGGGCGAGAAGATCTACCGCGCAGGCATTGCCGACAAGGCCGTGCCGGCCTGCGCTGGCTGTCACAGCCCCAACGGCGCGGGCATTCCGGCCCAGTATCCGCGCATCGGCGGCCAGCATGGCGACTACACCGAGGCCCAGCTCGTCGCCTTCCGCGGCGGCGCGCGTGGCAACAGTGTGCAAATGAACAGCATTGCCGAGAAGATGAGCGATCGCGAAGTCAAGGCGGTTGCCGATTACATCGCCGGTTTGCACTGAACGCCTGCGCGCCAGAACGATCAGAAAGGCCGGTCTTGCACCGGCCTTCTGCTTTGCCGCCACGGCGCTTGGGATAATCCAACGATGACTTCGACCACCGGCATCGAGCTGAGCTCGGGCTCGCGCGCCTGGCGCGACGCGGTCGAGTTGCTGTCGTCGATGCGCTTCTCGATCTCGTTGCTGACCCTGATCTGCATCGCGTCGATCATCGGCACAGTCGTCAAGCAGCACGAGCCGGCGACCAACTACGCCAACCAGTTCGGGCCGTTCTGGGCCGAGCTGTTCGGCCGCGTCAGCCTGTATGCGGTCTACAGCGCCTGGTGGTTCCTGCTGATCCTGGCCTTCCTGGTCGTCTCGACCAGCCTGTGCATCGCCCGCAATGCGCCGAAGATCATTGCCGATCTGAAGAACAGCAAGGTGCAGCTGCGCGAGCAGTCGCTGCAGGCCTTCCACCACAAGGGCAGCGCAACGCTGGCAGGCGAGTCTCCCGAAGCCGCGTTCGCACGCGTGTCGGCCCTTCTGAAGGGCAGCGGCTGGAAAGCCAAGGCGCAGGTTCGTAGCAACGGCACGATGATCGCGGCACGCCGCGGCAGTGCCAACAAGCTCGGCTACATCGCCGCGCATTCGGCGATCGTGCTGGTGTGCCTGGGTGGGCTGTTCGACGGCGACCTGATCGTGCGGCTGCAGATGGCGCTGTTCGGCAAGAGCGCCTACGCCGGCGGCGGCCTGATCCGAGACGTCAAGCCCGAGCACCGACTGTCACCGAACAACCCGACCTTCCGCGGCAACCTGCTGGTGCCCGAAGGCCAGCGCGCCGGCGTCGCGATACTGACGATGCAGGATGGCGTGGTGCTGCAGGATCTGCCCTTCGAGATCGAGCTGAAGAAGTTCATCGTCGATTACTACGCCACCGGCATGCCCAAGTTGTTCGCCAGCGAAATCGTGATCCACGACCGCGACAGCGGCCAGGCCATTCCCGCCACGGTCAAGGTCAACGAGCCGGCCTTCCACCGCGGCGTCGCGATCTACCAGAGCAGCTTCGACGACGGTGGCTCGACTGTGAAGCTGCGCGCCACGCCGCTGGCCGCAGTCGGTCAGCCTTTCGACATCGAGGGCACGGTGGGGGGCAACAGCGTGCTCACCAGCGCCAGCGAGCAGCTCACGCTCGAGTTCACCGGCCTGCGGGTGATCAATGTCGAGAACCTGACGGATGCGCAAGTCAAGGGCGGCAGCGCCACCGACGTGCGCAAGGTCGACCTCGCGACAACACTCGATGATCACCTCGGCTCAGGCGCCAAGCTGCGCAAGGAGAAGACGCTGCGCAACGTCGGTCCGTCGATCAGCTACAAGTTGCGCGACACCGCCGGCCAGGCGCGCGAGTACCAGACCTACATGCTGCCGCTCGAACTCGAAGGCAAACGCGTGTTCCTGGCTGGTGTGCGCGACACGCCGCAGGAGGCCTTCCGCTACCTGCGCATTCCGGTCGACGACAAGGACAGTGCCGACGGCTGGCTGCGCCTGCGCCGGGCCCTGGACGACCCCGCCTTGCGAAGCGAAGCCGTGCGGCGCTACGTTGCCCTGGCCACGCCGCCTGATAAGCCCGAGATGACCCAACAGCTCACTGCCACGGCCAGCCGCGCTCTGGGCCTCTTCGCAGGCGCCGAGGCTCCGACCAAGGACAAGGTCGACGAGGCTTCACGTGGCGGCTTGCAGGCACTGGGCCAGTTTCTCGAGTCCAGCGTACCGGCCGCAGAACGTGAACGCATCTCGGAAGTGCTGCTGCGCATCCTCAACGGCAGTCTGTTCGAGCTGGCCAACGTGGCGCGTGAAAAGGCTGGCCTGCCGCCCCTGAAGACCGACGATGCCACGCAGACCTTCATGACCCAGGCCGTCCTCGCGTTGTCGGACAGCCTGTACTACCCGGCCCCGGTCCTGCTGCAGCTGGCCGACTTCAAGCAGGTCCAAGCCAGCGTGTTCCAGGTCGCGCGGGCACCGGGCCACTACGTCGTGTACCTCGGCGCAATGCTGCTGATCCTGGGCGTGTTCGCCATGCTGTACGTGCGCGAACGTCGGCTGTGGGTCTGGATCGCGCCCGCGGCAGAGGGCGGCACGCAACTCAGCATGGCGCTCTCGACGAATCGGCGCACACTCGACGTCGACCATGAGTTCGAGCAGATGAAGCAGGCGGTTTTCAAGGGGACGCAATGAATACCAACACCCTGACCCTCGGCGGCCCGGGCTACTTCGCCCGCCGCAGCATCTTCGACTGGCTGTTCGCCCTGCTTGTGCTGGGCGGCGCGGTCTATGCCTTCCAGCAGTACGCCAATGCGATGGACGTGTACGAGAAGGCGATCCTCGTCGGCGCCGTGCCCGCAGTCATCAGCCTGGGCTGGTTCTGGGGCACGCTGCGCACCCTCGCACTGGGCGTCACGGCGGCCACGCTGCTGGCCATTGCCCTGTACAGCCGCACGGTTGACAGCTTCGGCGCCGACCTGGCACAGGCCGACAAAGTCTTCCTGCTCAAGTACTTCCTGTCCAGCCAGAGCGCGATTCTCTGGATGAGCATGCTGTTCTTCATGAGCACGGCGTTCTACTGGATCGGCTACCTGGCCAAGGCGGATGACAACACCGCCCTGCGCCTGGGGTCCAAGTTGGCCTGGGCCGCGGTGTTCATGGCCCTGGTCGGCGTGATGGTGCGCTGGTACGAGAGCCACCAGATCGGGCCCGACATCGGCCACATCCCGGTCTCGAACCTGTACGAAGTCTTTGTCCTGTTCTGCTGGCTCACCGCCCTGTTCTACCTGTACTTCGAGCAGCACTACAAGACCAAGGCCCTGGGCGCGTTCGCGATGCTGGTGGTCAGTGCGGCGGTCGGTTTTCTGCTCTGGTACACCGTGGTGCGCGAGGCGCACGAGATCCAGCCGCTGGTCCCGGCGCTGCAAAGCTGGTGGATGAAGCTTCATGTGCCGGCCAACTTCATTGGCTACGGCACCTTCGCCATCGCCGCGATGGTGGCCTTCGCCTACCTCATCAAGCAGCAGGCCGGCGAAAGCAAGTGGTGGAAGCTGGCACCGCTGTGGGCACTGGGCGTGGTGCTGTGCTTCGAGCCGCTGGTGTTCCGCAAGGGCGCAACCACGAGCGCCAGCTATTGGGCGGTTTACTTCGGCCTCAGCGCACTGATCGTTGCCAGCATCCTGTTCGCGCGCCGGCGCATTGCCGTCAAGCTGCCCAGCTTCGAAGTGCTCGACGATGTGATGTACAAGTCGATCGCCGTCGGCTTTGCCTTCTTCACGATCGCGACCATCCTCGGCGCCTTCTGGGCCGCCGAGGCCTGGGGAGGCTACTGGAGCTGGGACCCGAAGGAAACCTGGGCCTTGATCGTCTGGCTGAACTACGCCGCCTGGCTGCACATGCGCCTGATGAAGGGCTTGCGCGGCACGGTTTCGGCCTGGTGGGCCTTGACTGGACTTGTCGTGACGACCTTCGCCTTCCTCGGCGTCAACATGTTCCTGTCGGGGCTGCACTCCTACGGCGAACTGTGAGCGCGGCGACGCGTGCAAAAATCCTGGATTCCTGCAGGGGGTGCATGCCGTGGACTTGAAGGTGAAGATCGCGATTACCGATGAACAGAGCGACGACATCGTCATGTCGACCGGCTCGCTCGACCTGGCCAGCGGCGAGATCAGCCGCATCGAGTACCAGGACTACGACGTCGACGCGCGCGGCTTGCCCTGGGACAGCGCGGACTACGAGTTCACCAGCGGCATGCTGTCGCACAACGGCAAGGATGTCGAGTTCCGGATCGATGTCAACAAGACCACCGGCCAGTATTCGGTCAGTGCGAGCGAGCTGCTCGAGATCAAGCTGCGCGCAGCGGCCCTGTTCGCCGGCATGACGGGCAAGGACTTGCTGGGCAGCATGGAAGCCAAGGCAGGCACCGGCAAGGCCGGCAGCGGCCGGTTGCACTGAATCAGCCGCACTGACCCACGTACCCACACGCGGTGCAGAAGTCGCAGCCGTCCTTGTGGATCATGCTTGCGTTGCCGCACTCGGGGCAGGCGCGGCCCGCCTGAAGCGTGCTGGGCTGGCCGCCTTGCGGGGCATCTAGCACGCCCATCTCGCGCAACGGGTAGCCTTCTTCGTCGAGCACACCGAGCATGGCGTAGCGGTGGATCACCAAGCGCGCCAGGTACGCCACCGTCGAGGGCCAGGTCTGCTGGCGCCGCTGCCCGGGTACGAAGGCCATGAAGCTGCCGAGCGGCTCGGCGTAGTTGAGCAGCTTGCGCAGCTTCATGCCGATCCAGGCCGGGTCGATGACCCGCATGTCGAGCGACAGCAGTCGCGCCAGGCCGTCGAGCGCACGCGGATAGTTGCCGGCCAGCGCCAGGGCGCAGGGCCGCGTGGTCGCGTGCCCGTCGTGGCCTGGCAGCGTGACCTCCTTCAGGGTCACCGTGAAGGCTTCGCCGCTGGCGGGGTTGTCGATGTCGACGGCCCAGGCCAGAGTGCCGGAAGGGTCGGTATGCGGCTCGTCGCGAGCGAACAGCGCATCGATCACCGGCGTGGCGCTGCCATCGAGCGGCGGCAGTGCACCGAGCTGTTCGCAGCGCCAACGGATGACTGCTGCCGTGGCCGCGACGACGCCGGGGAAGGGGCGGCGCTCGCCGTGCGGCGGGAAGGGCATCTCGAAAGGGCGCTCTTCGGCGACCGTGGCCAACGCATCGAGCTTGAGCTGCAGCCAGGCGCCATCGTTCGCTCGCAGGTCCATCGAAAGCGTCTTGGCCAGTGCGCCGAGGCCGCGGGGTTGCTCGGCGCCGTTGACCCAGACCTCGAACGGTTGCTGCGCTCCACGAGCTTCGCCTTCGCGCGGGACGTCGCCGACGAACAAGGCGAACGAGCCGAACGGATGCTCGATCATGTAAGTCCAGGCCGCGTTTCCGCCCGGCAGTTCGGGCCGGCCGGGCCAGCGCAGCGAAGCCAGGACCGGCACCGCGGGGGCAGCGATCGCCAGGCGTCGGTTCGGGTCACTCGCGACCTGCAGGGGGGCCGGTTGGGTGGACAGCACGCTGCCCAGAACGGCATTCGGCCGGTACGTCGCCAGGCCCTTCAGACCGAGTGACCAGGCCTGCTGGTACAGCTGCTCGAAGTCCGCATACGGGTAGTCGATCGGCACGTTGACTGTTTTGCTGATCGCGGTGTCGACGTAAGGTGCCACGGCGGCCACCATCTCGGCATGGGCCTGTGCGCTCATCTCGAGCGCGGTCACGAAGGCAGGCGTCAGCGCAGCGTCGGCATCCGACAGGTGCCTGTACAGGCGCCAAGCGTGATCCTCGACGCGATGCTCGGCAAAGCTGCCGTCGGGCTGCCGCTTCTTGCGCACATAGGTCCAGCTGAAGGCAGGCTCGATGCCGTTGCTGGCGTTGTCGGCAAAGGCCAGGCTGATGGTGCCAGTGGGCGCAATCGAGATCAGGTGCGAATTGCGGATCCCGTGTGCACGGATTCGATCCTTTAGTGCCTGCGGCAGGCGAGAAGCGAAACTACCGCCCGACAGATACAAGTCGGCATTGAAGAGCGGGAATGCTCCGCGCTCAATGGCCAGGTCCGCCGAGGCCTCGTAAGCCGCATCGCGCATGCACTCGGCGATGCGACGGGCCATCGCACGCGCCGGCTCGCTGTCGTAGCGCAGGTTCAGCATCACCAAGGCATCGCCCAGTCCGGTGAACCCGAGGCCGATGCGCCGCTTGCGCCGCGCCTCCTCTTGCTGCTGCAGCAGGGGCCACATCGAGATGTCGAGCACGTTGTCGAGCATGCGCACAGAGGTGCGGACAAGCTGGGCGAAGCCGGACTCGTCGAACGCCGCATCAGCATCGAACGGCTGTTGCACGAAGCGCGTGAGGTTGATCGAGCCTAGGCAGCAGCAACCGTAGGCCGGCAAGGGTTGCTCGCCACACGGGTTGGTCGCGCTGATGCTCTCGCAATACGCCAGGTTGTTGTCGCGGTTGATGGTGTCGAGGAAGAGCACACCCGGCTCGGCGTGGTCGTAGGTGGCGCGCATGACCTGGCCCCACAGTTCACGCGCCGGCAGCTTGCGGTAGACCCATTGACCGTCACCGCGGCGGAATGCGCCGGCGTTCTTCTGCGCGGCGCCGGGCTCTGCGCGGTGGACCAAGTCGATGTCAACGCCGTCGCGCACGGCCTGCATGAACACATCGGTCACGCCGACAGAAACGTTGAAGTTCTTCAGGTCGCCGCCGTCCTTGGCATGGATGAATTCTTCGATATCGGGGTGGTCGCAGCGCAGCACGCCCATCTGGGCTCCGCGCCGAGCGCCGGCAGATTCGACGGTTTCACAGGAGCGGTCGAACACGCGCATGTAGCTCACCGGGCCGGAGGCCGAACTCTGCGTCGCGCCAACCCATGCCCCCCGCGGCCGGATGCGCGAGAAGTCATAGCCGACACCGCCGCCGCGCCGCATCGTCTCGGCCGCTTCGGCCAATGCCGTGTAGATGCCCGGGTGCCCATCTTCGACCTGGGTGATGGAGTCGCCGACGGGCTGGACAAAGCAATTGATCAGGGTCGCCGCCAAGCCGCTGCCGGCGGCCGACTGGATGCGTCCTGCTGGGATGAACCCGCCTTCAAGCGCGTGCCCAAAACGCTCGGTCCACAGCGCACGCGCATCAGGCGCCTCGGCTTCTGCCAGCGCCCGGGCCACGCGCCGATGCACGTCGGCGATCGATTGTTCATCGCCCTTGGCGTACTTCTCGCGCAGAACCTCAACACTGATGGCCTGGGCCGGCAACGTGGCCGCACGCTCTGCAACGTCCTTGTGATTGAAGCCGACAGCCAATTCCGAACTCCTTCGAGTGCTCAGGCGTACATCATCCACATCGATCAGAGCTGCGCACCATTGAACCCTCTTTGGGTGCAGGGGCATAGAGCGATGGCGATGAGTGGACAACGACGCCACGCGCCGCCAAAATCAAAAAGGCCCTCACGCGGAGGGCCTCTTGAAATTTGGTTGCGGGGGCAAGATTTGAACTTGCGACCTTTGGGTTATGAGCCCAACGAGCTACCAGGC
>JAZKIW010000046.1:0-56570 GCA_040384625.1 Pseudomonadota bacterium | reverse complement strand
TTCTCGGTGCTGTTCACCTTCACCGACTTCCAGCTGATCTACGTCATCACCCGCGGTGGCCCGCTCAATGCGACGCACCTGATGGCGACGCTGTCGTTCCAACGCGCGATCTCGGGCGGCGCCCTGGGCGAAGGTGCGGCGATCTCGATCGCGATGGTGCCCTTCCTGCTGGCTGCGATCATGTTCAGCTACTTCGGGCTGCAGCGGCGAGCCTGGCAACAGGGAGGGGCCGACAAATGAGCGCCAACAGCGCCAGCGCGGCGTCGACCGACACGGTCGGCATGAGCTACCTCGACACGCCATCGCGCAAGTTCGTCACGGTCTACCTGCCGCTGATCATCTTCCTGATCGTGCTGCTGTTCCCCTTCTACTGGATGGCGATCACCTCGGTGAAGCCCGACAACGAACTGCTGTCGCGCACCGGCAACCCGTTCTGGGTCATCGCGCCGACCCTGGCCCACTTCAACAAGCTGCTGTTCCACACGGCCTACCCGGAGTGGATGTGGAACACCGTGCTGGTTTCGGTGGTGGCGACCTTCGTCTCCCTGGTCTGCTCGGTGTTCGCGGCCTACGCGATCGAGCGCCTGCGCTTCAAGGGCTCGAAACAGGTCGGCCTGTCGATTTTCCTGGCCTATCTGGTGCCGCCGTCGATCCTGTTCATCCCGCTGGCGGCCATCGTCTACCAGCTCGGCCTGTTCGACACCCGCTGGGCCTTGATCCTGACCTACCCGACCTTCCTGATCCCGTTCTCTACGTGGCTGCTGATGGGTTACTTCCGCTCGATCCCGTACGAGCTCGAGGAATGCGCGCTGATCGACGGTGCCAACCGCTGGCAGATCCTGACCAAGATCGTGCTGCCGCTAGCGGTGCCGGGCCTGATCTCGGCGGGCATCTTCGCTTTCACGCTGTCGTGGAACGAGTTCATCTATGCGCTGACGTTCATTTCGTCGTCGGAGATCAAGACCGTGCCTGTCGGCGTCGTCACCGAACTGGTCGAGGGCGACGTCTACCACTGGGGCGCGCTGATGGCCGGCGCCCTGCTCGGCTCGCTGCCGGTGGCCTTCATCTACTCCTTCTTCGTCGAGTACTACGTGTCGGGGTTGACCGGTTCGGTCAAGGAATAGTCGCAGAGGTTCGGCATGCGCATCGGATTCATCGGTCTGGGTGCGATGGGCGCGCCGATGGCGGCCCGGCTGGTCGCCGCCGGCCACGAGGTCCATGGCTTCGACGTGCGC
Source organism: Pseudomonadota bacterium (assembly GCA_040384625.1). Lineage (GTDB taxonomy): Bacteria > Pseudomonadota > Gammaproteobacteria > Burkholderiales > Burkholderiaceae_C > CADEEN01. The sequence goes on along the minus strand of JAZKIW010000046.1, from coordinate 55,335 downwards.
CCCGCCGCGGTCGAGGCCCTCGTCGCGCAGGGTGGCCAGGCCACCGTTTCGGCGCGCGACGCCGCCCGCGGCGCCGAGCTGCTGTGGCTGATGGTCGTCAACGGCGATCAGGCCGAGGCGGTGCTTTACGGTGACGCGGCGGCGGCCGCGGCCTTGTTTGCGGACGCGCTCGTCGTGGCTGCCTGCACGCAAGCGCCGGCGCAGGCGCAAGCCCTGGCGGCGCGGCTGGCAGGCAGCGGCCACGTGATGCTCGATGCGCCGGTCTCGGGGGGTGTCGCGGGTGCGAAGGCCGCAGCCCTGACGATCATGTGCTCCGGCCCCGACGCCGCGGTCACGCGCGCGAGGCCGGTCTTCGAGGCGGTGGCCAAGCGCATCTTCCATGTCGGCACCGAGGCCGGCCTGGGCTCGACGGCGAAGATGATCAACCAGCTGCTGTGCGGGGTGCACATCGCGGCCGCGGCCGAGGCGATGCACGTCGCCGAGCGCGCCGGCGTGCCGCTGGCGATGATGCACGAGATCATCTCCGTCTCGGCCGGCAGCAGCTGGATGTGGGGCGACCGCGGGCCGCGCATGATGCTGGACGACCCGCCGGTGGCCAGTGCGGTCGACATCTTCATCAAGGACCTGGGGATCGTGCTCGACCAAGGCAAGCGCGCACGTCAAGGCCTGCCGTTGGCAGCGGCTGCGATGCAGATGTTCCTGGCCGCATCGGGCCTGGGCCACGGCGCGGCCGATGACAGCCAGGTGATCCGGGCCTACCGCGCGCTGAACGGCAACCGGCCGCCGAAGCCCTGACCGCCGCCAGAGCCGCGCGCCGCGGCGGCGGCGGTGCCAGAATCGGCGCATGTCGCAGTTGCTCGAAGGCAAGTCAGCCATCGTCACCGGCGCCGCCAGCCCGCGCGGACTGGGCCTGGCCAGCGCAAACCTGCTCGCCTTGCACGGTGCTCGCGTGCTGGTCACCGATCTCGATGCCGCGGCGGCCGAGTCGGCCGCGCGCGGACTGCCGGGCCGCAGCCACTTCGGCGCCCGCTGCAACGTGATCGAAAAGGCCGACTGCGAGGCTGCCGTGGCGCTGGCGCTGACGCACTTCGGGCGGGTCGACATCCTGGTCAACATCGCCGGCATCAGCAGCCCGCAGCGCCTGATGGAGGTCACGCCCGAGATGTACGCGCTGGTGATGGACGTCAGCATGCGCGGCACGCTGTACATGACGCAGGCGGTGGTGCCCACGATGCGGAAGCAGCAGGCCGGCAGCATCGTCAACATGAGCAGCGTGGCGGCCCAGTCCGGCGGCGGCTTCTTCGGCGGCAGCCATTACGCCGCGGCCAAGGCCGCGGTCCTTGGCTACACCAAGGCCACCGCGCGCGAGCTCGGCCCCGACAACATCCGCGTCAACGCGGTCTGCCCGAGCTTCATCGACACCGACCTCGGTGCCGCGACGATGACGCCCGAGCGCCTCGACGCGATCCTGCAGAGCGTGCCGATGGGCCGCGTCGGCCAGGCCCACGAAGTGGCCGGTTGCGTGCTCTTCCTCGCATCCGACCTGGCGAGCTATGTGACGGGCAGCGAGATCGACATCAACGGCGGCTCGCACATCCACTGACGCGCTGGTTCCGGCATCACTCCTCCCACTGGCCGTCGGCGTCGACGATGCGGCAGCCGTCCCGGCTGGGCGGCAAGGCCTGCAGACAGGCGGCCAGTGCGCCTTCTCGGGCCGCGTTCTGCGAAGGGGCGCCGGCCTGCCAGGCATGCGCTCCAGCCGAAGAGATCGCGAAGGCCTTGTGCGCGGGCGCGGGCAGGTAGCGCAGCTGGCGTTCGCGCCGCGCGGCGGGCGTCATGTCTTGCGGCGCGTCGTCGTCGGCCACCGCGGCAGGCGCTGGCGGCGACGGGGCCACGGCGCCGATGGACCCCACGGCGGCCGCGCCGCTGGCGCCATCGGGCGTCGGTGTGTCTGGCCAAAACGTGCTCAACCCGGGCCACAGCGTGAAGCCGAGCGCGAGCGCGCCGGCCAGGCCCGCGAGGCCGATGCCCGTGCGTTGCAGCGAGCGCCGCCGCGGGGCCCGCGACGGTGCTGCCGCTGGCTGGGTCGCTCCGGGCTCGGCGCTCGGGCCGGAAGGTTCTGCCTGCAGCGCGGCGCCCATCTGAGAGAACCATTCGACATAGCGCGTCGCCGTGGCCTGGTTCACCGCCCGCCGCAGGACGACACGGCGGCCCGAGAACAACCGCGCCGAGCGCTTTGTGTCGAGCTTCAGCGCAGCGGCGACGGCGCGCTGCACAGTCCGCGGGTCGTGCCCTTGGAGGCACTCGCCGTTGAAGACGAGTTGGAAGGTTGCGTCGGCCGGCACGGCGTTCAAGCGCGCGTTAGGGCGCCAGCTGCTGCGCCAGCAGGCGTGCCACGTGCAGGGCCTTGCGCCCTGCGCCGTCGGAGATCTGGTGCCGGCAGCTCGTGCCGTCGGCGACGACGATGGCATCGGGTGCGTTGCGCACGGCGGGCAGCAGGCTCAGCTCGGCCATCTGCATCGAGACGTCGAAGTGTGCGGCTTCGTAGCCGAAGCTGCCGGCCATGCCGCAACAGGAGCTTTCGATCAGCGTCGGCTGCGCGCCCGGAATCAGGCGCAGCACGTCCAGGATGGGGCTGACGGCGCCGAAGGCCTTCTGGTGGCAATGGCCGTGGACGAGGATGCTCGAAGCCACCGGCTTCAATGGCAGCGCCAAGCGGCCCGCCTTGGCTTCGCGCGCGATGAACTCCTCGAACAGCAAGGCTTGCTTGGCCACCACCTGCGCCTTGTCGCCCAGGCCCATGACCAGGGTCTCGTCGCGCAGGGTCAGCAGGCACGAGGGTTCGAGGCCGACGATCGGAACGCCGGCCTGAGCGAGAGGCAGCAGCGCGTCGATCAGCGCGCCGGCCCGCGTCCGGGCTTCGTCGACCATGCCGCAAGAGAGGAAGGTGCGGCCACAGCAGTGGTGCCCCCCCGCCTTGTCGAGTGTGTGCAGTGTGTAGCCGGCGGCACGCAGGACCGTCGCCGCGGCGACGGCGTTCTCGGTCTCGAACGTCCCGTTGAAGGTGTCGACGAAGAGCACCGCCACCTTGCCGCCCGCGCCGGCCACCCGGATGGCCGCCTCGCGGCTGGCGAAGTCGCCGGCCTGGGCATTGCGCCAGAAGGTGTCGCGCCGCCATCGCGGCAAGCTGCGCTTGGCCGACAGGCCGAGCCAGCGCTCACTCAGGGCGGCTGCGCCCGGCACGGTGTCACGCAGGTTCGCCAGCCAGGGCAGCATGGACAGCGCGCGCGCGTAATCGGGCAGTCGCGCCACCAGCTTGTCCTTCAGCGTCCAGCCGTGGCGCGCCTTGTAGTGGGCGAGGAACTCGACCTTCATCCGGGCCATGTCGATGCCGGTCGGACAGTCGCGCTTGCAGCCTTTGCAGCCGACGCACAGATCGAGAGCCTCGTTCACGGCTTCGCTCGTGAAAGCGTCGGGTCCCAGCTGCCCGGAGAGCGCCAGGCGCAGGGTGTTGGCGCGGCCCCGCGTCAGGTGCCGCTCGTCGCGCGTGACGCGGTAGCTCGGGCACATCGTGCCGGCGTCGAACTTGCGGCAGTGGCCGTTGTTGTTGCACATCTCGACCGCTGCGCCCAGACCGCCGGTGACGTCGCCGCCGCTGCCGGGCGCGGTCGTCGCCTCGCTGACCGGGTCGTTCTGGACGTTCCACGCCGACCAGTCGAGCACCGGCTTGATCGGGATGCGCGCATAGGGCCGCGGCGCAGAGGGCGGTGGAAAGCGGAACAGCGCCACCTCGTCCATGCGCGGCGTGTCAATGATCTTGCCCGGGTTGAAGAGACCGATCGGGTCGAACTCTCGCTTGATTGCAGCCAGCGCTTGTGTGATGGCCGGGCCGAATTGCCACGCGATCCATTCGCCGCGGCACAGGCCGTCGCCGTGCTCGCCGCTGTAGGCGCCCTTGTACTGGCGCACCAGCGCGGCCGCCTCCTCGGCGATCGCGCGCATGCGCAGCGCGCCGCTCTCGCGGCCATCGCGGCGCATGTCCAGGATCGGCCGCACATGCAAGGTGCCGACCGAGGCATGCGCGTACCAGGTGCCATGCGTGCCGTGACGCTCGAAGACCTCGGTCAGCGCGTCGGTGTAATCGGCCAGGTGCTCGAGCGGCACTGCGCAGTCCTCGATGAAGCTGACCGGCTTGCCGTCGCCCTTCAGGCTCATCATGATGTTCAGGCCGGCCTTGCGCACGTCCCACAGGTTTTTCTGCGCCACTTCGTCGGGCATCGGCACAACGCTCCCGGGCAAGCCCAGATCGCCCATCAGCTCGGCCAGTTGCGCGAGCTTGGGCACGAGCGCAGCCTTGTCGGCGCCCGCGAACTCGACCAGCAGGATCGCGGCGGGCCGCCCGATCAGCGCCGTCTCGACCGTCGGCCGGAACGCCGGGTTGGCCAGCGCCAGCTCGATCATGATGCGGTCGACCAGTTCGACCGCGGTCGGACCGAGCTTGACGATGTGCTGGGCCGCTTCCATCGCCGCGCGGAAGGTCGGGAAGTTGACGATGCCCAGGACTTTGGCGCGAGGCAGCTCGCTCAATTGCAGCGTCAGGCTCTTCGTGAAGGCCAGTGTGCCTTCGGCGCCGACCAGCAGGTGTGCCAGGTTCACGCTGCCGTCGCGGGTGTAGGGCTTCTCGCTCTGGCTGCAGAAGATGTCGAGGTTGTAGCCGGCGACGCGGCGCAGCACCTTGGGCCAGCGGGCCTCGATCTCGGCGCGTTGCTGCTCGGCCAAGCCGCGCACGACGTCGGCGATGGCCTTGGCGCGCCCGGTCAGCGACGCGACCGGGCCGAAGTCGAGCAGCGAGCCATCCGACAGCCAGGCGCTCGCGCCGAGCACGTTGTGCACCATGTTGCCGTAGGCGATCGAGCGTGAGCCGCAGGAGTTGTTGCCGGCCATGCCGCCGAGCGTGGCCTGTGCGCTGGTCGACACATCGACCGGGTACCACAGGCCGTGCGGCTTGAGCTGCGCGTTCAGGTGATCCAGCACCAGACCGGGCTCCACGGTCGCATGGTGCGCCTCGACATCCACGTCGAGCACGCGGCGCAGGTGTTTGGTGGTATCGATCACCAGCGCTTCGCCGACGGTCTGGCCACACTGGCTGGTGCCGGCGCCGCGCGGCAGCACGGGCACGCCCATGTCCCGCGCAATGTCGATCGCCGCCGCGACGTCGTCGGGCGTCGACGGCACGAACACGCCCGTCGGCATGATCTGGTAGATCGACGCATCGGTGGCGTAGCGTCCGCGCGAGGCGGCGTCGAACAGCACTTCGCCGCGGGTTTCCCGGCGCAGTCGGGCTTCGAGGTCCATACCGTCTTGCCTCAGGCTTTCAGCTTCGCGTCGGGGTAGATCTCGCCGGCGCGCAGCAGCGCAAGCACGGTATCGAGCTTGCCGTGCAGGTGCTCGACCAGCACACGCCCGAGCGCGTCGGCGTCGCGTGCACCGAGCGCTTCGATCATCTGCTCGTGCTGCGCGACTGCGCGCTTCCACTTGGCCTCGTTCTGGTTGGTGCGAAAGCGCAGCGACTGCACACGCGCATTGATGCGCGCATAGGTCGCGGCGAGCACCGGGTTGCGCGCCGCGGCATTGATGGCGCCGTGGATCGCGGCATTCAGCCGGTAGTAATTCGACAGGTCGCGTCGCGCATAGGCGGCGAGCATCTCGTAATGCAGCGCGCGCAGTTCGGTCAGTTCATCGTCGCTGATGCGTTGCGCCGCGAAACGCCCTGAGAGCGACTCCAGCCCGGCGAGCACTTCGAAGGTGTCGACGATGTCGGCCTCGGTCAGCTTGACGGCGACCGCGCCGCGATTGGGCAGCAGGTCGACCAGGCCCTCCACCGCCAGCAGCTTGATGGCCTCGCGCAACGGCGTGCGTGACACCCACAGTTGCTCCGCGAGCACCCGCTCGTTGAGCTTGGCGCCGGGCGCGATGCGGCCTTCGATCAGCAGCGTGCGCAGCCGCGCGGCAACCTGGTCGGTCAGGCCCTGGCGCGCGATGTGGATGACTTCGGCCACCTCAACTCCTCCTCAATGGCATTTTGCATGCAAAACAGATCGCACTCAAGCAGAGGGATTCAGGGTAAGCCTGCGTGCCACACTCCAATTTGCATGCAAAACTTGCCGTCGAAAGGACGCTGCCATGTTGAACCTCGATATCCACCCCACTGGCCGTCACTTCCTGCAGATTCCCGGCCCGAGCCCGGTACCGGACCGCATCCTGCGCGCGATCAGCCTGTCGACCATCGACCACCGCGGGCCGGAGTTCGGCGTGCTCGGCTTGAAGGTGCTGGCCGGCATCCGGCAGGTCTTCAAGACCGCGCACCCGGTGGCGATCTACCCGGCCTCGGGCACCGGCGCATGGGAGGCGGCCCTGGTCAATACACTGTCGCCGGGCGATCGGGTGCTCATGTACGAGACCGGCCACTTCGCGAGCCTGTGGCAGAAGCTCGCCACGCGCCTGGGGCTGCAGACCGAGTTCGTCGCCTGGCAGGGCGCCGACGAACACCTGCCGCAGGCCGCGAGCTGGCGCCGCGGTGTGCAGGCGGACCTGATCGAGGCGCGCCTGCGCCAGGACACCGAACGCCGCATCAAGGCGGTGTGCGTCGTGCACAACGAGACCTCGACCGGCGTCACATCCGACATCGCGTCGGTGCGCCAGGCGATCGACGCCGCCGGCCACCCGGCCCTGCTGATGGTCGACAGCATCTCGGGCCTGGCCAGTGCCGACTACCGGCATGACGAGTGGGGTGTCGATGTCACGATCAGCGGCTCGCAGAAGGGCCTGATGCTGCCGCCGGGCATCAGCTTCAATGCCCTGTCGCCACGTGCGCTCGATGCGATGAAGGCGGCCACCCTGCCGCGTTCCTTCTGGGCCTGGGACGAGATCGTCGCGATGAACAAGGATGGCTACTGGCCCTACACGCCCAACACCAACCTGCTCTACGGCCTCAGTGAAGCGCTGGACATGCTGCTGGGCGAGGGCCTGGACCAGGTCTTCGCGCGCCACCAGCGCTGGGCCGCGGGCGTGCGCGCGGCCGTCAACGCCTGGGGCCTGCCGATCCAGTGCGCCGACCCGGCGGTGTACTCGCCGGTGCTGACCGGCGTGATCACCCCGGTCGGTGTCGATGCCGATGCCCTGCGGCGCCTGATCCACCAGCGTTTGGACCTCTCGCTGGGCACCGGCCTGGGCAAATTGAAGGGCCGCATGTTCCGCATGGGCCACCTCGGCGACAGCAACGACCTGACCCTGGTGGCGATGGTCGCCGGTGTCGAAATGGGTCTCAAGCTCGCCGGCGTCAAGCTGGCCGGCAGCGGTGTGCAGGCCGCCATGGACCACTATGCGAGCCACGCAGCGCCATCGGCGTTGCGCGCCGCCGCCTGATTTCAGCAGCCGTCAAATCAAGGAGACCCACATGATCCGACGCCGAACCCTGGTCACCGCCGCAGCCGCCACATTGGCCACGCCGATGCTGCGCGCGCAGACCTTGCCCAATGGCCCGGTGCGCATCATCGTCGGCTTCCCGCCCGGGGGCGGCACCGACATCCTGGCCCGCGTGCTCGCGCCGCGCCTGCAGGAGATGTGGAAGCTGAACGTGCTGATCGAGAACAAGGCCGGCGCGGCGGGCGTGCTGGCCGCCGACTACGTGGCCAAGCAGCCACCCGACGGCAACACCCTGCTGATGGCGCACATCAACAGCCATGCCATCGCACCGGCCCTGCAGCCCAAGCTGAGCTACAACGCCGAGACCGACTTCTCGCCGGTGGTGCTGGTCGGCGTGACACCCAACCTCCTGATCTGCAACCAGGACCAGCCGGCGAAGACCGTGAAAGACCTGGTCGCGCTGTGCCGCGCTAAGCCCGGCCACGTGACCTTTGGGTCGTCCGGTCCGGCCTCGGCGCAGCATCTGGCACTCGAGCTGTTCAAGTTCCAGGCCAAGGTCTTCGCCCTGCACATCCCCTATCGCGGTTCCGGCCCGCTGATCACCGACCTGATCGGCGGCCAGGTGATGTACAGCTTCGAAACCATGACGGCCGCGACGCCGCACGTGAAGGGCGGCAAGGCGGTGGCGGTCGCGCAGACCCGGCCGCAGCGCTCGAAGGCTTATCCAAACGTGCCGACGCTCGCCGAGGAAGGTTTCCCCGGCTTCGACGCCACGACCTGGTACGGCCTGTCCGGACCGGGCAAGATGTCGCCGTCGATCGTCAAGCGCATGAACGAAGACGTGAACCGGGCGCTGCAGATTCCCGAGGTGGCCGAACGCCTGGCATCGGCCGGTGCCGAGGACTCGGGCGGAACGCCCGAGCGCTTCAGCGAGTTCATGCGCAGCGAACGCAGCAAGTACGTCAAGCTGGTCAAGGACGCAGCGATCAAGATCGACTCCTGACCCCGGCCCGACAGGGCGCGGGATGCACCCGGCGCAGGGCGGCGGGATCGATCAGACCGCGCGAGTGGCCGGGCCGGCCGGCCGCGGCAGTCGCCGCGCCGGCGCGGCCACGGAAGGCAGCTTGCGCCGCGACGCGAGCACTGCGTCGATGTCCTCGGCGGCGCTGTCGATCAGAAGCAGGCTGGCCCGCTCGGCCTTCTGCGGCGCGCGCGCGATGACCGCATCGAGCACCGCACGGTGCAGGGGCAGCGAGCTGGCGGGTCCGTCCGGCCGCGAGGTCGAGATCTCGAAGCTGGTGCGCAGCAGCGCGCCCAGCGCCTTGCTCATCTGCACCACCATGCGGTTGTGGCAGGCGCTCAGCAGGCCCTGGTGGAACCGCAGGTCGCTGGCGACGTAGTCGCCGCCCTCGTCGATCGCCTGTTTCATGCCGGCGTAGGCGGCTTCGATGGCCGCGATGTCGGCCGCGGTGGCGCGCACGGCGGCGATGCGCACGGCAGCCGGTTCGACGACGCGGCGCAGCTCCTGTAGATCGCGCAGGTAATCGCGCGTCAGGCCGACCTCGGACTGCCAGGCCACCACCAGCGGGTCGAACCAGTTCCACTGTTCTGCCGGCAGCACCTTGGTACCGACCTTAGGGCCGGTGAACAGCAGGCCTTTGGCCACGAGCGACTTGACCGCTTCGCGCACCACCGTGCGGCTGACGCCGAACTCGTCGCAAAGCAGGGGTTCGGGCGGCAGCGAGGCCCCGACCGGGTAACGTCCGGCGACGATGGCCACGCCGAGCTGCTCGAGCGTGTGGCCGTGCACGTTCTTAACCGCGGCGGGGGCCATGCGGCGAGTGCTGCTCACAGGCTGGCCGTCACGCCGCCATCGACATACAGGATGTGGCCGTTGATGAAGCGCGAGGCCTCGCTGGCCAGGAACACGGCGGCGGGCGCGAGTTCTTCGACGTCGCCCCAGCGCCGGTTTGGGGTGCGGTTGATCAGCCAGGCGCTGAACGTGGGGTCGTCGACCAGCTTCTGGTTCAGCTCGGTCTTGAAGTAGCCGGGACCGAGGCCGTTGACATTGATGCCATGCGGGCCGAGGTCGATCGCCATGCCCTTGGTCAGCATCTTCACTGCGCCCTTGCTCGCGGTGTAGGGCGCGATGCCGGGCCGGCCGAGTTCGCTCTGCACGGAGCAGATGTTGATGATGCGGCCGCGCTTGCGCACGACCATCCGCCTGGCCACTGCCTGGCCGACGGTGAACATGCTGTCGAGGTTGGTGCGCATGATGGCCTGCCAGTCCTCGGCCGCGAAATCCTGGAACGGCGCGCGGCGCTGGATGCCGGCGTTGTTGACCAGGATGTCGATCGGTGCGACCTCGCTTTCGATCGACGCGATGGCGGCCTCGACAGCCGGCGCATCGCAGACGTCGAAGGATCGGGCATGAACCACCAGGCCTTCGCCAGCGAGCATGGCGCGCGTGCTTTCGAGCCGACCGGCATCGCGGCCATTGAGCACCACGGCGGCGCCCGCCTGCGCCAGTCCGCGCGCGATGGCCAGGCCGATGCCGGCCGACGAGCCGGTCACCAGGGCCAGGCGGCCGTCGAGGCGGAAGGTGCCAGCATCGATCATGGGCGGCGCGTCCTAGAGGCGCTGGTTGGACGCGGCGTCGAAGACATGGGCCTTCTCGGCATCGACGGCCAGGTAAACCGTCTGGTCGGGCTTGACGTCGGTGCGGCCATGCATGACCAGGACGAGTTGCTGGCCACCGACCTCGACCAGCAACTCGGTCTCGGCGCCGGTGGGCTCGATCACGATCACCTTGGCCGCGATGCCCGAGCCGGCCAGCGTCAGGTCACCGGGCCGGATGCCGTACTGCACGGCCTGGCCTTCGGTGGCCGACCCGGCCAGCGCGGGCAGCGGCCAGCGCGCGCCGAGCGCCTCGACCGCGGCGCCACGCAGCGTGCCGGCGAACACATTCATCGCGGGCGAGCCGATGAACTGGGCCACGAACAGGTTGCGCGGCCGGTCGAACAATTCGAGCGGCGTGCCGATCTGCTCGATCAGGCCGTCGTGCATCACGACGATACGGTCGGCCATCGTCATCGCCTCGATCTGGTCGTGCGTGACGTAGACCGTGGTCGTCTTCAGGCGCTGGTGCAGGGCCTTGATCTCGGCGCGCATCGCCACGCGCAGCTTGGCATCGAGGTTCGACAGCGGCTCGTCGAACAGGAAGACTTTCGGGTCGCGCACGATCGCGCGGCCCATCGCGACGCGCTGGCGCTGGCCGCCGGAAAGCTCGCGCGGGTAGCGGTCGAGCAGGGCATCGAGGTTGAGGATGCGGGCGGCGTTGTCGACGCGCTGGTCGGTGGTCTGCTTATCGGCGCGGCGCAGGCGCAGCGAGAAGCCCATGTTCTCGCGCACCGTCATGTGCGGGTACAGCGCGTAGCTCTGGAACACCATCGCGATGTCGCGGTCCTTCGATTCGAGCTCGTTGACGACCTTGCCGTCGATCGAGATCTCGCCGCCGGTGATGTCCTCCAGGCCAGCGAGCATGCGCAGCAGGGTGCTCTTGCCACAGCCCGAAGGCCCGACCAGGACCACGAACTCGCCGTCGGAGATGTCGAAGCCCAGCCCGTGCAGGACCTTGACCTTGCCGTAGCTCTTTTCGATGTCGCGGAAGGTGACGGATGCCATGTCGTGCCTTATCAGCTCTTGACCGCGCCGGCTGTCAGGCCGCCGACCATGTAGCGCTTGAAGACGTAGTAGATCGCCGCCGGCGGCAGCGCATAGACCAGGCCGGTGGCCATCAGCAACTCCCACGGCGAGTCGTCGGCGGCGAGGAAATTGCCCAGGGCCACCGCCAGGGTCACGTCGCGGTCGTTGGACAGCAGCAAGAAGGCATACAGGTACTCGTTCCAGGCCAGCAGCAGCGAATAAGTGCCGACGGCAACCAGCGACGGCACCATCAGCGGCAGGTAGACCATATAGAACAATTGCAGCGGCGAGGCACCGTCGATGCGCGCGGCTTCGTCGAGCTCGAGCGGCAGCTTGTCCGAGGCCTGTTTCAGGACCCAGATGCAGTACGGCGAGGCGATCGTGACCATCGCCAGGATCAGGGCCCACTGGTTGTTCAGCAGACCGTAGTTGCCCATCGTCTTGTACATCGGCACGGCAAGGAAGGCGGCCGGGATGAAGTAGGTGAACAAGGCGAGGTTCATCACCGTGCGGCCGCCACGAACCTTGAGCCGGCTGATCGCGAAAGCGGCGGTGGTGGCGACGAACAGGGTGATCGCGCCGACGGCCAGCGCGATCACGAGCGAATTGCCGATCTGGTCCCAGAAGTGGTTCAGGTAGAAGTGCTTCTGCTGGAACACGATGTCGAAGTTCTGCAGCGTCGGATCCTTCGGCCAGAGCCGGCCCGTTGTCGCGGTATCGCGCTCGCTGATCGCGAACAGCACCATGTGATAGATCGGCAGCAGGGTCCACAGCAGCACCGGGATGCCGATCAGCAACAAGCGGGCTTCGGTGCCGACGGCCTTCCAGCTGAAGCGCTTGCTCATTTGCTCAGCCGCTTCATCATGAAGTACACCAGCGGCAGCACCATCGGCAGCGCGACGACGACCGAGGCCATCGCCAGGTCGACCTGGTCCAGGCGCAAGTAGCGGATGCCCAGGGTGGCCAGCACATGCGTCAGATCGGCCGGGCCGCCGCCGGTCAACAGGTAGACGCTGTTGAAGTCGCCGAGGGTCCAGATCATCGACAGGATCGTCGACGTGAGATAGAGCGAACGCATCGACGGCCAGGTGATGAAGCGGAACTTCTGCCAGCGCGTGGCACCGTCGACCGACGCGGCTTCGTACTGCTCGGTGGGAATCGCCAACCGACCGGCGACCAGGATCAAGGTCCAGAACGGCAGCGACTTCCAGATGTGCATCAGCATCGAGAAGCAGAGCGCCAAGGTCGGGTCGTTGAGCCAGTTCGGACCGTCGAGGCCGGTCAGGCGAAAGATCGTGCTGTTGATGACACCCCATTCGGGGTTGAGCATGAAGCGCACCGACAGGATGGTCGGGATCGACGGCACGGCCCAGGGCAGGATGAACAGCGCCGCGAGGATCTTGATCCACCAGCGCGACAGCACGAAGAAGCCCGACAGCGCGAGGGCCAAAGCCATCTTGACGTTGATGGCGACAATCAGGAACACGACCGTATTGACCGCCGTGCGGAAGAAGATCGGGTCGTCGAATAGCTTGACGTAGCTGGACGGGTGCCGCGCCAGCCACAGCCCATAGCCCACCGGGTAGAGCACGAAGACGACGAACACCAGCAGGTACGGCAGCACCATTGCGCGACCCCAGAACTCCCAGGCGCCGAGGGGCTTGCGGGCCGTTGCGGGCAGCGTGGAGGCGTTCATGCGGACGAGGCGGGACGCGAGCGCGACCCGCCCGGTGTCGTCAGTTAGCTGCCACGACCTTGATGCGCGCGATCAACTCGTCGGTGGCCTTGTCGACCGGCACCTTCTCGTTGAGGATGCGGTTCATCGCCTTGGCCCAGACGTTCTCGTTGTTCAGCACGGTGAACTTGTAGTTCTTGGTGAACTCGAACGGCGTCGTGCCGTTCATGAACTGGTTGTACACGGCCAGGCGGTGCGGGTCGCTCTTCCAGAACGGGCTTTGCTGGGCATTCTTGGTGACCGGGAACCAGCGCCCGAGCGAGCCTTCGACGTAGGGGGTCAGGTTCGACTCGTCGAGCAGGAAGGCGACGAACTTCTTGGCCGCCGCCTTGTTCTTGCCGTCCTTGAAGATCACGCCGGTCTTGACCGCTGCGCGGTAGACCATCTTGCTGCCGTCGGGCTTGTTCGGGAAGCCGGCGGTGGCGATCAGCTCGGTGTAGTTCTTCTTCGCGGTGGCGCGCTGGGCTTCGGTCAACGTCGCGTTATTCATGTCGTCGAGCCACTTGGCGGCGATCGAGATCGTCGCGTTGTGCGTCATCACCGTCGTCTTGTTGAAGAAGGCGACGTTGTTGTCCGGATCCTTCCAGCTCGTCGACGACGGCGGCGAGCAGCTCTTGGCGTAGACCTGGGTGTAGTCGGTCAGCGCATTGATCAGCCCCTGGCGCACCGTCGGGTCATCGACCAGCAGTTTGCCGGCGTCGTTGACCAGCTTGACGTTGTAGGCGTCCATGAAGGTCAGGAAGGAGTAGAACGAGTCGCTCGAATCGACGCCCAGCGGCATGCCGATGCCGAAGCTGCGGTTGCCGGTCTTCTGGCGATAGCCGACCTGGACCTTGTCGCACCAGAAGTTCCAGTAGCCCTTCCAGTCCTTCGGGATGTCGCTTTCCTTGAAACCGGCGTCGGCCAGCATGTCCTTCCAGTACTCGATGTGCATCGTCTGCTGCTTGATCGGGTACGCGTAGTAGGCGCGCGTCTGGGTCGTGTTGTTGTACAGGAAGGTCGTCGCCAGGGCCGCCGGCTCGAACTTGGCGCGGATCGGGTCGATCACGCTGGTGACGTCCTCAAGCTTGCCTTCGTACGCCCACTTGGCAGTGACCTGGAAGTCGTAGACGTCGGCGTAGGCCACATCGGGTGGCGCGTTCGAATCGAGTGCCGCCACGGTCTTCGGGATCATGTCCTGCACCGGGTACTGCGACAGCTCGATCTTGATCCCCTTGTTCTTCTCCTCGAACTTCTTGATCGCCGCGAACAGGGCGTCGTCCTCGGCCTTGTAGAAGCCCTTGACCCACCACACGGTGAGCTTTTCCTGGGCCACGGCAGGCAGGCCCACAGCCAGCAGGGCGGCGCCGGCCACGGCGCCTGTGATCCATCTCTTGGCTTGCATCGATCGGTCTCCTTCGGTAGTGCCACAGGCGGCTTGTCGGCTTATCGTATGATGTTTGACCCCGTTCGCTCCGAGGGCTTTCCCGGGCATGCGGGTTGCGCCGGTGGCCTCTCGCGGCTGACCAACCCTAAGATGACCGGCTCTCCGTTCGACCCCTGCCGGAACAGTCACCATGAGCGCCAAGCCCCGCAAAAAGCCCGAAGAACTGCGCAGCCAGCAATGGTTCGGCCGCCAGGACCGCGACGGCTTCGCCTACCGTTCCTGGGTCAAGGGCAAGGGCGTGCCACACGACCAGTTCGACGGCCGGCCGGTGATCGGCATCTGCAACACCTTCAGCGAACTGACGCCCTGCAATTCGCATTTCCGCACGCTGGCCGAGCAGGTCAAGATCGGCGTTTATGAGGCCGGCGGCTTCCCGCTCGAGTTTCCGGTCATGTCGCTCGGCGAGACCCTGTTGCGCCCGACCGCGATGCTCTACCGCAACCTGGCCAGCATGGACGTCGAAGAGTCGATCCGCGGCAACCCGGTCGACGGCGTCGTCTTGCTGATGGGCTGCGACAAGACCACGCCTGCGCTGCTGATGGGTGCTGCGAGTGCCGACCTGCCGACCATCGGTGTCAGCGGCGGACCGATGCTGAACGGCCGCTGGCGCGACCAGCAGCTCGGCTCCGGCACGGGCGTCTGGAGCATGAGCGAGCAGGTGCGCGCCGGCACCCTGAAGCTGGCCGAGTTCTTCGAGGCCGAGAGCTGCATGCACCGCAGCCATGGGCACTGCATGACGATGGGCACCGCGAGCACGATGGCCTCGATGGTCGAGGCCCTTGGTGTCGGCCTGCCCGGCAACGCCGCCTACCCGGCCGTTGATGGCCGGCGCAACGTGATCGCGCGCAATGCCGGGCGGCGCATCGTCGACATGGTTCACGAGGACCAGAAGCTGTCGACCGTGCTGACGCCACAAGCCTTCGAGAACGCGATCAAGACCCTCGCTGCGATCGGCGGCAGCACCAATGCCGTGATCCACCTGATCGCGATCGCCGGCCGCCTGGGCCTGAAGCTGACGATCGAGGACTTCGACCGCCTGGCCAGCGAGTTGCCCTGCCTGGTGAATCTGCAGCCGAGCGGCCAGTACTTGATGGAAGACTTCTGCTACGCCGGCGGCCTGCCGGTGGTGATGAAGGAGATCGCCCAGCACCTGCACACCGGCGTCGTCACTGCCAACGGCAAGACGGTCGGCGAGAACATCGCCGATGCGCAGAACTGGAACACCGAGGTCATCAAACCCCTGGCCACGCCGTTCAAGGACAAGGCCGGCATTGCGGTGCTGAAGGGCAACCTGGCGCCGCGCGGTGCCGTCATCAAGCCGAGCGCCGCCACGCCCGCCCTGATGCAGCACACCGGCCGCGCGGTGGTGTTCGAGGACATTGAGGACTTCCATGCCCGCATCGACGACGACGCGCTGGATGTCGACGAGACCTGCGTGCTGGTGCTGAAGAACTGCGGCCCCAAGGGCTACCCCGGCATGGCCGAGGTCGGCAACATGCCGCTGCCACCCAAGGTCCTGAAGAAGGGCATCACCGACATGGTCCGCATCAGCGACGCGCGCATGAGCGGCACCGCCTACGGCACCGTTGTCCTGCACACCGCCCCCGAAGCCGCGGCCGGCGGCCCGCTCGCCCTGGTGCAGAACGGCGACCGGATCACGCTGGACGTGGCCGGGCGCAAGCTGCACCTGCACGTCAGCGACGAAGAGCTCGACGTTCGCCGCGCGGCATGGAAGCCCCCGGTGCCCAAGCTCGACTCAGGCTACTGGAAGCTCTACACCGACCATGTGCTGCAGGCCGACGAAGGTGCCGACCTCGACTTCCTGCGCGGCAAGCGCGGCGCCTTCGTGCCGCGGGACAACCATTGAAGCGGCAGGTGCGCGCGCCACCATTGCGGCGAATGACAGGAAGGGCCGGCGTCAGTTGATTCGAGCCTGGATCAGCACTCACCGTGCAGGCGAACAGATGGCTCGCCATCGCCATGCCGAGGCTTACGCAGCGCTTGTGCTGGCTGGCGGGTATGTCGAAGCCGGCGACAGCGGCCGCGTCCGAGTGCTGCCGGGGCAGGTCCTGATCCACGGCGCCCACCAAGCCCATCGAGACCAGTTCTCGGATGTCGGCGCCGTCGTGCTGAACATCCCCTGGTTCGACAGGTTCGATGTCGCAACGGGGAGCGTTGCGGACCCGGACGCCATCGCCCGTTTGGCCGAGCAAGATGCGACCGGTGCTGCCCTGCTGTTGAGAGAGACGCTGACACCCGTGGACGCGCAGTTGGCGGAGTGGCCCGATAAGCTGGCTGCCGCGCTGGCTTGCAGTGCCGACTTCAGGCTCGACAACTGGGCCGAAACGATGGGCCTCGCGCCGCAGTCGGTCAGCCGTGGTTTCCGCCGAGCCTACGGCGTCAGCCCCAAGCGCTACCGCGTCGAGCAGCGCGCACTGCGAGCGATCGGCCATCTGCCGACCTGGCGCGGGACGTTGGCGGCGCTCGCTGCGGAGTCGGGGTTTGCCGATCAGGCGCACCTGGCGCGTGCGGTCGTGGCCCTCACCGGTCGCACGCCCTTTCAACTGAAGGTGAAGTCCGTTCAAGAAGGTGCGCGCGCGTCCCGTTAAGGTGGACGCGATGCATCGTCGATCCGTTTTCGCCACTGCGCTCCTGGCCGCTGCCGCATCGTCCGTGCGGCTCGGCGCAGCAGCTGCCCCGACCTCCTCAACAAACAGGACCCGGTGGCAGGTGCGATCGTCGGAAGGCTTTGATGCGATTGCCTTTCTTGGCCCGCTGTCGGGGGTTGCGCTCTACACGAAGCACTACGGCGCCGATGCCGCTGACTTCGCGCAACGCCTGCCGGAGCCGGCCAGGGCCGACATCCGTCAGCTGTGGGACGCCGCCAGCGCCGAAGGCTTCGGTTTGCTCGGACCCAATCTGGCCGTTCTCTTCTCCTCGGACGGCAACGACGCCACGCTCGACAAGATGCTGGTTGCGCTGAAGGATCGAGACGCCCGCATCCGTCCGGCCTACAGGGCGAGCCCCTACTGGAATGAGTCGGACTGGAACTGGTTCAACGCCGCGGCCCCTCGCCTCGAGCTCATCTTCACGGCGATGCGCGACGCCGGATTCGCGTCGTTCCGCGCAGAACGCGTCGGGGCCGGTCTCGACGCACGGATCGCCGAGCTGCAACGCGCGCTGGCGCCGTTCGATGTCGTCACCTGGCAGGAAAAGCTCACCGGCCGGCGCTTCGATCCGACCATCGAGATCGTCCTGCTGCAGTTCTCGAAGCCGCATGGCATCAAGGTGCAGGGCCAGACATTCCTGCAAGCGACGGATTACGACACCGCCACGACGGTGCGGATCGCCGCGCATGAAATGCTGCACCCGCCGGTGCCGATGTCGGGTGCGGCGGCACTCGCCGCGCTCGCCGTGCTCGCGCGCGACCCCTTGGTGTCGAGGATTGTGCGCGACCACGATCCGCGCTGGGGCTACAACTCGCTTGAGGGCCTGCTGAACGAAGACCTGGTTCAGGCGCTGGACCAACTCATCAGCGAGGCGCTCGGCGTCGCTCGCAATCCGGCGATCCGCTGGCGCGATTCGGACGACGGCATGCATGTCCTGGCGGCCGCGTTCTACGGGCTGCTGCGCCAGGACGGCTGGGCCGAGGCCGGCGGGTCGATCGAGGCTTGGCTGGCAGACGCTGTGCGTCGAGGCCGGCTCGACCCGGCCGTGCTCCATTCCGCCGCTGCGCGTGTCCTCGAGAGGACGCCGGATCGACTCTGGCCCGTTCAGGCAAGCCCCAAATAGCGCACCGCTCCGGGCCTGCCCGCGGCGCACGAGCCGGGTAATCAGGCCTTCTTCTTGGCGTCGCCTTGCGCGGCTGCCTTCGGCGCTTCGTCCTTCTTCTCATCGCCGATCACGCCCTTCAGCGGGCAGACCGAGAAGGCCGGGCACTTCTTGCAGCCCACAGCAATCGCAATCGGGCACAGGGTCATAGCGGCTCTCCTCGTGACTGTGCGGCGATGCTACTCGCCTGGGCCGAGGATGTGCCCTGCATCACCGCCTGGAGTGCCACCCGCCCGCCGGGCGTGATGTCCAGCGCGCGTTCGCCGGGTCGGCGCCGCAGCCAGCGCCGGCTCATGAAGTGGTCGAGCAACGCATGCGCCAGGCGACCAGCCAGGTGGTCGCGCCGCTCCGACCAGTCGAGACAGGCGTAGGCCGTGCGCCGCGACGCGCTGCCGTCAGCGTGGGCCAGCCAGGCCGGGCCGTCCATGCCGATCTGGTCGAGCCAGGCCGCACCGGCGACCGTCAGCGCGTAGCCCGACAGGCCGGGCTGCAGCCAACCGCGCCGCAGCATCGTGTCGAGCAGACCGACCCCCAGCGCGCCAGCCAGGTGACCGTAGCAGCAACGTGCGTCGCGCAGACGCGAGCGCTGCGGGCTCGACCAGGCGCGCTCGTGCGTGCCGCGCTCGGCCACCAGGGCGAGCGCCTCCAGCGCGTGGGCGATCTCGGCGTCGGCAAGGCGGTAGTAGCGGTGCCGGCCGCGCTGCTCGCAGGCGACGAAGCCAGCGTCGAGCAGCTTGGCGAGGTGGCCGCTCGCGGTGGCCGGTGTGACCGATGCGGCCTCGGCCAGTTCGCCGGCGCTGGCGTATTCGCCCGACAGCAGGTAGGACAGCATGCGCGCTCGGCTGGGCTCGGCGATCTGGGCCGCGACGCGGGCCAGGCGCGGCTCGTCGGGCGCCGGATGCGGGGGCTTCAATTGACGCGGCATGTCGCGGCGAGGCTCAACCCAGGGCCGCCAGCGAGTCGTCCGGCGTCTCGCCGCGATCGAACAAGCCGTAGTCGCGCATCACCGCCGCGACGCGCAAGCGGTAGCCGGCGAAGACGCTGCTGCGGCCTTCCTGCTGGCCCTGACGATGGCTCGGCTGGCAGCGCCAGCGGCGCACAGCGTCTTCGTCGCGCCAGAAGCTCAGCGACAAGTAGCGGCCGGGCTGCGCCAGGCTCTGGAAGCGCTCGACCGAGATGAAGCCGTCGGTCTGTTCGAGCACCGGCCTCAGCGCGGCGGCGATCTCGAAATAGCGCTGCTCCTGGCCGGTGCGCGGCTCGAGCTCGAAGATCACCGCGATCATGCGGCAACCGCCGCGTCGCGCGGAGGCGTAGGCTTCAGAAAGGTCTCGGGCACCACCTCGGTGAAGCGTCGCTCCTCGCGCAGGATGAAGCGCTCGCGCTGTGCGAACTCGAAATTGGCGCGGCCTTCGTCGTCACTCTTGATGCGTTCGCGATAGGCCTCGTAGGCGGCCAGACTGGGGAGGGCGATCAGGCCCCAGGCCTCGTCGTTCGAGCCCTCGTGCGGCAGGAAGTAGCCCAGCAGATGGCCGCCGCAGCGCGGAATGATGCGGCCCCAGGCCTGCGCGTAGCGGCGGAAGGCCTCCTTCTGGAACGGGTCGATCTGATAGCGGATGAAGCAGGTGAGGGTCATGCGTGCGCTCTTTCATGGTCGGTCCGGCCACTGTACGCACCCTTGGCCGGCGCATGCTTCGGCGCGTGCCGAAGCATCGCTGTCAGGGTCGCCCCGCTGGACACGGCATGCGCCTTGCATACAGTCGGGCACCTCTCTCATCCGCCAGACAAGGAGCTCCCGCATGCGTCACGCTTTCAAGCCCGCCACACTCGCCGCAGCCGTCACATTGGCCGCTGCGTTGGCCCCGCTGCCCACCGTCGCGCAGCAGAAGTTCATCACGGTCGGCACGGGCGGCGTCACCGGTGTCTACTACGCTGCCGGCGGTGCGCTTTGCCGCCTGGTCAACAAGGACCGCGCCAAGCACAACATCCGCTGCTCGGTCGAATCGACCGGCGGCTCGGTCTTCAACATCAACACCATCAAGGCCGGCGAACTCGACCTCGGCTTCACCCAGTCTGACGTGCAGTACAACGCCAGCAAGGGCCAGGGCCAGTTCAAGGATGCCGCCTACGGCGACCTGCGCGCGGTGTTCTCGGTCCACCCGGAGCCCTTTACCGTGCTCGCGCGCAAGGAAGCGAACATCAAGACCTTCGCGGACTTCAAGGGCAAGCGCTTCAACGTCGGCAACCCGGGCTCGGGCACGCGTGCCTCGATGGAGGAACTGCTCGCCGGGATGGGCTGGAAACTCACCGACTTCTCGCTCGCTTCGGAGCTGAAGGCCGACGAGCACGGCCCGGCGCTGTGCGACGGCAAGATCGATGGCTTCTTCTACGGCGTCGGACACCCCAGCGCGAACATCCAGGACCCGACCACTTCATGCGGCGCCAAGCTGGTGTCGCTGACTGGCCCGGCCGTCGACAAGCTGATCGCCGAGAAGCCGTATTACGCCAAGGCCACGATCCCTGGCGGCCTGTACCCCGGCAATCCTGACGCGACCACGACCTATGGCGTGCTGGCCACGGTCGTCACGTCGGCCAAGGCGCCGACGGAGTCGGTGTACCAGGTGGTCAAGGCGGTGTTCGACAACTTCGACGAGTTCAAGAAGCTGCACCCGGCGCTGGCCAATCTGAAGCCCGAGAACATGGTGAAGGACGGCCTCTCCGCGCCGCTGCACGAAGGCGCGGCCAAGTACTACAAGGAGAAGGGCTGGATCAAGTAGGAAGAAGCGCAGAAGCGGGACGGGCCTGCGGCCCGCCCTGTTCTTGTGCTGACCAATGGCCAAAGCCAGCGCCGCGGAGCTCGACCAGCTCGTCAAGGAAGCCGACCTCGGAGGACGTGAGCCCGCCGGCCACGTCGGCCTTGCGCTGTCGATCCTCGCCGCGGCCTGGTCGCTGTTCCAGGTCTGGTACGCGTCGCCGCTGCCTTTCACCTTCGGCGTCTTCATCCTCAACGACACCGAGGCGCGCGCGATCCACCTGGCGTTCGCGGTCTTCCTCGCCTTCTGCGCCTTCCCGGCCTTCCAGCGCTCGTCGCGGACGGTGATCCCTTGGGCCGACTGGGCGCTGGCCGGGGTCGGCGCCTTCTGCGCCGCCTACCTGTTCCTCTATTACAGGGAGCTGGCGACGCGGCCGGGTTCGCCGACGCGGATGGACATCGTCGTCGGGATCACCGGCGTGGTCATCATGCTCGAGGCGACGCGGCGGGCGATGGGCTTCGGCATGCTGGTGACGACGGGGCTGTTCATGCTCTACGTCTTCGCCGGGCCCTTCATGCCCGAGGTGATCCAGCACCGCGGCGCGTCGCTGTCGCGCTTCATCTCACACATGTGGCTGACCACCGAGGGCGTCTATGGCGTCGCGCTCGGCGTCTCGGTGCAGTTCATCTTCCTGTTCGTGCTCTTCGGCACGCTGCTGGACATCGCCGGCGCCGGCAACTACATGCTGCAGGTGTCCTTGGCCTTGCTCGGTCATCTGCGTGGCGGTCCGGCCAAGGTGGCCGTCGTGTCATCGGCGCTGAACGGCGTGGTGTCGGGCTCGTCGGTCAGCAACGTCGTGTCGGGCGGCATCTTCACGATCCCGCTGATGAAGCGCACCGGCTACTCGGGTGTCAAGGCCGGCGCGATCGAGGCGGCGTCGTCCATCAACGGCCAGATCATGCCGCCGGTGATGGGCGCGGCGGCCTTCCTGATGGTCGAGTACGTCGGCATCCCCTACTCCGAGATCATCAAGCACGCGGCCTTGCCGGCGGTGATCTCCTACGTCGCGCTGTTCTACATCGTGCACCTCGAAGCGCTGAAGCACGACCTGCAGCCGCTCGTGCGCAAGCGCATTCCGGGCTGGCGCGAGCGCCTCATCGGCTGGGGGCTGGGCCTGTCCGGCACCTTCGTCGCGTTCGGTGCGATCTATGCGCTGATCAAGGGCGTTCAGGCCCTGGCCGGTTCCGCGGCAGGCTGGGCCCTGGCGGCCGTGGCCTTGATCAGCTACCTGGTGCTGATGGCCTACTCGGCACGCCACCCCGCGGTGCCGATCGACGACCCGAACGCGCCCGCCATCCATCTGCCCGAGCCCTGGCCGACGGTGCGCGGCGGGCTGCACTTCTTCATTCCGATCATCGTGCTTCTGTGGTGCTTGATGGTCGAGGAGCTGTCGCCCGGCCTGTCGGCCTTCTGGGCCACCGCGACGGTGATGGTGATGGTGCCGCTGCAGCCCCTGGTGCTGGCGCTGTTCCGGCGCGAGACGAGCGTCGAGGGGGCGCTCATGCGCGGCTTCGCGGATCTCTGGAATGGCCTCGTCCTCGGCGCCCGCAACATGATCGGCATCGGTGTGGCCTGCGCCAGCGCCGGCCTGATCGTCGGCGTCATCACGCTCACCGGCATGGGCCTGATGATGACTGACTTCGTCGAGCTGGTCTCGGCCGGCAACGTGCTCGTGATGCTGCTGCTGACGGCCGTGATCTGCCTGATCATCGGCGCGGGGGTGCCGACGACGGCCAACTACATCCTGGTCGCGACGCTGATGGCGCCGGTGATCGTCGAGCTTGGCGCACGCTCGGAGCTGGTGATCCCACTGATCGCAGTGCACCTGTTCGTCTTCTACTTCGGCATCCTGGCCGACGTCACGCCGCCGGTCGGCCTGGCCTCGTACGCCGCGGCGGCGATCTCAGGCGACGACCCGAACAAGACGGGCCTGCAGGCCACTTGGTACAGCCTGCGCACCACGGTGCTGCCCTTCGTTTTCATCTTCAACCCGCAGATCCTGTTCATCGGCGTCTCGTCCTGGGTCGAGGTGATCATCGTCTGCGTTACCGGCACGGTGGCCTCGTTGCTCTTCGCCGCCGCCACGATGGTGTGGTTCCGCACCCGTTGCAGCTGGTTCGAGGTGATCGCCCTGCTGCTCGCCACCTTCCTCTTCTTCCGCCCCGACTGGGTCATCGACCGCATCGCCCCGAAGTACGTCAAGGCCCCCGCCGCCGACCTGTACAAGGTCGCCGATAGCTTGACCGAGGACGAGTGGCTGGTGGTCGGCATCGCCGGCAGCGACCTCGACGGCCAGCCAATCACGAAGACCGTCGCGATCCCGATGGGCAAGGGCACCAATGGCCGCGAGCGCCTGCGCGACGCCGGGGTCACGCTATCGCAGCTCGGTACCGACATCGAGGTGGCGGCCGTCAAGTTCGGCAGCCGGGCCAAGAAGCTCGGACTCGAACAGGGCTTTCGCATTGCGGAGTTGAAGTTGCCAAACCCGGCCCGGCCGTCGCAACATTGGGTCTTCATCCCGGCCGCGCTGATCGCCCTGGGCGTCTGGTGGGCGCAGGGGCGGCGCCTGGCTTTGAAGACCGCATGACGAACATCATCCACCGCAGTTTTCGCGTGACCCCACCGCTGGCTGTCGGTGGCGAGGGTGTCTGGCTGGTCGACGCGGCCGGCAAGCGCTATCTCGACGCCAGCGGCGGCGCCGCGGTGTCCTGCCTCGGCCATGGCCACCCCGACGTGATCGCGGCGATGCACGCGCAGATCGACACACTGGCGTACGCGCACACCAGTTTTTTCACCAGCGAGGCGGCCGAGCGACTCGCCGACCACCTGGCCGCGAACGCGCCGGGCGGCTTGACGAACGTCTACTTCGTCAGTGGCGGCTCGGAAGCGATGGAGGCGGCGCTGAAGCTCGCGCGCCAGCACTTCGTCGAGATCGGGCAGCCCGAGCGCACGCTCTTCATTGGCCGGAGCCAGAGCTACCACGGCAACACGCTCGGCGCGCTCGCGGTGGGTGGCAACGAATGGCGGCGCAAGCAGTTCGCGCCGCTGCTGATCGACGTGGTGCGCGTCGCGCCTTGTTATGCCTACCGAGACCAGCGCGCGGGCGAGAGCGAGGGCGGGTACACACAGCGCTTGCTCGACGAGCTCGAATCCGCCATCCAGGCCGCCGGCCCGCAGCGCGTGCTCGCCTTCTGTGCCGAGACGGTGGTCGGCGCCACGCTTGGCGCGGTGCCCCCCACCGCTGGCTACTTCAAGGGCGTGCGCGAAATCTGCGACCGGCACGGCATCCTCTGGATCGCCGATGAGGTGATGTGCGGCATGGGCCGCACGGGCACCCTGCACGCGGTCGAGCAGGAGGGGGTCGAGCCCGACCTGATGATCATCGCCAAGGGCTTGGGCGGCGGCTACCAGCCGATCGGTGCGCTGCTTGCGCACGAGCGCGTGGTCGCGCCGCTGCGCGACGGCAGCGGGATGTTCCAGCACGGCCACACCTACCTCGGCCATCCAACCGCCTGTGCAGCGGCACTGGCGGTGCAGCGCGTGATCGAGCGTGAGGGCCTGCTGGCGAAAGTGCGCACGCGCGGTGCGCAACTCATGAGCGCCTTGCGCGAGCGGCTCGGCGGCCATGCACAGGTTGGCGACATCCGCGGCCGCGGCCTCTTCGTCGGCGTCGAACTGGTGCAGGACCGCCAGAGCAAGGCCGCCTTCGATCCGGCGAAGAAGCTGCACGCCCGCATCAAGGCGCGGGCCTTCGCCAACGGCCTGCTGTGCTACCCGATGGGCGGCACCATCGACGGCCAGCACGGCGACCACGTGCTGCTCGCCCCGCCTTTCATCGTCAGCGAGACGGACCTGCAGTCGATCGTCGAGCGGCTGGCCCTGTCGATCGACGAGGCCCTCGCATCATGAAGCCCCTCGAAGGGGCGGATCGTCTGCCGCCCATCCCGCCCGAGCGCTGGACCGCTGCCCAGCGCCGCGAGGCCGAGGCCATGATTGCCGGCCCGCGCGGCGCGGTGCTCGCGCCCTTCGTGCCCCTGCTGCGCAGCCCTGAACTGGCAGGCCATGTCCAGCGCATCGGCGAGTACCTGCGCTACCGCAGCGCCATCGGCGTGCGCCTGACCGAGCTGGCGATCCTCATCACCTCGAAGCACTACACGCAGCCGGTCGAGTGGACCATCCATGCCCCGATCGCCGAGCGCGAGGGCATCGCTGCGACCACCATCGCCGCGATCGAACGCGGCGAGCGGCCGTCCGGCATGCCGGACGACGAGGCCCTGGTGCACGACATCTGTGTCGAGCTGCTGCAGGGTCATGGTCAGGTGGGCGAGGCGCTCTGGGGCCGCGCGGTGGCCCGCTTCGGCGAGCCCGCCGTGGTCGACTTGGTGGCCACCTGCGGCTACTACGGCCTGCTGGCCCTGGTGATGAACTCGGCGCGCACCCGGCTGTAGCGCCTGCGACGAGCGAACACCGCGATGCAGACCCGGCTGCAGCTGTTCGGCGCTCCGTCGCTCGAACACCGGGGCGCGCCAGTCGTCCTGCCCTTCGAACGCCGCAGCCAGTTGCTCGCGCTGCTGGCGTTGCGGCGCGCCTGGGTCGGGCGCGCCGAACTGGCGGCGATGCTGTGGCCCGACCAAGTGCCCAAACTGGCCTACGCCAACCTGCGCAAGACCTTGTTCCGACTGCAGACCATGCCTTGGGGCCTGCAGATCGAATCGCAGGGCGGTGCGCTGCGCTTCGATGCCGACACCGACGTCGCGGCCTTCGAGCTGGCCCTGCGCGAAACGCGCATCGACGAAGCCTTGGTGCTGCGCCGCGGCGAGTTGCTCGCCGGCTTTGACGACGATGCCAACGACGCCTGGTCGGCCTGGCTCCACTTCGAGCGGGATCGTCTTCGCTCCGCCTGGCGTGGCGCGGCGCTCGAGCGCTTGGGCGGCGAGATCGATCCGGCCGCCGGCATCGAGCTGTCGGCGCGCCTGCTGGAGGTCGACCCGCTCGACGAGGCGGCGCTGCGCGCCCATCTGGCGCTGCTGTCACGTGCCGGCCAGGGTGCGCGCGCTCGACAGGTCTACCGCGAGTTCGTCGCCCGTCTGGCCGACGAGCTCGGCCTGGTCCCCAGTGCCGAATTGCAGGCGCTGCACGACGCCCTGGGCAGCGCGGCGGGCGCGCGCCCGCCGAACCCGCGCGCCAGCGTGCCCGAGGCGGTGCACGATGCCGGCTTCGTCGGCCGCTCGGTCGAGCGCCAACGCATTGCCGAGCTGTTGTCGCAGGAGGGGGCGCGCCTGCTCTGCCTCATCGGCCCGGGTGGCATGGGCAAGACCCGCCTGGCGCGGCGTGCGCTGCTCGATCTGGCGCCGGTCTACCCCGAGGGGACGAGCTTCGTCC
Source organism: Pseudomonadota bacterium (assembly GCA_040384625.1). Classification (GTDB taxonomy): domain Bacteria; phylum Pseudomonadota; class Gammaproteobacteria; order Burkholderiales; family Burkholderiaceae_C; genus CADEEN01. The sequence goes on along the minus strand of JAZKIW010000046.1, from coordinate 29,021 downwards.
CGCTCGAAGACGTGGCGACGGCGGGTGAACTGGCGGCCCGCATCGCGCGCGAGCTCGGTCTGACGCTGCGTGGCCGCGGCGAGCCGATGGACCAGGTCGGCGCGGCCCTGGGCGGGCGGCGCATGCTGCTGGTGCTCGACAACTTCGAGCAACTGGTGGCCGAGGCGCGGGTGCTCGAAGTCCTGTTGAAATCCTGCCAGGGCCTGAAACTGATCGTCACCTCGCGTGTGCGCCTGGGCCTGGCGATGGAACAGCTGTTGCCGCTCGAAGGCCTGCCCTGCCCCGAGGCCGAGGACCAGGACCGGCTCGAAGCCTTCGACGCCGTGCGCCTCTTCGTGACGGCTGCCCAGCGTGTCGAGCCGGCCCTGGTGCCGGCGGCGGAGGCCGCGTCGATCGTCGAGATCTGCCGACAGGTCGAGGGCCTGCCGCTGGCGCTGGAACTTGCGGCGGCCTGGACGCGTGTCCTGTCGTGCGCGGCGATCGCTACCGAGCTGCGGCAGGGCATCGAACTGCTGCGCGCCGTCGACACCACGCAGCCTGCGCGCCATGCCAGCATCGAGCTGGTGTTCGAGCAGTCATGGCAGCACCTGACGGTGAAGGAACGCGAAGCGCTGGCTGCACTGTCGGTCTTTCGCGGCGGTTTCACGGCCGAAGCGGCACGCGCTGCAACCGGCGCAGGCCTGGCCGTGCTGAGCGCTCTGGCCGACAAGTCGCTGTTGCGCAAGGACGGCGCCCGCCTGGCCTTGCATCCGCTGGTGCAGCAACTGGCCTCGGCCCGGCTCGGCGATGGCGCCAGGGCAAAGGCGCAGTCGGCGCATGCGGCGTACTTCGCCCAATTGCTGGCCCACGAAGGGCCCGCGGTGGGTGCCGGCGATCGCCTGGCCCTGCAACGGATCGACGCCGAGTTCGAGAACTGCCGCCAGGCCTGGACCCATGCGGTGGCGCACGCACAGGCCGAGCTGGTTGCACGCAGCATGGCTGCCCTGGTGAACTTCTGCGAACACCGCGGTCGTTCCGGGGAGGCCCTGCCCCTGATGCAGGACGCGGTCGAGGCCGCATTCATCCAGGCCGACCCGGCCCTGCAGGCCTCGCTGCTGGCCAACCGGGCCCAGCTGGAGTACCGCCTGGACCGCTATGCCGAAGCGCAGGCCACGGCGGCGCACGCACTGCAGCTGGCGCGGCGGCGCGACCGCGACCGCGCCACGCGCCTGCAGGCCCTGAACGTGCTGGCGACCTGCGCGCTGCGCACCGGGCGGTTTGCCGAAGCCCGCGTCCTGTTCACGCAGGTCTTGGGGCAAGGGGGGGCGCCGCTGCTGCCGCTCGAACGCGCGGCCGCGCTCGATCACCTGGCGCTGGCAGAGAAGTCGCTCGGCAACTACGACGAGGCGCTGCGGCTGTCGCTCGAATCGCTCGTCGAGCACCGCCGACTTGGCGACCTGGCCAGCGTGGCGCTGTGCCTGAACAACCTCGCCGCGTTGTACATGGCGCGCCAGGACTATGCAGCGGCGGCACCCTACCTGCGCGAGAGCCTGGCCATCAGCGAACGCGTCGGGCTGGTCAGCGTGCGCGCCTACGTGCTGTCGAATCTGGTCGACATTGGCGTGCGGACCGGCGACCTCGACGCTGCCGAGGGCTACATCGGGCGCACGCTCGACCTGGCGCAAGCCGCCGGCAATCGCGCGTTGCTGGTGGCGATGAAGCTCCAGGCGTCGCGTGTGGCGATCCGCCGCGGCGACGCCGGGGCTGCACGCGTCGCGCTGGCCGCGGGGCTGGAGTCGGCGCTGCCTCTGGGCATGCCGTCGCTGAACATCGGCGCGGCGGTGACCTTCGCCGAGCTGCTCGATGCGACGGGTGAGGCCGCGCTCGCACGTCGCCTGCTGGCCTTCGCCATCGCCCATCCGCTCACCAGTGCCCCGGACCGCGATGAGATCAGCGCGCAGCTGGCGCAATGGGGGCGACACCCCGGCGACGATCTGCCCTGGCCGGGGGTCGAACTGAACGAGCTGCTGCAGCGCATCGTTGCCGAGGCCGGCCTCGCCCACGCGCCGCTGATCTCCCTGCTGCGCGGCTGAGCCGGTGCCGCTTCTCGCCGCGGCGCTGCGCGCGAGGAACGCGCGTGCAACGCCGGGCCGCGCAAAGTTCGTCCATCACAACCCGAGGACGAACATGAACCCCACCCTCTCCCTGTCACGACCTGGTCGGTCGGCGCTTTCCTGGCTGGCGCTGCAAGCCGTCGTCGACCTGCTGCGTCGCGGCCGCGACGCCTGGCGCCGCCAGTCCGAAGCCCGGCAGACCCACCTCGCCTTGCGCGACCTCGACGAGCGCAGCCTGCGCGACCTCGGTTTCGATCGAAGCGAACTCGGGTCGCTGGTCGCCGAGATCGACGGCCAGGCCGCACCCACCCGCGTACGTGTGCTGCAGGCCTATCACGGCCTTCGCATCTGACGCAGCTTTCACGTCAGGAGGTCTCCATGAACACCAGCACTCTCGGATTCCCTGTTCCTTCCGCCAGCGCAGCGACACCGACGACGGCGCGCTACGCCAAGTGCATCGAAACGTCCAAGCGCGTGCGCTGGGACATCGATGCCGATGTCATTCGCGGCCGCCGCTTCGACTTCACGAAGAAGTTCCTGCCTGATGGCCTGTCGAAGCTCGGCAGCCTGAGCTTCCTGGACCCGGCCGAAGCGCGCTTCCTGTCCCAGGTGCAGGGCCGCACCTACGCCAACATGTTCGCCTTGGTCGAGCGCTTCATCGGCGCCAAGACGCTCGAACTGACCGAGGACCATCGCCTGGGTGACCAGGTTGCCCTGGAGGCGCTCGTGCGCCTGACCGAGGAGGAACTCAAGCACCAAGCCCTGTTCCGGCGCCTGGACGAGATGGCCGCGGTGCAGATGCCGCCGGGCTATCGCTTCGTGCCGCCGCCCAACGAGGTCGCTCGGGCGGTGCTGGCCAAATCCACCTGGGCTGTGCTGGCCCTGACCTTGGACATCGAGCTGTTCTCGCTGGCGCACTACCGCTCGAGCATCGACCCCGATCCCGAACTCTGCCCGCTGTGGAAGGACGTGTTCCTCTTCCACTGGAAGGAAGAGTCGCAGCACGCGATCCTCGACGAACTGGAGTGGCGGCGCGAACATGCTCGCTTGTCCGCGGCTGAGCGTGACCAGGGGGTCGACGACCTGATCGCCCTGGTCGGCGCGGTTGACGGCACCGCGCAGATGCAGGCCGAGGCCGACGCCGACTACTTCCTGCGCCATGCCGGGGGCCGCTGGTCGCCGGCCGAGGAGGCCGCCGTGCGCGACACGCTGCTCGCCGCCTACCGCTGGCAGTACATCGCCACCGGGGTGCGGGAACCGCGCTTCGCCGAGGTGTTGAAGGCCCTGGTCACCCCCGCCCAGCTGCAGCGCATCGGCCAGGCGCTGGCACCGATCCTGGCGCACGCCGATCGGTAGCGACGACCACCCCCGCAGCGGGTTCGCCGTTCCCTTGAGGGGGCACCGCCAGCGGCCTGGCAGAGCCAGATCCGCGCGGTCGCTTGGTCAAGCTGTTGCAGCGCCCGATGGGCGCTACAACGCCGGCGCTTTGTGCACGGTGATGTGTGCGGCGATGCAGCGCCACCGGCCGTCCCGCTTGTGCCAGATGTCGGTGTAGCGGCTCACGCCCTTGCGGCCGTCCTTGAGTTCATAGGCGTTCTCGGCGTGGATCAGGGCCACGTCGTCGAAGCGGCGGATGTTCACCTTGTCGACCGGGAACGACTTGATGAAGGTCGCGAATGACGGCTTGGCGAAATCGACCAGGGCCGCGCCGCGGTCGTGGAACGAACCGTCGCCGGAGACGACGATGTAGTCCGGCGCCAGGTGGGCGTCGTACCAGGCCACGTCGGCTTCGCGAAACGCCTTGACGTAGTTCTCGTTCAGCGTACGCAGCGCGGCGATGTCGTCGCCGCCAGGGTCCTGGCCCTGCCAGGGGGCGTGCGCTGGCGCGGTGGCGCTTTGCTGTCGCAGCGGCACCGTGGGCTTGATCGGCGTGCTCTGCCCGCTCACCAGGCGCCAGGCGGCGCCGCTCCAGACGTACACGTCGGTGTAGCGAAAGCGCGCCAGCGTGCCGTCCTTGTGCGCGCCTTCGAACACGCCGTGCAGCACCGCCACTGAGCCGAACAGGCGCACGCGCACGTCGTCGTACGAGGCGCCCTCGAGCGCCGAGCGCTGGCGCGTGCGGGCCAGGAAGTCGGCGCGGCCGAGCCAGGCGCCGTCGCCTGCGGTTAGCACGAAATCCTTGTCGGTCAGCGCGTCCATGAACTCGCCCTGGGTCACGACGAACGCGTCGACGAAGCGATGGTTGATGGCGCGCAGTTGCACCTCGGCGAGCTCGGGTGCCGGGACCGGCGCGGACTGGGCTGTGCCACCGGCCAGGCCGGCAAGAACGAACACGGGCGTCAAAAGGGAGGGCGAAGGCATGGAGGGTTCCTCGAGTTTCGTTTCGGCCATGGCGATCACGCGCGGCCCTTCCAGGCCGGCATGCTGGCCAGCAACGCGCGCGCCATCTTGCGTGCCGCCCCTGAGTCCAGGCCCTGCTCGCGCACCAGGTAGTCGGCGTTCTCCTGCAGTACCGCGTCGTAGGGCTTGAGCTGTCCGGCCTCGTCGCCGCAGCTGCTGCAGTACGCGGCGTCGAGCCTGCCGCCAGCGAAATCGGCGCGGGTGCGCATCGGGAATCCGCAGGAGCCGCAGGAAGGGCAGTGGTCGGTGGGCATGCAGGGGCCTTTCAGGGTCGGACGAGTTCGAGCCATTGCGCCTTGAGCTCGGAGCCGCGCAGCGCGACCACACTCGCATGCGGAGCGAACAGGTCGCGGTTCATCAGGTAGTGATTGGTCAGTGCGATCCAGGTGTTGGCCAGCGTGACCGGGTTCAGGGCCCGGGCTGCGCCACGGGCGACGTCGCGCGCCAGGGCCGCGCGCAGCCGCCAGGCAATGCCGGACTGCAGCGCGAACACACGCGCCCGCGCAGCCGGCGGTAGGGCCGTCGCCTCGCGCAGCAGGCGGGCGTAGAGCACTTCGTGTGCGGCCAGGGCGGCCAGATGGGCATCGAGCACCTCGCTCAGGCCCGGTGCATCGTCGGGGATGTCGCTGAGGGCCTGCGACATGGCGCGGCCGACCTCATCGACCAGTTCGGCGACCAGGGCTTCGCGCGTCTTGAAGTGGACGAAGACCGTGCCATGCGCCTTGCCAGAGGCTTCGGCGATGGCCGCGGTCGTCGCTCCGGCAAAGCCGCGCTCGGCCACCACGCGCAGGCCGGCAGCCACCAACTGGCGGCGGGTGGCTGCGCGCTGGTCGCTGCGGACGTGAGAAGAAGGAGCGATTGTGGGGATCATGAGCACATACTCACTGAGTACGCGCTCATTATAGGAAGATCGCCAGGGCCGTCAAGAGTGCCCTGGGGCCCTCCTCTGTTCCTGTTGATTAATGGAACACAGGAGAGTGATTACTCACTGTGAAGACTGCATCAGTTTTTCCACGGCCAGGTCGCCAATCTGTTGCCCCATGCGGAGTCCAACCTCGGTCGAATGGCGGAAGTGAATGCCTTCGTACACGCGTGCGCTGGCCACTTCACGCATGAACTCCTCCACGCTGCCCCAGCGCCGCGTGGCGCCCTTGGCGGTCGGGCTGCTGGTGGCCAGCACCGGCATCGCCCCCTTGCCCACGTCGGCCCGCACCACGGCGCCGACGGCGCCGGCCAGGATGCTGTGCGCGCTCGGGTATTCGGCGTGCAGAGGCGAATCGATCAGCGGCGCCCACGAAGGATCGCGTTCGGTCGCCTCGTTGGCATCGATGTCGCCGTTGCGGATCGCGGTCACCGGGCGCCAGAAGTTGTAGTGGTACTTGGCCTCAAAGACGCTGATCATCGCGTCGTCCATCGCCTGCGCCACCGTCGCAAACAGGCGTGCATTGCGTGCCACGTCCCGCCCCGGCTGCAGGGCCACCGAGCGCGCCACCCCGTGGTAGATCGAGGGCAGCGAGAACTCCCAGAAGCGGGCGATCTCGGTCTGCTCAGCGCTGCGCCGCGCGCTCACCTTGGCGCCGAGCGTCTTGACTTCGTTGAAGTCGCGCACCCAGGTCTCGCTCGTCAGGGCGGGCGGCGGAGCGGGCCGGAACTGCGCCGTGCTGGCCATCAGCCAGGGCTTGCGCAGGGCCCATTGCGTGGCCGCCGGCGCGGCGGTCGGCACATAGGCGCCGGCCGTCGTGTGCGGGCGGTAGGTTTCGGGGGCGATGACATCGTCGGCGCGGCGCGCCAGCACCGTGGCCGCGGCCTGTTCGCCGGCCGCCAGGGCGGCCGCCTTGGCGGCGCCCTCCGGCACGCCGGTCAGGGCGGCTTGGAAGGCGGCATCGATCGCGGCCTGCTGCGCCGGCAGCAGCTTGAGCAGAGCCGCACGGTGCGCGGCGGCGATGGCGGCGTCGAGAGCCGCCGGCTGCGCCGGCCCGCGCTGCTCCAGGGCCTGCACGGCTTCGTGCGCGGCGGTCTGGACGATGGCCATGGCTCGGACTGCCGGCGGTGTGCCGAGTTTCGACTCGGCGATCAGCTCGCCGGCCTTGAGGTTCCAGTCGGTGATGGCATCGGCGCGGGCCTCGGGGGCGGCGAGGACGATGCCGGTCGCGAGGGCCAGCGCGATGCAGCTCAGGGAGAAGCGGTTGGAGGTTTTCATGATGGACGTTCCTTTGAAGGTTCAGCGTGCGCTGAAGAAGTGGTAGTCGGCCGTGTAGGCCACTTTGGCGATGGCGCCGAGGTTCGAGCGCGAGCAGCCCGCCACGGGCGCGGTGCCGCCCGCGGTGTTGACGCGCTGGATGCTGGTGATGCGGCTCAGGCTGCCTTGCGGGCCAGTCAGCCGATCCGCCTGCGCCGACAGCAGCAGCCACGGAATTGCGCCCGTGACGGGTGCGTCGGCACGCGCCTTGACGGCGCCGACGACGCGGCTGCCGTCGGCAACCTGCCAGAACGGCCCGGCGCCGTGGCGGCCGATGGTGCGACCCTGGGCGTCGTACAGCTCGGCCTCGGGCGCCACGAAGGCCCAGGCCGGTGCGGCGTCGGCGGTGGCGCGGCATTCGTAGATCTGCACGCCCCAGGCCGCGGTGGTCAGGGCATGTACCTCGCCGGCAGCGGGGCGCAATGCGGCCGGCACCTCGGCCAGCGGACTGGCGCAGGCTGCCAGACCGAGCAAGGCAGCGCCGCCCAGGCTGCGCAGCGCGAAGCCGTGAGTGGGATGGCGGTTCATGGGGCTGTGTCCCTTTCAGCGCTTGGTGACGACGGCTTCGAGGTACTCGCTGGGCACGACCAGCGACTGCTCTCCCGCCGTGTTCAGCTCCTCGAGCAGCGCCGTGATGTCACGCGCCAGCGCCTGCTGGCCCTGCTCGTCGAGCGCCGCGAAGGCCTTGTGCGTCGGGCCATAGACGGTGCGGAAGACGTGCAGGAAGTGCGCCGCCGAGTGATAGCGGAAGTTGAAGTGCCGGCGCTCGCAGCGGATCTGCGCCTGTGCGCCAAAGAGCGCGGCGAGGTGCGCCTCGGTGCCCCACAGCGCGGGCGACTTGAGCCCGGCCGGCGGCGGAAGGTGCGCACCGATGGTCTTGAACAGGCGGCCGATGAAGCCCTCGGGTGTCCAGTTCGCCAGACCGATGCGTCCGCCCGGGCGCAGGACGCGCAGCATCTCGGCCGCACTGCGCTGGTGTTCGGGTGTGAACATCACACCGAAGGTCGACAGCACGACATCGAAGCTCGCGTCGGCAAAGGGCAGTGCCTCGGCGTCGGCCACCTCGAACCGGACCTCCAGGCTTTCGGCGCGAGCGCGCTCGCGGCCCTTGTCGAGCAGGGCGGCCACGTAGTCGGTCGAGGTGACCTCGGCATAGCGGCGCGCTGCGGCCAGGGTCGCATTGCCATTGCCGGCCGCGACGTCGAGCACGCGCTCGCCGGCGCGCACGTCGGCCGTTTCGGCCAGCTGCTCGCCGACGATCTGCAGCGTGGTGCCGACGATGGCGTAGTCGCCGCTGGCCCAGGTGGCCTGCTGGCGTTGCTTGATGGCGGCGAAGTCGGGGCCAGTGGCGGCGGGGGTGTCGAGAACGAGGGTCATGTGTTGCTCCTTGGGGATCGGATGGCCCCGACGGTGCAGGGCGGGCGGTAAGGGTCGATGACGGGCGCGGAAGCCCTGTCACCGCATCGCTGCGCGAAGGCCGCTCAACGACAGGCGAACCTTAGGCAAGCCGGCGTTGCACCAGCGTTCCACCCCACGCGAGCAGGTCGGATCAGGCGGGCGTGTCGCCGCGGCTGGCTGGCGTCGTCGGGACGCCCTGTGCCTGGGCCGCGGCGTGTTCGGCGCGCAGCGCCGCCTGGTAGCCCTTGCGCTGTTGCAGCCGCTGCCAGTAGGCGGCCACGGCCGCCGTGAAGCGTGCGTCCAGGCCGAGGTCCGTGGCCAGGCGCAGCGCGTAGCCGACCGAGATGTCGGCGGCGGTGAAGCGGCCGCCGCACAGGTGTTCCTGTGCGGCGAGCCGTGGCTCGAGCGTGCGCAGGCGGCCCAGGAACCACTTCGCATAGTCCTCGGCCACCTGCGGCTGGCGCCGCGACTCGGGCTCGAAGCGCGTGTAACGCAGCACCAAGGCCTGCGGAAAGGTCAGCGTCGCCTCGCCGAAGTGCAGGTAGTTCAGGTAGGCGCCGAAGTCGGCCTCGGCGGGTTCGACGTTCAGCGGGGTCGGCCCGTGCCGAACGCAGAGGTACTGGCAGATCGCGGCCGACTCGGTCATGCGCGTGCCGTCGTCGTCGATCAACAGCGGAACCGTGCCGAGCGGGTTGAGCTCGAGGTAGGGCCGGGCCAGCGCACGCGGCGGGAAGGGCAGCATCTGCAGGGCATAGGGCAGGCCCAGCTCCTCCAGTGTCCACAGCGGGCGGAAGGAGCGCGCGGCGACACAGTGGTGCAGGGTGATCATGGCCAGATCCTAGTCGGCGCAGGCGGACCATGTCGATCTGCGGGCGCATCGCTCGTCGTGAAGGTGGAGGACACGATGCCCACTGTTTCAGCCCCCACCGCGACCGTCGACGCCTACATCGCCACCTTCCCGCCGGCCGTGCAGGCCTTGCTGGAAAAAGTCCGGCTCACGATCCGCCAGGCCGCACCCGATGCGCAGGAGTGCATCAGCTACCGCATTCCGGCGTTCAAGCTGAACGGCAGCGAGCGGATCTACTTTGCGGGCTTCAAGCAGCACATCGGCCTGTATCCGGTGCCGGCGGACTCGCCCCGGCTGCAGCAAGAGATCGCGCGCTATGGCGCTGGCAAGGCCACACTGCGGTTCCCGCTCAACCAGCCCATTCCGTTCGACCTGATCGCCAAGGTCGTGCGGATCAGGCTCGAGCAGAGCCGGGCGGTGTCCACCCATCGCAAACCGCGTCCTTGAGCCACTGCGCGGGATCGGGGAGCTGGGCTGCACACGCTGACGCTCTATGTCGCAGCTAGCCCAGGCCGCTGGGCGGCAGCTGCCCGGCGGTCTGGGCGGGTCCTTATCAGGCGCGCACGAACAGCGTCACCAGCGGCTGATCGCCGACCTGTCGGCTCCAGTGCCCGTGCAGCTTGGCGTCGAACGCGGCGCCGGGCGGCAGCTTGTCCGCTGAATAGAAATGCTCGCCGGGCCGGAACACGCGGCTCGTGCCGTCCTGCAGGCCGATCTCCATCGCACCCTGCAGGATGAACACCCACTGCGGCGTCTCGGTGCAGTGGAACTCGCTGCGAAAGCCGAGCGGGCTCTCGCGCAACTGGCAGCCGCCACTGGCCATCAGCGCCGACAGGCGGGCCATCGGTTTGCCTTCGTCCAGCGCAATGGCTTCCTCGCGCCAGAGCGCGCGACCGTCGCGGCCGGTGTCGAGGATGAGTTTGGTGAATGTCGGGGCGTGGTCCATGCGGGGCTCCAGGTGGGCCAGAAGGGCGGTGACGAGCGCCTGCGGCGGCGCGGCGATGTCCAGCGTGAGCGCAGCTTCGTCGGGCTGCGGCGCTTCCAGGCTCGCCAACTGGCTCGGCAGCAGAGTGGGCGGCATGTAGTGGCCCTGGCGCGCGGCCAGGCGCTCGGCCAGCAAGGCGGGCGCGCTGGTCAGGTGCACAAGGGTGAGCTCAGGTGCGCCGCGGCGCAGCGCATCGCGATAGCGCCGCTTCAGGGCCGAGCAGGCGAGCACGATGCGCTCGCCCTCTTCGCGCCCGCCCAGTCGGGCGGCGAGGGCATCGAGCCATCCGGCCCGGTCTTCGTCGGTAAGGGCGATGCCGGCCGCCATGCGCTCGACATTCGCGCGTGGATGAAAGTCGTCGGCGTCGAGGAAGCTGGCCTTCAGTTCTCTCGCGAGCGCTTGTCCGAGCGTGCTCTTGCCGCAGCCCGACACGCCCATCAGGACCACGGTGCCTGCTTCGTTCAACGGCACTCGGGCACCGCGCTGGGCAGCGGCCGGCCGGCGAAGTGGGCTTCGAGATTGGCGAAGGCGCGTGCGGCCATCGCGTGCCGGGTCTGCGTCGTCGCGCTGCCAATGTGCGGCACCAGGACCACGTTGTCCAGCGCGCGCAGGGCCTCGGGCACGTTCGGTTCGTTCTCGAACACGTCAAGGCCCGCGCCGGCGATCGTGCGCTTCTGCAGCGCCTCGATCAGCGCCGCCTCGTCGACGACCGAACCGCGTGCCACGTTGATCAGGTAACCGTCGGGGCCGAGCGCGCGCAGCACCTCGGCGTCGATCAGCTTGCGAGTGGCCGCGCCGCCCGGCGTGATCACGACCAGGAAGTCCGACGCCGCGGCCAGCTCGCGCGGCGTGGCATGGAAGGCGTAGGGCAACTCGGACTTGGCGCTGCGCGCTGTGTAGGCCACCGGCATGCCGAAGGCCAGCGCGCGCTGGGCGATCGCCTGGCCGATCCGGCCCATGCCAACGATGCCCAGGCGTGCGCCCGACATCTTGCGCGCCAGGGGCATCGGCCCGCCCGGCCACTGGCCCTGGCGCACGTACTGGTCGGCCTGCGGCAGGCGGCGTGCGGCGCTGAGCATCAGTGCCAGCGCCAGGTCGGCGACGTCGTCGTTGAGCACGTCGGGGGTGTGGGTGACGACGACGCCCCGCGCTTTCGCCGCGGCCACGTCCACGCCGTCGTAGCCCACGCCCATGATCGAGACGATCTCCAGGGCCGGCAGGCGGGCGATCAGCTCCGCATTCACCTTCGACTCGCCACTGCCGCAGATCGCGCGGATGCTTGGCGCGATGCGTTCGAAGGCGGCGGCATCGCCCTCATGCATCCGTTCGTGGACGGTGAATGCGCTCTGCAGGGGTTGCATCAGAAAGGGAGCCAGCTTCGCAACGGTCAACAGGTCGGGCAGAGTGGCCACGGTGGTCCTTCGCGCAATTTGTGTGATGACCGTACGATAGCGCACCCTTGCCCTACGGATGCCATCATGAACACTCCCTCCCTTCGCAGCGCCATCGTCACTGGCGCAGGCAGCGGCATCGGCCGCGGCTGCGCCCAGGCCCTCGTGGCCGACGGCTGGCAGGTGGCCTTCGTCGGCCGCCGGCGCGACGCGCTCGAGGCCTCGATCGAAGGCTGCGGCGAAGGGCGCTCGCGCGGCCTCGCGGTGCCCACCGATGTCGGCGACCCGGCCTCGGTGGCGGCCCTCTTCGACATCGTGAAGTCGAAATTCGGTCGCCTGGACCTGCTCTTCAACAATGCTGGCGTGTCGTCGATGGCCGCACTGCTCGAGGACTTCCCGTTCGAGCAGTGGCAGGCCTCGGTCGCTGCCAACCTCACCGGCACTTTCCTGTGCACCCAGCAGGCTTTCCGCCTGATGAAAGCGCAGACGCCGCAGGGCGGCCGCATCATCAACAACGGCTCGATCTCGGCGCATGCGCCGCGCCCGAACTCGATCGCCTACACCTCGACCAAGCATGCCGTCAGCGGCATCACCAAGACCGCGGCCCTGGACGGCCGCAAGTACGGTATCGCGGTGGGCCAGATCGACATCGGCAACGTGGCTTCCGACATGACGTTGAAGATGGTCGGCGGGGTCCCGCAGGCCGACGGCAGCATCAAGCCCGAGCCCCGCATGCCGATGGACAGCGTCGTCTCGACCTTCATGACGATGGCACGGCTGCCGCTGGACTCGAACATCCTGAACGTGACCGTGATGGCGACGACGATGCCTTTCGTCGGGCGGGGCTGAAGCCATGCTGGACGCGGTGACGCTGGGCGAGGCGATGACGATGTTCGTCGCCGAGACGCCCGGGCCGCTGGAGAGGGTGCAGCGCTTCAGCAAGCGCACGGCGGGTGCCGAGACCAATGTCGCGATCGGCTTGGCGCGTCTGGGTCTGAAGGTCGGCTGGCAGAGCCGGCTGGGCAGCGATTCGATGGCGCGCTTCCTGCTGGGTGCGATCGGCGGCGAGGGCGTCGATTGCTCGCGCGTGGTCTGCGATCCGGGCCAGCGCAGCGGCTTCATGTTCAAGGGCCGGGTGGAAGACGGCAGCGACCCGCCGATCGAATACCACCGTAAGGGCTCGGCCGCGAGCCAGCTCCGCCCCGAGGACATCGACGAAGCCTGGATCGCCGGCGCGCGCCACCTGCATGTCAGCGGCGTATTTCCGGCGCTGTCGGCCAGCACCCTGGCCGCCACACGCCGCGCGATGGCGTTGGCCCGGGCCCACGGCCGCACGATCTCGTTCGATCCCAACCTGCGCCCGGCGTTGTGGCCTTCGACCGCCGTCATGCGCGACACGCTGAACGCGCTGGCCGAAGGCTGCGATTGGGTTCTCCCCGGACAGGCCGAGGGCGAGCTGCTCGCCGGCAGTGCCGATCCGGAAGCGATCGCCGCGTTCTACCGCGCGCGTGGTGCGCGACTGGTGGTCGTCAAGCTCGGGCCGCACGGGGCGTACTTCGAAAGCGACGCCGGTCGCGGTCGCGTGCCGGCCGTCCCTGTGGCCCACATCATCGACACCGTCGGCGCGGGCGACGGCTTCGCGGTCGGCGTGATCAGCGCCCTGCTCGAGGGACGCAGCGTGCCTGACGCGGTGCGCCGGGCGGCATGGATCGGCGCCCGCGCGGTCCAGGTGCGCGGCGACACCGAGGGTCTGCCGACGCGCGCCGAGCTGGCTGCCGCAGCGATCGACTAGGGAAAACGAGGGACGGCAAGGAGGTGACGGCGGGGCACACTCGCCGGCCAATTGGTCAGACCAGTTGGCCAAACTCGACCGACCATGCCGATCCAGACCATCGAGCCGCGCCGGCTCTACCGCCAGATCGCCGATCAGTTGCGCGCCCTCATTGCGGCGGGCGAATTTGCACTCGGCTCGCGCCTGCCGCCCGAGCGCGACCTGGCGACGCAGCTGGGCGTGTCGCGGCCCTCGGTGCGCGAGGCGCTGATCGCGCTCGAGGTCGAGGGTCTGGTCGAGGTGCGCATGGGCTCGGGCATCTATGTCACCGCGTCCGATCCGGCGCGGGCCGCTCCACCCCGCGTCGACGCCGCGCTCGGCCCCTTCGACACCATCCGTGCGCGCCAGCTGATCGAGGCCGAGCTGGCCGCCGTCGCCGCACGGCAAGCGGGGAGCGTGACGGTGAAGCGTCTGCGCGCCGCGATCAGGCGGATGGAAGACGACATCGCACGCGGCGTGATGCCGATCGATGGCGACCGCGAATTCCACGTCGCGCTGGCCGAGGCGAGCAACAACACCGCGCTGGTGCGCGTGGTGACCGAGCTCTACGACGAGCGCTACAACCCGGTGTTCGAACGGCTCGGCCGCCACTTCGAGAATGCACGCAGCTGGCGTCAGGCGGTGTCCGAGCACCGTGCGGTCGTGCGCGCCATTGCCGCAGGAGACGTGGCCGGCGCGCGCGCGGCGATGCGCACCCACCTGGGCAACTCGCACGATCGCTTTGCCGTTGCCTGGACCGAATCCTCAACCACCAAGGAGGCTGCATGACGACTTCAGACATGGCCTGCACACTGCACGGTGCGCTCGATCTGCGGCTCACGCCGCGCGAGCCGCGCGCGCTCGGTCCGAACGATGTGCGCCTGCGGCTGGGCGCCGGCGGTATCTGCGGTTCCGATCTGCACTACTACCAGCATGGCCGCGTCGGCGCCTTCGTGATCCGCGAGCCGCTGGTGCCGGGGCACGAGGCCTCGGGCGTGGTCGATGCCATCGGCAGCGAGGTCACGCGTGTGAAGCCCGGCGACCGGGTTGCGATCGACCCATCGCACCCCTGCGGCCAGTGCGATTACTGCCGCGGCGGGCGCATGAACCTGTGTCGCAGGATGTACTTCCTCGGCAGCGCGAGCATCTTCCCGCACGCGCAGGGCTTGTTCGCCTCGGCCTTCGTGATGCCCGAGCGCCAGCTGACCCCAGTGGTCGAGGCCGGGATCTCGCTCGGCGAGATTGCCTGCGCCGAACCGCTGTCGGTGGGCCTGCATGCGGTGCAGCGCGCCGGCGCCTCCCTGCTCGGCAAGCGCGTGCTGGTCACCGGCGGCGGCACCATCGGCTGCATGTGCGTGATCGCCGCCCGCCTGGCGGGCGCCGCCGAGGTGGTGGTTGCCGACATCGCCGATCGGCCGCTGGAGATGGCGCGCACCGTGGGTGCCGACGCCGCCGTGCGCAGCGACACCGATGGCGCGGCCTTGGCCGACCGCTTCGATGTTGCCCTCGAGGCTGCCGGCGCCGGGGCCGCGCTCGCCACCTGCCTGAAGGCCGTCGAGCGCGGCGGCCGCATCGTGCAGGTCGGCACCTTGCCGGCCGAACTGCCCTTCCCGGCCAACAGCGTGATGGCGCGCGAGCTGGACTACGTCGGCGCCTTTCGCGCCAACGGCGAATTCGATCTCGCGGTGCAGGCGATCCGCACGCGCCGCGTCGATGTGCGGCCGCTGATCAGTGCGCAACTGCCGCTGGCACGGGCGCAAGAAGCCTTCGAGCTGGCGCTCGATCGAACCCGCAGTACCAAGGTTCAACTGGTGGCCGACTGAGGCCGATTTTTCTGACAACAGGAGACAAGCGATGAAGCGTACGTTGTTGAAGACCTTCTTGGCCGCCGCCGTCGTGGCCGTCGCGATGCCCGTGGCCGCGCAGACCAAGCTCAAATGGGCCCACGTCTACGAGACCAGCGAGCCGTACCACACCGACAGCGTTTGGGCCGCCGAAGAGATCAAGAAGCGCACCAATGGCAAGTTCGAGATCCAGGTCTTCCCGGCCTCCTCACTCGGCAAAGAGACCGACATCAACCAGGGCATGACGCTGGGCACGGTCGACATGATCATCAGCGGTTCGAGCTTCGCGGCGCGCAACTACCCGCGCCTGGGCATCGCCTATTACCCGTTCATCTTCCGCGACGCCGACCACCTGCTGGCGTACAGCAAGAGCCCGGTGTTCAAGGAAATGGTGGACGAGTTCCGCACCAAGACCGGCATCCAGATCCTGGCCTACACCTACTACGGCGCGCGTCACACCACAGCCAACAAGCCAATCCTGGATTGCGCGGCGATGAAGGGCCTCAAGATCCGCGTGCCCGACGTGCCAATCTACCGCAACACGCCAGAAGCCTGCGGCGCCAACGCGACACCGATCGCCTTTGCCGAGGTCTACCTCGCGTTGCAGAACGGCACCGTCGAGGCGCAAGAGAACCCGCTGCCGACGATCGAAGCCAAGAAGTTCTACGAGGTCAACAAGCACGTCATGCTGACCGGCCACATCGTCGACGGACTGATCACTCAGGTCGCGCCGCACGTGTGGAACAAGCTGACGGACGCCGAGAAGAAGATCTTCACTGACGTGGCGCTCGAGGCCGCGGCGCGTGCAACAGCGCAGATCAAGAAGCGCGAGGCCGAGCTGGTGGACGAGTTCAAGAAGAAGGGCGTCACGATCCACCAGGTCAACCGACAGTCGTTCATCGACGCGGTGCTGAAAAACAAGCCGCTCGAGCCGATGGGCTTTGACCGGAAGGACTACGACCGCATCGTGTCGCTCAAATAAGGCGGGCGACGCAATGGACATCGATGCCGGCCCGAAGGTGATGGGCGATGACGGCGAGTTCCACGCCATGGACGAGGCGGTGGACTTGTCGGGCACGCCCTTCGAGGCCTGGGCCGCCCTGGCCCTGTTCTGGGCCCTGGGCGGCGTCGTGTTTACGCAGTTCTTCACCCGTTACGCGCTCAACAACTCGGCCTCGTGGACGGAGGAGATCGCGCGCTACTTGCTGATCGGCGTGGTCTTCGTCGGCGCGTCGATCGGGGTGGCCAAGAACAACCACATCCAGGTCGACCTGCTGTACCGCTACCTGCCGGCCCCGGCCTGCCGCGCGATGGCGATCGCGGTCGACGTGATGCGCGTGGCCTTTCTCGGCGCGATGACCTTCTTCACGGGGCAGATGATGCAGAAGATGGGCAGTTACCAGATGACCATCGTCGACCTGCCGATGAACATCGTCTACGGCGTGGTCCTGTTCGGCTTCGCGGCGATGACACTGCGCTCGCTGTGGGTGGCCAAGGTGCACTGGAGTCGCGGCTACAGCGTGCTCGAACGGCCCGACTCGCAGATGACCGACAAGTAGAACCACAGACCGCACAAGACCATGCTGAAGATCATCTTCCTGTTCCTGATGGTCAGCGGCTTGCCGGTGGCCATCGCGATGGCCGGCGCGTCGCTGCTGTACATCCTGCTGTCGGGCAACCAGCCGGGGCTCACCGTGATCCACCGCATGATCGGTGGCATCGACAGCTTTCCGCTGCTCGCGGTGCCCTTCTTCATCCTGGCCGGCAACCTGATGAACAACGCCGGCGTCACCAACCGCATCTACAACTTTGCCCTCGCCCTGGTCGGCTGGATGAAGGGGGGCCTGGGCCATGTCAACGTCGTCGGCTCGGTGATCTTTGCCGGGATGAGCGGCACCGCGATCGCCGATGCCGCGGGCCTGGGCACGGTCGAGATCAAGGCCATGAAGGACCACGGCTACGCTGCCGAGTTCGCGGTCGGCGTCACCGCGGCCTCGGCCACGCTGGGTCCGATCATCCCGCCCAGCCTGCCTTTCGTGATCTACGCGATGATGGCCAACGTCTCGGTCGGTGCTCTGTTTCTGGCCGGCATCCTGCCCGGGGTGCTGATGGCCTTCCTGATGATGGTCACGGTCGCCTACTACGCGCACAAGAACAAGTGGGGCGGCGACGTCAAGTTCTCTTCCAGCCGCTTCGGCCGCGCGATGATCGAACTGGGCCTCGTGATCGCCTGGCCGCTCGTGACCTGGGCCTTGGTGGCCAAGCTCGACATGCCGGCGCAGCCGGTGGTCTTCGGCGCGATCATCCTGATCTTCGTGCTGGACCGCATCTTCCGCTTCCAGGCCGTACTGCCGATCATGACCCCGGTGCTGCTGATCGGCGGCATGACGACGGGCTTGTTCACGCCCACCGAAGGCGCGATCGCGGCGAGTGCCTGGGCCCTGTTCCTGGGCCTGGTCTGGTACCGCACGATGACCGTGAAGCAATTCATCAAGGTCAGCCTCGACACGGTGGAGACCACGGCCACGGTGATGTTCATCGTCGCCGCCGCTTCGATCTTCGGCTGGATGCTGACCGCCACCGGGGTCACCGCGCAGATCGCCGAGTGGGTGCTGGCGGTGACCCAGAGCCCCTGGCTGTTCCTGTTGATGGCCAACCTGCTGATGCTTTTCGTCGGCTGTTTCCTCGAGCCGACCGCGGCGATCACGATCCTGGTGCCGATCCTGCTGCCGATCTGCCACAAGCTGGGCGTCGACCCGGTGCACTTCGGTCTGGTGATGGTGCTGAACCTGATGATCGGTCTCCTGCACCCACCGATGGGCATGGTGCTCTTCGTGCTGGCGCGCGTGGCCAAGCTGAGCGTCGAACGAACCACCATGGCCATCCTGCCCTGGTTAGTGCCCTTGCTGGCCAGCCTGGTGATCCTGACCTACATCCCCGCGATCTCGTTGTGGTTGCCGCGCACGATGGGCTTTTAGTGCGGGGCCGGACATGACGCGCATCGTCGCTGTTGAGGTCTTCCGCGTCGACCTGCCGCCGCCGGTGCCACGCAGCGACGCGATCCAGGCCTTCGTGACGCAGGAAACGCCGATGGTCCGCGTGAGCTGCGACGACGGGTCGCAGGGCACCGGCTACAGCTACACCATCGGCACCGGCGGCTCGTCGGTCACCGCACTGCTGCGCGACCACCTCGCGCCGCGCCTGATCGGTCGCGATCCTGCGGAGATCGAGTCGATCTGGCACGACCTGATGTTCGCGACCCATTCGACCACCGTCGGCGCGATCAGCAGCCTGGCGCTGGCCGCGATCGACACGGCGCTGTGGGACTGGCGTTGCCGGCGCGACGGCCAGCCGCTGTGGAAGGCGGCGGGCGGCGCCAAGCGCCGCATCCCGGTCTACACCACTGAAGGCGGCTGGCTGCACATTCCCACCGCCACGATCGTCAAGGAGACCCTGGCGGCGCAGGTCGCCGGCTTCAAGGGCGCCAAGGTCAAGGTCGGACTGCCGCACGTCAGCGACGACGTGGCGCGCCTGAAGGCCGTGCGCGCCGCGGTCGGCGACGGCTTCGAGATCATGGTCGATGCCAACCAGTGCTTCACGCTGAGCGAGGCGCTGCGGCGTGCGCCGCGTTATGCCGAGCTCGGCATCGCCTGGTTCGAGGAACCGCTGCCGGCTGACGACATCGTCGGCCACGCGCGCCTGGCGGCGGCGAGCGCCGCGCACGGCCTGCCGATCGCGGTCGGCGAGTCGCTCTACTCGCCGAGCCAGTTCGCGGCCTACGTGGCCCAGGGCGCAGCGTCGATCCTGCAGGTCGACGTGGCACGCATCGGCGGCATCACGCCCTGGCTGAAGGTCGCGCACCTGGCCGAGACCTTCAACCTCGCCGTCTGCCCGCACTTCCTGATGGAGCTGCATGTCAGCCTGACGGGCGCTGCACCGGCGGCCACCTGGGTCGAATACATACCGCAGCTCGACCCGGTGGCCAGCAGCCGCATGGCGATCGTCGATGGCCATGCCGTGGTGCCCGACACACCGGGCCTGGGCATCGAGTGGGATTGGGCCGCGCTGCGCGCGCGGCAGGCCGAGCACTGCGAAATCCGCTGAACGTCACGTCAATCTGGGGAACCAAGCATCATGTCCGCACGCCTCGAAGGCAAGACTGCCTTTCTGACCGCCGCCGCCCACGGCATCGGCCGCGCCACCGCCCTGGCCTTCGCCCGCGAAGGTGCGCGCGTGATCGCCACCGACGTCGACCGAGCCGGCCTCGATGCGCTGGCGCGCGACTGCGGCGCCGCGGTGCGCGTGCTCGACGTCACCGATGCCACGGCCATCGCGGCGGCCGCGCACGAGGTCGGCGATATCCAGATCCTGTTCAACGCCGCGGGTTACGTGCACGCCGGCACCGTGCTCGACTACAGCGAGGCCGATTGGGATCTGGCCTTCGACCTAAATGCGCGCTCGATGGCGCGCACGATCCGCGCCTTCCTGCCTGGCATGCTGGCGCAGGGCGGCGGCTCGATCGTCAACATCGCCTCCATCGCCGGCAGCGTCAAAGGCGTGGCCAACCGCTTCGTCTATGCCGCGAGCAAGGCGGCCGTGATCGGCCTGACCAAGGCGGTGGCGGCCGACTTCGTCACCCGCGGTGTGCGCTGCAACGCGATCTGCCCCGGCACCGTCGATTCGCCATCGCTCAAGAAGCGCATCACTGCCCAGGCCCAGGCCAGCGGCAAGACCGAGACCGAGGTCAAGGCCATGTTCGTCGCGCGCCAGCCGATGGGGCGCCTGGGCACCGCCGACGAAATCGCCGCGCTGGCGGTCTACCTGGCCAGCGACGAAGCCGCCTTCACGACCGGCGCGGTGATGATGGCCGACGGCGGCATGTCCAACTGAACTTCTCGCTAAGCAAGCCATGAACACCGATCCCGTCATCCGCATCCACCCCGCCGACAACGTCGTCATCGCCCGCCGTCAGCTGCTCGGCGGCACCGCCATCGCCAAGGAAGGCATCACGATCGCCGGCCTGGTGCCGCCCGGCCACAAGATCGCGACCAAAGCCATTGCCGTTGGCGACCCCGTGCGTCGCTACAACCAGGTCATCGGCCACGCCACGCAGGCCATCGCACCGGGCCAGCATGTGCACACCCACAACCTGGCCTTCGCCGAGTTCGCGCGCAGCCACGAGCCCGGCGCGGGCACGCACCCGACCGACTTCGCGACCACTCCCGCCACCTTCGAAGGTATCGTGCGCGCCGACGGCCGGGTCGCGACGCGCAACTACATCGGCGTGCTGACCAGCGTGAACTGTTCGGCCACGGCCGCACGCGCGATCGCCGACCAGTTCCGGCGCGACATCCACCCCGAAGCGCTTGCCGCCTACCCGAACGTCGATGGCATCGTCGCGCTCACCCACGGCATGGGTTGCGCGACCGACAGCGAGGGCGAGGAGCTGCGCGTGCTGCGGCGCACCCTGGGCGGCTACGCCAAGCACCCGAACTTCGCGGCGGTGCTGGTGGTGGGCCTGGGCTGCGAAACGAACCAGATCCAGGGCTTGATCGCGCAGGAAGGCCTGCAGGAAGGCGCGCGCCTGGTCACCTTCAACATCCAGGACACCGGCGGCACGGCCAAGACGGTCGCGCGCGGCGTCGAACTGATCAACAAGCTGCTACCCGAAGCGAACCGCGTCAAGCGCCGCCCGGTGCCGGCCAGCCACCTGACCGTAGGCCTGCAATGCGGCGGCAGCGATGGCTACTCGGGCATCAGCGCCAACCCGGCCCTCGGCGCCGCGGTCGACCGCCTGGTGCGCCACGGCGGCGCGGCGATCCTGAGCGAAACGCCCGAGATCTACGGCGGCGAACACCTGCTGACGCGGCGCGCGGTGAGCCAGGATGTGGCCGACAAGCTGCTGAAACGCATCGCGTGGTGGGAGCAGTACACCAAGCGCAACGGCATGTCGATGGACAACAACCCCTCGGCCGGCAACAAGGCCGGCGGGCTGACGACGATTCTGGAAAAGAGCCTCGGCGCGATCGCCAAGAGCGGCACGACGAACCTGGTCGACGTGGTCGAGTTCGCCGAACCCGTCACCGCGCGCGGCTTCGTCTACATGGACACCCCGGGCTACGACCCGGTGTCGGCCACCGGCCAGGTGGCGGGCGGCGCCAACCTGATCTGCTTCACCACCGGGCGCGGTTCGGCTTACGGCTGCGCGCCGAGCCCGTCGTTGAAGCTGTCGACCAACACCGCGCTCTGGACCAAGCAGCAGGAAGATATCGACATCGACTGCGGTGGCATCGTCGAGGGCGTCGAGACCGTCGACGAAGCGGGTGAGCGCATCTTCAGGCTGATGCTCGATACGGCCTCAGGGCGCAAGTCGAAGAGCGAGCTGCATGGGTATGGGCAGAACGAGTTCGTGCCTTGGCAGCTGGGGGCGGTGATGTGAACACGACATGCGGGCGCCCGCGTGAGCGAAGCCGCTGGCTGGCCTGCGCCTCGGTCCGCACGGGCCGAGGCGCAAGAAGAACATCAAGCGCGCAGGGTCCGATTGAACAGAGCTACCGTCCGCTCCCAAGCCAGTTTGGCCTGCGCCTCATTGAAGCGCGGCGTGGTGTCGTTGTTGAACCCGTGCTGCGTGCCGGGGTAGATGTGGGCCTGGTACTTCACGCCGGCGGACTTGAGCGCGGCCTCATAGGGCGGCCACATCGCATTGATGCGCTCGTCGGTCTCGGCGTAGACGACCAGCAGCTCGGCCTTGATCTTGCCCACCTGGTCGAGCGCCGGCGCAGCGCCGTAGAACGGCGCGGCCGCCACGAGTTCGGGCACGCGGGTCGCGACCATGTTGACGATGCCGCCGCCCCAGCAGAAGCCGGTGGCGCCGAGCTTGCCATTGCCGCCCGCGATGCCGCGCGCGTAGTTCGCCGCGGCGACGAAGTCTTCGGCGGCCTTCTTCTGGTCGAGCTTGGCGAACGCGTCGCGTGCCTTGTCCTCGTCGCCGGGATAGCCGCCCAGCGACGTCAGCACATCGGGTGCGACGGCGATGAAGTTGTCGATCGCCAGGCGGCGCGCGATGTCCTCGATGTGCGGGTTGAGGCCGCGGTTCTCGTGCACCACCAGCACGATCGGCAGCGCAGCGGCTCCCTGAGCCGGACGCGCGACGAGGGCGTTGATCTTGCCGTGGCCTGCGGTGGCCGGGATCTCGACCCGTTCGCTCTTGACCCGCGGATCGGTCGGCGCCACCTTCTGCGCCGCGGCGAAGTTCGGGCTCAGCGCCGCCAGCAGGCCGGCCGCCGTGGTGCCGCTGGCCGCCGCAAAGCGCCCGGCGCGGTCGAGAAAGCCGCGGCGGTCGAGCTGGCCGTGAACGTACTGGTCGAACAGGCGCATGACTTCGGGATCGAAGTCGGCGACGGTCAGGCGGGCGGGTTTCTGGGGCGACATCCTGTGCAACTCCTGCAGGTGGTGAAGGTGAAGATCCGGCTTGTACCGGTGATTGCAATCCCGGTTGTATACGGGGGTTACGGCCCCTGTCTGCCATGACGGACCCGGAATCATGAAAATCATTGCTGCCCGTGTCATCGTCTGTTGCCCCGGCCGCAACTTCGTGACGCTGAAGATCGAGACCGATCAGGGTTTGTCCGGGTTGGGCGATGCGTCGCTGAACGGCCGCGAGCTGGCCGTCGCGAGCTACCTCAACGACCATGTCATCCCCTGTCTGATCGGCCGCGATGCGCACCAGATCGAAGACATCTGGCAGTACCTGTACCGTGGCGCTTACTGGCGGCGCGGGCCGGTGACGATGAGCGCCATCGCCGCCGTTGACACCGCCCTGTGGGACCTCAAAGCCAAGGCCGCCGGGATGCCGCTCTACCAGTTGCTGGGCGGCGCGAGCCGCTCGCGCGTCATGGTCTATGGCCACGCCAACGGACGCGACATCGAGCACACCGTGGACGAAGTGCTGCGCCACAAGGAAGCCGGCTTCCAGGCGATCCGCGCGCAGAGCGGCGTGCCCGGGCTGGACAAGGTGTACGGCGTGGCCAAGGGCGCGGCGCGAACCTACGAGCCGGCCGATGCCTCGCTGCCGAGCGAGCACGACTGGGCCACCCACAAGTACCTGGCGCACACACCCAAACTGTTCGAAGCGGTGCGTTCGGCAGTCGGGCCCGACATCCACCTGCTGCATGACGTGCACCACCGGCTGACGCCGATCGAGGCGGCGCGTCTGGGCAAGGACCTCGAGCCCTACCGTCTGTTCTGGATGGAGGACGCCACGCCGGTCGAGAACCAGGATGCGTTCCGCCTGATCCGCCAGCACACCACGACGCCGCTGGCGGTGGGCGAAATACTGAACACGATCTGGGACTGCAAGGGCCTGATCGAGAACCAGCTGATCGACTACATCCGCATGACCGTCGTTCACGCGGGCGGCATCACGCACTTGCGCCGCATCGCGGACTTCGCCTCGCTGTACCAGGTGCGTACCGGCTGCCACGGCGCAACCGACCTGTCCCCGGTGTGCATGGGCGCTGCCCTGCACTTCGACCTGTCGGTGCCCAACTTCGGCATCCAGGAATTGATGCCGCATGGCGAGGTGACCGACGCGGTGTTCCCGCACGCGTACAGCTTTGACGCCGGCTTCATGCACCCCGGAGAAGCGCCCGGCCACGGCGTCGAGATCGACGAGGCCCTGGCCGCCAAGTACCCGTACCAAAGGGCCTACCTGCCGGTGAACCGTCTGCAGCACGACGGCACGCTATGGCACTGGTGATGCGAACCGAGCGCCTGATCGCGTTGCTTGCCGCGGGTCTGCTGTGCCTGCTGCCATTGACCCTGCGCGCGCAGGCGCTCGACACCGACGTGCCCTTCATCGTCACGCCGGACAACGTGACGCGTGAGATGTTGAAGCTGGCCGGCGTGAAGGCGGGTGACTTCGTCATCGACCTCGGCTCGGGGGACGGCCGCATCGTCATCGTCGCGGCCAAGCAATTCGGCGCCCGCGGCCTGGGCGTCGAGATCGTGCCCGATCTGGTCGAGAAGAGCCGCGACAACGCGCGCCGCGCCGGTGTGGCCGATCGGGTCGAGTTCCGCGTGCAAGACCTGTTCGCGACCGACCTGTCGCAGGCCACGGTGATCACGATGTACCTGCTGCCCGAGGTCAACCTGCAGCTGCGGCCGAGGCTGCTGGCCCTGAGGCCTGGGACGCGCATCGTCTCGCACGACTGGGACATGGGCGATTGGAAGCCCGATCGGGTGATCACGGTCGATGTACCGGACAAGCCGATCGGACGCGAGAAGTCGTCGCGCCTGTTCCTGTGGACGGTGCCGGCGCGATGAACCTCGACCGCCTAGACCCCACTCGACTGCCGGCCCTGCCAGACGCCGTGCGCAAGCCGAGCTACGACCGCACGCAACTGCGTCCGGGCATCGTGCACCTGGGTCTGGGGGCCTTCATGCGCGCGCACCTGGCGGCCTACAACGACGATGCGCTGGACCAGGGCGGAGACGTCGCCTGGGGCATCTGCGGCGTCTCGCTGCGCCACCCTGACACCCGCGATGCCCTGTCGCCGCAGCGAGGGCTGTACACGCTGGCGCTGCGCGACGCCGATGAACTCGGCGCCGCACGGCAGCAATTGCGCGTGGTCGGTGGTGTGCGCGAGATGCTGGTGGCGCCGGAGGACCCGGCCGCGGTGCTGGCGCGCATCGCGTCGCCCGAGGCGCGCATCGTCAGCCTCACGGTGACCGAAAAAGGCTACTGCCACGACCCGGCGAGTGGTGCGCTGCGGCGCGACCACGCAGACATCGTGCACGACCTAGCCCATTGCGCTGCACCGCGTTCGGCCATCGGCTTCGTCGTGCACGGCCTGGCCCTGCGCCGTGCGCGCGAGGCGGGCGGCATGACCCTGCTGTCGCTGGACAACCTGCCGGCCAACGGTCGCGTGCTGCGCGGCCTGGTCCTGGATTTTGCCGAGGCGCTGGGCGATGCGGCCTTGGTCGACTGGATCGCCGGACACTGCAGCTTCCCCTGCAGCATGGTCGATCGCATCGTGCCGCGCAGCACCGATGCCGACCGCGAAGCCATCGGCAACGCGCTCGGCCTGCAGGACGCCTGGCCGGTGCTCGCCGAGCCCTTCATCGACTGGGTGCTGGAAGACCGCTTCGCTGCCGGCCGCCCCGCCTGGCCGGGCGTGCGCTACGTGGCGGCCCAGGACGACGTGGCCGCCTGGGAGCGCCTGAAGCTGCGCATGGTCAACGGCGCCCACTCGGCGTTGGCCTACCTGGGCGTGGTCGCGGGCTGGAAGACGGTCGATGCGGCGATGGCCCAACCTGCGCTGCAAAGCTTTCTCGATGCGATGCTGCAGCGCGAGGTCGAACCGACGCTGGCGGGCCTGACCGTGCCGCCCGACTACCGCGCGCGCTTGCTGCAGCGCTTTGCCAACCCGGCACTGGCGCACCGCTGCGCCCAGATCGCGATGGACGGCTCGCAGAAGATTCCGCAGCGCCTTCTGGCCACCGTGCGTCACCGGCTCACGGCTGGTGCGCCAATCGCCCACCTCGCGCTGGCCCTGGCCGGCTGGCTCCACTTCCTGCGCGGGCACGACGAGGCCGGCCAGCCCTACACCATCGACGACCCGCTGGCCGTGCCATTGCAGGCGCTGTGGCGCGAAGCCCAGGCTCTGCCCGACGTACGGGCCCGCGCCGAGCACCTGACCCGCTTCGCACCGGTGTTCGGCGACCTGTCGGGTGACCCGCGCCTGATTGCCGCGCTGGCGCCGTGGCTGCAAAGCCTGCAGCAACGTGGCGTTGCGGCTACGCTGGCGGCATGACACTGCGCGACCGAGCCCACGACAACACCCGATGAGCAGCACTCAACGCCTGGCGGGGAAGACCGCCTTCCTCACTGCCGCTGGTCAGGGCATTGGCCGCGCCACCGCCGAAGCCTTCGTTCGCGAAGGCGCGCGCGTGATCGCCAGCGACGTCAATGCCGCTCTGCTGCAGAGCCTGGCTGCCGAGACCGGCTGCGCCACGCGCGTGCTCGACGTGACTGATGCCGCGGCGATCGCGGCCGCGGCGCAGGCCGTCGGCGCGGTCGACATCCTCTTCAACGGCGCCGGATTCGTGCACGCCGGCACCCTGCTCGACTGCACCGAGGAAGAATGGAACTTCGGCTTCGAGCTCAACGTGCGCTCGCAGTACCGCATGATCAAGGCCTTCCTGCCGGCGATGCTGGAGCGCGGCGGCGGGTCGATCGTCAACATCGCGTCGGTGGCCGGCAGCATCAAGGGCGCGCCGAACCGCTTCGTCTACGGGGCGACCAAGGCAGCGGTGATCGGGCTGACAAAGTCGGTGGCTGCCGACTTCGTCGGCAGGGGCATTCGCTGCAATGCGATCTGCCCCGGCACCGTCGAGTCGCCGAGCCTGCGCGAGCGGATTGCGGCCGGCGCCCAAGCGAGCGCACAGAGCGTGGCCCAGGTCGAGGCCAGCTACGTCGCGCGCCAGCCGATGGGGCGCCTGGGCCGGGCCGACGAGATCGCCGCGCTGGCCGTCTACCTGGCCAGTGACGAGTCTGGATTCACCACCGGCGTGGCCCACGTCATCGACGGCGGCTGGTCGAATTGAGCAATTTCCAACCCAAAGAAAGCACGACATGAAGCTGCTGCGACACGGCCCCAAGGGCCAGGAGAAACCCGGCCTGCTCGACGCCCAGGGGCGGGTTCGCGACCTGTCTGGCCTGATCGCCGACATCACCCCCGCGACGCTGGCACCGGCCGGCCTGGCCGCGCTGCGCGCGCTGGACCTGAACGGCTTGCCGGTGGTGCCGCAGGGGCGGCTGGCGGTGCCCTGGACGGGCATGAGCAAGTTCATCGCCATCGGCCTGAACTACGCCGACCATGCGGCCGAGTCGAACATGCCGATCCCCAAGGAGCCGATCGTCTTCATGAAGACCGTCGACTGCGCCGTCGGTTGCAACGACCCGGTGGTGCTGCCACAGGGCTCGGTCAAGAGCGACTGGGAGGTCGAACTCGGCATCGTGATCGGCAGCCGGGCGCGCTATGTGTCGCAGGCCGACGCGCTGGCGCATGTGGCGGGCTATTGCGTCGTCAACGATGTGTCGGAGCGCGAATACCAGCTCGAACGCGGCAGCCAGTGGGACAAGGGCAAGGGCTGCGACACCTTCGGGCCCGTCGGTCCCTGGCTGGTCACGACCGACGAGGTCGGCGACGTGCAGAACCTGTCGATGTGGCTCGACGTCAACGGCCACCGCTACCAGAAGGGCAATACCAAGACGATGATCTTCGGTGCCGCCGAGATCGTCAGCTACCTCAGCCGCTTCATGACCCTGCAACCCGGCGACCTGATCACCACCGGCACGCCGCCGGGCGTCGGTCTGGGCATCAAGCCCAATCCGGTGTTCCTGAAACCGGGCGACAAGATGCACCTGACCATCGAAAAGCTCGGCGAGCAGCGCCAGACGGTGCACGCCTGGGATCCGGCATTGATTGACGGCTGAGCCGACAGGCACTAAAAACAACCCGCGCGGCGTCAGCGGACAATGGCGGCGACACGTTGATGTCGGGCCGGCCTGTGGCGTGAAATGTGGGCGGAAAGCGCCGCACATCTCGCTTTGGTCTGGCGCCGACTGCGCGATGCTGGAAGGAAGATAGCGGAACTTTCATGTGCGAGAGGATCGGAAAGCTCTGATGCCGCCTGGGCCCGTCAAGCCGGGACTGCATCAGAACTTCCCAGACGTCGGCAAGCAACTTGCTTGCGGGCGTCCTGTCCTTCCCAGGAGGTCCGCACATGGACGCGATAAGCAGTTTCACCGCACGCTTCGAACGCACGCGCGAAGAAGAGTTGTCCCTCGAGGACTATCTCGCCGAGTGCAAGAAGAATCCTCTGGCCTATGCCACCGCCGCCGAGCGCATGCTCAAGGCCATCGGCGAGCCGCAGATGGTCGACACCCGCAACGATCCGCGGCTGTCGCGCATCTTCGCCAACAAGGTCATCAAGATCTACCCTGCCTTCGCCGAGTTCTATGGCATGGAGGACTCGATCGAGCAGGTCGTGTCCTATTTCCGCCACGCGGCGCAGGGCCTGGAAGAAAAGAAGCAGATCCTCTACCTGCTGGGCCCGGTGGGCGGCGGCAAGAGTTCGATTGCCGAACGTCTGAAGCAGTTGATGCAGGACGTGCCGATGTACGCCATCAAGGGCTCGCCGGTCAACGAGTCGCCGCTGGGCCTCTTTGACCTGGTCGAGGACGGCCCGATCCTGGAGAAGGAATACGGCATCCCGCGCCGCTATCTGCAGCGCATCCTGTCGCCCTGGGCGGTCAAGCGCCTGGAAGAATTCGGTGGCGACATCCGCAAGTTCAAGGTCGTCAAGCGCCATCCGTCGATCCTGAAACAGGTCGGCATCAGCAAGACCGAGCCGGGTGACGAGAACAACCAGGACATCAGCTCCCTGGTCGGCAAGGTCGATATCCGCAAACTCGAGACCTTTGCCCAGGACGATCCGGATGCCTACAGCTACTCGGGCGGCCTGTGCCTGTCGAACCAGGGCCTCCTGGAATTCGTCGAGATGTTCAAGGCGCCGATCAAGGTGCTGCATCCCCTGCTCACCGCGACCCAGGAGAACAACTACAAGGGCACGGAAGGCTTCGGCGCGATCCCGTTCGACGGCATCGTGTTGGCGCACAGCAACGAGAGCGAGTGGAAGGCCTTTCGCAACAACAAGAACAACGAGGCCTTCCTCGACCGCATCTACATCGTCAAGGTGCCGTACTGCCTGCGCGTGAGCGAAGAGGTGAAGATCTACGAGAAGCTGATCCGCAACTCGTCGCTGGCGGAGGCCAAGTGCGCCCCTGGCACGCTGAAAATGATGAGCCAGTTCGCGGTGCTCACGAGGCTGAAGGAGCCCGAGAACTCGTCGCTGTACTCGAAGATGCAGGTCTACGACGGCGAGAACCTGAAGGACACCGACCCGCGCGCGAAGAGCTACCAGGAGTACCGCGACTACGCCGGCGTCG
>JAZKIW010000045.1:0-6091 GCA_040384625.1 Pseudomonadota bacterium | reverse complement strand
GGCTTCGCGCTGGTCGAGAACATCCACTTCCTGCGTTTGGTCCCCGAGGCCTCGATGTCGACCTGGGTCGTGCGCGGTTTCGGCACGGCGATCATGCACGGCGGCACGACGGCCCTCTTCGCCGTCATGGCGCTGGCCCTGCTGGGCCGACTGCACCGCACCGCATGGCGCGCTTTCGTGCCAGGCTGGGTGCTGGCCACCGTGCTGCACTCGGCTTTCAATCACCTCAGTCACGCGCCCCACATCGCCACATTGACTGTGATGATCGCCTTGCCGATGCTAATGATGATCGTGTTCCAGCGCAGCGAACAGGCCACCCGCGACTGGCTCGGCGCAGGCTTCGACACGGACGTGCAGATGCTGGATCTGATCAATGCCGGCCAGATCGCCGACTCGCCGCTCGGCCGCTACCTGGACACCCTGCGCGACCGCTTCGCGGGCCCGCTGCTGGCCGACGTGCTGTGCTATCTGCGCCTCTACACCGAACTGTCGCTGCGCGCCAAGGGCCTGCTGATGATGCGAGAGAACGGCTTCGAGGTCCCGCTCGACGAGGAGGCCAGGTCCAGCCTCGCTGAACTGCGCTACCTCGAAGCCAGCATCGGCAAGACCGGCCTGCTCGCTGTGCGCCCGTTGCTGCGCATGAACCCGAAGGATCTGTGGCAGCTGTACATGCTCAAGGCCGCCTGAGGTTCAGGCCTGCACGGAGAAAACCTCGATGAATTCTGCCTTGCCCTTGAACTGCACCGAGCCCAGTGCGCTGAGCAACGCGCTGTCGCCCAGCGCCTGCGCCGTGGCGCCGTCGATCAGCACCGCGCACTGCGCCTCTTTGGTGTAGGCCTCCATGCGCGCAGCCAGGTTCACGGCGTCGCCCACGCAGGTATAGGTGGCGCGGTCCTTGGTGCCGGTGTAACCGGCGATCATCGAGCCCGACGCAATGCCGACGCCGATGCGGATCGCCGCCTTTCCCGCACGCTCCGGCTCGAGGTTGTACAGGGCCACCATCTCGACCATCTCCCGCGCCGCCCGCACTGCACTGCCGCACGGATCGGCCAACGGCAGCGGCGCTCCGAAGATCGCCATCAGGCCGTCGCCGATGATCTGATTGACCACCCCGCCGTGGCCGCTGATGGCATCGAACATCAGGGTGTAGTAGGTGTTCAGCAGCTCGATCGTCTCCTCCGGCGACATCTGCTCGGCCATCGTGGTGAAGCCGCGGATGTCGCTGAACATGACCGTGGCTTGCACGGTGTGGCCGCCCAGCGCGAAGCCCGACAGGTCGAGGTCATCGGCCACCTCGCGCGTCGCGAAGCGCCGCACCAGTTCCTTCTGCTGGTCGCGCAGACGCTTCTTCTCGAGGCTGGCGCCGATGCGTGCCTTCAGCAGCACGACGTTGACGGGTTTGGGCAGATAGTCCTCGGCCCCGCACTCGATGCAGCGCACCACGCTGTCCATGCCTTCGACGGCCGAAGTCACGATCACCGGCAGGTCGCGCAATTGGCGGTCCGCCCGCAGATGCTCGAGCACCTGGAAGCCATCCATCTCGGGCATCGCGATGTCCAGCAGCAGCAGATCAAAGGGCTCGCGGGCGAGCATCTCGAGCGCGATGCGGCCGTTCTCTGCGAGCGCCACGCTGTGACCCTGCAGCTGCAGGCTGCGCTGCAGCAGCAAGCGATTGACCTTGTTGTCGTCGGCCACCAGCAGACGGGCGGCTCGCTCAGCCATGGGACAGCTCCAGCAGTGCCTTGGCCGCACCGGCGTATGCCGAGTCGAGCGCGTCCAGGGCCGCGGCGTCCTGCGCCGGGTCTGCGTCGAGCCCCTTCAGCTCGAGCGCGCGGGCGCTCGCAGCGAGGGCCAGCGCCCCGAAAGTGTGGCTGTTGGACTTCAGCGAGTGCGCCGCGCGCCGGTACCGTGTGTCGTCGCCGGCGGCACGGGCGTCGCGCAGCTCGGCCAGCATCAGCGGCGCCTCTTCGAGAAAGGTGGTGACCAGCTCGGCAACGAACTCGGCCCCCGCCGTCTCCTGCAGCTCGCTGAAGGTGGCGGGATCGATCACGACGTCGTTCATCTCAATTGACTCCTCGGCTCGCGGCCTGATTCAGTGCCTCGATCAACTGATCGACGCGGATCGGCTTGGTGATGTAATCGTCCATGCCGGCCTGCAGGCAGGCCTCGCGGTCGCCGGCCATCGCATTGGCCGTCATGGCCACGATGCGCGGGCGCTGTCCCGGCCCCCAGCGGGCGGCAATGCGCCGCGTCGCCTCCAGGCCATCCAGCTCAGGCATCTGCACGTCCATCAGCACCACGTCATAGGTCTGGCGCTCGACGCTTTCGATCGCCTCCACGCCGTTGCTGGCCAGGTCGGCCCGGTAGCCCATCTGCTGCAGCAGACGCAACGCCAGCTTCTGGTTCACCACATTGTCTTCGGCCAGCAGGATGCGAAGCGGGTGGCGCGCTGCCATGTCCGGATCGATCCTCGACTTGACCGCGGCCGCCTGCTTCGGCGCCGTCGCCGCGGTGTCGTGCGCCAGCAGGTTGACCAGGGTATCGAACAGCTGGCTCTGGCGCAGCGGCTTGGCCAGGGTGGCGCTGAAGAGGCTATCGCCCGCCTCGCGCCGTCCGAGCGAGCTGAACAGCACCAGAGGCAGCGCCGGGTGACTCTGGTGGATGCGCCGGGCCAGCTCGGTGCCATCCATCTCGGGCATGTGCATGTCCAGGATCGCCAGATCGAAGCGGTCGCCGGCCTGCAGGGTCCGCAGGGCTTCGGAAGGGCTGGCGGCTTCGCGCGGCGACATGCCCCACTTGGCGGTCTGCAGCATCAGCACACGCCGGTTGGTGGCGTTGTCGTCGACGATGAGCACGCGCCGGCCCTGCAGTTCGGGCTGGTGGCCGATGTAGTCGCGCCGGCTGGCGACGGCCGTCTCGGCCACCGGAACGCGGATGGTGAAGTGGAAGCTGGCGCCGCGACCGAGACCCGCGCTCTCGGCCCACATGCGCCCGCCCATCAGCTCGGCCAGGCGCTGGCTGATGGCCAGCCCCAGACCCGTGCCGCCGTACTTGCGCGTGGTGCTGGCGTCGGCCTGAGAGAAGGACTTGAACAGGCGGCCCATGCCTTCGGTCGACAGACCTATGCCGGTGTCGCGCACGGTGAAGTTCAGTTCGACCTCGCCACGCTGCACCGGGCCGGCATTCACCGTTAGCACCACCTCGCCGCGGTCGGTGAACTTGACCGCATTGGCCAGTAGGTTGAGCAGCACCTGGCGCAGGCGCGTCACATCGCCCTGCACGCTGCGCGGCACCTCGCCCTCGAACAGGTAGGCGGTGTCGAGCTGCTTCTCGGCCGCACGCGTGCTGACCAGGTCGAGCGCCGACTCGACACATTCGCGCAGGTCGAAGGCCTGGTGCTCGATGTCCATCCGCCCGGCCTCGATCTTCGAGAAGTCGAGGATGTCGTTGATGATCGTCAGCAGCGCATCGCCGGAGTCGCGGATCGTGCTGGCGTAGTCACGCTGTTCGTCGTTGAGTGGCGTGTCGAGCAGCAAGCCGCTCATGCCGATGACGGCGTTCATCGGCGTGCGGATCTCGTGACTCATCGTCGCCAGGAAGCTGCTCTTGGCCTCGTTGGCGCCCTCGGCCTGGGCCCGTGCCTCGCGTGCCTCGGCGAACAGCTGCGCATTGCGGATCGCCACGCCCACGCCTGCGGCCAGGGTGGCCAGCAGGTTCTGGTCCGCCGCGTTGAACCGCCCTTCCAGCTGTGTGCTCTGAACGCTGATGACGCCGATCGCCTTGCCGCGCACGGTGATGGGCACGCCCAGGTACGAGGCGGCCTTGACGCCCAGCTGGGTGGCGCCGATGGCGATGGCCGCCTCGTCCACCGCCTCGTTGAGCAGCAGGGCCTTGCCGGTCTGGATGATCTTGCCGGTGAGGCCCTCTCCGGCTTCGATCGGCGTCAGTTCGTCGCCGTGCGCGTATGGGAAGCGGATCAAACCGGCCGCCTCGTCCAGCAGCGCGACGTAAACGACGTCGGCGCGGAAGGTCTCCCGCATCTTCTCGCCCACCGTGTGGATCAGCTCGTCGAGATCGATCTTCGACGACAGCGCCTGGCCCAGCGCATTGATGGTGGCCAGCTCGCCGGCACGCTGCTCGGTTTGCGCCAGCAGCGACTGCGTTTCCTGGAACAGGCGCGCACTCTCCAGCGCCACGCTCATGCTGCCAGCGAGTGTGGTGAGCAGGCGCAGGTCGGCATCGTCGAAGGCGTGCTCGCGGTCGACGTTGTCCAGCCCAATCACCGCAACCACTCGACCACCGGTGAACACCGGCACCCGCAGCAGGCTCTTCGAGGGTTGGGTGCCGGGCACGGTGGAGCGTCGAATGCCCAGCGCCTCCATGCGCCCCGACATGTCTTCGTTGATCAGCAGCGGCTCGCCGCTGCGGATCAGCTCCTGGCTGATGCGCGAGATCGGACCGTCGGCCACCTCGTGGCGCTGGCCGCGTTCGAGCAGGTAGGCGTAGCGCCGGATGTCGTGCTCGACGTCGAAGGTCGCGATGCTGATGCCCTGCGAGTCGAACAGCTCGCGCAGCTTGTCGCCGACCAGTTCGTAGATCGACGCCGCATCGAGCTTCTGCGCCAGCCCCTGCTGCACGCCGTTGATGATGGCCAGTTCGGCCGCGCGCGCATCGGTCTCCTTGAGCAGGCGCTGCGTCTCGTCGAACAGGCGTGCGCTCTGCAGCGCCACGCCCAGGCTCGACGCGATGGTCTGCAGCAGGCGCACCTCGGACTCCCCGAACGCATGCTCGCGTTCATGATTCTCGACCATGATGCTGCCCAGGCGCCGGTCGCCGCCGACGATCGGAACCATCGCCGACGACTTGCACATGTCAGTGCCGGGTACGACGCCTGCGGCGGCCATCTGCTCGGCGATAGTGTTCTCCACCAGCGGGTCGCGCCGGGCAAGCATTGCCTGCCACTTCTCGTCGGAGTCGAAGACCTGCGGCGCAAGCTGGAACCGCTTGCCGTGCTCGACGACATAAAGCCAGCCGCTGGTCCGCTTCTCGTGATCCAGCCAGCGGATCTGCAGATCCTCGGTGCCCAGCACTTCGCGCAACTTGTCGCCGACCAGGTCGACGATGCCCTGGAAGTCCAGCGACCCGGCAATGCCCTGCTGAATGGCATTGATCACCGCCAGCTCGGCGTTGCGCTGCTCGGTTTCCTTCAGCAGGCGCTGCGTCTCGTCGAACAGGCGCGCGCTCTCCAGCGCCATGCCCATCGAATTTGCGACTGTCTGCAACAGGCGCACATCGGCTTCGCGGTAGGCATGCTCGCGCTCATAGTCTTCCATGCCGATCAGGCCGATCACCCGGTCACGGCCGACGATTGGCACGTAAACCATCGACTTCGCCTGGTCGGTGCCAGGCACTGCCCGGACGCCACCGTCGCGTTGTTCGGCCACGCTGCCAAAGACGTTCGGCTGGCGGGTTTGGATCAGGCGGTGCGTTCCTTCGCTGGCCTGGGACAGCGGCCGAAACCAATTGGGCAGGCGTTTGCCATGCTGGTAGGTGTACAGGTTGTGCTGCATGTCGGTCGCGGCGTCGAACCAACGGATGCTGATGTCGCTCTGACGCAATTCGACGCGCAGCTTGTCTCCGATGAGCTCGACGATGCCCTGAAAATCGAGCGAACCAGCGATACCTTGTTGCACGCTGTTGATCACCGCCAGCTCGGCGTTGCGCTGCTCGGTCTCCTTCAAGAGGCGCTGGGTCTCGTCGAAGAGGCGAGCGCTTTGCAGGGCCACACCCAGACTGGCGGCGATGGTCTGCAGAAGGCGCACCTCGGACTCGCCAAAGGCATGCTCGCGCTCGTGGTTCTCGACGTTGATGCCACCCAGGCGACGGTCACCCGCGACGATAGGCACCTGTGCCGACGACTTGCACATGTCCGTGCCTGGGATGATGCCGCCCACCGACGCCATCTGCTCGGCAATGGTGTTCTCGACCAAAGGTGCACGTCGCTCGAGGATCTTCTGCCATCTTTCAATTGAGGTGGACACCTGGTCTGGCAGCTGGAGGCGTTTGCCGTGCTCCAGCACGTAGAGCCAGG